>NZ_JBHTZF010000020.1:0-86572 GCF_042790435.1 Streptomyces sp. NPDC056738
CGCTTCCTTTGTACTCACCCTCTCGGGCTTTCCTCCGGGCGCTTCCCTTCGGTCTTGCGTTTCCGACTCTATCAGACCGTTTCCGTATCCGATTTTCTCGGTGCTTTCCAGGTTCTCGCTTTCGCGTTTCCCTTTCCGGCGAGTCCGAACTCTATCAGTCCTTTTCCGTCTCACTGACCACCATCCCGCAGACATGCGGAACAGGACCCCGAGATAGGATCTGACAAGTTGGGTGCTGCCGGGCAACGACGCCTTGGTCACGCCGCTCAGCCTCAGGCAGGAGTACGACTCTACATGGGGTGCGGGAGCGGGCGCAAATCGTTTGCCCTGTCCTCTACGGCGCCAACCGGGATCTCTCGCGCGGAACCGGCACTTCATATGACATACCCTGCTCAACAGTGCGCTGTCCGGGACAGGCAGTGACGGCCCGTATAGATCTCCACCCCCCTCGGAGGCTTTCCATGACCACCGTGACGTCCCCTCTTGCAGGACGCGCCATCGGACTCGCCGCGGTACCGGACCCCGTCTTCTCCGGAGCGATGGTCGGCCCCGGTACGGCGATCGACCCCGTGCGCGAACCCTCGGAGGCTGTCTCTCCCGTGGATGGCGTGATCGTCTCCCTTCACCCGCACGCGTTCGTCGTCGTCGACGGTGAGGGCCACGGCGTGCTGACGCACCTGGGCATCGACACCGTGCAGCTCAACGGCGAAGGCTTCGAGCTGCTCGTCAACAAGGGGGACACCGTGACGCGCGGCCAGAGTGTCGTGCGCTGGAACCCCGCGGCCGTCGAGGAGGCCGGAAAGTCCCCGGTGTGCCCGGTCGTGGCCCTCGAAGCCACCGCGGACTCCCTCTCGGACGTCCGTGAGGACGGCGACGTGAAGGCCGGCGACGCGCTGTTCGGCTGGCAGTGACTTCGACGCTGTCCTGGACGGCGCGTTCGACAAACATCACGGCGGCGGTGACGCCGCACTATGCGGAGACGGGTGAGATGGAGACAACGCTGCGAGGCGTCGGCGTGAGCCACGGTGTGGCCATCGGCGAGGTTCGGCACATGGGAACGGCGGTCCTCGAACCGCCTGCCAAGCAGATTCCCCCGGAGGACGCGGCACGCGAGCAGGCACGCGCGCGCAAGGCCGTGGAGGACGTGGCGGCCGACCTCATCGCGCGCGGCAATCTGGCGGGCGGCGAGGCCCAGGCGGTGCTCGAGGCCCAGGCCATGATGGCCCAGGACCCCGAGCTCACGGCTGACGTGAACCGGCGGATCGCCGTGGGCAGCACGGCCGAGCGTGCGGTCTACGACGCGCTCGCCGCCTACCGGGCGCTGCTCGCCGGCGCCGGTGAGTACCTCGCCGGACGCGTGGCCGACCTGGACGACGTGCGGAACCGTATCGTCGCCCGGCTGCTCGGTGTGCCCATGCCGGGTGTCCCGGACAGCGACGAGCCGTACGTCCTCATCGCGCGTGACCTCGCGCCCGCCGACACGGCGCTGCTGGACCCGACCCTGGTCCTCGGTTTCGTGACGGAGGAGGGCGGGCCGACGAGCCACAGCGCGATCCTGGCCCGTGCGCTGGGCGTACCGGCCGTCGTGGCGCTCCCCGGCGCCGGTGAGCTTGCCGAGGGCACCGTGATCGCCGTCGACGGCAGCACGGGCGAGATCTTCGTGGAGCCGAGCGCGGAGAAGAAGGCGCAGCTCGAGGCGGCGGCTGCCGCGCGCAGGGCGGCGCTCTCCGCCTCGACGGGTCCGGGTGCCACCTCCGACGGGCACAAGGTGCCGCTGCTGGCCAACGTCGGCGGTCCGGCGGACGTGCCGGCGGCCGTGGAGGCCGGTGCCGAGGGTGTCGGTCTGTTCCGTACCGAGTTCCTGTTCCTCGACGACAGCAAGCAGGCGCCGTCCGAGGAGAAGCAGGTCGAGGCCTACCGTCAGGTGCTCGAGGCCTTCCCCGAGGGCCGTGTCGTGGTGCGGGTGCTGGACGCGGGCGCGGACAAGCCCCTGGACTTCCTGACGCCGGCCGACGAGCCCAACCCGGCGCTCGGTGTCCGGGGTCTGCGTTCGCTGCTCGACCACCCCGATGTCCTGCGGACGCAGCTCACCGCGCTCGCGAAGGCCGCCGAGGGGCTGCCGGTCTACCTCGAGGTGATGGCTCCGATGGTCGCGGACCGTACGGACGCCAAGGCGTTCGCGGACGCGTGCCGTGAGGCCGGGCTGCGGGCGAAGTTCGGCGCGATGGTGGAGATCCCGTCGGCCGCGCTGCGGGCGCGGTCGATTCTGCAGGAGGTCGAGTTCCTCTCCCTGGGGACCAACGACCTCGCGCAGTACACGTTCGCCGCGGACCGGCAGGTGGGCGCGGTGTCCCGGCTGCAGGACCCGTGGCAGCCGGCGCTGCTCGACCTGGTCGCGCTGTCCGCCGAGGCGGCCAAGGCCGAGGGCAAGAGCTGCGGTGTCTGCGGCGAGGCGGCGTCGGACCCGCTGCTGGCCTGTGTGCTGACCGGTCTGGGTGTCACCTCCCTGTCGATGGGTGCCGCGTCGATTCCCTACGTCCGGGCGACGCTGGCGAAGTACACGCTGGCCCAGTGCGAGCGGGCGGCCTCGGCCGCGCGTGCCGCGGACACGGCGGAAGAGGCGCGCACCGCGGCGCAGGCGGTGCTGTCGGGCGAGTAACCGGACGGCGCCGTCATCGGGCGGCGGTTCTCGGTACGGAGGGGCGCTCCATCTTCGGATGGGGCGCCCCTTTCGCGTTCAGTGCGTGTGGCTCGTCCCCGTTCCCTCGTCTCCGAGGTCGGGCGGTACGCAATAGTCGACGCCGGATTCCGGGGAGACCAGATCGCCGGAATCGAGGTCGGTGCAGTAGGCGTCGAACACCTCGCCCGCGGTGAGGGGTTCCAGGTGTTCGCCGCGCAGGCGCCATCCGTAGACACGGTCGGTGGAGTCGGGTGCGGTGGTGCGCATGACGAGTCCGCAGGCGCTCCTGGTGGCGATGCCGAGGGCCAGGACGGTGGTGAATTCGAGGGCTTCGGACTCGTCGAGGCCTGCGGTGTCCTCGCAGCGTCCCTCTGTCCGGAGTACGGCGACGAGTGTGTCGGGAGCCGAGGAGACGCTGCACACGAGGTGGAGGTCTCCGGGGCTCGCGGTGTCGACGATGCGGGCGAGGAGGTGGGCGGCGCGGATGAAGGCGGCGCGGCCGATGTCCTCGCCGCAGGTCGCGCAGGTGCCGGTGCGGGCCAGGAGCGTGGTGGCGTACTCCCAGGTGGCGCGGCGGACGGCTTCGTCGACGAGGTCCGGGACCAGTTCGTCCAGGGGTTGTCCGTCGTAGGGGATGGTGGGGCCGGTCGCCGCCAGTTGGGCGGTGAAGCGGGTACGGCTGACCGGGGTGTCGGGTTCCAGGCCGCTTTCGGCGCAGAACTCGGCGTATTCCTCGGGGTCGAAGAGTGCCACTGTCGTGTGGCTGCCCTGGGCGGCGAGGGTCTTGAGCAGGCCCTCGACCTGCTGGAGATAGGTCGTATGGTCGTCGAAGGCGAAGGTGCGGTAGCGCAGCATCGCCCGGAAGTCCTGTTCGTCGGTCAGCAGGCCGATGGTGCCGGCGATTTCGCGGCGCAGGACGCGTCGCGTGGTGTGGTGCTGGGTGTGCGCCATGTTTCCCCCTGTGCGCAGTCGATCAATGCTCACTCACAGTAACCGGCGGCACTGACAACGCGTGGTGGGTGAGCCGTTCGCGCACGAGGCAGTGCTGAAACATGCAAGTCGTGGCCATGGTCGCGCCGAAGAGAGTCCACCCGAGGGGGCCGGCCGCGATGGCGGCTGTGACAGCGAGTGGTCCGACGCTGCGCTGTACCGCCTGAGCAAGGCCGTGGACGCCGAGGTAGCCGCCCTGGGCGGTGTCCGGGGCGAGGGCCACGGAGAGTTCCCACGAGACGGTGGCGTGGAGCATCTCCGTCACCGTGAAGGCGACGGCCGCGGCGGTCAGGAACAGGGTCACGGCCGTGGCTCCGCCTGTCGCCGAGAGCGCCAGGAGGACTCCTCCGAGCGCGGAGAACACGGAGAGCGGGACGAGGAGGGCGCGGGCCGCGGCGGTCGTGGCGCCGAGGCGGGCCAGGGGGACTTGGAGGGTCACGACCATCACGTTGTTCAGGACCATCAGCAGGGGCGCGAGGCCGTGGGGAGCCTGCTCGGAGTGCACGACGCACAGGGGCAGTCCGACCTTGAACACCGCGTCGTCGAGGAAGAGGACGGTCTCGGTGGCGACGTAGGCGAGGTAGGTGCGGTCGCGCCAGGGGCCGGCGGGGCGTGTCGCGGGGGCCGGGGCCGGGTCCTTCGACGTGGCGATCGTGCGGGCGGCCGAGGGCGGTTCGCCGCAGCGGGCGGTCGCGAGGGCGACGGCCACGAAGGAGAGGGCGTCGCCCGTGAGCAGCCACTGGTAGGCGGCGGTGGTGCCGATGGTCAGGGCGCCCGCCGCGGCGAGACCTCCGAGAGCCCAACCGGCGTTGGCGACGGTGCGGTTGAGGGCTTGGTAGCGGACGCGGTCGGGTCCCGATACACGGGTGGCGTACAGCTTGGTGAGGACGTTCGCGGCCCGGTCGCCGAAGCTGCCGACCGCGGAGAAGGCCACCAGGAGGGCGTAGTCGTCCGTGGTCAGCAGGGCGAAGGCGGCGAGGGTGCGCAGGAGTTGGAGCCCGATCAGTACGCGGGTCAGGGGCAGTCGGTCGGCCATGCGTCCGCCCAGGGGCGCGCCGGCGATGCCGACCGCTCCGGCCACGGCGACGAGGGTGCCGATCTGCGCGACCGAGAGGCCGGCGACGTAGGTGAAGTACAGGACGGAGACGGCTGCCCACAGGCCGCTGCCGGTGCGGTCGACCAGGGCGATCCAGAGCATTCTTCGGCCGTCGGGCCCTCCCGGAATGCGTGGCGGCCATGCGGCTGCGCGGCGCGTCGGGCTCACGGTTCCCCCTTGCCTCACATTATGTATTGATACATACTCAGCAACGTGGCAACACAATATTCGATCAGTGGTACGACAGCCAAGGGAATTGCCGCGTCCGTGGAACGGGGCGTGGCCGAGGGCGCCTTGGAGCCGGGCACGGCGCTGCCTCCCGTGCGCGCTCTGGCCGAGCGGCTCGGCGTCAGTCCGGGGACGGTCGCGACGGCGTACAAGGAACTGCGGCGACGCGCGATCGTGGTGACCCGCGGACGCGGCGGGACCGTCGTCGCCGCCGCGCCCTCGGTGGCGTCACGGCGCCCGCCCCGCGTGCCCGAGGGACTGCGCGACCTGGCGGGCGGGCATCCCGACCCCGCGCTGCTGCCCCTGCTGGTGCCGCCCTCGCAGCTCTCCATCGGCGCGCGCTCCCATCGCGGTTCACCGCGTCTGGCACGACTGGAGGAGGCCGTACGCGACTGGCTGGATCCCGACGGAGTGCCGGCGGAGCATGTGACGTTCGCCCACGGCGCGCTCGACCTGATCGGGCGGCTGCTCTCCGTGGAACTCCGTCCGGGGGACGCGGTCGCGATGGAGGACCCCGGCTACCACCATCTGCTGGACCTGGTCACGGCGCTGGGACTGCGCACGGTTCCGGTCGCGGTGGACGACCAGGGCATCCGCCCTGACGCCCTGCGGACGGCTCTGCGAGCGGGGGTGCGCGCGGTCGTGTTCAGTCCGCGGGCGCAGAATCCCTGGGGTGGCAGCCTCTCCGCGGAACGGCGGGACGCTCTCGTCGCGGTGCTCCAGGAGGCGCCCGACGTGCTGGTCGTGGAGAACGACCACGCGTCGTCCGTCGCCGGCGCTCCGCTGCGCACTGTGACGGCGGGCGGCCTGAACCGCTGGGTCCATGTGCGCACGGTCAGCAAGTTCCTGGGGACCGACCTGAGGTGGGCGGCCGCCGCTTGCGATCCGACGACACTGGCCCGGCACGACGGACGCCTGCTGCTGACCTCAGGCTGGGTCAGTCATCTGCTCCAGGAGACGGTGCTCCGGCTGATGACGGACGACGCCACGCGCGCGTTGACGGCACGTGCCCAGGAGACGTACACGCTGCGCCGGAACGCGCTGCTGCGTGAACTGGCGGACCGGGGCGTCCGAGCTCACGGCGTGAGCGGGCTGAACGTCTGGGTGCCCGTTCGGGACGAGTCGGCCGTGGTGAACGGTCTTCGTTCGTACGGATGGTGGGTCGCGGCGGGCGCGCGTTTCCGGACCTCGGCCGCACCCGGTGTGCGCATCTCGGTCGCGGAGCTCGTGCCCGCCGACGCCGTGCGCCTGGCCTCCGACTTCACCGCGGTGCTCGGCGAGTCGGAGGCCACCTACGGGGGCTGACGCCCGGGGAGGCCCGTCAGCCTCGCTCGCGGGCCAGCTTCTCGTAGAAGCGCAGGAGCTCGACGTCGTCCACGGATCCGACGTTGACCGCCTTCTCCATCGACGCACCCTGGAGCAGGCGCTTCACGGGTACCTCGATGCGCTTGCCGGTCAGGGTGTGGGGCACTCCGGGTACTTCGATGACCTCGTCGGGAACGTGGCGCGGGGAGAGCTGTTCGCGGATGGTCCCCTTGATGCGGTTCAGGAGGTCCTCGTCCAGGACGGCTCCGGGCGCGAGGTGGACGAACAGCGGCATCCAGTAGCCGCCATCGGGCTGTTCGACGCCGATGACGAGCGATTCCCTGATCTCGGGAAGGCGCTCGACGGCCTCGTAGATGTCGGCCGAGCCCATGCGCACGCCCTGCCGGTTGAGCGTGGAGTCGGAGCGGCCGTGGATGACGACCGAGCCCCTGGAGGTGACGGTGATCCAGTCGCCGTGCCGCCACACTCCGGGATAGGTGTCGAAGTAGCTGTCGTGGTAGCGGCTGCCGTCGGGGTCGTTCCAGAAGCGGATGGGCATCGACGGCATCGGGTTGGTGACGACCAGTTCGCCGACCTCGTCGGCGAGGGGCTTGCCGCCGGCGTCCCAGGACTGGAGGTCGGTGCCGAGACCGGCCGCCTGGAGCTCGCCGATGTACACGGGGAGCGTCGGTACCGCTCCGGCGAAGCAGGAGCACACGTCGGTGCCGCCGCTGACGGAGGCGATCCACAGGTCCTCGCGGACCTCGTCGTGCAGCCAGCGGAATCCGTCGGGGGGCAGCGGCGAGCCGGTCGTCGCGACACACCGCACCCGGCTGAGGTCGAAGTCGCGCGAGGGGTGGACCCCCGCCTTGCGGCAGGCCATGACGTAGGCGGCGGACGTACCGAAGAGGGTGGCTCCCGTGCGCTCCGCGACACCCCACTGGGCGCCCGTGTCCGGATACCCGGGGCTGCCGTCGTACAGCACGATCGTGGTGCCCGTGAGCAGGCCGGAGACGAGGAAGTTCCACATCATCCAGCCGGTGGAGGTGTACCAGAAGAAGCGGTCCTCGGGGCCCAGGTCGCAGTGCAGACCGAGCTGCTTGAGGTGCTCGACGAGGATGCCGCCCTGGGACTGGACGATGGCCTTGGGAAGGCCGGTCGTACCTGAGGAGTAGAGCACCCACAGGGGATGGCCGAAGGGAACCTGCTCGAAGACGGGCTCCACGTCGGCGGAGGTCAGCGCCGACCACTCCAGCGCGCCCTCGGGTGCCTCGGTCCCCAGCAGCGGGATGTGCACGACGGCGCGCAGGGTGGGCAGCTCGCGGCGCAGTTCCGCGACCGTGTCGCGGCGGTCGTGCTCCTTGCCGCCGTAGCGGTAGCCGTCGACGGCGAACAGGACCACGGGTTCGACCTGCTGGAAGCGGTCGAGGACGCTGCGCGCGCCGAAATCGGGGGCGCAAGAAGTCCAGACCCCGCCCACGGCGGCCGTGGCGAGCAGGGCGACCACGGCCTGGGGGATGTTCGGGAGATAGCCGCTGACCCGGTCTCCGGGCCGTACACCGAGGGCCCGCAGCTCCGCGGCGAGGGAGCCGACCTGACGGCGCAGCTCGGACCACGTCACGGGGACGGACTCGTGGCTCTCGTCGACATACAGGAGGGCCGGTTCGTCCGCGCGGGTCTCCGCGGCGCGCAGGGCGTGCTCCGCGTAGTTGAGGGTCCCTCCGGGGAACCAGTCGGCTCCGGGCATGGCACGGTCGCCGAGCACGCGCGCGTAAGGGGCGGAAAACCGTACGTCGAAGAACTCGGTGACGGCCTTCCAGAACGTCTCCAGCTCGTCGACCGACCACCGGTGCAGGGCCGCGTAGCCTCCCTCGGCCGGCGCTCCGTGCCGTTCGGCCGCCCAGGCCTGGAACTTCGTGACCCGCGCCTGGGCGATGCCCTCGGCGGTGGGCTGCCAGAGCGGTGAGGGGTTCGTGGTGGACATGGGGCGGCTCCCGGGCTGTGCGCGTCGTGGGCGTCGGTCGCGCACGAGCGGGGGTGTGCGCGTCACGCGGCTGACACGGACGATGCCATGTGATCGACTTCTTTACCAGGGCACGCCCCACATAGTCGGCTACATGAAGATGTGGCCGCGCACCAGGTGAACGGCAGTTGAACGGCTCACTCAACGGGCGCCGGTAGTGGCAGGGTGAGCAGCATGGACGGTCGTGACCTGGTGCGTTCGGTGAAAGCGGTCGGCTCGGGGGGTACCACTCAGGGGTTGCTCACCGTACGAGCCGCGTGGCGCAGGAGGCGTGCCGACGCCTCCGGGCTGCCCCGGCGGGGCGCCGAGCGGGCGCGGGTACCGGGGCCGGTGCTCGGTGTGGAGCCGGGCCCCGGCGGCGGAGTCGTCCGCTTCACCCGCTCGGAGCTGCGGATCACGGTCACGGTGGGCGGGGCGGTCTTCTGGGGCTGGGACGCGGTCGCGCCGGAGCCGTCGTACGCCTTGGCCGGCCGGTCCCCCGAACCCGATCCGCGGGCCGTCCTGGAGCCGGACAAGGACGGCGGCTGGCGGGTCGTGGCCGAGCGGGTCACGGTCACGGTGTCACGGCACGGCGCGGTCAAGGTCCTGACGCCCGGCGGGGTGGTCCTGCGCCGGGATCTGCCGCCCCGGTGGTGGGAACCCGTCGACGGCGGCACCGCCCGCTGGATGCAGCGTTCCGAAGTGGCGGCCGACGCCCGGTTCTTCGGTCTGGGCGGCCGGGCGGCCGGGCTGCGGCTCCGCGAGGGGACGTACCGGCTGTGGAACACGGACCCCGGACAGGCCTTCGGGCCGGGCGACGATCCGCTGTACCTCACGATGCCGGTGCAGATGGTCGTCGCCGACGCGGGTACGCATCTCGTGTTCCACGACACGACGTGGGACGGCACCGTGGTCCTGCGGGAGGGCGAGGAGGGCGCCGGCTCCGGGCACGACCGGGCCGGGTCGAGCGAACTGCGCATGGACGGCGGGCCGCTGCGCTGCTGGGTGATGGTGGGCACCCCCGCGCGCGTGCTGCACTCCTGGGCGTCCCTGACCGGTGCCGCGGCGCTACCGCCCGCATGGGCGCTGGGGCACCAGCACGCGCGGTGGGGCTTCGGCAGCGAGCAGGAGGTGCGCAGGATCGTCGCGGGCTACCAGGAGCGTGGCCTGCCGCTGGACGCCGTCCATCTGGACATCGACCACTACGACGCCCACCAGGTGTTCACCGTCGATCGCGACAGGTTCCCGAAGCTCCCTCAGCTCGCCGAGGAGCTGCGGCGCGACGGGATCCGGCTGGTGTCGATCGTCGACCCGGCGGTCAAGGCGGAGCCGGGCAACGAGGTGTACGACAGCGGTCTGGCCGAGGATGCCTTCGTGCGGGACGCCTCGGGACGGCTCGTACGAGGTGTCGTGTGGCCCGGGGAGGCCGTGTTCCCGGACTTCACGGACGCGCGGGCGCGCGCGTGGTGGGGCGGGCTGTACGAGGAGCGGCTCGCGCAGGGGTTCGCCGGGTTCTGGCACGACATGAACGAGCCGACGTCGTTCACGGCCTTCGGGGAGCCGACGCTGCCGCGTTCGGCCCGGCACTCCCTGGAGGGCCGCGGCGGTGACCACCGCGAGGCGCACAACGTGTACGCGCTGGGCATGGCCCGGGCCGCCTACGAGGGGCTGCGTGAACTGGCGCCGCGGGAGCGCCCGTTCCTGTTCTCGCGTTCCGGGTGGGCGGGTCTGCAGCGCTACGCGGGGACGTGGTCCGGGGACGTGGCCACGGGCTGGCCGGGGCTGCGGGCGTCGTTGTCCCTGGTGCTGGGGCTCGGGCTGTGCGGGGTGCCCTACTCGGGACCCGATGTGGGCGGCTTCGACGGCAGCCCGTCGCCCGAGCTGTATCTGCGGTGGTTCCAGCTCGGCGCGTACCTCCCGCTGTTCCGCACGCACGCCAGTCTGCGGGCCGGGCGCAGGGAGCCCTGGGAGTTCGGTGACGAGGTCCTGGAGCACGCGCGCGTGGCTCTCCTCGAACGGCGGCGGCTGCTTCCGTACTTCATGACGCTGGCGCATCTGGCGCGCCGCACGGGCGCTCCCTACGTCCGGCCCGTGTGGTGGGGCAGTCCCGAGGACCGGGCGCTGCGCGACTGCGAGGACGCGTTCCTGCTCGGCGACAGCCTCCTGGTGGCTCCCGTGCTCGACCCTGGTGCGGTCCGGCGGACGGTGCACCTGCCGCGGGGGCGTTGGTACGACACGGTCACCGAGGAGGCGTACGAGGGGCCGGCGCAGGTGGTGGTCGACGCGCCCTTGTCGCGGATTCCGGTGCTCGCGCGGGCCGGTGCCGTCGTGCCCGTGCGCGGTGCCGACGGCGGGTTGGAGCTGGAGGCGTGGGCGCCCGCGCGGGGAAGCGGCGGTGTCGGGCTCGTCGTGGCGGACACGGGCGACGGTTGGGAGGAACCGGAGGCCGAGCGCCATGTGTCCCGCTGGGAGGAGGACGAGGTGGTGGTGCGAAGGGCGAGCGGCACGGGGGGCCTGAGCGAGCCGTCGTATCCCGTACGGGTGCGGGGACTGGGCAGACCCCGTCGCTGACCCTCAGATGTACCGCCCCTCGAACCATGCGCGCGCGGCCAGGGTGTGCAGTGGGAAGGCGAGTTCGGCCGGCCGGCGCAGCAGGTGCCAGCCTTCGGTCTCGTCGGTGGCGGCGGACTTCGGCAGTTCGGCGGCCGGGCGTTCCGGGAGGAGCCCGAAGAGCAGGAGATGGCCCGCCGGGGAGCTCATCGCGTCGGCGAGCCGCACTTCCCTGCTCGCGGCGTCGATGCCCGTCTCCTCCTTGAGCTCGCGCACGACGGCCTGCCGCCAGTCCTCCCGGTGGTCGATGAATCCCCCGGGCAGGGCGACTCCCCCGCGCGCGGGAGCGATGGTCCGGGTGATGACCACGAGGGCAGCGCCCCGGTCGTCGTAGACGGGCTGCAGGGCCACCGCGACCGGAAGCGGATTGCGGTAGGCGACCGTGCCGCAGGCGGCGCAGGTGCGGGGCCAGCCGGAGATGCCCTCTCCGTAGGGGGCGCCGCAGCTCGAACAGTGCGAGTCGGGTGCGAAGTCGGCGGGCGGGTGCGGGTTTTCGGGCACGCCGCGGACTGTAGTCCATCACCGAACGGGCGTCTTCGGGTTGGACGGGATGACACGGCCGGGGCGGAAGTTCCCGGTCGGGACGGATGGGGCGGTCGGGGCGCTCCCTGCATACCCTCACCGGCGGCCGGGGCTCCGGCCGCAGGTGGCGCCCGTCGGTCCGCGCGGACGCCCTGCCCAATTTTCCCCGCGCGTGGCACACTTCTGACGTTCCGTCAGATCGAGCGCCGTGGAGGGACCGTGTCGCGTACACGCACACCTGTCGTCGCCGGGTGGTTCACAGGGGAAGGGGAGGACTTCCGTCTGCTCGGCACGCGCTGCTCGGCGTGCGCCTCGGTGTTCTTCCCCCGGGAGGACGCCTTCTGCCGCAATCCGGGATGCGCGGGCGGCGAACTGACGGAGGCGCCGCTGTCTCCCCGGGGCCGCGTGTGGTCGTACACGGACAGCCGCTACCGGCCACCGTCACCCTATGTGACCGATCCGCAACTCTCCTGGGAGCCCTACGCGTTGATCGCTGTGGAACTGGAATCCGAATGCCTCGTGGTGCTCGGCCAGGCGGTTCCCGGAATCACCGTCTCCGACCTGGCGGTGGGCATGGAGGTGGAGGTCGTCCCCGGTGTGCTGCACGAGGACGAGGAGACCACCTGGACGACATGGCACTGGCGGCCGACAGGGGTGATGGCATGAGGGGCGCGGGGCTGACGGGGGTGAGGGCGTGACCGGTGACGTGGCGGTGCTGGGCGTGGGGATGCACCCGTGGGGCAAGTGGGGACACCGCTTCGTCGAGTACGGGGTCGCCGCGGCGCGTGCCGCGCTGGCCGACGCGGGGATCGGCTGGGGGGACGTCGACTCGGTCGTGGGCGCGTCCACCGTCCGCGGCGGCTACCCGGGACATGTGGCGGGGGCGACGTTCGCGAAGGCGCTGGGGTGGCAGGGAGCACGCGTGACGAGTGTGTACGCGGCCTGCGCCTCCGGGGCACAGGCGCTCGGCACAGCACGGGCTCAGATCCTCTCCGGCCTCGCCGAGGTGGTCCTCGTGGTGGGCGCGGACGCGGCACCCAAGGGGTTCTTCCGCCCTGCCGGCGGGGACCGGCCGGACGATCCGGACTGGCTGCGCTTCCGCGTCCTCGGGGCGACGAACCCGACGTACTTCGGGCTGTACGCGCGCCGCCGGGTGGCCCTGTACGGCGACACTCCGGAGGACTTCGCCCAGGTGAAGGTGAAGAACGCGGCCCTGGGGGCGCTCAATCCCAACGCCCGCTACCGCAAGCGGGTCACGGCCGAGGAGGTCGCCGCGTCGGCCGTGGTCGCCGACCCCCTGCGGCTGCTCGACATCTGCGCGACCTCGGACGGCGGCGCGGCCGTGGTGCTGACGGGCGTGGACTTCGCGCGCCGGCACGGCATCGCGGAGCCGGTGCGGATCCGCGCGGTGTCGACGGTGTCGCCGCGCTATCCGAACACCGTGCTGGATCTGCCGGACATCGCCACCGACTCGGCGGCCGCCGTGGAACCCGCGTCCGAGACCTTCCGGGCGTCCATCGCCCGAGCGGCCTACGAGGAGGCGGGTGTCGGCCCGGAGGATCTCTCGTTCGCGGAGGTCTACGACCTGTCGACCGCGCTGGAACTGCAGTGGTATGAGGATCTCGGGCTCTGCGGCGAGGGCGAGGGCGCCAAGCTCCTGCGGGAAGGCGCCACCGCGCTCGGCGGACGCATACCGGTGAACGTCAGCGGCGGGCTCGCCTCCTTCGGAGAGGCCGTTCCGGCGCAGGCCATCGCCCAGGTGTGCGAACTGACCTGGCAGTTGCGCGAGGACGCCGGTGACCGGCAGGTCACCGGGGCACGGGTGGGGATCACCGCGAACCAGGGGCTGTTCGGGCACGGCTCCTCGGTCGTGGCGGTTCGCTAGGCGCGTGGTGGGCTGCGTCGGCCCCTCCTTCCGCACCGGCTGTGACGACCCCGGAATCCTGCGTGAACACCTCGTGAATCGCACACCGGCGTACGCCGACAGCGGGACCATGCTGTTGTGCCCTCCTGGACGGATATGGTCCGTTTCGCCTTCCAGCCGGTCGTCAACCTGACGACCGGAGGGGTCGCGGCGCTGGAGACGCTCGCCCGCCCGGAGTCCGGCGACATCCTGGCGCGAGCCCGCCGCGATCCCGAACTGGACGGCCGGCTCGCCGCGCTGGCCATCCGGGCCGCCGCACGCAGGGAGACGCTGCTCCCCCTGCACGTCAACGTGTTCGCCGGAACGCTGGCCGACCTCGGCCGGCTCTCCGCGCTGCGCAACGAGGTGCGGCAAGCCGGACGGCTTCCCTGGGAGGTCACCGTCGACGTCGTCCCGCCGTACACGCACGTGCCGCAGCACGCCCTGCTGGAGGCGGTGGCCACGGTGCGCGGCCAGGGCTTCCGGATCTGCGCGGACGGCATCGGCGACGGCGACGTACCGCTGCGTCTGCTCACGGACCTCGCCCCGGAGCTGATGAAGCTCGACGTGTCCCTGCTGTCGCGGCCCGCCGCGGTACGCGCGATGCGGACGCTGTGCGAACAGCTCGGCGCGCTGCTGTCCATCGAGGGCGTCGAGACGGAACTGCAGTGCGCCGCCGCGGTGTCGGCGGGTGCGCAGCTCGCGCAGGGCGATCTGTTCGCCCCGCCGGCCCGGCGGCCCTCGGCGGATGTATACGTTCCGGCGCTGTCACCGGGTGCCCGCAGCGCGCCCCGGTCCGGGCCGTCCGTGGGGCAGTTCGTCCGCCCGGCCGCGCTGCTGCCGGCTTCAGCGTCGGCCGGAGAGGTCAGGTCCCTGCTCACCGGGTCGCCCGAGGTGTCCGGCGTGCTCCTCGTGGACCCGTTCGGGATACCGGTCCGCTCGGTGCACCGGTCACGGTTCCTGCTGTCGATGTCCGGCCGCTACGGGCACGCCCTGTACGCCGACCGGCCGGCCGCCAAGCTGGGTGACGCGCCGCGTACGGTCGGCCTCGACGCGACCGCCTGGGAAGTGCTCGACGTGGTCGCGGACGGGGACCGGGACCGTACGTCCGACGATGTCGCGGTCGTCGACCGGTACGGACGGTGCGTGGGTGTCGTACGCCTCGCGGATCTCGTACGGGCGTTGTCGGAGAGCCGGGTCGAGGAGGCGGCGGGGCTCAACCCGCTGACCCGGCTGCCCGGTTCGGACACGATCACCGGCGAGGTGGACCGGCGGATCGCGGACGGCCGGATGTTCGCGCTGAGCTGGCTGGACATCGACCACTTCAAGCAGGTCAACGACGGAGCGGGCTTCGCGGCCGGCGACGAGCTGATCAAGGCGGTGGGGCGGATGCTGCAGCACGCGGCGTCCGAGGCCACGATGGTCGGGCACATCGGCGGCGACGACTTCCTGGTCCTCGCCGACCCCGACACGCTCGACCCGCTGGCCGCGTCGGTGCTGGACACGCCCTGGGCCGCGGGCGGGCGCGCCGTCACCCTGTCGCTGGCCACGGTGCTGTGCGCGCCCGGCAGCGTGCTCGACCACCGGCAGGCGGCCACCTCGCTGGCACCGCTCAAGCAGGCCGCCAAGGCCCTGGACGGGGCGAGTTGGGTGCTGGGGCGCGCGGGACTGCCCGGTCATGAGGTCCGGCGCGGTGTGGGGACCGGTCCGATGGAGCCGTACGGGCAGACGCTCACCGGTTGATCCGGTCGACCGCCCGCACCTCGATCGCACGCGCCCCCATCGCCTGCACCTCGATCGCCTTGACCCCGATCATCTGACCACCCGATCGCACGACCACTCGACCGACTGGCCGGTTCCGTCCGTACGGTGCCGGCGGACCTTCGTGACGCGTCCACGTGGCGCCCCGCAACCGGTGCGGTCCACGACCTTGACGCCCCCTGGGCACCGGTGAACACTTCCGGGACGCCGGGCGGGGTGCGGGACCTCCCCGCCTCCGGCGGAAACAGCCATGGGAACGCCCTCGCACGTCGGCCCGGAGCTGATCGTTCCGGGCGAGAGCCCAGGAGCCGCCATGAGCAACGGAGACATCTTCGTAGGCGAGTTGATCGGCACAGCGATTCTCATTCTCTTCGGCGCGGGTGTGTGCGCCGCTGTCACCCTGAACAGATCGAAGGCCCAGGGAGCGGGCTGGATCGTCATCACCTTCGGCTGGGGCTTCGGTGTCCTGGCCGGTGCCTACACCTCGGCGCCGCTGTCGGGAGGGCAGATCAACCCGGCGGTGACCATCGGGTTCGCGATCGAGGGTTCCACCAAGTGGTCGGACGTGCCCTTCTACCTCGCCGGCCAGTTCGCCGGCGCCGTCCTCGGCGCGGTCCTGTGCTGGCTGCTCTACCTCGGGCAGTTCAACCTCAACGCCGAGGAGGACAAGGCCATCGAGACCCTGGGGATCTTCTCCACGCGTCCCGAGATCGACAACCCGGTACAGAACCTGATCACAGAGACCATCGCCACCGCCGCTCTGATGCTTCCCATCCTCGCGATGGTCGGCGGCGACAAGCACGTCGCCGGCATCGGCGACGCGGGGCTGCCGGTCCTGCTCATCTCCTTCCTCGTCGTCGGCATCGGACTCTCCCTGGGCGGCCCCACGGGGTACGCCATCAACCCGGCCCGCGACCTGGGGCCGCGCCTAGCGCACGCGCTGCTGCCGATCCCGAACAAGGGCACGTCGGAGTGGAGATACTCCTGGATCCCGGTGGTCGGTCCCGTCGCCGGCGCCGCCATCGGCGCCGGGATCTACGACGTGGCCTTCTGACGCATCGCCGCCACCTCGAAGTGCGGATTCCTGACGAGACATCAGCCTCCTGACGAAGAACACGTAAGGGGACGACATGACGGACCACGCCGAGAAGTACGTCGCCGCAATCGACCAGGGCACCACCTCAAGCCGCTGCATCATCTTCGACCAGGGCGGCGCGATCGTCGCCGTCGACCAGCGCGAACACCGGCAGATCTTCCCCAAACCGGGCTGGGTGGAGCACGACGCCACCGAGATCTGGTCCAAGGTGCAGGCCGTGGTCGCGGGAGCGCTCGCCAAGGCCGGACTGCGCGCCGACCAGCTCAGCGCGCTCGGCATCACCAATCAGCGCGAGACGACCGTTCTGTGGGACCGCGCCACCGGCAAGCCCGTCCACAACGCGATCGTGTGGCAGGACACCCGCACGTCGGCGCTCTGCAACGAACTGGGCGGCCCGGACGGCCAGGACCGCTTCCGCGAGCAGACCGGACTGCCCCTGGCCAGCTACTTCTCCGGGCCGAAGGCCGCCTGGCTGCTCGACAACGTCCCGGGCCTGCGCGCTCGCGCCGAACGCGGTGAGATCGCCTTCGGCACCATCGACTCCTGGCTCATCTGGAACCTGACCGGCGGCACCGACGGCGGACGGCACGTCACCGACGTGACCAACGCCGGGCGCACCATGCTGATGAACCTGGACACCCTCCAGTGGGACCCTTCCATCCTCTCCGCGATGGACATCCCCGAGGCGGTGCTGCCCGAGATCAGGTCCTCCGCCGAGGTGTACGGCACCGCCGTGGGCCAACTCGCCGGTGTGCCGGTCGCGTCGGCGCTCGGCGACCAGCAGGCGGCGGTGTTCGGCCAGGCCTGCTACGACGTCGGCACGGCCAAGAACACCTACGGCACCGGCAGCTTCCTGCTGCTGAACACCGGCAACAGGCCCGTTCCGTCGAAGAACGGGCTGCTGACCACCATGGGATACAAGATCGGCGACGAGGCTCCGGTCTACTGCCTGGAAGGGTCCATCGCGATCACGGGCGCCCTGGTCCAGTGGTTCCGGGACCAACTGGGCATCATCCGTTCCGCCGACGAGATCGAGACGCTGGCGGCGAGCGTCGACGACAACGGCGGCGCGTACATCGTGCCCGCCTTCTCTGGCCTGTTCGCCCCCTACTGGCGCTCGGACGCGCGCGGTGTCATCACCGGTCTCACGCGGTACGTCACGAAGGCGCACCTCGCGCGCGCGGTCCTGGAGGCCACGAGCTGGCAGACCCGTGAGGTCGTGGACGCCATGTACCAGGACTCCGGGGTGCGGATCACCACCTTGAAGGTGGACGGCGGCATGACCAAGAACAACCTGCTGATGCAGCACCAGGCGGACGTCCTCGGCGTGCCGGTGATCCGTCCGAAGGTCTCCGAGACGACTTGCCTGGGCGCCGCGTACGCGGCGGGGCTGGCGACCGGGGTGTGGAACGGCCTCGACGAGCTGAAGGGGCACTGGCAGAAGGACGTCGAATGGACGCCGTCCATGGAGGCGTCGGTGCGCGACAGCGAGTACGACAACTGGCGCAGGGCGGTGGAGAAGAGCTTCGGCTGGCACGACGACACCGTCGAGTGACTCCCGCGCGCGTGGGAGGCGGGTGAACCACGCGCGCGTGGGCGTGACCGCGGCCCGTACCCCGGTCGGCGGGGGTACGGGCCGCACCCGCGCGTCGTGACGGCGCCGGGGCGGCGTCAGGTCGAGACGGCCTCACGAGCGGCCGCCGCTTGTGCCATCGCGTGCTGGACGACGCGGATGAGGACTTCCTTGACCGATTCGCGGTCGCGCGCGTCGCAGAGGACGACGGGCACGTCCGGGTCGAGGTCGAGGGCCTGGCGGACTGCCTCCGCGGGGTAACGGGCGGCCTCCTCGAAGCAGTTGACTCCCACCACGAAGGGTATGGAGCGCCGTTCGAAGTAGTCGACCGCGGCGAAGCAGTCCTCCAGACGGCGAGTGTCGGCCAGCACGACGGCACCCAGGGCACCTGTGGCGAGCTCGTCCCAGAGGAACCAGAAACGATCCTGCCCGGGGGTCCCGAACAGATAGAGCACCAGGTCCTCGCGCAGCGTGATCCTGCCGAAGTCCATGGCGACGGTCGTGGTGTGCTTGCCCTCCACACCACTGATGTCGTCGATGGGCCGGCCCGCCTCGGTGAGGACTTCCTCGGTGCGCAGCGGCCTGATCTCGCTGACCGCGCCGACGAGGGTCGTCTTGCCCACGCCGAAGCCGCCCGCTACCAGGATCTTGAGCGTGACGGGCTCGACCGGAGGCTTCCCGCGCTCAGAACGCCCGAAGATCATCGATCTCTTCTCCTGCTTGATGGGGGTCGTGCGGCGGTGGGCCGTAGCCTCCGCCGCCGGGGGTTTCGATGACGAGTACGTCGCCGGGTCCGACGTCCGCCGCGTCGCTTCCGCCGAGTTCCGTGACCGTGCCGTCGGCGCGCTCGACCCGGTTGACGCCGAGAGCACCGGGCTCGCCGCCCGCCATGCCGTACGGCGGCACCTTGCGGTGCTGCGACAGTGTCGAGACGGTCATCGTCTCCAGGAATCGGATGCGCCGTACGGCTCCGTCGCCGCCCGGCCAGTGTCCGGGGCCGCCGCTGCCGTGTCGAATCGCGAACTCCTCCAGCCTGACGGGCAGTCGCCACTCCAGGACCTCGGGGTCGGTGAGCCGCGAGTTGGTCATATGGGTCTGTACGACGGGGGCGCCGGGGAAGCCGTCGCCGGCGCCCGAACCGGAGCCCACGGTCTCGTAGTACTGGTGGCGCTCGTTGCCGAACGTCACGTTGTTCATGGTGCCGGAGCCTTCCGCCTGGACGCCCAGGGCCGCGTACAGGGCGCCGGTGATCGCCTGGGAGGTCTCCACGTTGCCCGCGACGACGGCGGCCGGGGGCTCCGGGGCGAGCATCGACCCCGGCGGCACCACGATGTTCAGAGGGCGCAGGCAGCCGTCGTTGAGTGGGATGTCGTCGTCCACCAGGGTGCGGAAGACGTACAGGACAGCGGCGTTGACGACGGCGAAGGGGGCGTTGAAGTTGGTGCCGAGCTGCGCTGACGTGCCGGTGAAGTCGACGGTGGCCGAGCGTGCTTCGCGGTCGACGGAGACGCGGACCCGGATGACCGCCCCCGAGTCCGTCTCGTAGGCGCACTCGCCGTCTTCGAGCGTGTCGATGACGCGGCGCACTGCCTCCTCCGCGTTGTCCTGGACGTGCCTCATGTACGCCTGGACGACGTCGAGCCCGAAGTCCTCGATCATCCGGCCCACTTCGTCGACGCCTTTGCGGTTGGCGGCGATCTGGGCGCGCAGGTCGGCGAGGTTCGTCCCCGGGTTGCGCGACGGGTACGGGGGCGCCGTGAGCAGGGCCTGTGTCTCCGCCTCCCTGAACCGTCCGTTCTCGGCGAGCAGCCAGTTGTCGAAGAGGACGCCCTCCTCGTCGATGGTGCGGCTGTTCGCGGGCATGGAGCCCGGGGCGATGCCGCCGATCTCGGCGTGGTGGCCGCGCGAGGCGACGTAGAACAGGATCCGCTCACCCTCCGTGTCGAAGACGGGGGTGATCACGGTGACGTCGGGGAGGTGGGTGCCGCCGTGGTACGGGTCGTTGACCGCGTAGGTGTCACCGGGCCGCATGCGGTCGCCGCGCCGCCGGACGACCTCCTGCACGCTCGTGCCCATCGAGCCCAGGTGGACCGGGATGTGAGGGGCGTTGGCCACCAGGTTCCCGTCGGGGTCGAACAGGGCGCAGGAGAAGTCGAGGCGCTCCTTGATGTTGACGGACTGGGCGGTCGATTCCAGTCGGGCGCCCATCTGTTCGGCGATGGACATGAAGAGGTTGTTGAAGACCTCGAGCAGAACGGGGTCCGCCTGAGTGCCGAGATCGGAACTCTCCGTGACGGCCGCGCGTTCCATGACCAGATGCCCGTCGTCCGTCGTCGCGGCCCGCCAGCCGTCGTCGACGACGGTTGTCGCGCCTGCCTCGGCGATGATCGCGGGTCCGTCGACGGTCCGGCCGGGCGGGAGTTGCCGGCGTTGGTGCAGGGGCACTTCGCGCCAGGCGCCGTCCGTGTGCAGTCGGACGGTCGTGGCGGTGGGGCGGGAGGCGGGTGCGGCCTCGTCGGGGGCGAGGGCGGAGAGATCGGGGGGTTCGGTGAGACCGGTGGCTTCCACGGAGAGGGCTTCGACGACGACCGGACGGTCGAGGGTGAAGGAGTAGGTGGCGCGATGACGTTCTTCGAAGGCGTGGGTCATGGTGTCGGGCTCGGTGAGCTCGACGGTCAGTGCCGTGTCCGTGCCGTCATAGCGGAGCTGGGCCCGGCGGGTGATCCGGATGCGGTGCTCGGGGACGTCCTCGGCGAGGAGTTCGGCGCGGGTGGCGCTTTCCAGGTCGTCGGCGGTCTTGAGGATGCCGGGCATGGAGGCCGGTTCGAGGCGTGTCTCGACGGACTGTTCGCGCATGGCCGTCGTGTCGGCGAGTCCGATGCCGAGGGCGGACAGGACGCCTGCCATGGGCGGGACCAGGACGGTGCGGATGCCGAGCGAGTCGGCGACCATGCACGCGTGCTGGCCTCCGGCGCCACCGAACGTGGTGAGCGCGTAGCGCGTGACGTCGTGGCCCTTCTGTACGGAGATCCGCTTGACGGCGTTGGCGATGTTGGCCACGGCGATCTGCAGGTAGCCCTCGGCCACCTGCTCGGGGGTGCGGGCGTCGCCGGTCCGCTCGTGGATCTCCTGCGCGAGGGCGGTGAAGCGGTCCCGGACGAGAGCGGCGTCGAGGGGCTGGTCGCCTCCGGGGCCGAACACCTTGGGGAAGTGCGCGGGCTGGACGCGCCCGAGCGCGACGTTGGCGTCGGTGACCGTCAGGGGACCGCCGTTGCGGTAGCAGGCGGGTCCGGGGGAGGCTCCGGCCGAGTCGGGGCCCACGCGGTAGCGGGAACCGTCGAAGTGGAGCACCGATCCACCGCCCGCGGCGACGGTGTGGATGTCCAGCATGGGGGCACGCAGGCGGACTCCGGCGATCTGTGTGGTGAAGGTCCGTTCGTATTCTCCGGCGAAGTGGGAGACGTCCGTGGACGTTCCGCCCATGTCGAATCCGATGACACGGTCGTAGCCGGCGAGTTGCGACATCCGGGCCATGCCGACGATGCCGCCGGCGGGGCCCGAGAGGATGGCGTCCTTGCCGCGGAACTGCCCGGCCTCGGCGAGGCCTCCGTTGGACTGCATGAACATCAGCCGCACGCCCTGGAGTTCGGCGGCGACCTGCTGGACGTAGTGGCGCAGCACGGGCGACAGGTAGGCGTCGACGACGGCCGTGTCCCCGCGTGGCACCAGCTTCATCAGCGGGCTGACCTCGCTGGACAGCGAGACCTGCGGGAAGCCGACACGTGTCGCCAGCGCGCCCACGGCTTGTTCGTGGGCGGGGTGGAGATGGCTGTGCATGCAGACGACGGCGACGGCACGGATCCCGTCGTCGTAGGCCTCCTGGAGGGACGCGGCGAGAGCGTCCAGGTCGGGGGCGCGCAGGACGGTGCCGTCCGCGGCGATCCGTTCGTCGACCTCGACCACGCGCTCGTAGAGGAGTTCGGGGAGCTCGATCGCGCGGGCGAAGATGGCCGGGCGGTTCTGGTAGGCGATGCGCAGGGCGTCACGGAAGCCCCGGGTGGTGACGAGGAGGGTGCGCTCGCCCTTGCGTTCCAGGAGGGCGTTGGTCGCGACGGTCGTGCCCATGCGCACGGCGTCGACCGGGGCGTCCGTGTCTCCTTCGTGGCCGAGGAGTTCACGGACGCCGGCGACGGCCGCGTCGGCGTAGCGGGCCGGATTGTCGGACAGCAGTTTGTGCGTGAGCAGCCCCCCGTCGGGGCGCCGCGCGACGATGTCCGTGAAGGTCCCGCCCCGGTCGACCCAGAACTGCCAGCCTGTCACGTCTGTTCCCCGTTTCCGCCCAGCTCAGAGCGCCCGGAGGCCGCTGATCACGTCGCGCAGAATACTCTCGTCCGGCAGTTCGGCAGGGGGAACGGGACGTGTCACATGGACCATTTCGTCATCCACCAGATCCCCGATCAGGACCCGCACCACTCCGATGGGCAGATCGAGCTCCGCCGCGAGTTCGGCGACGGACTGGGGGACGTCACGGCAGAGTTCGACGATGTCCACGTGTTCCGGGGACAGCGAATGGTCCGCCTCGGGGTCCTCGGCGTGCTGTTCCGTGACCACGAGCGCGATCAGATCGAGGCGGTGCTGGCCCGCGCTGGTGGTGCGTCCGCGGGTCATCGCGTACGGGCGGACCACCGGGCCCGCCTCGTCGTCGAACCAGTGGCGTCTTCCCTGACCGTCTCCGCTCATGTCATCCCACTACCCGCCCGCGGGCAGATCGGTGCGCGGGCTGGAGGCCAGATGCACACCGACCCGCTTGACGAGGAGCGTCATCTCGTAGGCGACCTGGCCGACGTCGGAGTCGGCGTCCGAGAGGACGGCGAGGCAGCTTCCGTCACCGGCGGCCGTGACGAACAGGAAGGCTTCGTCGAGTTCGACGACGGTCTGGCGGACGCTGCCCGCCTCGAAGTGCCGGCCGACGCCCTTGGCGAGGCTGTGGAAGCCGGAGGCGACGGCGGCCAGGTGTTCGCTGTCCTCCCGGGTGAGGTCCTTCGAGGCCCCGGTCGGAAGGCCGTCGCCGGAGAGCACGATCGCCTTGTTGATACTGGCGACGCGGTCCACCAGTTCGTCGAGAAGCCAGTTCAGTTCGCCGGACACACTCGTCGCGGCGGGCCCTGCGGCCTTCGGTGCGGTCATCGACCGTCCCCCTCTGTCGTTCCTCGTACTGAGCCGTTCTGGGCCTGGTCGCCCTCGGCGTTCTCTTCGCGGCCGCGCTGCCAGCCACGCTGGAGCGAGGCCATACGACTGCGTACTTCGTCGGCGTCCCGTTCGACCGGGTCCGGCCTCGTGCCGTCGCGGCCCTGGCCGCGCTCGGCGAGCCGCGCCGGTCCGTCCTTCAGCTGGGGGGCCAGATTCGCCTGCCGGACACGCCGCGGCAGCGGGGCCGTACCACCGGCTTCCGCCTGCCCGGTCGCGGTGTCGCGGCGCGGAGTCGTTTCGTCGCCGGGGCTCGCCGGGGACGCCGTGGTGCGGGTGCGCCGGGGCAGAGCGGGGGCGTCGTGGTGGCCCGACGCGTCCGGGCGGCCGCCGCCCTCACGGGGACCGGGTGCTCCGGAGGGTTCGGGTGCCCCGTGGAGGGCGGGTCTGCCCGGTGTGCCGAAGGCTCCCCTCGCACCGGGGACGCCGGAGCGATCACCGGCGCGCCGGGCCGGTACGGCGGGCCGCTCGCCGTGCCGCCTGGGCAGTGGCTTCGCGCCTTCGAGTTCGGGCACGCGGCGGTCCCGGCGGTCCTCGTTCTCCCCCGGCCCGGCATCTCGCACCGATTCGAGGTCCTGGGCCGTCGCCTCGTCCGTCCGGTCCCGCCACGACCTGGTCCCCGTGACGGGACGGCCGTGGGAGCTGACGAGCTTGGGTGTCCGGCGGCGTGGCAGCGAGCCCGGAGTCGCGTCCGGGCGGTCCTCGTCCTCGGGCCGGGCGGCCTCGTCGCCATCTCCAGCCTGCTCGTGGAGCCCTGCGGGCACCCCGGCGATGGAGCGCCGCGGACGGAACAGTCCCCCGCGTTCGCTGTCGTCGTCGCCGAGCGCGCCGGGGAATCCGGTGAGCGTGTCCAGGTCGACGGGCGCGTCCAGCTCGACGGGACCGTCGAGGACCGAGGCGGGCAGACCGGGCAGCCGCGCCGACGACTCGGTGAGGGTGGCTCCGGGGCGTTCCTCGGTCTTGCGCCCCTTGGCGGGCAGGGCGCGGTCGAGGCGGAACCCGATGCCGTTGGTGTCCGGGACGTCGTCGGTGAGCAGCGCGTCCGGCATGAAGACGACCGCGGTGGTGCCGCCGTACGGGGAGGGCTGGAGCGAGACGCGGACGTTCTGCCGCTGGGCGAGCCGGCTGACGACGAAGAGGCCGAGCCGGTCGGTGTCGGAGAGTTCGAACTCGGGAGTCTCGGCGAGCCGCAGGTTGGCGTCGAGCAGTGCCTCGGCGGTCATGCCGAGGCCGCGGTCGTGGATCTCCAGGGTGAAACCGTTGGCGACGCGTTCACCGACGACGTGGACGGCCGTGTGCGGCGGCGAGAACACCGTCGCGTTCTCCAGGAGCTCGGCCACGAGATGGGTGACGTCGGCAACGGCGGGGCCCGTGACGGCGACGCGCGGCAGCCGGCGCACCTCGACGCGTTCGTAGTCCTCGACCTCGGCGACGGCGGCGCGGACGATGTCCATGAGCTGGACCGGCTTGCGCCACTGCCGGGACGGCGCAGCGCCGGACAGGATGACGAGGCCCTCGGCGTGGCGGCGCATGCGGGTGGTCAGGTGGTCGAGGCGGAACAGGTCGGCCAGTTCGTCCGTGTCCTCGGTCCTGCGTTCCATGGTGTCGAGGAGGGTGAGCTGCTTGTGGAGCAGGACCTGGCTGCGGCGGGCGAGGTTGACGAAGACCTCGGAGACGCCCTCGCGCAGTTCGGACTGCTTGACGGCCGCCTCGACGGCGGCGCGCTGCAGGGTGTTGAGGGCCTGGCCGACCTCGCCTATCTCGTTCCTGTCGTATTCGAGGCGCGGGACCTCGGTCTCGACGTCGACCTGTTCACCCGCGGAGAGCCTCCGCATGACGCTGGGCAGCCGTACGCCGGACGCCACGTGGGCCTCCATGCGCAGGCGCCGCAGGTCGCGGATGAGGCTCCGGCCGATGCGTACGGACATGAAGAGCGAGGTCAGCAGGGCGATGAGGCCGACCACGCCCGCGGCGACCGCCTGGAGGATGACGCTCATGGCCACGGGCCTGACGCGGTCCCGGTAGTGGTCGCCCGCCAGGTCCTCGAGTTCGCCGAGTTCGGTGAGCACATGCCCGGCCGCGCCGTCCCAGCTCCTCGCGGTGACGCCGCTGGGCGAGCCGTCCGTAGAGGCGGCGACCGCCCGTTCGGCCGCGCGCAGCGGCCCGGTGCCGGCGTTGCCCCAGTAGCGCTCGAAACGGGCGCGGTCCGAGGAGGGAAGGAGCGGAAGACTGACGTCGTACAGCAGGGTGCGCTGGGCGACGAGGTCGGAGATCTGGCGGAGTTCGTCGCGGGTGAGGTGTCCGGCGACCAGCGCCGAGCCCAGAAGGGCGTCCTCACGGGAGAGCAGTTCGCGGGCGCGGGACACGTTGACCAGGGCGCGGCTCTCCTTGTCCAGTTCCACGTCGTCGACCACGTGCAGGTTGGCCAGCAGGACGTAGCAGGGGTCGACGAGCCGGTCGTAGAGGCCGAGGGCCTGGACGCGGTCGAAGGTGCCGTCCTCGACGCCGCTGCGCAGCGAGGAGATCCCGTCGACGGCGTCGAGGAGCGAGGTGAGGCGCTCCGCGGTGCCCGCGCCGAGTTCCTTGCGCACACCCTTGTCGGCGGCGTTCCTGCGGACCTTGGCCAGGACGCGGTCCGTGGCGGCGCGGCTGCGCCTGAGCGCGGCAAGTCCGTCGGAGGCGCGAGGATCGGCCAGGTAGACGAGTGTCTGCCGGCGTTCCCTTTGGAGAACCCTGACGGTGTCCTCGGTCGGGTAGCCGATCTTCTGCACGACCTCGGAGACGCTGAAGAGCCGGCTCGCCTCACGCCCCGTCAGCACGGTGGCGAAAGCCCAGATGGCGGTCAGCGACACCAGGGGCACGAGGAGCAGCGCCACAATCTTCCGGCGGATGGACTTCCCGCGAAAGCGCATGGCCTCCCCCAGCTCGACCCCCTCGGTCCGGGGGCACACATGTGCGTCAACAAACGGCGTGAGCCTACTACTGACACAGAGACAACTCGAAGACCGTCCGGAGGGTGGATCCGGCCCGACAGGGAACGAGACATGGGGAGTTGTCCGTTCATTGGGGGAGATTGCGCCCCCTGATCCGGCAGTTGGGGCCTGATCTCGTCGAAGCGGGGAACTTCGTCACTTGGCCGAAATTCTTCGCTCGGCGGGAATCTTCGGGGCAGGTCGTTCGTCTGTCAGTACGGGAATTGAGGGCGGAATCGGCCACAGGTGCCGCATGCCGCGTTCAGTCGGCGTAAAAGAACGCAAGCCGGGCAGCCACTGGGGGGCGGGGGTCGCGAGACACCCGTGCGAGAGGACTGCTGGGCGGTGGGGAGTGACAAGTTGATGGGCACGGCGGAACGGAGCGGGGCACCCGCTGCTGAGGTTGCGACAGGAAAGGCGGCACAACTGGCCACCCGGGTAACGGACGACGGGGTTCCGGCAACGGGACACGGCCGTCCCGACACCCGACCGGCGAAGGACCCGGCCGGTGCGGCGGACCTCCGGGAGACCGGCCCTCGCGGGGGCGGCCGAGCCGAGGAGAAGCGCGCCGGCACGTACGGATACGAGGAGCCCGAAGAGCGGGCATACTACCGGCCCCTGTGGATCGAGGAACCCGCGCGCAGGCGCCGGCTGCCCGATCCGGTGCGCACGTCCGCGGTGCGCGCGGTGCTCGTCATCTCGGTCACGCTGATCCAGGCCGTGGTGGCGTTCCTGTGCACGGTGACGGCGTCCTGGCTGGCCTTCCCGATGGTCATCAGCAGTGTGGCCAGTACGGTCCTCGCCACGTGGGCCGCCCTGGACGTGTGGGTGACACGGCAGGTGTGGAACCAGCGGAACGGCGTGGTGTCGGTGCCGAGCAGCACGGCGCGGGCGCTCCGGCGCGAGCGCCGCAAGGCCCGGCGCCAGGCACGGATCGCGGCGCGGGCCCAGGAGCGGATACGCAGGCGGGGCGGGGCCGGGCAGTTGTCGCACTCGTAGGGAAGCGGCAGCCGCTCCGGGCCTCGGTCCGACCGCGGAGCGGCTGCCCCTCCGGCCTCGGCCGGCGGACGAGCCGACAGCCTGCTCACCCCGGCCGGTCGGCCGACGGACCGGGGTGAGCTGCCGGGCCGGGGTGGGCTGCCGGCCTTCGGCTCTGGCACTACGAGGTCGGGACCGGACTGCGGGCCTTCGCGGCCCTGTCGCTACGGGGTCGCCGGCGCCGGGCGCTTGAACATCCGTGTCGCCGTGATCTCGGTGTGCACGGCCTCCCCTGCGGCGGCCTCGCGCGGCAGACCCGGCCGCAGGTGCTCCTCGACGCTGATGTACTTCAGCCCGGCGCGAAGGTCGGCGTCATTGCGCAGACGGATGACGAGCGGGAACTCGGCGAGCGCGGTCGTGTCGAACAGGCCGGTGGTGTAGAGGAGTTGGACGCCGAGCGCGTCCGAGACGGCCCGCTGGAGCTCCAGCAGATACGTCGCGTTGGCGCGCCCGATGGGGTTGTCGAGGAACAGGGTGCCGGCGTGACGGTGCTTGTCACGGCCGCGGTCGTTGCTGCGCAGCGCGGCCATCGTGCAGTACAGGGCGATGGCGGCCGTGAGGAGCTGACCGCCGGAGAACACGTCGCCCATCTGTCCGACGGGCACGCGTTCGGCACGCAGGACGGCGTCCGGCTTGAGGATCTCGACGGCGACGCCCTTGGGCTGGAGCGCGGCGCTGACGCCGCGCAAGAGCAGCGACATGCCGTCGCGCCGCATGTCGGAGTTCTTCTTGACCGCCGCGCGGGTGGCCTCGTCCACCACCTCGCCGAGCCGCTCGGTGAGGGTGGCCTGGTCGGGTTCCTCGAAGCGGATGCGGAGGAATTCCTGTCCGGACCACTCCCCCAGTCCCTCCGGCAGCCTGGACAGCCGCTGGGCGGAACGCAGCGTGGCGAGGGAGGACTCGACGAGTCCGCGCAGCCGGTCCACGATCGAGTCCCGGTTGCGCTCCAACTGCGCCAGTTCGTCGGTCAGCACACGCAGCCGGGGCGCGAACGCGTCCGCCCACTTCTGCGCGTGCTCGGGCAGGGAGGAGGCCGGCAGCTCGCGGATCTGCTGCCGGGCGGGGGTGCGCACCTGCTCGTAGCGCGTGGAGTTCGCGTGGCGCACGAGGATGTCGCTCGCCTCGCGGACGGTGGCCTCGGCCGTGGTCAGGTCGGCGGCGCAGCCGCGCAGTGAACGGCGGCTCTCGGTGGCGGAGTTCCGCGCCTCTTCGAGGGTGCCCGGGTAGGGCTCGGGCTCGTCCTGCTCCTCGTCGACGTGCTCGCGCAGGAGGTCG
The DNA here is from genome assembly GCF_042790435.1 of Streptomyces sp. NPDC056738. Taxonomy (NCBI): domain Bacteria; kingdom Bacillati; phylum Actinomycetota; class Actinomycetes; order Kitasatosporales; family Streptomycetaceae; genus Streptomyces; species Streptomyces sp. NPDC056738. The sequence goes on from NZ_JBHTZF010000020.1 coordinate 28,299, forward strand.
CGGAGGAGCGCGGCGGTCTCGTCGAAGCCGCCTGCCGCGTCCTCGGCGGACCGGTGGGCGTCGAGGAACTCCGCGTGTGCCTCGCGGGCGCGGTTCAACGCCTCGGTGCGGGAGGCGAGTTCGGTCGTGGCGGTGCGGAGCAGGGTCTGGGCCTGTTCGGCGTCGACCGGAACCAGCTCCTCCGCCAGTTCGGTGTGCGTCTCGCCCTCCTCGGGCGCGTGCCGCTCCGCCTCGCCGCGCAGCCGCCCGAGCTGTTCGCTCGCGGTCGACATCCGGGTCTCCAGGAGCTGCACCAGTTCCTCGGCCCGTGCCGCGGCGGCCTGCCGGGAGGGGCCGTCCGAGCCGTCCGGCGACTCCAGGAGCTGGGCGGCGCGCGTGCGGACCTTGTTGCTGAGCCGGTCCAGCTCGGCGAGGGCCGCGCTCTCGTCGCTCTCGGCCCGTGCCTGCTCGGCGCGCAGGTCGGCGCCGACGCCGACCTTTTCGTAGAGCTGCGACGCGGCACGGTAGGCCTCGCGCAGCGCGGGCAGCGAGTCCTTGGCGGCCGCCGACCCGTCATGGGTCACGTCGTCGGGGGCGCCGGCGATCTCCGCGCGTTCGGCGCGCAGCGCGCGGGCCGTGCGGCGGGCGTCGTCGGCGGCACGCTGGGCGGCGCGGCGGTCCTCGTCGGCGGCGCGGGCGCGCTCCAGGCACACCTGGGCGCGGGCTTCCGACTCGGCCGCCTCGTCGGCGAGTTCGCGGAGGTTGACCTGCCATCCGGCGCGTTCGCGGAGCCGGAAGGCGAGTCCGGCGAGCGCGTCGGCGGCACGCCGGGCCTTCTGGGCGGCCTCCTGCCGCTCGTCGCGGACGTGGGCCGCCTCGGCCGCCGTCTCGTCGGCCTCCGCGCGGACGGCGCGGGCCTCGGCGAGCTCGGCCTCTGCCTCCTCGGCGAACGCGCGCGCCTCGTGGGCGGCCGTGGCCAGCTCGGTGAGCCGTCCGGCCGGGCAGCCGGTGCGCCAGGAGGCGAGGCGCGCGGCCAGCTCCCGGTCCTTGCCGAGACGGGCGGCGAGGGCGCGGATCTCCTCGTCCCGCTGACCGGTCCGGGCGCGCAGTGCCTGGCGCTCCTCGTCGGCGGCGTGCTCGTCGTGCATGGCCGGGTTCGGGGGGACGAGGAAGACCCCGCCGTCGTCCGTGCCGGCGGCCGGGGTGGGGGCGAGCAGGGCGGCGGCGGTGCCGACGGCCACCGTCGAGCGGGGCAGCAGAGCCGCCTCGCCGAGGACCTCGCGGGCCCGCGCGTGGGTGTCGGGGTCGGTGATGATCACACCGTCGACGAGTTCGGGCCGGGCGGCCAGGACGCGGGCGTGGTCGACGGGGTCGACGGCCTGGGCGAGGTAGCGCCACCCGGGGAGCGCGGGGATGCCGTGCTCGCCGAGGTATTCGACGGCGGCCAGCACGTCCGGTCCGGGCGGCAGGAGGCCGCCGTCGCCGAGCGCCCCGAGGATGCGGGCGTCGTCGGCGGCCGCGGTGCGCAGGTCGAAGAGCTGCCGCTCGGCGGAGGCGACGGTGTCGTCGAGAAGTCCGCGGAGGTCGTCCGCGTACCGGTCGAGCTCTTCCGGGGCGAGCGGTGCGCCGGACGGCGCGTCGGCCGGAACGTCGGCGTCCTCGTCGCGGCGCGGCTGGGGAACGCCTCGGCGGGTGTCGGAGCCCGGCAGGCTGAGCAGCTCCGCGAGCCGTTCCTCCCGTGCGAGGGCATCGGCCGTGCGCCGCTCGCCTTCGTACGACCGCTCGGCGGCCGTGGCCGCGTCCGCCGCGCGGGCGGCCGTCAGCTCGGCCCTGGACTCGGCGGAAGCGGCTTCCCGCGCCTGGTCGGCGGCGCGCCGTGAGGCCTCGCGCGCGGTGTCCCAGGCGGCGACGGCCGTCTTCTCCGCGTCGCTGGCGGCGAGGGCGGCGCGGGCCGGGTCGGCGTCGGGGGCGCTGTCGTCGAGCCAGCCGGCCCGGACCGCCTCGGCGGTCTCCTGTTCGACCTCGGCCAGCCGCTGACGCAGATGTCCGATCTCGCTGCGGGCGCGCTGCGCGGCGGTGGCGGCGGCCGTCGAGTCGGCGTGCGCGGTCTCCCCGGCCTCCTGGAGACCCGCGGACCGCTCCTCCTCCTCGTTGGCCAGCGACTCGGCGCGCTCGGCGGCCCGGTGCAGCGCGCGGACGAGGTCGACGGCGGCGGTGGCGCGGGCCGCGAGCGCGGGCGCGGCGTCCCGTTCGGCCTCGCGGATGGCGTCGGCGACGCGGGTGGAGCGGTCGGCCGCGGCGCGGTGGCGCAGTACGGCCTCGGCGGCCTGCCATGCGGCGTGCAGGGTGCGGGCCTCGGCGAGCTCGCGCTTCTGCGCGGCGGCCGACTTCTCGGCCCCGGCGAGGGCCAGTGAGGCGTGGCGGTAGGCGAGTTCGGCGGCGATCAGGGCGCTGCGCTCGCGGGCGCCCTCGGCGTGCGTGACGGCGTAGGCGGCGGCGGTCACGCGCTGGGCGAGCTCACCGGCCCGCACCCGTTCCCGTACGGCCCGGGCGGACAGCCGGCGGGCCAGGGTCCGCGTCCGCCGCTCGGCGCCCGTGTGGATGTCGCGCGCGCGGGCCCGTGCCCCGGCGGCCTCGACGATCCGGCCGAGCAGATCCACCGAGCCGGCGGTGAAGTCGCGCTCGGCGATGAGTTCGGCGCGTCGTCCCAGCTTGTTGCCGAAGCCCCCGACGAGGTCGGCGAGCCCGTCGGTGTCGCGGGTGTCGGTGACCGCGCGCAGCAGCAGATCGGTGAAGTCGGAGTCCTTCTTGACCGCGAAGAGGCCGGCGGCCTCGCCCTCGTCGGCGTTCATCTCCCGCTGGTAGCGGAAGAGTTCGGGGTCGAGGCCCAGGTCGCCGAGGTGTTCGTTCCAGCGGTCGTGGATCTCCTCCCAGTGCACCTCCAGGTGCGGGTAGGCCTTGCCGGCCTCGGTGATCGCGTCGCGGAAGCCCTTCATGGTGCGCCGCCGCCCCTGCGCCCCGGAGACGCCCTCGACGGGCGGCCGTACCGAAGTGGCCTCGGCGACGGGCAGGTTGTCCAGGCTGAGCCCGGGTCCCGGCCGGAACGAGTACCAGGCCTCGGCGAACTTGCGGGGGTCGTTGGAGACCTGCCGCCCGCGCCACTCGCTCGCCTTGCCGACCACCACGCACTCGCCGGTCAGCGTGTGCTGCCACTCCAGCGCGACGTGTCCGCAGTCGTCGGCGAGCAGGAACTTGCGCAGCACGCCGGAGCTGGCGCCGCCCAGGGTGTTGCGGTGTCCGGGCAGCATGACCGAGAAGATCAGCTTGAGCAGTACCGACTTGCCGCCGCCGTTCTCCAGGAAGAGCACTCCGGCGGGCGCGGGCCGGCGCGGCGGGCCGACCGGCTCCTCCTCGAAGAACTCCGCCTGGGTGGGCGCCGGGTCGGGCACGGGCTCGCCGACCCCGCGCAGGTCCAGCACGGTGTCGGCGTAACGCGCACCGGCGGGCCCGATGGAGTAGAGGCGGACCCGGGACAGCTCGTACATGGCGGCGGACTCTCGTAGTCGAAAGGGGGTGAGGTCGTGAGGGGGAGCCGGGGAGGGCGGGCGGACGTCAGGAGTGGAACGGAAGTCCGGCTCCGGCCACGAGCTCCAGGTCGTCGGTGTCCTCGGCGGGCAGCAGGCTCGCGGTGCCGTCCGTCACCGGGACGATGCCCAGCTCCAGCAGTTCGGCCATGGCGGCGCTGCCCGCCATGTCGCGGACCTGGAGCTGATAGCGGGCCGTCGTCCGGTACGTCCCGCCGGCGTCGTCCCCCGTGCGCTGGAGGAACCCGGAGTCGGTGAGGAAGGCGACGGCCTTGGCGATGATGCCCGTCGTGGAGCCGGCCAGTCTTCGCGCGTCCTTGGTGGCCCCGGTGGAGCTGCGCCGTGCCCAGATCCGCCAGGCGGCCTCGAGTCCGGGGGCGTCGGTCGCCGGGTCGGTGTTCTCGCCGGTCTCCTCGGCCCGCTCGTCCAGGCGGCGGCAGGCCTGTCGTACGAACGCGTCGACGCCGTTGACGGAGACCCGCCCGATGTAGCCGTCGTCGGCGAGGTCCTCGGGGCGCGGGAAGGCCAGCGCGGCCACGGCGAGGTGGGCGAGTCCGTGCAGGAACCGGTCGCCGGAGTCGGTCGAGGCGCGGCGGGCGTAGTCGCCCATGCGGACGGCGAAGACCGAGTCCTCGGCGGCGGTCACCGCCATCCCCGCGCGTGGGGACACCTCGAGGACGATCAGGCCGAGGCCGGCGGCCACCGCGTCGGCGAGCCGCGCGAAGGGCGGGTCCTCGCGGTAGCGGCGCAGCAGCTCGGTGTACTCCTGGTCGCGCGCGGGCTGCAGTTTGGGCTGCAGCCCAAAGGCGACGAGCCGCGCCGCGTCGGCGGCGTCGGCAGGGGTGACGGGGGCGTTCGCCGGTGCGGCGGTGGCCTCCGGTTCACTCCACTCGACGTGCTCGGTCACGGCTGGGACTCCTTGTTCGAAAAGACGAGGGTACGTGCGGGGAGACGGACGGGCGTCCCGCGGTGCGGGCGCTCTCGCGGCGGACGGTTCATGCCCGGTCCGCCTTCATCCCGGCCGCGTCGAGCAGGGCCATGCCGACGATCAGATCGGCACCGCCGAATTCCGGGTCGTCCAGCTCGGTCCCGTCGTCCACGGCGAACAGGAGGCGCTCCTCGCCCTGGCGGTAGGCGGTGCCGACCGGCGGACTCGCGGCATGCACGGCCAGGAGGGCCACCAGGTAGGGCAGCTCGGGGTCGCTGCTGCGGGCCTCCGCGAGCAGCCCGGACAGTCTGCGCGGCGCGTCCGGCGGCAGGTTCAGCAGTTCCTTGGCGGAGGCGAGCTGCTCCTCGCTGAAGCGGCTGTCGTCCGGTGTGGCGATCAGGTCCGGCTCGGGCATCTCCGCGCCGAGGTGCTCGCGCTCCAGCGGCGGCGTCAGCAGGATGTCGACGAGGTCCGCGACCCGGACGGCGACGGGGGTCCGCAGGCCCGTCCCGCGCTTGAAGAAGGCGTCGGTGACGCGCAGCGCCCGCTCCACGGGCAGGGGCAGCACCGGCGCGACGAGGTGGCCGTACAGGTCGATCCCCGAGGTCGTCATGGGGGTACCGAAGGCCTGCCGGTCCTGCTCGGCGCGGAACAGCGGGCCGGCTTCGAGGAGGCGGGACTGGAGCTGGGTGTGCCGGCGGATGCAGTCCTTGACTATGTCGACGAGTTCGGCCGCGCGCCGCTTCTGCTCGGGGTCCTCGGACTCGTCGCGGGCCTTGCGGATGTTGGTGAGGATCGCGTTCTCGTGGCGGTACCGGTCGGCCACGTGGTCCAGGGCCTCGGCGATCATGTCGGGCACGGCCTGGAGCCAGTCGACGGCCCGGACGTTGCGCCGGGTGGCGTCGAGCGCCTTGCGCAGCGTTTCCGCGTACTGCACGGTGCGGTAGCGGGCCTGCTCGGCGGCGAGCTGCGCGTCGGCCAGCCGGCCGCGGCTGATCAGCACCTCCAGCTTGACCTCGGCGGCGATCTGCGCGCTGGTGACATCCGTGTCGAGGGCGCCGACGAGGACGTTGACCGCTTCGTCGGTCGTACGGAGGTAGACGCCTCCCCCGTAGCCCGGCACTTCCTCGATCAGCTTGAAGTCGTAGTCGCGGCGGACATAGCTGCCGTCGGGTGCGAAGGTGCCGTACACGGCCCGGAAGCCCCGGTCGACGCTGCCGACGTTGATCAGGTTCTCCAGGACCCAGCGGGCCACGCGCTCGTGCTCGGCGACCGGCCGGCCGGGGGCCTGGGCGGCGATGCGCGGGATGAGCCGGGCCACTATCTGGTCGTGGTCGGCTCCCGTGTCGAAGTCCATGTTCAGTGTGACGAGATCGATGGCCGCGAGGGCGACCTCGGCCATGCCGTACACCGTGTACTCACCCGCGAGGTTCGCCTTGCGCACGTCCAGGTCGTGCAGCGGTGCCGTGCACGCGAGCGCGCGCAGCCGCCGCGCCAGGCCCTCGTCGGCGGCCGGGCCCGGCGCCGGGCGCGGCCCCGCGCTGAACTGGGGCGGAACGCTGTCCGTCGATGCAGGCGAAGTCACGGTGCACAGACTAGGTCCTCGGTCCGACAACGGTCGAAACGGCGCAGAAGCGACCGCGACCCCCACCGGACCACGAACGGCCGCCCCGGTCGCGGTGGGCACGGCCGGACACGCGGACAGTCACGACGCGCTCACCTCGCACCCGCCAGGGGCACGACCGGAGGCTCATCCCGCCGGCCCGCCGGCCCGCCGGCCCGCCGGCCCGCCGGCCCGCCGACGCCACGACCGGACACAGCCCCGCGCGGGGACGCCGCCGTCCATGTCCGAGCCCCTGGCACCGGCCCGGCCCCACGTGGCCGACGCCACACGCCGGCCCGCCCGGCACACGCGCCGCGCGAGGGCGTCAGCCCGTGCCCTCTCCCCCGTCGGCCACCCGGCGCGCGTACACCTCGACGAGGCCGCTGAGCGAGTCGTCGAGGTAGACCGCGAGGAGCCGCTCCGCGGCGTCCCGGTCGCCCGCCCGCAGGGTGCGCAGGATCTCGTGGTTGCGCGCGAGGTAGGGCTCGTGGAGCCGCTGGGGGTCGTCCACGACGTGGAACGCCAGACGCAGCTCCGCGAAGACGCTGCGCATCACCTCGTCCGTACGGGCGCTGCCGGCGAGCGCGACCAGTTCGCGGTGGAAGTGGATGTTGGCGGTCGACACTCCTTTCCAGTCACCTTCGCGCGCCGCCCGCTGCCCGTCGGAGACGGCCCTGGCGATCCCCTCCACGGCGTAGGGCGGACTGCCGAGCCCGCGGACCACGGCGCACTCGACGAGGGACCGGGTGCGGTAGATGTCCTCGACGTCGTCGACGGTGAGCACCCGGACGAAGACCCCCCGGTTGAGTTCGTGCACCAGCAGCCGCTCGTGCGTGAGCAGCCGGAACGCCTCGCGCAGCGTGTTGCGGGAGACCCCGAGGGCGCCGCCGATGCTGTCCTCCGACAGTCGCGTCCCGGGCGGGAAGAAGCCCTCGGCGATCCGGCTCCTGAGGATGTCCGAGACCCGCTCGGCGGTGCTGGTGCGGCCCAACAGGGCGCGATCGTCGGCCAGTTCCGTCAGCTCTGCCATGCCCGGAATTCAACCGCAGACCGAAGAACGAGACAACACGGGTATTGAGGGATCGTTCAACGATCCTCTACCTTGTCGGGCAGGCGCTCTCCGCGTCACCGCGAACTGCCCAGCGCCCGAAGGCTTCCGCACGGCCCGGCTCAGTCCTCATGCACTCTCCGTCCCTCATTGCGAGGTGCCCATGAGCACGACCCCTCCACCCCAGGCCCTGAACCCCGAAGCGTCATCCGTCACGGGTGAACCCGGCTCCGAGGAAGGCGCGTTCGGCTGGCTGCGCGCCCTCGGCCCGCGGGGCCGGCGCGCGTTCGGCGGCGCGTTCGGCGGCTACGGCCTCGACTCGTACGACTACTTCACCCTGCCGCTGAGCATGGTCGCGCTGGCGGCCTACTTCGGTCTCGACAGCGGCCAGACCGGGCTGTTCACCACGGTCACGCTGGTCGTGTCCGCGGTCGGCGGCGCGGTCGCGGGCGTCGTCGCCGACCGGATCGGACGCGTCAAGGCGCTGATGATCACGGTGATCACCTACGCGGTGTTCACCGTGGCCTGCGGTTTCGCGCCCAACTACGAGACGCTGCTGGTGTTCCGCGCCCTCCAGGGCCTCGGTTTCGGCGGCGAGTGGGCGGTCGGCGCCGTCCTGGTCGCCGAGTACGCGAGCCCCCGGCACCGGGGGCGCACGCTCGGCGCGGTCCAGAGCGCCTGGGCCGTCGGCTGGGGCCTGGCGGTGCTCGTCTACACGCTGGTCTTCCAGTACCTCGACGACGACCTCGCCTGGCGCGTGATGTTCTGGACCGGCGCGCTGCCCGCGCTGCTCGTGGTCTGGGTCAGGCGCCAGGTACGGGACGCCCCCGAGGCCGCCGCGGCCCGCGAGAAGAGCACGGACAGGGGATCGTTCACGGCGATCTTCCGGCCGGGCACGGCCGAGACCCCGGGGCTGCTGCGCACCACCTTCTTCGCGGTCCTGCTCTCCACCGGCGTCCAGGGCGGCTACTACACGCTGGCCACCTGGGTGCCCACCTATCTCAAGACGGAGCGCGGGCTGTCCGTCGTCGGCACCGGCGGGTATCTGACGCTCCTGATCACCGGGGCCTTCCTCGGCTATCTCACCGGCGGTCTCCTCACCGACAGACTGGGCCGCAAGCGCAACATCCTGCTCTTCGCGGTCCTCTCCGCGGCCTGCATCCTCGCCTACGCGAACATCCCGAGCGGCGCCAACACCCTTCTCCTGGTGCTCGGTTTCCCTCTCGGCTTCTGCATGTCGGCGATCTTCAGCGGCTTCGGCTCGTTCCTCAGCGAGCTGTACCCGGTGGCGGTGCGCGGCACGGGTCAGGGCTTCGCGTACAACACCGGGCGTGCCGTCGGGGCGGCCTTCCCCACCACGGTCGGTTTCCTGGCCGACAGTTGGGGCGTGGGCGGAGCGCTGGTCTTCGGCGCGATCGGTTACGCCCTCGCCGCCCTCGCCCTGACCGGACTCCCCGAGACGCGCGGCAAGGAGCTCCTGTGAACGACACCGTCGAGGTCCTGCCGGCCGCCCGTCCGGGCGACGGCTCACCGAGCCCGCTGAAGACCTCGGGCCACGCGCGCGCGTGGACCCCCGAAAGGGCCCGTCGGCGGTTCCGTTCGGGACTGTCGGTCCCCACGGCCGGGATCGCCGCGGGCCACGCCCAGGCCAACCTCGTGTCGGTGCCCGCCGACTGGGCGTACGAGATGCTGCTGTTCTGCCAGCGCAACCCGAAGCCGTGCCCGGTCCTCGACGTCACCGACGCCGGTTCCTGGACCACGGTGCTGGCCGCGGGCGCGGACCTGCGTACCGATCTGCCCGGCTACCGGGTGTGGGAACACGGCGAGTTGGTGGCCGAACCCACCGACGTCGTGGACCACTGGCGGCCCGACCTGGTGTCGTTCCTGATCGGTTGCAGCTTCACCTTCGAGTGGGCGCTGAGCTCCGCGGGCGTCCCGCTGCGCCACATCGAGCAGGGCCGCAACGTCTCCATGTACGTGACGGCGCGTCAGTGCCGTCCGGCGGGCCGGCTGCACGGACCCATGGTCGTGTCGATGCGTCCCGTGCCTCCCGAGCACCTGAGCACGGCGATCCGGGAGAGCAGTCTGCTGCCGGCCGTGCACGGCAGTCCGGTGCACTGCGGCGATCCGTCGGGGCTCGGCATCGAGGACCTCTCGCGTCCGGACTTCGGCGATCCGGTGATCGCGGCCCCGGACGACATCCCGGTGTTCTGGGCCTGCGGAGTGACGCCCCAGGCGGCCGTGATGGCGTCCCGTCCGCCGTTCGCGATCACCCACGCGCCCGGCCGGATGTTCATCACCGACACGCGTGACGAGCAGTACCGAGTGGCCTGAACGGGCCGGAGGAGGAGGAACGGCAGCCCATGAACCCCATCGATCTCAACGCCGATCTCGGCGAGGGCTTCGGCCGCTGGCGGCTGACCGACGACGAACGGCTGCTGTCCGTCGTGACCAGCGCCAACGTGGCCTGCGGCTTCCACGCCGGGGACCCGGTCACCATGCGGCGGGTGTGCGAGCTGGCGGCCGAGCGGGGCGTACGGATCGGTGCCCAGGTCTCCTACCGCGACCTGGCGGGGTTCGGGCGGCGGTCGATGGACGTGCCGCCCGACGAGCTGGCGGCCGAAGTGGCCTATCAGATCGGCGCCCTGGAGGTCTTCGCGCGCGCGGCGGGCTCACGGGTGGCGTACGTGAAGCCGCACGGCGCGCTTTACAACCGGGTCGTGCACGACGAGGAGCAGGCGGCGGCGGTCGTCGACGGTGTCCTGCTCGCGGGCGCGGGTCTGCCGGTACTGGGCCTGCCGTCCTCGCGCTTCCTGAAGATCGCCGAGGGGGCCGGACTGCCCGTCGTCCCCGAGGCGTTCGCGGACCGCGCGTACACCGAGGAGGGCACCCTGGTGCCGCGTACCGAGGAGGGCGCGGTGATCACGGAGGCCGAGGCCGTGGTCGAACGCTCCCTCGGCCTGGCGCTCTCCGCGACGGTCGCCACCCGGTCCGGGGAGCGCGTTCCGGTCCGGGCGCGCTCCCTGTGCCTGCACGGGGACACGCCGGGGGCGGTCGACCTGGCCCGCCGGGTACGGGCGCGGCTGGAGTCCTCCGGCGTGCGCGTGGAGGCGTTCGCGTGAGCGGCCCGGCCGCGGACGGCGGCACGGCCCCGGTGCCGGCCGGCGACCACGGGGAAGGGAGCGGTGTGAAGGTCCTGTCCGTCGGCGAGCGGGCGCTGCTGGTGGAGGTCTCCTCGGGGGAGGCCGCCCAGGCGCTGCACGCCGAGCTGGTGCGGCGCCGGGCCGAGGGCTCGCTGTCCGCGCGGGAGATCGTCCCGGCGGCCCGCACGGTGCTCCTGGACGGCCTGGACGACCCCGGCCGGCTCGCGGACCTGCTGCCCGGCTGGGAGATCCCCCCGCTGACCACGCGCGCGGACGACGCCGTCGAGATCCCCGTACGGTACGACGGTCCCGACCTGGCGGACGTGGCGGCCCACTGGGGGGTGGGGGTCCGCGAGGTGCCGCAGATCCACGCCGCGGCCGAGTTCCGGGTCGCCTTCTGCGGGTTCGCGCCCGGCTTCGGCTACCTCACGGGACTGCCGGGGCGGTACGACGTGCCGCGCCGGGCGACCCCGCGCACGGCGGTGCCCGCGGGCTCGGTGGCGCTGGCGGGCCCGTACACCGGCGTGTACCCGCGCAGTTCGCCGGGCGGCTGGCAGTTGATCGGCACGACGGACGCGACGCTGTGGGACCACGCGCGCGTGCCGGCCGCGCTGCTGGCACCCGGCGCGCGGGTGCGCTTCGTACCGGAGAGGTGTTCATGAGCGACCGGGCCCTCGCGGTGGTGCGGGCAGGTGCCCTGACCACCGTCCAGGACCAGGGGCGGCCCGGGCACGCCCATCTCGGCGTACCGCGCTCGGGAGCGCTCGACGCGCCCGCGGCGGCGCTGGCCAACCGGCTCGTCGCCAACCCCGCCGGGGCGGCCGTGCTGGAGACGACGGTCGACGGCTGTGCCCTGCGCCCCCGTTCGACGGTCACGGTGGCCGTGACGGGAGCGCCCTGCGCGGTGCGCGTGGACGGCCGTCCGGCCGCCTGGGGGGCTCCGGTCCGGGTGCCCGCGGGGGCTCTCCTGGACATCGGTTCCGCGCGCGCGGGGCTACGGAGCTATGTGGCCGTGTCCGGCGGAGTGGCGGTCGATCCGGTGCTCGGCAGCCGCTCGACCGACCTCCTCTCGGGGCTCGGCCCGCCACGGCTGACGGACGGCACGGTGCTTCCCCTGGGGAGTCCGGGCCCTCTCCACGCGCGGGTGGACGTCGTCCCGCACCGCGCCCCGCCCGCCGAGCTGGTGCTGAGCGTGACCCTCGGCCCACGCGACGACTGGTTCACCGCGGCGGCCCTGCGGACGCTCACGACGCGCCTCTACCGGGTCTCCTCGGCGAGCAACCGCATCGGTCTGCGCACGGAAGGGCCCTCACTGGAGCGGGCCGTCCCCGGCGAACTCCCCAGTGAGGGCATGGTGCTGGGTGCCGTGCAGGTGCCGCCCGACGGCCGTCCGGTCGTCTTCCTCGCCGACCATCCGACCACCGGGGGGTACCCGGTGATCGCGGTCGTCCGTCCCGCCGACCTTCCGGCGGCGGCCCAGGCGGTACCGGGAACCCCGGTGCGTTTCCTGGCCGTACGCCGCAGATGAGGGCCGCGGACGAGGGATCGACGCCGAGGGCGACGCGGGACCCGCTCGTCAGGCCACGTCCGGCTGTTCCGCGACCGACAGGGCCGCCAGGGCCGAGGCGACGGCGTGCGCGGCGCTCAGGTCGAGCCGCGCGCTGGTGCCCCGGGCCCGGTGGCGCACCTCGGACGCGGCGAGGGTGAGCAACTGGGGCAGCAGGTCCGTGCAGCGCCTGGCCACCCAGCCCGTGCCGGCCGTGGCCAGCCACAGAAGGCTCGCGGTGCGGGTCGGCGCGGGGAACTCGGCCTCGGCCGACGGGGTGGTCCCGTCGGCGACGCCTTGCTCGGCGAGCAGCGCGTGGAAGCGCAGGGCCAGTTGACGGTGTCCCAGCTCCCCCGGGTGCAGCCGGTCGGCGCTCCACACGGCACGGTCCTCGAGCCAGTCCTCCTCGGCCGCGTGCAGATGCGTCGCCCCGTGCCGCTCGGAGAGCGCGTGCACCACGGCGTTGACCGCGCGCTGACGCCGGGCCAGCGGGCGGGCCAGCGCTCCCGGCAGCCCCAGCATCGAGCCGGGGTCCGGGAGGCAGGCCGTCAGCACGACGGCGTCCCGCGCGCGGAACGCGGCGTACACGGTGTCGAGCCGTTCGGCCACCGAGCGGATGTCGAACGTGTACCGCAGGGTGTCGTTGACGCCGATCACGACGGAGACGATGTCGGGCTCCAGGGCGAGCGCCGCCGGGGTCTGCCGTTCGAGGACGTCGCGTGTCTGCGCGCCGCTGACCGCGAGGTTGGTGAACCGCACGGGCGCGTCCGCGGGCGCGAGCCCCGGAGCGAGCAGTTCGGCCCATCCGCGCCAGCGGTCCCCGACGGGGTCGCCCACCCCTTCCGTGAGGGAGTCCCCGAGGGCGACGAACCGCACCGGTCTCATGCCACGCCCTCCTGGAGACGCGGCCGGTTCACGGCCACGGTGTCGTGCGCGGCGAGGAATCCCGTCACGGCGGCGTCCCAGCCGAAGCACTCGGCACGCGCGCGTGCCGCCTGCCTGCGCTCGTCCTCGGCGCGGCCGAGCAGCAGCCCGACGGCGTCCGCGAAGGAGTCCCCGCTGTCGGCGGCGGTGGCCCCGGCGGAGCCGACGATCTCCGGCAGCGCGGAGAGCGCGCTGGCGACGACGGGGGTGCCGCAGGCCATGGCCTCCAGGGCGGCGAGCCCGAAGGTCTCCGCCGGCCCCGGCGCCAGGCACACGTCGGCCGAGGCCTGGAGCGAACCGAGGAGGGCGCGGTCGGCGACGTGCCCGAGGAAGGTGACCGGCAGCCTCCGCTCCCGGGCGCGCTGCTCGAGCCGGGCCCTGAGCGGGCCGTCCCCGGCGACGACGAGGACGGCCCGCTCGCCGCGCCGCAGCAGTGCCTCCAGCGCGTCGAGCGCCGTGCCGGGGCGCTTCTCGACGGACAGGCGGGAGCACATGACGAGCAGCACCTGGTCGGTGCGCGCGTGACGGGCGCGCAGGGCCGGGTCGCGCAGGGCGGGATGCCGGTCCACCAGGTCGACGCCCAGGGGGGCTCGTACGACGTTGCGGGCGCCGATCCGCACGAACTCGCGCTCGGCGAACTCGGTGGTGCACACCACGCGCGCGTAGGAGTGCGCCGTACGGACGTTGAGGGCGTCGGCGGTGCGCCGGGCCATCGCCTCGGACAGTCCCCAGGTGCGCAGGACGCCGTCGGCGGTCTCGTGGGAGACCATCACGGCGGGCACCCGGGCCCGTCGTGCCCAGACCCCGGTCCAGCGCAGGGTGGTGCGGTCCGAGACCTCCAGGCGGTCCGGGGCGAGCGTCTCCAGGAGCCGGGCGAGGCGCCGCTTGTCGGTGAGGACGCGGTAGCCGCCGGTGCCGGGCAGCAGCGGGCCGGGCAGGGTGATCACCCGTCCCTGCTCGGTGTCGCGGTCGCTCGCGCGTTCACCGGGTATGACGAGGACCGGTTCGTGGCCGGCCGCCCGGTAGCCGGCGCCCAGCTCCCGCAGGGCGGTGCGCAGCCCGCCGGAGGAGGGGGCGACGAAGTTCGCGAGCCGTACGATGCGCAGACTCATGCCGCCACCAGCTTCCGCGCGGAGAGCACGTCCTCGTAGTGGCCGATGAGCTGGTCGCCGACCGCGGCCCAGGTGCGGCCCTCGACCATGGCGTGGCCGGCGGCTCCGTAGGCCGCCCGCAGCGCGGGGTCGGCGGCCAGGGTGCGCACCGCGTCCCGTACGGCGTCGGCGTCGCGGGGCGGCACCAGCAGTCCGGTGCGTCCGTGGTCGACCAGGTCGAGCGGTCCGCCCGCGGCGGGCGCCACGACGGGCACGCCGCTGGCCATGGCCTCCTGCACGGTCTGGCAGAAGGTCTCGAAGGGGCCGGTGTGGGCGAAGACGTCCAGCGAGGCGAAGATCCGGGCGAGTTCGTCGCCGGTGCGCCGGCCGAGGAAGACGGCGCCGGGGAGCGCGCCGCGCAGCGTGGTCTCGCTGGGTCCGTCGCCCACCACGACGACGCGGACGCCGTCGAGGCCGCAGACGCCGGAGAGCAGTTCGATCTGCTTCTCGGGGGCGAGGCGGCCGACGTAGCCGACGATCACCTCGCCGTTCGGCGCGAGTTCGCGGCGGAGCGCCTCGTCCCGGTGACCGGGGCGGAAGCGGACCGTGTCGACGCCGCGCGCCCACAGCCGCACCCGGGGCACACCGTGCGCCTCCAGGTCGTGCAGGGCCGCGCTGGAGGGAGCGAGGGTGCGGTCGGCCGCGGCGTGCACGGAGCGGATGCGCCGCCACGCGGTGGCCTCACCCGCGCTGATGTACGTGCGGGCGTATCCGGCGAGGTCGGTCTGGTAGACGGCCACGGCGGGGATGCCGAGCCGGGAGGCGGCCGCCATGCCGCGGACGCCGAGGATGAAGGGGCTGGCCAGGTGGACGATGTCGGCGCGGTGCTCGGTGATGGCCGCGGCGACGCGTCGGCTGGGGAGGGCGACGCGGACCTGGGGATAGCCCGGGAGCGGGATGGAGGGGACGCGGACGACCGGGCACGGCGCGAGGGCGTCGGGCCCGTTCCCTGTGGGGGCGCCTCCCTGGTCGGGGGAGGCCGAGAACTTGGGGGAGGTGGCGGGAGCGACGACGAGGGGAGCGTGACCGCGATCGACGAGGTGCCGGGCGGTCTGGAGCGCGCAGTGGGCCACGCCGTTCACATCGGGGGGAAAGGATTCGGTCACGATGACGACACGCATACGGGTGTTCTCGCCCCGCTGGACGTGGCCGCGTCAACGTGGATCTATGCGAACGATGAACGTCCCGTGAGCGTTGCGCTCCGCACCCGGGCAGGTCAGCCCCCGTCCACGCGCTCCTGACTCCCGGGTCACCGAACGTTCATACGGCCGGCATGTCGGGCCCGATCCTGCTCCGTACGGCTGTCTGGACTTCGGCCTCCTCGGCCGGATCCGCCGCCAGTCGGCGGAGCTGGTCGACCACGCGCGCGTCGCCGGTCTCGGCGTGCCGTGCGGCGGTCTCCCGGGTGGTCTCCTCGCAGTCCCAGAGGCACTCGACGGCGAAGCCGGCGGGGAAGGAGGGATCGGTGACGGCCAGGGCGCGGGCGGCGCGCTGGCGCAGATGCGACGACGTGGTCTCCCGGTAGATGTGCCGCAGGACGGGGGCGGCGCAGGCGATGCCGAGCCGTCCGGTGCCGTCGACGAGGGTCCACAGGGTCGGCGCGTCGGGGCCCTCGCCCCGTACCGCCTCGCGCAGGGCGGCCAGGACGAGATCGCGGTCCTGCGCTCCGCCCCGGCAGGCGAGCACGCGGCCGGCGGCGGCGCCGAGGGCGTCGGGCCGGTGCGCCCAGCCGCGGGCCCGGTCGACGGCGGCGACGCTCTGCATGCGTTCGAAGGCGTCCACGGCGGCCTCGGCGACGGCCGTGGAACCGTCCGACGCGGCCGCCTCGATCAGGTCGAGGGCGTCCGGATCATTGCCGTCGGCGAGATAGCGCAGGGCTGTGCAGCGCGCTCCCTCGACCCCGTGGCGAGCGGCCGCGACGATCTCGGGGCGGTCCTCGGGTCCGGCGACGGCGGTCAGGCAGCGGGCGGCGGGGACGTGCAGCGCGGCTCCGCGTTCGACGCCCTGCTGGGCCCATTCGAAGACGGCGCCGACACTCCAGCCGGGGCGGGGTCCGGTCGGCCGCATCTGGCGCTGCCAGCGGTCGAAGGACCCGGCCTCCTGGGCGGCGCGCACCCGGGTGGCGATGGACGTACGGGAGTCCTCGGCCCACAGCCGCCAGGGGCGTGGCTCGAAGGAGTCGCGGACGACGGCGGCGAGGGCGGCCTCGCCCTCCGGATCGGCCGGGAACCGGGCGAGCACGGGGGCGGCGAGGGCGCGCAGGCCCGCGTCGTCGTCGCGCAGGGCCAGTTCGTCCAGGGCCCAGTTCCAGTTGGAGCCGACCGCGGCGTACCTGCGCAGCAGGGCGAGCGCGTCGCGCCTGCCGTAGGAGGCGAGGTGGCCGAGGACCGCGAGGGCGAGCCCCGTGCGTGACTCGCAGTCGTCCAGGACGTCCTCGGCGTCGAACAGGTGCCGCTCGATCTCGTCGAGCTCACCGTTCAGGTCGAGGTAGAGACGGGCGTAGTACAGGGAGCGGTTCTCCACCTGCCAGTCGTGGCGGGGGTCCCGGAGAACGCAATGGTTCAGTGCCGCGAGCGCCTCGGCGCGCGGTGCGGTGAGCGCGTGCAGCGTGCCGTCGCCGCGGCCCCTCTGAAGCAGGCCGAGCAGGGTTCCGCTGGGCGCTATGACCGGATCGAACATGGGAAACAGCCTCACATCAAGCGTCGACGCAACCGGGATCCTGCATTACCTGGCCGCGTGACAACACGTCGGGGCGCCCGCCGTCTCTTGCTTGCTGTAGACCATCTTCCTCTGCCTCTCGTCGGTGGCCCATGCGGGCCGAGTCACGGCCCGCGCGGTGCGGCAACTCCTGCCCAGCCATCGCGTCCGTGAATCACGTCGCCATGATGACCCGGCCGTTCTTCCTGCCGCGACCGTATTTCCGGCGGCCCCGTTCCGCCTCCCTTTTTTCCTGCGTTTCGCCTGGTCAGAGCGTTCGATTCATGGCGTGCCGAACAATTCGAGCAGGTCCGTCTTGGCGAACATGCGCGCCGTGTCGACGGCCGACGGGGTACCCGCGGCCGGATCGGCGCCGGCGGCCAGGAGGACCCTGATGACGGCCTCCTCGCCCTTGAAGACGGCGCCGGCGAGAGGGGTCTGGCCCCGGTCGTTCACCCGGTCGGCCTCGGCGCCCCGCTCCAGGAGGGCGCGGACCGCGTCGGCGTGACCGTGGTAGGCGGCGAGCATCACGAGCGAGTCGCCGCGGTCGTTGGTGAGGTCGGCCGGGACGCCCGCGTCGACATACGCCACGAGCGTCTCCGTCTCGCCGCGTCGCGCAAGATCGAAGATCTTGGTCGCGAGCTCCACGACCTCGGGGTCGGGGGCTTCGCTCATCGGCCGGACCGCCTCTCCATGCAACCGTTCGGGTGAATCGACAGGGTACTGGCTCCGAGGGCACATGAGAGGCATCCTCCGCGGCAAAGATCACAAAGTACGCATCGGGCGCAACAGGGCAGCTCAGGCGGCGCAAGTCGGCTCCGTCACGTGGGTGAAATCAGCCAGTTTTCACCCTGTTGCACCTTTTATCGTATGGATACATGCTGTGATCCTGGGACAACTCATGGTGACCGTCCCCACGATCCAGGAGAGCTCAAATGATTCTGTCCATGTCAGGCGTCGTCCTTCTCGGCATCATCGTCTTCCTCTTCTTCAAGAAGGACGGGCTGAAGGCGTCGCACGCCCTGGTGGCCGCACTCTTCGGCTTCTACCTCGCCAGCACGGCCATCGCGCCGAGCATCAAGGCCGGCGGGGAGAGCCTGGCCGGCCTCCTCGGCGGGATCAAGTTCTGACGACGTCCCCCCACCTCGTACGCACCTCCAGGAGACAGCAGTGGCTCGGCGCCCTCTCCCCCGCATCCTCAGCAACGGCACCGCACAGATCGCCAAGAGCCGGGAGCTGGCCCGGACGGCAGCCGACAGCGCCACCGATGTCCTCCATCCACTGATCACGGTCACCCGTGGACTGCGCCGGCTGGCAGCCGCCGGACGGCGCAAGTGGGCCGCCACCCCCAAGGACCGGCGCGGACCGCTGCTGTTCCTGGTGGCCTCGGTGGTCCTGATCGTGGCCCTGGTGCCGTACGGACCGCTGCTCGCCGTCATCACCCTGATGGCGGCGGCAGCCTGGACCGGTCGCGAGCGCACCCCACCGCCCGCGACCGGCCCGGACGAGGCACAGCTCGGACGTCTCCAGTCCCTCTACGAGGCGCTCGTCCCGTACTTCTCCGCCGCAGACGACCCCGCTCCCCTGTACGCCCACGGAGGCGACTGGGAGAAGGCCTTCACCTCGTACGACTTCGACGACGACGGACGGATCTCCCGTCTGCTCGTCCACTACCCCGCGTACTTCACGGACGGCGAGGCCGACTCCCGCGCCCGCATCGAGCAGCTCCTGCACGCCAAGTCGGGCCGCGGCCGCGAGTACCACTTCGACTGGGACGAGGAGGGCAACGAACTCACCGTCACGGTCCTCGCGCCCCTGCCCACCGACATCGCCGCCCAGCGCTTCGTCACCGCGCCCGGCGAGACCGTCCTCGGCTTCACCGATCCGGCCGACGTCCAGCGCACGCTCCCCCTCACCCACGGCGAGGAGCGGCGCGACGTCCCGCCGGTCGTCTGGCGTACGGGGGCCCGCTCCACCGAGCCGCACCTGCTGATCACGGGCGAACCGGGTGCCGGCACGACCACCCTCCTGCGCTCCATCGCGCTGCAGGCCCTCCAGCACGGCGATGTCGTCGTCGTCGACGGTGGCGGCACCGGCGAGTACGCGTGCCTGACCGGGCGCGAGGGCGTCCTGGCCGTCGAGTGCTCGACGGGCGGGGCGCTCGCCAGCCTCGAATGGGCGGCGCACGAGACCGAGCGGCGGCTCATCGCCGCGAACCGCGCCCGCCAGGCGGGTCATCCCGCCCCCGACGACATCAGGAACCCGCTGTGGATCCTGCTGGACCGGCCCAGCGCGCTCGGCCATCTGGCCGCGGCCGACGGGCGCGAGGATCCCCAGTCGCTGCTCCAGACGCCGCTGCGGCACGGCCGCGCCGCGGGCGTCACGGTCGTGATCGCCGAGCACTTCGAGAACCTCGACTTCATCGGTGACGCGGTACGGCAGCACACCCGCGCGCGCGTGGTGCTCGGCAGCGCCTCGGCGGCCGAGCTGGAAGCGGTCCTGGGGGCGCCCCCGCACACCACCCCGACCCGGGACGTCCCGCCCGGCCGCGGCTACGCGCGCCTGGGCACCGGCCCCGTCCTGCGTCTCCAGGTCCCGGCCACTCCGGACCCCTACGACGACGCCACGAGCGAGGCGCAGCGGCAGGCGGTGCTCGACCTGCTGCCGGAGCGGACGACACCCGCGGACGCCGCGGAACAACTGCCCTCCGGAGTCGCGGGAGTCGCGGTGGCGGAGGGCTGAACGCACCGCCACGAGGCCCGAGCAGTCACCTGACGGGCCGGAGACCCAGGCTGGGTCTCCGGCCCGTCAGGCGTTGAACGACCGTCGCCCGGGACCGTCCGCCGCACACGCCCGGACCTCCAGGCCCGTGCGGCATGCTGCCGCGAACCCTGGGAGGCCGTCCGGGCAGCGGGCAGCAGGCAGCAGGCAGCAGGCAGCAGGCAGCAGGCAGCAGGCAGCAGGCAGCAGGCAGCAGGCAGAACGCGCTGGGCCGGCGCGCGTCACGCGTGCGGGGCCGACCCGCGCGTCCCGGCCCGGGGCCCGGACCTGTCCGGCGTACGACCGAAGAGCCGGGACCTGACCGGGCCGGTGTCACGCGACGAACGTGCGGGGCCCGTCCTCTCCCCCGGTCGCGCCGGTCTCCACCAGGCGGGCGGCCGCGGCCAGTCGCGCCGCCGCCTCGTCGGCGACCGCGCCGCCCACGGTGAACGGGAGCCGTACGTATCCCTCGAAGGCGCCGTCGACACCGAACCGGGGCCCCGAGGGCACCCGCACGCCCACGCGCTCGCCGACCTCGGCGAGCCGCGAGCCCGACAGCCCGCCCGTACGCACCCAGAGCGTGAGGCCCCCGCGCGGCACGGAGAACTCCCAGCCGGGCAGTTCCCTGCGGACGGCCGCCACGAGGGCGTCGCGGTTGTCGCGGCCCTGCGCGCGCCGGATGCCGACGGCCTCCTCCCAGCCCCCCGTGCTCAGCAGCCAGTTGACGGCGAGCTGTTCCAGCACGGGCGTGCCGAGGTCGGCGTAGGCGCGCGCGGCGACCAGGCTGCGGATGACGTCGGGCGCGGCCCGCACCCAGCCGATCCGCATGCCCGCCCAGAAGGCCTTGCTCGCCGAACCGACGGTGATCACGGTCGAGCCGGCCGGGTCGAAGCCGCACACGGGGCGCGGCATCTCCAGCCCCTCGTCCAGATGCAGCTCGCTCATCGTCTCGTCGACGACGAGGACGGTGCCGGCCGAGCGCGCCGCGTCCACGAGCCCACGCCGCTGGGCCTCGTCGGCGAGCGCGCCGGTGGGGTTGTGGAAGTCGGCGACGACGTAGGCGAGCCGGGGCGCCGCGTCCCGCAGGACCTGGCGCCAGCGGTCCATGTCCCAGCCGGCCAGCCCCTCGGCCATCGCGACGGGCACCAGCCGGGCGCCGGCCTCCCGCATCAACTGGAGGATGTTGGCGTAGGAGGGGGACTCGACGGCGATCCGTTCACCGCGCCCCGCGAAGAGATGGCAGATCGCGTCGATCGCGCCCATCGCCCCGGTGGTCACCATGATCTGCTCGGGCATGGTCGGGATGCCGCGCGCCGTGTAGCGCTCGGCGAGCATGGCGCGCAGCGCGGGGAGGCCCGCGGGATAGTCGCCGTGCGTGTGCGCGTACGGGGGCAGCTCCTCCAGGGCACCCTGGACGGCGCGGGTCAGCCACGGCTCCGGGGCGGGCAGGGCCGCGCAGCCGAGGTCGATCATCGAGCCGAGTGCCTCGGGAGGCAGCGGTTCCAGCCCCCGCGCGGGCAGCGGGTTCCCGGCGGGCACCGCGGTCCAGCTCCCGGCTCCGCGGCGCGACTCCAGGAAGCCCTCGGCGCGCAGCGCCTCGTAGGCCGCGGCGACGGTCGTACGGCTGACGGACAGGGCGAGCGCCAGTTCGCGTTCGGCGGGCAGCCGCGCGGCGACCGGCACCCGCCCTTCGAGCACGAGCAGCCGTACACCGTCGGCGAGGGCGCGATACGCGGGCGGACGCCGGGTCCCGGGGCCGGCGGGCCGCTCCTGCTGGGAGTTGAGGAGCCGGGCGAGCTGCGCGGCCCCCACCGCCGAAGTCCACTGCGCCATGATTCCAGTCCACCTTCCCCGAATTGGCCATGGTTGAAGCCACTTCTCAAGCCACAGAGTGTCATGCGCCAGGCCACTACCACCACCGGGGGGCATCCCTTGTCCACACGCACCGAGTCCGCACCCGCCGAGGCTCCCGGGTCCGGGCGGCTCCCCCGCCGTCTCGTCCAGCTCTACGCCGGGCTCGCCCTGTACGGCGCGAGCTCGGCGCTCCTCGTGGAAGCGGGACTCGGCCTGGAGCCGTGGGGCGTGCTGCACCAGGGCTTCGCCGAGCTGACCGGTCTGACGATCGGTGTCGTGTCGATCATCGTGGGAGCCGCGGTGCTGCTCCTGTGGATCCCGCTGCGCCAGCGGCCCGGCCTCGGCACCGTCTCCAACGTCTTCGTGGTCGGCCTGGCCATGGACGGCACCCTGGCGCTGATCCCGGACGCCCACTCCCTGGCCCTGCGGATTCCGCTGCTGGTGGCGGGCGTCGCGCTGAACGGCGTGGCCACGGGCCTGTACATCTCGGCCAGCTTCGGCCCGGGCCCCCGCGACGGCCTGATGACGGGACTGCACCGGCGTACGGGCCGCTCGGTCCGGCTGGTGCGCACGGTTCTGGAAGTGGCCGTCGTCGCGACCGGCTTCGCGCTGGGCGGCACGGTCGGGGCCGGCACGGTGCTGTACGCCGTCGCCATCGGACCCCTGGCCCAGCTCTTCCTGAGGGTGTTCGCCGCCCGGCCGGCACCACTCGGCAGTGCCGTTGTCGCCCCAGGTCAACCAGAGCGCGCCATACTGCCCGGGTGAGCACGCGCACTCTTCATCCCTACCTCGACCACCCCGGCCCGATCCCCTTCGCCCACCGCGGCGGATCCGCGGACGGCCTGGAGAACACGCTGACGCAGTTCCGGCGGGCGGTGAGCGCCGGATACCGCTACATCGAGACCGATGTGCACGCCACGGCGGACGGCAGGCTGGTCGCCTTCCACGACACGACCCTCGACCGGGTGACGGACGGCGCGGGCCGGATCGCCGACCTGCCCTGGGCGGACGTGAGCCAGGCACGCGTGGCGGGCAAGGAGCCGGTCCCCCTCTTCGAGGAGCTGCTCGAGGAGTTCCCCGAGACCCGCTGGAACGTCGACGTCAAGGCCGAACCGGCGCTCGCCCCGCTGCTCGACCTGATCGGCCGTACCGACGCCTGGGACCGCGTCTGCGTCGGTTCGTTCTCCGAGGCCCGGGTGACCCGTGCCCAGCATCTCGCCGGGCCGCGCCTGGCCACCTCGTTCGGCACCCGGGGGGTGCTCAACCTGCGGCTGCGCTCCTGGGGCGTGCCCGCGGCGGTGCGGCGCTCCGCGGTCGCGGCCCAGGTCCCCGAGACACAGTCGGGTGTGCCGGTGGTCGACCGCCGCTTCGTCCGGGCCGCCCACGCGCGCGGGCTCCAGGTGCACGTGTGGACCGTAAACGAATCGGAACGCATGCACCGGCTCCTGGACCTGGGAGTCGATGGCATCATGACCGATCACATCGACACGCTGCGCAAGGTCCTGGAAGACCGGGGCACCTGGTTCTGAGCCTCCTCGCGCGGTCCGTTCACGGGGAAGCGAGGCACGGGTGAGCACGGACACCGTGCGGGCGGGGGCGGCCGACGAGGCCGCGGAGCGCCGGCGAGAACAGCGCGGCTGGTACTTCTACGACTGGGCCTGCTCCGTCTATTCGACGAGCGTGCTCACCGTGTTCCTCGGCCCCTATCTGACGGCGGTGGCCAAGCACGCGGCGGACGCGGACGGATTCGTCCACCCGCTCGGGGTACCGGTCCGCGCCGGTTCCTTCTTCGCGTACGCGGTCTCCGCCTCGGTCATCCTGTCGATCGTCGTGATGCCGATGGCGGGAGCCGCCGCCGACCGGACGGGCCGCAAGAAGCCGCTGCTCGCGGCGGCGGCCTATCTGGGCGCCGCGGCCACCACGGGCATGTTCTTCCTGGACGGCGACCGCTATCTGCTGGGCGGGCTGCTGCTGATCGTCGCGAACGCCTCGCTGGCCGTGTCGATGGTCCTCTACAACTCCTACCTCCCGCAGATCGCCCCGCCCGAGGAGCGCGACGCCGTCTCCTCCCGCGGCTGGGCCTTCGGGTACGCGGCGGGCTCCGTCGTGCTGGTGGCGAACCTGGTCCTCTTCACGGCCCACGACAGTTTCGGCGTCTCCGAGTCGACGGCCGTACGCATCTGCCTGGCCTCGGCCGGCGTCTGGTGGGGCGCCTTCACCCTGATCCCGCTGAAGCGACTGCGCGACCGCCACGCCCCCTCGGCCGGCCGGGCGTCGGCGCACGGATGGCGGCAGCTCGCCGCCACGGTGCGCGACATGCGCCGCCAGCCCCTGACGCTCTCCTTCCTTCTCGCCTACCTCATCTACAACGACGGCATCCAGACCGTCATCTCGCAGGCCTCCGTCTACGGCTCCGAGGAACTGGGCCTCAGCCAGTCGACCCTGATCACGGCCGTACTCCTGGTCCAGGTGCTCGCGGTCGGGGGCGCACTGGGCATGGGCCGGCTGGCCCGTACGTACGGAGCCAAACGCACCATCCTCGGCTCACTCGTCGCCTGGACGCTCACCCTCGCCGCCGGATACTTCCTGCCCGCGGGGGCACCCGTGTGGTTCTTCGTCCTCGCGTCCGGCATCGGACTGGTCCTGGGCGGCAGCCAGGCGCTGTCGCGCTCCCTGTTCTCGCACCTCGTGCCGAGCGGGAAGGAGGCCGAGTACTTCTCGGCGTACGAGATGAGCGACCGCGGGATGAGCTGGCTCGGCCCGCTGCTCTTCGGGCTGACCTACCAGCTCACGGGAAGTTACCGGGACGCGATCATCTCGCTCGTGGCCTTCTTCGCCCTCGGGTTCGTCCTGCTGGCGCGGGTCCCGGTGCGTCAGGCGATCCGGGACGCGGGCAATCCCGTACCCGAGATGATTTAGCGTCCGGGGCCAAAGAGCGGTAGTGTACGCGTTTGGCCTGCCTGGCGTACCGTTACTGCGCGTCAATGATACTGAAGCGTTGGGTGACATCTGATGCCAGATGTGACAAACCGGGCGACGGTGGGTACAACAAGGGGCGGCTACGACGGCGACGCATGACCCACAACGGGAATCTTTACCGCCGACCGGACGTTGACCGGATGACGACGACAGCGACACCTGTCCTGTGGGCGACAAGCCCGGGAGGCACGATTCATGAGTGAGCGAGCTCTTCGCGGCACACGCCTCGTAGTGACCAGCTATGAGACGGACCGCGGCATCGACCTGGCCCCGCGCCAGGCCGTGGAGTACGCATGCGAGAAGGGGCACCGGTTTGAGATGCCCTTCTCGGTGGAGGCCGAAATTCCGCCGGAGTGGGAGTGCAAGGTCTGCGGGGCCCAGGCACTTCTCGTCGACGGCGACGGCCCTGAGGAAAAGAAGGCGAAGCCCGCGCGCACGCACTGGGACATGCTGATGGAGCGGCGCACTCGCGAGGAGCTCGAAGAGGTCCTCGAGGAGCGTCTGGCCGTTCTTCGCTCCGGCGCGATGAACATCGCGGTGCATCCGCGGGACAGCCGAAAGTCCGCCTGACCCCTCCGAGGGTCGAGCGGCATACACCGCACGCCGAGACCGCGGGCACCGTACGTCAGGTACGGGGCCCGCGGTCTCGTGCGTTTCGGTGACCGCCGGGGCAGCCCGATCAACACCCCGGCGAATGCCGATCAGCTCCGGTGACGCCTTCCGCCGAGCCCCGTGCTGTCGGGCGATCCCTCGGACCCGGTAGCGGCGATCCCTCGGATCGGTTCGCAGCCGCCTGGGCCCGGATCGCGGTGAACGCGAAACCGCCGGGTCCCGGACCGTGTCACGGTCCGGGACCCGGCGGAATGGTGGGCCTCGGAGAGGCCCGGCGGTTCAGGGGTGGCGGCTTCGGAGCGGCCCAGCGATTCAAGGGGGACCGGCGTGTCCGCCCTGACTCAGGGCGGACCTGCGTGCCCGCCCTGGCTCAGCGGTTCAGGGGCGGGTAGGTGCCGCCGGGCTCGCGCGGCGGGGCGTCGTCCCTGATGACCTCGCCCTGGACGACCTTGCCGTCCGGGCGGTGGATACGGGCCTGCTGGAAGGCGTCGCCGACCGACCCGGGGGTGGCCAGCCGCACCTTGCGCTCGAAGGCACCCTGTGCCGAGCGGCTGACGAGCTTCTGGACCGGCGGAATCAGCAGGAGCAGGCCGATCGCGTCGGAGATCAGGCCCGGGATCATCAGGAGCAGGCCGCCGAGCATCGTCAGGCCGTTCCCCCGGCTGCTGTCGCCACCCGTGGGCATCACGCCGCCCTGTGCCTGCTGCAGTGTCTGGGAGAGATTCCGGAAGGCGCGGCGGCCGGCCCGCTTGATGACCACGGAGCCGAGGACGAACCCGGCGACCAGCAGCAGGAACACCACGAAACCGCTCGTGGCGCGGGCGACGAGCGTCAGCAGCCAGATCTCCAGCACCAGCCACACCGCGACGCCGAGCGGCAGGAAGGTGCGCAGCCGCGAGCGCTGCGGGCGGGTGGGGTTCGAAACGCCTGTCGTCATGTTCCCAGTGTGCCTGGGCGCGCCTCAAATCGGGATAAGCGGACGCTCAACCCGGCCCTCCCGGCCTGAAGGCGACTCCCGGTCCTGTCCCAGGCCCACGTCCCGCCTCCGGCGTCCCCGGAGCCTCGCCCCCGGTACCACGCCTCAACCCGGCGTTCCCGGGCCTCGCCCGGCCCTCCGGACCCGAATCCGCGACCCGGCGTCTCAGGCCGACACCACGGTCCGCCCCAGCCCCCGAGCCTCGCCCCGGCACCGCGTCCCGACCCGGTACGACGGGGCCCCGGCATGGATCACCGGCCCGCCGTCGTTCCGGGGCGGGCCGGTGACCGTGTCTCGTGTGGTGTCAGGGTGGGGTCAGGGCTTCTTGCGGCCGGTGATCCGGCCGACCCGCTCGCCCACACCCCAGGTGGTGACGCGCCAGAGCGCCTCCACGAGGATGTCGCGGCTCATCTTGGAGTCGCCCAGCTCGCGCTCGACGAAGGTGATCGGGACCTCGACGACGTGGTAGCCGGCCTTCACCGCGCGGCGGGCCAGGTCGACCTGGAAGCAGTAGCCCTGCGAGGCGACCTCGCCGAGGCCGAGACCTTCGAGGGTCTCCCGGCGGAAGGCGCGGTAGCCGCCCGTCACGTCCCGGATCGGCACGTCGAGCAGGACGCGGGAGTACAGGCTGCCGCCGCGCGAGATGAACTCGCGGGACTTGGGCCAGTTCACCACGCGGCCGCCCGGCACCCAGCGCGAGCCGAGGACGAGGTCGGCGCCCTTGAGCGCGGTCAGCAGGCGGGGAAGCTCCTCCGGCTGGTGCGAGCCGTCGGCGTCCATCTCGATGAGTACGCCGTAGCCGTGCTCCAGACCCCAGCGGAAGCCCGCGAGGTAGGCGGCACCGAGCCCCTCCTTGCCCTTGCGGTGGAGGACCTGGACGTTCTCGTCGTCGGCCGCCAGCTCGTCGGCCAGCTTGCCCGTGCCGTCGGGGCTGTTGTCGTCCGCCACCAGGACGTGCGCCTCGGGCACGGCGGATCGCACCCGGCCGACGATCTTCTTGATGTTCTCCGCCTCGTTATAGGTCGGAATGATCACCAAGGCCGTGCCGAGCGGGCCGAACCGCCTCCCCTGGGCTTCCGCCGCGAGGGTCCCGTCGCCGTCGTTCACTGCTGCCCCTTCGTATCCGTACGCAGGGCTCCACCATAGTGCGCCCAGCCTGCGCCGCTGCGTCGCGGCGGCCCTACGGGGGTGTCGATTCGCCAAGAGGCGGGTAAGAGCGGACGCGCCGAAGCGGCATCGCGTCCTTCGGATCGGGGCCCGGCGCCCTTCGGGCCGACCTGGGACCCGCTGGCTGCGGGTCGACCGAAAGCCGTTGTCTACTGAACTCCGGGCCCCACCCGGGTCACACCTGCCGACTTGTCGGAACGTTCCCTCGCCTCGTGGCGCCGGTGCTGGGCCTGGCTCCCAGTGGCGGTACGCCGGTGCGGCGCACCACCCCTGACCCAGCGGCGCTGCGAGGCCGTGCGGAGTTCCCCCGTCGGTCGTCCGGTGGTGGACCCGGCAGAACCTACCCGCCCCCTGCGGCAGGCTGTCAACACTGGCTTGATCTGCGCCTTTTCCGACAAAGCCCTGGTCAGCGCCGAGGAAGCGCAGGTCGAACCTCGGGGTGCCGGGCGCTGGAGGAGCACCCGGCCCCACGGGACATCACTCGTTAGGCCGTACGAATACCGTCCGTCCGCCGACCACGGTGCGCAGGCAGACGGGCAGCTCGCCGCCGGGGGTCAGATCAGGGAGCCCCGGAGTGCCGGAGCGGGGGTCGGTGGACCAGCGCGCGACCCGGTCGTCGGGTGCCTGGACCACGAGGTGGCCCGTGCGCCACACGGCGTAGTCCGCGGGCGCGCCCGGCACCAGGACGCCCGCGTCGTCCCGTCCCACGGCCCGCCAGCCGCCCCGCGTGTGGGCCGTGAAGGCGGCCCGCACCGACACCCGGTGCTCGGGCGTGCGGTGGAAGGCCGCCGCGCGCACGGTGCCCCAGGGGTCGAGCGGGGTGACGGGGCTGTCGGATCCGAGGGCCAGCGGCACACCGGCGCGCAGCAGGGCCGCGAAGGGGTTGAGGGACCTGGCCCGGTCGGCGCCGAGCCGCTGGGCGTACATGCCGTCCTCGCCGCCCCACAGCGCGTCGAAGGCGGGCTGCACGGAGGCGGTGAGGCCGAGTTCGGCGAAGCCCGCGACGGTGTCCGGGGTGAGCATCTCGGCGTGCTCGACGCGGTGCCGGGCGGCGCGCACACGGGCCAGGCCGACCTTCTCCGCGGCGGCGCGGACGCCGTCGACCACGGAGGCGACCGCGGCGTCCCCGATGGCGTGGAAGCCCGCCTGGAGGCCCGCCTCGGTGCAGGCGACCACGTGCGCCGCGACGGCGTCGGCGTCGAGGTGGACGAGGCCCGTGTGGTCCGCGTCGGCGTAGGGCTCGTGCAGGCAGGCGGTGTGCGAGCCGAGGGAGCCGTCGACGAACAGGTCGCCGGCGGCGCCGACGGCGCCGAGGGCGCGCGCCTTCTCGACGTCACGGTCGGCCCAGTAGCCGACGACCCGCGGTCCGGGCTCCTCGGCGG
The DNA here is from genome assembly GCF_042790435.1 of Streptomyces sp. NPDC056738. Lineage (NCBI taxonomy): Bacteria > Bacillati > Actinomycetota > Actinomycetes > Kitasatosporales > Streptomycetaceae > Streptomyces > Streptomyces sp. NPDC056738. Next base: position 56,632 of record NZ_JBHTZF010000020.1, read on the forward strand.
CGAGCCGCAGCAGTCCGGCGAAGTCGTCCTCGGAGGAGATCTCGGGGCCGCCGCACTCGTGCACGGAGCCGATGCCGAGCGAGGCGGCGTGGGCGAGCGCGGCCCGCTGGGCCCCGGTGCGCTGCGTGTCGCCGATCGCGCCGAGCGCGGCGGCCCGCACGGCGTGGTGGGCGTCGCGGGTCAGGGGGCCGTCGGGCGCGTACCCGGCGAGCGCGGTGACGCCCGGGACCAGGTCCAGGAGCGCGGTGGTGGCCACCGCGGAGTGCACGTCGATCCGGGAGAGGTAGAGCGGGCGGCCGCCGGTCGCGGCGTCGAGTTCGGTGCGGGCCGGCGGGCGGCCGCCGGGCCAGCGGGCCGCGTCCCAGCCGTGGCCGAGCAGCACCCGGTCGCCCGGACGGGCGGCGGCGAAGTCGCGGACGAGGGCGAGCGCCGCGTCCAGGGACGGCGCGTCGGACAGGTCGAGGCCGGTGAGGGCGAGTCCGGTGGCGGTGGTGTGCACGTGTGCGTCGGTGAACGCCGGGGTGACCAGGGCGCCTTCGAGGTCGACGACCTCGTCGACCCCCTCGGCGAAGGCGTCGGCGGCTCCTTCCGAGCCGACCCAGGCGACATGGCCCCGTTCCACGACCATGGCGGTCGCGAAGGGGTCGGCAGGGCTGTGGACTTCTCCACCGCGCAGCAGCACGGTGTCCGACGGGGCGGTGCTCTCACTCATGGGAACAGTCTCGCGCCTGTGGGCGGCCGGCCGTCGCCCGGGTGGGGGCGACACGGCGGGCCGGCCGGGTCGGCCGGTGGTCCGGGCGGGTCCGCGGGGTCCCGCGACCGTGCCCCCGGGGCCCTCAGATGCGGGGCGGGCGGGATTCGTACGGTGTCGACAGGACGACCGTGGTGCGCGTCGACACGCCCGCCAGCGCCCTCAGCCGCCCGAGGAGTTCCTCGAGTTCGTGCGGGGTCGAGACGCGCACCTTGAGGATGTAGTTCTCGTCGCCCGCGACGCTGTGGCAGGCCTCGATCTCCGGGACGCCCGCGAGGCGTTCGGCGATGTCGTCGGGGGCGCTGGGGTCGAACGGCTTCACCGAGATGAAGGCGGTCAGGGGCAGCCCGACGGCCTCCGGGTCCACGACCGCGGCATAGCCCCGGATGACGCCCCGCTGTTCGAGACGGCGTACCCGCTGATGCACGGCGGACGTGGACAGGCCCGTGGCCTTGCCCAGGTCGGTGTAACTCATCCGCCCGTCTGCGACGAGCAGCTGCACGATCTGTCGGTCCAGCTCCTCCATGGCGCAAGAACCTACAGGGCCGCCGATCCCCCGGGATACTCAGCGGCGCAGGTCATACCCGCTTTGTGATGTGGCGGGGCGTCGTTCGCGCGTCATCGGGCCGACGCGTTCCGCCGAGCGCCCGGCACCTGCGGACGGCATGTGACGAAGGCCACATGAATGTGGCCGGGTCGGGGATGTTCGCGTGATTACCTCGGAGACCGGACGGGAAGTGCTTGCTGTGGTCGAGGTCGCAGTGCCTTGTCGGCCCACCCGAGGGGGAGAATCCCATGCAGAGTCTTAAGCGCCCTGGTCGTACCGCACCCAAGCGGCAGCAGGCCGTTCTCGAACCCGAGCCGGAGGGCGTCGAATCCGACGCCCTGGACGGTGACGAGTTCGACGCGTACGACACATTCGAGATGTACCGGGTGATCTGCCCGGCCTGCGCGCAGCCCATCGCGCTGCTCGCGGACGAGGAGGTCCTGCCGGAGCACGCCCTGTGCGCCTCCCCGTGGAACCCGTTCGGGCTCACCGTCTGTTCGGGCACGGGCCGCGCGGCCGCCGAGGCGCGCTCCGCGGACGACTCCGCGGAACTCCAGGAGCAGGACACCGCCCTCCTGTTGACGCTCCCTCAGGGACTGGACTGGCGGACGCAGCCGTTCTCCCACGTGGGCGGACCGGGCTCGGTCCCCATGCGGGTCTCCGAGATGCGGCGAGCGGCCTGACCGCTCGGCACGTTCAGCGGGTGTCACCCGCTTCGTCCCAGTAGCTGCCCTGCACCATGGCCCGCAGGCTGTCGTGGTGCAGGATCAGTGTGTCCGGGTCCGGGGGGACGCTCACCTCGCCGAAGTACGCCTGGCGGTAGGCGATGCGCAGCATGACGATCGCGTGCCGCAGGGCGGCGTACAGCGCGTAGAAGTCCATGTCCCGGGGCGTGTGGCCGGTGAGGCGCGCGTAGCGTGCCTCGACGCGGTCGCGGCGCAGGAAGCCGGGCAGTCCGGGCTGCCCGAACCCGGCGGTCAGGTCCTGGAAGAAGCGGTGCAGGTAGACGGTCCAGCCCAGGTCGACCTCGCGCGGGGCCGGTGCCGCCATCTCCCAGTCGAGTACGGCGACGGGGTCGAAGCCGTCGTAGACGACGTTCCCGATGCGCGCGTCGCCCCAGTTGAGCACCGCCTCGCCCTCGTCGCGCGGCCACAGCTCCTCCAGCCGGGCGAAGGCGCTCTCGATGAGCGGGGACCGCGACAGGCCCTCGACCACCCAGGCGTAGTAGGCGTGTTGGGCCGCGACGTGGCGGCGCAGCGGGCTGCCGTCACCGGGCAGCGCGAGGAAGTCCGCTTCCTCCGGCGGGACTTGGTCGTGGAGCCGGGCGAGCAGGGCGATCGAGGCGGCCTCCAGGTGCTCGCGTTCGGCGTCGGTCGCGGCGTGCAGCCAATTGCCCTCGTACGTGTAGGGCATGACGTCGGGCGGTACGCGCCCGGTGACGCGTTCCATCACGAAGAACGGCGCCCCGAGCGGCCCGGGGTCCTCCTCAAGCCAGCGCACGCGAGGCACCGGCAGATCGCTGCGCTCGCGGACGAGACGCATCGTGCGGTACTGGCGGACCATGTCGTAGACCGGGAAGACGGTGTACGCCCCCGGATCCGCCGCCAGCCTCAACGCGCAGGCGCGCAAGGGCGGTTCGGGATGGTCGATGTCGAAGAGCAGGGTCTCGCTGGACAGGCCGTTGGACTCGGGGACGCCCACGTTCACCGCGCGGGCGCCCGGCAGGCGGGTGTCCAGCCAGGCGGTCAGCCTGTGCGCGAGCTCCTCGGGGTCACGGGTGGTCGTCCGCGGTCGGGGTGCCGTGGCCATGTCGCCACTCCTCTCAGGGCGCGACGGAGTCGAACCCGGTGAAGCCGCTCGGATCGTGGCGGCCGAACGAGCCGTGCTCGAAGATCCCGTACCCGACCTGCCCGTCGAGGGTGAAGCGGGCCGCGTGGTCGGTCACCCCGAAGCGGGCGAGGGGATACGCGGCCGGGTCGGAGAGGTCGTGGACGCGGTGGTCGGTCCAGCCGCGGCCGCGCCAGGTGCCGTGCTGCCAGTCGTCGGCGGGCGGATATCCGGCGCCGACCGCGAGCGGGGACGAGGCCAGCACCTGGACCCCCAGCTCCAGCGGCTTGCGGTCCACGGGGCGGGTCAGGTGGATGACGGCGGACGTGGGGTGCCGGGTACCGGAGCGGTAGGTGATGTCGGCCTGGGGCCAGCCGAGTTGGAGGTCGCGTTCACCGTCGCGGACGAGGGTCGCGTCACCCAGGGTGCGGTAGCCGTCGGCGTCCTCCTGGACCACGACCATGAGGAAGCGGTCCTCGAAGCGCACCGGGCACCAGATCCAGTGGAATCCCTCCGTCGGGTTCTCCGCGGCGAGCCGGCCGCCCTCCTCGCCCGGGATGGGGCGCACTCCCCAACTGCGGTCGCGGGTGCCGGTCCACTCCCCCGGGCCGACGGGTATCTCCTCGCCCCCGACGCGGATGACACCCTCGACACCGCCCGCCTGGACGAAGCGGCGGCCCTCCAGGGTGAGTCGGCCGCCGCGGCGCTGGACGTGGTGCGGCTCCCAGAGGGCCGGGAAGTCGGCGGTCCAGGTGATGTCGTACGCCAGTGAGCTGTCGTCCGAGCGCAGCCGCAGTCTGCGCAGCGGCTCCTCCACGGTGATCCGCAGGGGCCCCACGGCCAGGTTCATCCGGTCGTCGCCGAGCGCGTCGGACGCCCGGACCGCGTGCAGCGCGTCGCCGAGGCGCAGCGTGGCGTAGGCGTCGATCACCCCGACGTTCGGATAGACGCCGAGGCCGAGGATCAGCAGGACCCGGCCCCGGTGGTCGAGGATGTGGAAGATGCAGCGGTCGTAGGCGTTGCGGTCGCCGCTCGCCACGTGCTTCATCGACAGCGGGACCTGGTGCACGGGGTACTCGTCGAGGGGGACGGGGCGGTCGTAGTTCACGTCAAGCCTCCCGGAGACCGTGGCAGTCGACGTCGCCCGGAGGGGCGCGGGCGTGCCGTGCGTCGCCGGGCGTGCGGGACCTCGCGGACACGCCCATGGCCCCGGCGGCGGAATTGACGGTACGTCAGATGACTGGCGAGGGCCAGACGGCGGGCGTCCACGGAGCCTCACGGGGGTCCCATGGTGAACACACACCCGATTCCACGGGTGGGTGACCTGTCCGCCCGCCCGCACGTTGCCCCGGCATGAGCCCCACACCTTCCGCGACCGGGCACCGGCGCCGGATCCTCGTCCCGGCTCCGACGGAATCGGTTCACTGGGTACCGCCGCCACCGCCTCCCCCGCCGCCTCAGGATCCGCCCATCTACCGCGCCCTGATGCGCACCTGGGCGGACCGCGGCCGCACGCTGCCGGGCCGGCACGACCCCGAGTGGGTACGCCTGGCGGCGCCGTCGGTGATGTACGGGTACGGGCAGTTCGGCGCGCTCGCCGAAACGCGGCCGGAGGAGCGCTTCACCCCGGGCCGGGCCCCGCACGGCGACGGCCATTTCGGCGCGTCGCGGGATCCGCGGAACGAGTTCGGCATGGGCGGCACGGACCCGCGGGGGTGACCTCGGCGCGTGACCGCCGGCTCCGATCGGAGCCGGCGCACGGCCATCGCCCGGCCATCGCCCGGCCCTTGCCGGGTCCCTGCGAATGCGGCGATCGGCCGCCGGACGTGCACCCGGGGCCGCGCCGCGAAGACCCGGCCGACCCGGCCCGACACCCCCGGCCCGGGTCGGCCGCGGAAGCCGGCGGACGGCGGACGGCGGACGGCGGACGGCGGACCAGGCTCCCGCTTCCGCGGCTTCGGGAGTGCACGGGAGTACACCCGAACGGAGGAACGCCGCGCGGCAACACCCCGTCAACCCCCGCCCCAGGCGCACCGCGTCAGGTGCCCGGCGGTCCGACGGCGGCCAGCCGCCGAGACCGCCGCCAAGACCGCCATCGAGACCGCTGCCGAATTGGTCCGGACCATTGACAGAGTGGTCTAGTCCTCATAGTGTTCCGTCAGTCGCCCGTCCCGCCGGGCGTCGGGCGGGGCCGCGTACGAGGGATCGAGTTCCTCGACCGCGCGCATGGTGCCCCCCAGCATCTTGACCAGCAGTTCACGCATGGTCTCGCGCGGCAGCACCGGATGGCCGATCCAGTCGAGGGTGGCCCCCTCCACGCTGTGCAGCCAGCCGAGCAGGGCGATGCGCGGAAGCGGTCCGACCCTCCCCCTGCCGTACGCCCCTTCGGCGATCGTCGCGACGATCGCCTCGCGCACACCGTCGCGTATCGCCTGCACCTCGGTGTCGAAGCCCACGCCGCCCGCGATGATCGTGCGATAGGCGGCCTGGTTGTGCTCGGCATAGCGGAGGTAGCCGTCGATCGTGCGCTGGACCCGCTCCACCGGAGGGAGTTCCAGACCGTCGGCGGCCCGTGAGACCAGTTCCGCGACCGACTCCTCGACGATGGCGAGGTAGTAGCCGCGCTTGGACTTGAAGTAGTAGTAGATGAGCCCCTTGGCGACATGCGCCTGCCGTGCGATGTCGTCCATCGACAGGGCGTCGTACGACGTGTCGGCGAACAACTTCCGCCCGATGGCGATGAGTTCGGCGCGGCGCGCCAGCGAGCGGTCGGTGCCCCGCGCCCGGGGGCGGTCGACCTCGCGTTGTTGACTATTATTCAATTCCGGCCCTGGTCTCCAACTGCCGACGGAACATGCGCAGTATGGCAGAACCGTGCCGACCGTCATCCGGGGGCGATCGGCGTCCCGCTCGCCCGGTACGGGAGCGGGCCTCGGGGCCTCAGGCGGCGGCGCCGTCTCAGATCAGACCGAGTTGCGTCACGAGCATCGCCACGACCACGACGAAGATCCAGCCCACGACGTGTTCGAGGATCTTCGGGCCGTCGTCCTTCGGGCCTCCGGTACGGGTGCCGAGACGAGGGGCGGTGGCGGAACTCGCGGTCATGGCATCTCGCTGACGTAGTGGTGCGGTGACGTCCCCCGCCTGCCGTCGGCTCCCCACCGACCCGACCACCTTGCCACCGGAGCCGCGGTCACCGGTAGAGACCCAGGTCACGTCCGCGGTGCGGAGGCACCGGATCCCGCTGGATTCCGCCCGGATGCCACCGTCTGTGCGTCTGGTCACACGGCCCCGGCCGGGCCGGAACCGCCCCCGCGGGGACGGCGCTCCGGCCGGCCCGGCGACCCCCGGCCGGCGGGGGCCGCCGGTCGCGTCAGCGGATGCCCACCGCCGCGAGCGCCTTGCGCTGGCGCGCCGAGGGATGCGCCGGGAAGTACAGGTAACAGACCCCGCCGGTGCCGGAGACGACCTTCCCGGAGGCGTTGTAGCGCTTGGTCCGCAGCCAGATCGTCTCGAACTCGGAGCGCTTGTAGACCCGCCGTACCGCGTCGTCGCCGGGCGAGGCCGGGTCGTTGGCGATCACGTCGCCGTCCGCGGTGAACCCTATGACCGTCATGAGGTGGCCCGAGGTGCCGTAGCCCGCACCCGTCAGCTCGGTCTTCAGGAACGACTGGGACGTTATGGCCGGGATGCCGGCCGCGATCAGCGTCTCCAGGTCGGTGAGCGAGCCGAGCCTGGTCACCACGCCCTGGAGGTCCTTGTACGTGGCGGCGTAGGCGGCGTTGAAGGGCCAGTTGCCGCATCCGGCGTACTGGTAGTCGTACGTCGAGCGGGCCGCGAGGCACACCTGAGGGTCGGCGTAGGCCGGGTCGACCCAGGCGAGCTGCTCGGCGGTGGGCCTGCGTCCCCAGTACTCGATGATCATCTGCGAGGAGGTGGGGCTGCACCAGGCCTCGCCGCCGTTGTCGTACTCGGGGTACTGGCCGGCGTGGATCTCCTGCGAGTACCGCGGAACGTTCAGCTCCTGGGCGAGGCCCGGGGCCGAGGCGGGGACGGTGAAGCGGTCGGGGACGTCGGAGCCCATCGCGCCCAGCCGCCACACGAGCGGCGTGGTCTTGGAGCCCGGGGTGCGGTAGAGGGTCAGGCGCAGCCGGTACGAGGCGAGGCGCAGTCCGGAGGCGGCGTCGTCGATGGAGAACGTGTCCGTCCAGATCGTGCTGCGTCCGTCGGTCTGGTCGTCCACGGAGGTGCGCCTGATGTCCTGGTCACCGGAGGCCCAGCGGCCCATCACGTACCAGGGCGTGTCCGTGCCGTCGGAGTAGGTGCCGGTCAGCTCGACCTGGATCCACGTGCCGGCCGGGGTGTGCGCGTTCCAGGAGGCGATGACCTCCGTGGCGGGGACGGCGAGCCGGTGGACCGGGGAGGTCCAGGTCGCGTACTCCCAGGTGGCGGTCCTGCCGGTGTGCGGGTCGGTGTAGTCGGTCGTGCCGGCCGGGGCGCCGATCGCGAGCCCGGGGCGGACGCCCGGCACGGCGCGCGCGCCTCGCGCGCCGCCCGAACGCCAGTCGCTGTACGAGGTCCAGGCACGGTTGTCGACGAGTCCCCCGGGCGCCCTGGTCCGGCGGCCCGGTGCGGCGGCGGCCGGCGGCCCCGCGGCCCCCACCGCCGCCGCGGCCACCGCGGCGGCAAGGACGATTCTGCGGGACGGCTGTTCGGCTCTGCTCATGGGTGGAGAACCCCCAGGTGTCCGGAACGGGCGGGCCCAATGCTCTGTCGTGTGACAAAGAATGCTCTGTTGTGCGCCAACTATGGACGCCGGAGGGCGACTTCTGCCAGCACTTCGGCCCGTGCCACGCCCACCAATATTGGTCGGGACCACTGGCATGACCTGGGAAGCCCGGGGACACCTCCGTGAACGTCGCCCTTGCACGGCGGGCGGAGGGCACGACGTTCTCGGACACGCCCTCGGCCCCGGCGGACGCCGGGGCCGAGGGGGCCGACGGTCAGACGAGGTCCATGGCGGCGACCTCGTCGGGGCGGCCGTAGCTGACGGGGCCCTGGAAACGGCGGCGCGCCGTGGCGAACCACCACACCGTCGCGACGATCAGCACCACGGCGAGCGCGATCGAGGCGTAGTTGAAGTTGTCCCCGGTGATCGGCGAGACCTGGGGCAGCATGAAGAGCACGCTGCTGGCGAGGATCCAGGTCACGGCCACCCAGCCGACGGGCTTGCTCCAGCGGCCCAGGTTCCAGGGGCCGGGCTGGAAGTCGTCGCCGAGCCGCAGCCGCAGGAAGACCGGCACGGCGTAGGCGAGGAAGAGCCCCACGACGTTGACGCTGACGATGGCCGTGAAGGCCGTGTGCGACCACCAGCCGGGCAGGACGAGGGCCAGCGAGCAGGCGACGGCGAGCCAGACGGCCTTGACCGGCGTACGGGTGCGCGGCGAGACGGAGTGCCACCAGCGCGAGCCCGGCATGGCGCCGTCCCGGGAGAAGGCGAAGATCTGCCGGGTGTTGCTCGTGAGGTTGGCCAGCCCGCAGAAGAGCATGGACCCGATGACGACCAGCAGGATGAACTTAGCCATGCCCATGCCAAGTCCGTCGATGAGAATCTGGACGGGCGGCGCCGAGGACGAGGCGACCCGGTCATAATCGTGAATGCTGTACACGAGGGCAAGCATCAGGATCAGCCCGGTGATCGCCGAATAGCCGATCGAACGGGTGATCCCCTTCGGTGCGTTGACCGTGGCCCGCACCGTTTCCTCGGACATGTGGAAGCTGCCGTCGAAGCCGGTGAAGGTCCAGCTCGTGACCAGCAGCCCGAGCATCCCCCCGTAAATCCCGTTCGTGAAACCGGTGTTGTTCGCGAAATGCGTGACGAACGAGGCCGACTGGTGGTCGTCGGGCATCACGACGAGCGTGCTCACGATCACGACGAGCCCGACCAGCAGCCACCACACGGAGATCCGGTTGAGCAGGGCGACGAGCTGCACGGTGTAGGTATTGGCCAAACCCTGGAGCACGATGATCAGCGCCGTGATCAGGACCGTCTGCTCGGCGGTCGGCTCGTACGAGTGCCACTGCAGGGCGACGAAGGCCTGGATGAAGGTGGCGGCCGCGTATCCGGTGGCGGCCGTGCCTCCGACCTGACCCACGAAATTGAGCCACCCGGTGTACCAGGACCAGGCGCCCTTGTGCCGCTTGGCGAGCTTGCCGGCGGAGAAATAGAGCGCCCCGCTCGTCGGATAGGCGGAGGCGACCTCCGCCATCGCGGCGCCGATGAAGAGCACCATCACGGAGACGCCGATCCAGCCGAACACGAGAATGCGTGGGCCGCCGGCGTTCATTCCGAACCCGAAGGACGAGAAAATACCGGAAATAATGTTGATGATGGTGAAGGAGATGGCGAAATTGTCGAACGCCTGGAATCGACGGGTGAGTTTTCTCGGATATCCCATCGCATGAAGCGTCGCGTCGTCGTCGAAGGCGACGGAACTCTCTCCCGCTCCCGCTCTCCGGCTCGGGACCGATATTCGCTCTGACACGGCTGACCTTTCTCTCGGGGGTGGTGCGGGACATCGGGAGGGCGGCCGGCGCTCAGCCGGCCCCCGGCACGGGCAGGCCGCAGGCGCGGCGGGCACGGGAGAGCTGCTCCTCGGGTTCACCGAACACGCTCCACGGCATACGGCAGGCGTAGGGCCCCATGGCCATGAGCACGGCGCGCGCCTCGAACTCGCGCTGCGCCATGAACAGCGCGTGCGCCAGATACGCCAGGTCGAGCACCGGGGTGAAGCGGTATCCGGACACCTCCGGCAGCCAGTTCTGGTAGATCGCGAGCGCCGTGGAACGCCACTGGGGCTGCTCCCAGGTGCGGTCGACCAGCAGTTGCGTGGGGTTGTAGCTCTCCACCAGGGCCACCAGCGGCAGCAGCCGCAGCGGCGAGGAGGCGGGGGCGCGCTGGCTCAGGAAGGCGGCGACGTCCCAGGCCGCGTTCACGGAACCGCCGTAGCGCGTGAAGAAGAAGGCCAGGAACCGGTGGTGGCCCTCACGGTTCCAGGGGTCGAGGCGCAGGACGTGCGAGAACAGGCGCCAGGGGCCGGGAGGCTGGGTCAGCAGCCCCTGCGGGGCCGGGTCGCGCAGATCATGCAGCCGGGCCATGGACAACCGGGCGACCCAGGGCGTGGGATCCGCCCGGTCCATCAGCGCGGCCCGGTCGCAGGCCGTCAGCGCTATGCGTTCCAGGGCCTCGGCCCGGTCGTCCTTGGCGTCGGCCGCGCGCAGTGCCCGCAGGACGGCCACGCGGGCCCACATCAGGGCGGCCTCGGGGGTCTGCTCCTCCGCCAGCCAGCGTTCGGCGAGATCGGAGTCGGCGGCCTCGGAGGCGACGACCAGGGATCGATGCGCCCGTAATCCGTAGTCGGAGCGGGTCTCTCGCAGAGCTTCGTGGGCACTCAGATAGCGGCCGGCTCTGATGTCCGTGCAGACACTCGCGAGTCTGCGGTCGTCGGCCGCCGGATGCCACACATACTGCCCCTCGAATAAGCCCGCGGCCATCTTCCCCTGTCTTCCACGTACGACGCTCGCGTTCCGCAACAGGAACCCTACTCAGCATCTCCGAGTACCGGAACGCCCCATCCGAAATAGCCGGTTCCATGCGGCCGGGACTTTTCGGAGGCGGCCGCCGAAGTTCTTGAGGAATGTTCAATCAATAGTTCAATGCGACACCATCCTGAACCCGTGGATCCGCTGTGCACGCCGTCTCGATAGAATGTTCCCCAGGGCCGCGTCGACACCGCGCCCCGCCCTCGCACCTCACCCCCGGGAAACCCCATTCACGACCTCGCCTCGCGGCTGCGCCGACTGCCGCCCTCCTGCGGGCCCGTCCGCCTGATCGGCGTGGACGGTCACGCCGGCTCCGGCAAGACCACGTTCACCGCGGGACTGGCGACGGCCCTCGGCGGCGCGCCCGTGCTCCACCTCGACGACATCGCCACCCACGAGGAACTGTTCGACTGGACCGGGCGGCTGCTGAGCGGGGTGATCGAGCCGTTCGGGCGCGGCGAGACGGCGCGCTACGCCGCCTACGACTGGACCGCCCGGGAGTTCGGACCCGTCCGCGAACTGCCGGCCGCGCCCATGGTGCTCCTCGAAGGCGTCGGCGCGGGGCGCCGGGCGCTGCGGCCGTGGCTCGCGCGGCTCCTGTGGATGGAGTTGCCCCACGAGGAGGCCTGGGCGCGGGGGCGGCGACGGGACGGACAGGCGCAGAGCGCCTTCTGGGACGGGTGGGTCCGCGCCGAGCGTCTGCACTTCGCCGAGGACCCCACACGGCCCTTCGCGGACCATGTGGTGCGGCAGTGTCCGGAGGGATACGAGGTGCTGCCGGGGCCTGCTGGGACGTCTGGACCGGACCAGTTCATCACTCACCGTGATGGACCATCCGCAGCGTGCTGACGTTGTGAAGACCCACTCCGCAGAAGTTGCCTGAGTACCCCAACTCTGCTTGACCAGGGGGCCGTACAGGTCTTACGTTCTGAAGCAGCGGCCCTTCGGGAGCCGCCCGCAGTCGCGAAGCCCCCGGTTGTTCCCCCGTGATCGGGGGCTTCGTTCTGCCCACACCCTCTCTTTCCGGACGCCCCACGGCGTGATTCGCTCACCCTGGGTCACCGTTCGCAGTGCGCCCCATCTGCTCCCACCTCGTGGAACGGGCTGTGCCGCACCCTTCGGCAGGCCCGTCGACCGCAGGTACCATGCCTTTCGGTGCGACCATCGGACGGCTGCTCTGCCGCACCGCTTCAACTCCCGTCCGTGGCACAGTCGTTCGACCAGAGCTGCCGACGGGCACCGGCCCGGCGGCGAGGGGATGGCCTGATCCGCGAGGCACTCCCCGACCATCGGGGGCACGGTTTGTGGGGGACGTGATGGACTTCGGCACGCAGGGCCCCGAGGCCCCGGCCGACCTGGCCTGGCTGCGAGGTGTGGACGCCTACACGATGGGCGCCTACCCGCAGGCCGAGGAGGAGTTCCGCGCCGCGGTCCGGATGGACCCCGGTATGGCGGACGGCTGGCTCGGACTGCACGCGCTACGGGTGGACACGACGACCGCGCTGCTGCGGATGTTCCGGCACCGCGACCGCTTCGGCGAACAGCGTTCGCGTCACCGACGCACCCTCAACTCCTGGTACTGGCTGGGCTGGTGGGTGCAGCCGGTGCTGGAGAGCCCGCGCGACCTGCTGCTCGCGCACGCCTCGCACTGGCTCGACGGACGCCATGTCCCCGAACTGGACCGCGCGTTGGCCGGACTGCCGCCGGTCGACGCGGACCACCAGGTGCGGTTCCTGCACGCGTGCCGCGCCTATCTGGTCAAGGACTGGGAGCAGTTGGTGCGGCACACCGATCCGCTGATCAACGATCCCATGCTGGGCATCGAGGCCGGACTGTTCGGCGGCATGGCGAGGGTCAGGCTGGAGATGTACGGACAGGCCGAGCCGCTGCTGTCGTCCGCGCTGATGCGCTGTCGCAGCGAGCAGCCGCAGCGCAAGGAGCTGCGGTACTGGCTGGCCCGCGCCCACGAGGGCACCGGACGGTCCGCCGCGGCCCTGCCCCTGTACCGGGCGGTGCACCGGGTCGACCCCTCGTTCATGGACACCTCGGCCCGGCTCGCCGCCATCGCCGAGGGGGACGGCTACGACGACGCGGCCGCCGACCTCGCGGCGATCACGCTGGCCGGGATCGGGCAGGACGTGCTGGAGGGCCCGGACGGCATGGACGCGCTGTTCGGCACCGAGGGGCGCGACCTGCGGCTCCCGGACGCCGATCCTTCGCCGCCCGGCGGACTGCCGCCCCAGCCGGACGGCTTCCGGGAGAAGGCCGTGATCCCGGTGCAGCCGATGCCGGCGGGACCGACCGACCCCGCCCTGCTCGACGAGGCGCTCGCCGAACTGGAGCGCATGGTCGGCCTGGAGCCGGTGAAGCGGCAGGTCAAGGCGTTGTCGGCGCAGTTGAACATGGCGAGGCTGCGCACCGGGCAGGGGCTGCCGGTGCAGCCGCCGAAACGGCACTTCGTCTTCTCCGGCCCCTCGGGCACCGGCAAGACCACGGTGGCGCGCATTCTCGGCCGGGTCTTCTACGCGCTCGGGCTGCTCGGCGGGGACCATCTGGTCGAGGCCCAGCGGGCCGATCTGGTCGGCGAGTACCTCGGCCAGACCGCCGTGAAGGCCAACGAGCTGATCGACTCGGCGATCGGCGGCGTGCTGTTCGTGGACGAGGCGTACTCCCTGTCCAACTCCGGCTACGGCAAGGGCGACGCGTACGGCGACGAGGCCCTTCAGGTGCTGCTGAAGCGGGCCGAGGACAACCGTGACCACCTGGTCGTCATCCTCGCCGGCTACCCCGAGGGCATGGACCGGCTGCTCGCCGCCAACCCCGGCCTGTCCTCGCGCTTCACCAGCCGCGTGGACTTCCCCTCCTACCGCCCGCTCGAACTGACCTCCATCGGCGAGGTGCTGGCCGCCGAGAACGGTGACATCTGGGACGAGGAGGCGCTGGACGAACTGCGATCGATCGCCGGGCACGTCGTCGACCAGGGCTGGATCGACGAGCTCGGCAACGGGCGGTTCCTGCGCACCCTGTACGAGAAGAGCTGCGCGTACCGCGATCTGCGGCTGTCGGGATACCCCGGCACACCCTCGCGCGACGACCTGTCGACCCTGCGGCTGCCCGACCTCATGCAGGCCTACGGGGAGGTCCTGTCGGGCCGGGGCCCCCAGGATCCCTCGGCGATGTGAGAGGGCCCCGGTCCCGCGGAGGCCGTACGACCGTCACGGGTCGCACGGCGCCGGGAACCGGGGCCCACGCTCACGGTCAGCTCGCCAGCGCCTCCTCGGCCCGGCCGACGCGCGGCTCGGCGACCCGGACCGGCGTGACATCGCGATGCGCCGGGTCCCGGACCTCACCGACCAGCAGCTCCAGGACGTCCTCCAGGGCCACGAGGCCGAGAACCTTCCCGGAGGCGTCGGCGACCTGGGCCAGATGCGTCGCGGCACGGCGCATCACGGTGAGGGCGTCGTCCAGGGGGAGTTCGCAGCGCAGGGTCGTCATCGGCCGCCACATCTGCTGCGGGACCGCGCGCTCGGACTCCTCCAGGTCGAGGACGTCCTTCACATGGAGGTAGCAGCCCATGAAGGCGCCGTTCTCCGCGACCACCGGGAAGCGGGAGTAGCCGGTGCGCGCGGTGAGCGCGACGACCTGGCCCGGGGTGACCGAGGGATCGACGGTGACCAGCGAGGCGCCGTCCAGCAGGACGTCGGTGACGGGGCGGGAGCCGAGTTCCAGGGCGTCCTCCAGACGCTCCTGCTCCTCGGGTTCGAGCAGTCCCGCCTGTCCGGAGTCCTCGACCAGCCGGTTGAGCTGCTCGCTGGTGAAGACCGCCTCGACCTCGTCCTTGGGCTCGACCCGGAACAGCTTGAGGATGACCTGGGCGCAGGCGCCGAGGCCCACCGTGACCGGGCGGCACACCCGGGCGAAGGCGACGAGTCCGGGGCTGAGCCACAGGGCCGTCTTCTCGGGCGCGGCCATCGCCAGGTTCTTCGGCACCATCTCGCCGATGACGAGGTGGAAGAAGACGACCAGGGCCAGCGCGATCACGTACCCGAGGGGGTGGATCACCCCGTCCGGCAGGCGGACCGCCGCGAACAGCGGCTCCAGCAGATGGGCGACCGTGGGCTCGGCGACCGCGCCGAGGGTCAGCGAGCACAGGGTGATGCCGAACTGGGCCGCCGCCATCATCTGCGGCAGCCGCTCCAGGCCGTAGAGGACCTGTCGGGAGCGGGCGGTGCCCAGCGGCTCGATCTGGCTGCGCCGTACGGACACGAGCGCGAACTCGGCTCCGACGAAGAAGCCGTTGGCGAGTACCAGAAGGCCCGCGAACAGCAGTTGGAGCATGCTCATCGGACGGCCTCCGGGGCGAGCGCGGTCCGCACGAGGCGGACGCGTTCGGCACGGTAGTGCCCGACCTGCCGCACCACCAGGCGCCAGCCCGGCAGCTCGGCCTTGTCACCGGGGGCCGGGATCCTGCCGAGCAGATCGGCGACGAGGCCGGCGACGGTCTCGTACGGCCCCTCGGGCACGTCGAGGCCTATGCGCCGCAGGATGTCGACCCGGCAGCTTCCGTCGGCGTCCCAGGCGGGCCTCCCGTCCTCGGGCGGAGCGGCCGCGAGCTCGGGCTGTTCGCCCTGCACGTCGTCGTGCTCGTCGTGGACCTCGCCGACGAGTTCCTCGACGATGTCCTCCAGGGTCACCACGCCGGCCGTGCCGCCGTACTCGTCGACGACGACGGCGATGGGCTGTTCGCTGCGCAGCCGCTCCAGGAGGGGCTGCACGGGCAGGGTCTCCGGGACGAGCAGCGGGGCCTGGGCGATCCGGCCGACGGGGGTCCGCAGCCGGTCGTGCGAGGGGATCGCGAGGGCGTCCTTGAGATGGACCATGCCGACGATCTCGTCGATGCGCTCCCGGTAGACGGGGAAGCGGGACAGACCGGTGGCGCGGGTGAGGTTGACCACGTCCTCGGCGGTGGCCGAGGCCTGGAGGGCGCTGACCTTCACCCGCGGCGTCATGACGTGCTGCGCGGTGAGGTCGGCCAGGGACATCGTGCGGACGAAGAGGTCCGCGGTGTCCTGCTCCAGGGCGCCTGCGCGGGCCGAGTGACGGGCCAGGGAGATCAGTTCGCCGGGGGTGCGGGCGGAGGCCAGCTCCTCGGCGGGTTCCACGCCCAGGGCACGGACGAGGCGGTTGGCGACCGTGTTCAGCGCCGCGATGACCGGCCGGAAGAGGCGGGAGAAGACGTGCTGCGGGCCGGCGACGAAGCGGGCCACCTGGAGCGGCTTGGAGACCGCCCAGTTCTTGGGCACGAGTTCACCGACGACCATCTGCACGGCCGAGGCCAGCAGCATGCCGGTCACCACGGCGAAGCCGGGCACCGCGCCCTCGGGCAGTCCGAGGGCCTCGAACGGGCCGTCCAGGAGCTGGGCCAGGGCCGGTTCGGCGAGCATGCCGACGACCAGCGAGGTGATGGTGATGCCGAGCTGGGTGCCGGAGAGCTGGAAGGACAGCTCCTTGAGCGACTCGACGACCGTGCCGGCGCGTTCGTCGCCTTCGGCAGCGGCCTTCTCGGCCTCGGGGCGCTCGACGGTGACGAGTCCGAACTCCGCGGCCACGAAGAAGCCGTTGGCGAGAATCAGCAGGAATGCCGCGCCAAGGAGCAACAGGGGGATGGTCATGCCGCCGCCTCGCTATGTCGGAAGGGGGCGGCGCAGGTACTACAGGACGATCCGTCCATCGCTGGAGGGAGTCACTCCTCGGGTAGCAGGGGGCCTCTGAGGGCGGGAGCACATCGGAGGCGGAGGCGCGATGAAAAACGCCTCCGCCGACAGATTAATCAAGACATGGGCTCTCAGGGCAGGGTGGAGGGCCGAGAGTCAGCCCCGATGTTCGCCGCGGTGGCCGTCGGGCTCCTGGATTCCGCGGGCCGAGACGAGCGCGCGCAGGGCGCGGGCGTCCTCGATGGCGCGCTGCCTGGCGATGCCCGGCTGGATGCCGAGGGCCGGGAGGCTGGTGCCGTCGGTGAGGTCGAGGAACACCCAGGGGTCGCCCGTACGCAGGTTGACCTGCACGATCTCCGCCCAGTCCAGGTGTCGGCGGCTCGCGATGTTGACGACCGTGACGCCGTTCTCGTCGGCGACGACCTTGGGCCGCGAGAGCAGCAGGAGCACTCCGAAGAGCAGTGCCGCGGTGAAGATGAAGCTGAGCCGCTCCCCCGGGCCGAGTTGCTCCAGAAGCATGGCGACCGTGGTGATGACCACAAGGATCGAGGCGCCCGCGGTGAGCAGCACCGCCCGGGTACGGGAGGGGCGGAAGGTTATGGGAAGGGTGGGAAGGTCCGACATGTCCGTTGATCCTGTCAGAGCCGGCAGGCGTGGATGGCCGTGGTCAGGATGGCCCGCGCGCCGAGCTCGTACAGGTCGTCCATGATCCGCTGGGCCTCCTTGGAGGGGACCATGGCGCGGACGGCGACCCAGCCCTCGTTGTGCAGCGGCGAGATGGTCGGCGACTCCAGGCCGGGAGTGAGCGCGACGGCCTTCTCCAGGTGCTCGGCGCGGCAGTCGTAGTCCATCATCACGTAGGTCCGCGCGACGAGCACGCCCTGGAGGCGGCGCAGGAACTGCTGCACCTTGGGCTCGGCGTCCTCGGTGGGGCCGGCTCCGACCCGGCGGATGACCACGGCCTCCGACTTCATGATCGGCTCGCCGAAGATCTCCAGGCCGGCGTTGCGCAGCGAGGTGCCCGTCTCGACGACGTCCGCGATGACCTCGGCGACACCGAGTTCGATGGCGGTCTCGACGGCTCCGTCGAGGTGCACGACGGAGGCGTCGATGCCGTGGTCGGCGAGGTGTCCGGCCACGATGCCCTCGTAGGAGGTGGCGACCGTGCGGCCCTTCAGGTCCGCGATGCCGTTCGCGGTGCCCGGCTTGGCGGCGAATCGGAAGGTGGAGCGGGCGAAGCCGAGCGGGAGGATCTCCTCGGCGTTCGCTCCGGAGTCGACCAGCAGGTCCCGGCCGGTGATGCCGATGTCGAGCCGGCCGGAGGAGACGTAGATCGCGATGTCCCGGGGGCGGAGGTAGAAGAACTCGACCTCGTTGTTCGGGTCGACGATCCGCAGTTCCTTGGACTCCCGGCGCTGCTGGTAGCCGGCCTCATGCAGCATGTCCGCCGCAGGTCCTGAGAGGGAACCCTTGTTGGGGACGGCGATGCGCAGCATGAGGTCGGCTTCCTTTGCTCGATGGTGTTCGGGGTGGGTGGGACGGGCGGACGTGCCGTGCCGTGGGGCTGTGGAGAGAGCCCCTACAGATGCGCGTACACGTCGTCGAGGGAGATCCCGCGCGCGACCATCATCACCTGGACGTGGTAGAGGAGCTGCGAGATCTCCTCGGCGGCGGCGTCCTTGCCCTCGTACTCGGCGGCCATCCAGACCTCTGCGGCCTCTTCGACGACCTTCTTGCCGATGGCATGAACGCCCTTGCCGACGAGCTCGGCGGTGCGCGAGGTGGCGGGATCGCCCGTGGTGGCCTTGTGCTGGAGCTCGGTGAAGAGCTCCTCGAACGTCTTCTTGGACATGGTGGTCCTCACCCTACGCGCTCGGGGCCCCGCCTCAGTGCCAGGGTTCGGATACTGAGCGGAGGGTGGCCGCGGTCGCCACGGCGGCCGTCACCGCCTCGTGGCCCTTGTCCTCGTTGGAGCCCTCGATGCCCGCGCGGTCCAGGGCCTGCTCCTCGGTGTCACAGGTGAGCACTCCGAAGCCGATGGGGACACCGGTGTCGATGGAGACCTGGGTGAGTCCCTGGGTGACCCCCTGGCACACGTACTCGAAGTGGGGGGTTCCGCCGCGGATGACGACGCCGAGCGCGACGATCGCGTCGTAGCCGCGGCCCGCCAGGACCTTGGCGGCGACCGGCAGTTCGAAGCTGCCGGGGACCCGCAACAGGGTCGGCTCGTCGATTCCCAGCTCGCGCAGGGCGCGCAGCGCGCCGTCCACGAGACCGTCCATCACCTTGTCGTGCCACTGTGCCGCGATGACCGCGACCCGCAGGTCGCCGCAGTTGCGTACGGACAGTTCAGGTGCACCCTTGCCGCTCACGTCTCTCCTTCAGTCCCGCTGTGCCGTGTTGCCGATAGTGCCGTGTTGCCGATGGTTGGTGCTGTGTCGTGCCGTGGTGCCGGTCGTACGGGTCACTGGCTCCCGCAGGCCGACACGGTGGTCGCGTCGAGCCAGGGCAGGTCGTGCCCCATCCGGTCCCGCTTGGTCAGCAGATAGCCGAGGTTGTGCTCGCCCGCCTGGACGGGCATGGGCTCCCTGCCGGTGACACGCAGTCCGTAGCGGACGAGCGCGTCGGTCTTGTCGGGGTTGTTGGTCATCAGACGCAGGCTGCGGACGCCGAGGTCCTCCAGGATCCGCGCGCTCGCGCCGTAGTCCCGGGCGTCGGCGGGCAGGCCGAGTTCCAGGTTGGCGTCCAGGGTGTCCCGGCCGCGCTCCTGGAGCTCGTACGCGCGGAGCTTGGAGAGCAGGCCGATACCGCGCCCCTCGTGGCCGCGGAGGTAGACCACGATGCCCCGGCCCTCGGCCTGGATGCGCTCCATGGACGTCTGGAGCTGGGGTCCGCAGTCGCAGCGGTGCGAGTGGAAGACGTCGCCGGTCAGGCACTCGGAGTGGACGCGGACCAGGACGTCCTCGCCGTCGCCGATCTCACCGTGCACGAGGGCGACGTGCTCGACGCCGTCGGCGGTGGAGCGGTAGCCGTACGCGGTGAACTCGCCGAAGGCGGTGGGGAGCCGGACCTCGGCCTCGCGCCGGACGGTGGGCGCGGCGGGGGCCGCGGCCGTCTCGGCCGCAAGCGCGCGTTCCGCGGTGCGACGGTAGGCGATCAGGTCCTCGATGGAGATGATCGTCAGCCCGTGCTTGCGGGCGAAGGGGATCAGCTCGGGCAGCCGGAGCATCCGGCCGTCCTCGCCGGCGATCTCGACGATCGCCCCGGCCGGACGCAGTCCCGCCAGCCGGGCGAGGTCGACGGCGGCCTCGGTGTGGCCGTTGCGGGCCAGCACGCCTCCGGGCCGGGCGCGCAGCGGGAAGATGTGGCCCGGGCGTACGAAGTCGTCGGCTTCCGAGACACCGTCCGCGAGGAGCCGCAGGGTGGCGGCGCGGTCGGCCGCCGAGATGCCGGTGGTGACCCCGTGGGCGGCGGAGGCGTCCACCGACACGGTGAACGCGGTCTTCATCGACTCGGTGTTGTCGTCGACCATCTGCGGCAGCCGCAGCCGGTCGAGTTCGTCGCCCTCCATGGGCGCGCAGATCAGTCCGCGGCACTCGCTCATCATGAAGGCGACGATCTCGGGGGTCGCCATCTCGGCGGCGACGACGAGGTCGCCCTCGTTCTCGCGGTCCTCGTCGTCGACGACCACGATGGGGCGGCCGGCCGCGATGTCGGCGATGGCCTGCTCGACGGGGTCGAGCGCGAAGTCCGAGGCATCCTGATCGTGCCCGGTGCTGTACCAAACCGGCGCCGTTGTCATGCCGGGGCTCCTTCCATGACGGGCTGCCCGGCCTCACGGGAGCGCAGCCACCAGTCGCGCATGCCCCACAGGACGAGCGCGCCGTACAGGACGTAGACGAAACCGGAGAAGGCGTAGCCGTTGGCGAAGTTGAGCGGGACGCCCACCACGTCGACGAGCAGCCAGGCGAACCAGAACTCGACCATGCCGCGGGCCTGCGCGTACATGGCGACGATCGTGCCGACGAAGATGTAGGCGTCGGGCCAGGGGTCCCAGGACAGCGTCGGGTACGCGTGGAACAGGCCGCTGACGGCGAGGGTGCCGACGGCTGCGGCGCCCGCCATGTACGCGCGTTCGCGCCAGGTGGCGAACCGCACGGAGACGCGGCCGTCCTTGCCCTCGCCGCGGTTCCACTGCCACCAGCCCCACAGGGCGACGGCGATGACCACGACCTGCTTGCCGGCGCTGCCGGTGAGGTGGCCGTAGAAGGCGGCGAAGAGGACCAGTCCGGACAGGAGCTGGACGGGCCAGCTCCACACGGACCGGCGCCAGCCGAGCGCGAGGGCGATCAGGCCGATCACGTTGCCGATCATGTCCGACCAGAGGATGTGCTGGTCGAGCAGGACGAACGCCTCGGAGTTGAGCCAGTTCACCGGCCGGCCCCCTCGCCACCGGGCAGACCGCCGGACTGCGCGCCGCGCGGGCCGAGCAGGCGCTCGACGTACTTGGCGATGACGTCGACCTCGAGGTTGACCGGGTCGCCGGGCTGCTTGTGGCCCAGGGTGGTCAGGTCGAGGGTGGTGGGGATGAGGCTGACGGTGAAGAAGTCGGGGCCCGCGTCGACCACGGTCAGGCTGATGCCGTCGACGGTGATGGAGCCCTTCTCGACGACATAGCGCGAAAGGTCGGCGGGCAGCGAGATCTTGACGATCTCCCAGTTCTCGGACGGCTTGCGCTCGATGACCGAGCCGGTGCCGTCGACGTGTCCCTGCACGATGTGGCCGCCGAGGCGGTCGCCCACGGCCATCGGCCGTTCCAGGTTGACGCGGGAGCCGACGGTGAGGGCCCCGAGGCTGGAGCGGTTCAGGGTCTCGGCCATGACGTCGGCGGTGAACTCGTCGCCCTCGTGCTCGACCACGGTGAGACAGACTCCGTTGACGGCGATGGAGTCGCCGTGCTGCGCGCCCTGCGTGACGACGGGGCCACGCAGCCGGAAACGCGAGGCGTCGTCGAGCATCTCGACGGCGGTGACCTCACCCAGCTCTTCGACGATTCCGGTGAACACTTCCCGGGTCCTCCTGCCTCATGGGGCACGGACTCCGGGGCTGTCGATGACGACAGAATGAGCGGACAGCGGCACACCGGGAGCGACGCCGAAAGGACACCCGTCCCGCAGGACGAGCAGCAACAAACGGCAGCGCGCACGAAATGCCCGCCCGCCGCGCACTGCCTCCCATCCGGACTTTAACCGTCGGTCCAGGAATTTCACCTGGTCAACCGGCCGCTGGAAGCGACCGGGTCGCGGACTGTAACCGCCGGT
Source organism: Streptomyces sp. NPDC056738 (assembly GCF_042790435.1). Classification (NCBI taxonomy): domain Bacteria; kingdom Bacillati; phylum Actinomycetota; class Actinomycetes; order Kitasatosporales; family Streptomycetaceae; genus Streptomyces; species Streptomyces sp. NPDC056738. Next base: position 78,394 of record NZ_JBHTZF010000020.1, read on the forward strand.
TCGGAATTACACCGACCCCGGAGTGCGCTGCTTCTGGTACATGGCCAGTGTGCCACGCCCGATCGTCGGCCATACGGCCGCATGCCTGTGGGGTGGCTCACAGCCGGTCGGCATGGACTTCCGCGGAGCGGTCGCGCGGCCAACCCCCTTGGCCCCGGGCGGCCTTGCGGCACGACCCGGGTTCGCGCAACTGGTCCATACCTATTGACGCTCTGGTCTAGTCCTCTTAATGTCCTCGATCAAGACTGCGTGATCATTCATTGCCGGTCCCCCCACGATCGACCCGGCGGCGGTGACGAAGGCCCTTGCCCCGCCGCCGGGTCTCCAGCCGGACCCATGCCGGGCATGCCCGGCATGCCGGGACCGCAGCAGCAGGACCGTTGCCCACGGGGACCACGACGGCGGAGCGACCGCGCCTACCGGGACGACGGCGGTGCGAACAGTTCGTCCTGGGCGCCGTCGCGCGCGGTCAGCAGGGCGCCGCGCAGCACCGCGCCGCCGCCCAGCGTGCTCGCGCGCACCTCGGTCGGGAGCGGCGACATACCGGCGAGCCGCCGTGCGACCCGCGCCGCGAGTTCCTCGCCGCCCGCCCGGCCCACCTCGCCGCCCAGGACGACACATCCGGGGTCGAGTACGGCGCTGACGGAGGCCGCCCCGATGGCGAGGCGGTCGGCGAGGACGCCGAGGAAGCCGTCGGCCGCCGCGGAGCCGGGCGCCGCCAGGGCCTCCCGCACCAGCGCGGCGGCATGCGGTTCGTGGCCCTCGGGCCGCGCCGTCAGGCCGTGCTCCGCCGCCAGCTCCGCGATCGCCGCGGACCCGACCAGCGAGTGGAAGCCGCCCCCGCAGTCGGTGGCCGAGGGCAGGCTCGTGGTGCCCGGCACGGGCAGGAAGCCGATCTCCCCGGTCCCCCCGGAGGCGCCGCGGCGCAGGGCGCCGTCGAGGACGACGGCGGCGCCGGTGCCGTGTCCGAGCCACAGCAGGACGAAGGTGTCGCGGTCGCGGGCGACGCCGTCCCGCTGTTCGGCGATGGCCGCGAGGTTGGTCTCGTTCTCGACGAGGACGCGGGCCTCGGGAAGCCGTTCCTGGAGGGCCGCGACCAGGCGCCGGTGCCACTCGGGCAGGCCGGTGGAGTTGCGGAGCTCACCGCTGACCGGATCGATCAGACCGGGCGCCCCGATGCCGACGGTGTGCAGCCTGCCCCACCCCCGGTCGCGTTCGCGCGGGGGCGGCGCCCCGAGGGTGCCGGCCTCCTTCGCCACCCGCTCGACCAGCGCCACCGCCCGCTCCACGGCCGGTCCGGTCCCGGTGTCCTCCCCGATGGGCGCGGACGCCTCGGCCAGGACGCGGCCGACCAGATCGGAGACGACGACGGAGACCCCCTCCGTACGGACGTCCAGCGCGGCCAGGTGGGCGCGGTCCGCGACGATCCCGTAGACCCGCGCGTTCGGACCGCGCCGCTGCTCCCCCGATTCCCCGACGACGGTGACGAGGCCGGAGGCGGTGAGGCGTTCGACGAGGTCGGCGACGGTCGGCCGGGACAGTCCGGTGAGCTGCTTCAACCGCGTGGCCGTCAAAGGGCCTTCCTGCTGCAGCAGCCGCAGGGCGAGCCGGTCGTTGATGGCCCGTGCGGTGCTCGGGGATGCGGGCATGGCGGGAATCCTCCCAGATCGCCGGGGCCGCCGGACGACCGGGCGGCGAGCACTCATCTATTTATCAGGCAGGGTTCCTGATAGTTTACGGCGGCACACCGTGGAACCATCACCTGGGGAGGGGCCCGAGCATGAGTGAAGTCGTCCACGACCAACGCGAGGTCAGGCGCGCCCGGTACGCCGTGGCGGCCGTGTTCGCCGTGCACGGAGCCGTCACCGGGTCCTTCGCGACCCGGGTGCCGTGGATCCAGGACCACGCCTCGGTCAGCGCGGGGCAACTCGGATTCGCCCTCGCCTTCACCGCGCTCGGCGCGTCCTGCTCGATGCCGCTGGCCGGCCGCATCACCCATCACTTCGGCAGCCGCACGGCGCTGCGCGGGCTCATCGCCCTGTGGACGCTGGCGCTGGTCCTGCCGTCCCTGGCGCCGAACCTGGTGACGCTGTGCCTCGCCATGTTCGTGTACGGCGCCACGGCGGGGATGGCGGACGTCGCCATGAACGCGCTGGGGGTCGAGGTCGAGAACCGTCTCGACAAGTCGATCATGTCCGGGCTGCACGGCATGTGGAGCGGCGGCGCGCTGATCGGCGCGGCGGCCGGCACGCTCGCCGCGCATCTGGGCGCCGACGCGCGCCTGCACCACGCCCTGGCCGCGGCGACCCTCACGCTCCTCGGTCTGGCCGCCTGCCGCTGGGTGCTCGACCTCCAGCCCGCCGAGGACGAGGAGCCGCCGCCGCGGTTCGCGCTGCCGCCCCGCTCGGCGCTGCTCATCGGCGCGGTCGGCTTCTGCGCGGTCTTCGCGGAGGGCGCGAGCCTGGACTGGTCGGCGGTCTATCTGCGCGACCGGCTGGACAGCTCGGCCGCTCTCGCCGCGGCCTGCACGACCGGCTTCATGCTCACCATGGCCGTGGCACGGCTGGTCGGGGACACGGTGGTGAACCGCTTCGGCGCCGTGCGCACCGTGCGGGCGGGCGGCGTGCTGGCCGTGGCCGGCGGTGCGCTGATCGTCGTCGCGGAGCATCCGGCGCTGGCGATGAGCGGCTTCGCGATGCTCGGCCTCGGGATCGCGGTCGTCGTGCCGCTCTGCTTCGCGGCGGCCGGACGCAGCGGCCCCAACCCCAGCCAGGCCATCGCCGGCGTCGCCACCATCACGTACACCTCGGGGCTCATCGCGCCGAGTCTGATCGGGTCCGTGGCGCAGGCGACGAACCTGATGGTGTCGTTCGTCCTGGTGACGGTCCTGGCGCTCGGGCTGGTCGCGCTGGCGGGTGTGCTGCGCGCCGGGGATCGCGTCAGCCCGAAGGTCAGCCCTCCGAGCGCAGCAGTTCCCGGCCCACGGCCCTGAACCGCTCGCTCCACGGCGTCGGGCGCAGCGTCCCGGCGTCGAGCCGGACGAGCACCCGGGTCCCGTGCGCGTAGGTGACCGCGCCGTCGGGCGAGCAGAACCGGAAGCCGTAGGTCAGGCCGGTGTTCCCGAGCCGGTCCAGCCAGAGGTGGACGGCGTACGGGCCGGGCCGGCTGACCGGGGCCTCGTAGCTGATCCGCAGTTCCTTGACCGCGTTGCACGAGTCCCCGGCCGCCTCCCAGTCGCCGTCGAAGCCGAAGCCGCGCTCGTTCCAGAGCGCGGCCCAGGCCCGCTCGACCATGACCGGGTAGCGGGCGTTGTGCAGCAGCCCGAGCGCGTCGAGGTCGTCGAAGTGGACGGTGACGGGCAGAAGCCGTCCGTACGGGAGGGCGGGGGCGACGGGTGCTTCGGCGGTCACGGGCGGGGCTCCTGGAGCGTGCTGCGGCGCGCTCACGGGGCGGGCCTGGCTGAAAGGACTCCCCCATCCTAAGCAAACGCTCAGGAACCCCGTCCGGGCGGGATCAGCCCGCGATCGAGTCGAGCTGCTCGGCGGCCGGCCGCAGCTCCCACAGATCACCGCCGGGCGGCGCTTCGAGCCGCGGCACGGCGGCCCGCGCGGCCCGGTCCCCCGCGTCGGCCGCGGCGTGCACGACATCGCTCGCCGCGAAGCGGTGGAACTCCAGCTCGGGATGGTTCCACGGCTCGGCGGCGGTCGCGGCGGGCAGCAGGTAGTCGACGGCCCTGGTCAGGCTCTGCCCGTCCGGCCCCCGGTACGCCCACAGGTCCACGCCGACCTTGCGGCCGATGGCCGCGAGCCGGGTGTACGCGACCAGGTCGAAGGTCGAGTAGTGCCAGCTCCGGGTCCGGGCGAGCTCCTGGGGCTGGCCGCCGTCGGGGGCGATCTGCGGGTCGACGCGCAGGGGGCCCGCGGCGAGCACGGTGCGCCGGGCGAGGTCCTTGTCGCCGGTCGCGCAGGCGAGGGCGGCGAGCTGCATGTCGTAGAAGGTGCCGTGGTTGTTGCGCGCCGCGCCCTCCTCCTTGCCGAAGGCACCGTCCTTCAGCCAGTCGCGGTAGCCGGTGTTCCAGGCGAGCATCGCGGCCCGGTCGCGCCGGGACCAGCCGGGGGCGCCGGTGTCCAGGAGGGCGATCGCGTCGAGGACGCTCGTGTAGGACTGCGAGAAGTCGATGATGCCGATGGCACGGCCGTCGTACTTGCAGGGGATGAACTGGCCGTGGTCCAGGTTCGGGTTCATCCGGGTGGCCGGGTCCAGGAACCAGGTGCGCAGGACCTGGCCGGCCTTCACGGCGTACCGCTTCTCGCCGGTGTAGTACCAGGCGAGCGCGAGGTCGTACGTCGAGTCGAACACCTTCTCCACGTCCTGGCGGTCGGTGCCGGTGTCGACCTCGGGATTGCGCTGCCCGTCCCGCTGGACGTAGGGGCACCCCCAGGGGTTGTCGGCGGTGGGCGGCTGCGAGGGCCACCAGTAGGGGGCCTGGCTGAGGTAGTCGTGGACGTCGCCGCCGGGCGCGGGTCTCGGTTTGTCGACGACCGTCCAGGGGCCCTGGTCCAGCCAGTTGTCGGCGCGGGCCGTCAACTCCCGGAGTGCCCGGGCGAGTCGGTGGTCGCCCTTCGCCAGCCGGGCCCGGGTGCGGAGCAGCCGGCCGCCGTCGAGGACCACGGTCTCCGGTGGTTCGGACCCGGCCCGGCCCGATGCCGCGGGGACGGCCGCGGACGCGGAGCGGGCGGGCGCCTCGGGTGCGGGCGGGGACGTCGTACGGGCGGACGCCGAGGGGGCGGCCAGGAGGGCGAGGGTGACCAGGGCCGCCGCGATCGTCAGGCCCGGTCCGGATCGTGCGCTCACAGAACACTCCGATCATACATATGAACGATGTTCATGAGATGGACCGGTTGAGCGTAGGGGGCCTGTTCGGACGTGACAATGGTCCGGACACATTCACGTACAGAGAAAGCGAACCCGCACCATGGACCTAGGCGTCCGCTGGAAACTGCACGGCGACGGGCGGACCCCCGCCCCGGGAGCGGTCGTCCGCCCCGACGAACGCCTCTCCTGGCCCCGGACCTTCGGGCTCGGCGCCCAGCACGTGGTGGCCATGTTCGGGGCGTCCTTCGTGGCACCCGTCCTGATGGGGCTCGATCCCAACCTCGCGATCATGATGTCCGGGGTCGCGACGGTCATCTTCCTGCTCTCCACCCGTGGCCGGGTGCCCAGCTACCTGGGCTGTTCGCTCTCCTTCGTCGGTGTCGCCGCCGTGATCCGCGCGCAGGGCGGCACCAGCGCCACGGTGACCGGCGCCTGCTTCGTGGTCGGCGTCGCGCTGTTCCTGGTGGGTCTGGCCGTCCAGCGGTTCGGGGCGAGGGTCATCCACGCGGCGATGCCGCCGATCGTGACCGGCGCGGTCGTCATGCTGATCGGGTTCAACCTGGCGCCGGTGACCGCCTCCACGTACTGGCCGCAGGACCAGTGGACCGCGCTGCTCACCATGCTGGTGACCGGCGCGGCCGTGGTGTGCCTGCGCGGATTCTGGTCCCGCATCGCGATCTTCCTGGGCCTGGTCTTCGGCTACGCGATCTCCTGGACCTTCGACCGGATCTTCGGCCGGATCCACGCGGCGGACGCGAGCGGCAAGGTCACCGACCACTGGCGTCTGGACCTCTCCGGGGTCGAGCGGGCCGACTGGATCGGACTGCCGTCGTTCCACGGACCGACGTTCCAGTGGTCCGCGATCCTCGTCGCGCTGCCGGTGGTCATCGCGCTGGTCGCGGAGAACGCCGGGCACGTCAAGGCCGTCGGCGAGATGACCGGCGACCCGCTGGACGACGAACTGGGCACCGCGATCTCCGCGGACGGCGCCGCCTCCATGCTCTCCACCGCGGTCGGCGGCCCGCCCAACACCACGTACTCCGAGAACATCGGCGTCATGGCCGCGACCCGGGTCTACTCCACGGCCGCCTACTGGGCCGCCGCCGGTTTCGCCCTGCTCTTCGGGCTGTGCCCCAAGTTCGGCGCGGTGGTCGCGGCGATCCCGGGCGGTGTCCTCGGCGGCATCACCGTCATCCTCTACGGCATGATCGGGCTGCTCGGCGCGCAGATCTGGCTCAACGCCCGGGTGGACCTGCGCAATCCGCTGAACCTGGTCCCCGCCGCCGCGGGCATCATCATCGGCATCGGCGGCGTCACCCTGAAGTTCACGGACAACTTCTCGCTGAACGGCATCGCGCTGGGCACCATCGTCGTGATCACCGGCTATCACGCGCTGCGGGCGATGGCCCCGCCCCACCTGCGGTCCGAACCGCTGCTCGACGCGGGGACGTCGGCGTACGACGATCCCGGGGATCAGCGCGCGGGCGCCTAGACGGACTCCGCCGCGGAAGTCCCCGGGCCGCCCGGCCGTTCCCCCGTTCTGGGGAAGTCGTCGGCCCGGCGGCACCCGGGGCGCCCCAGGACTGGGACGCTGCCCCCATGGCCCATCCGGCGCAGTTCACCACCCCCGTCGACACGGTCGTCGCCCGTATGCGCGTCCTGGACGCGACGCTTCCCGGGCGCGACGGGCTCGCGGTCTTCAACCGTGTCTACCTCAGGGTCACCGAGGAGTTCGACCGTCGGCTGGACGCCGGGGTGTTCCCCGACCGGCAGGCCGCGGAGACGCTGGACGTACGGTTCGCGGAGCGCTATCTGGCGGTGGCCGAGGAGGGCCGGGCACCCGCCTGCTGGCGGCCGCTGCTGCGCTTCCGCCGCCATCCGGGAGTTCGGCCCCTCCAGTTCGCGCTCGCCGGCATCAACGCCCACATCGGCCACGATCTCGCGCTCGCCGTCGTCGACGCCTGCCGTGCGCTCGGCTGCGAACCGGCCGACCTGGAGGACGAGTTCGAGCGCGTGGGCGATCTCCTCGTCTCGTTGGAGGAACGCATCCGCGAGGAGCTGATGCCCGGACCGGACGTGCTCCAGATCGCCGATCCGCTCACCCATCTGCTCGGCTCCTGGAGTCTGGAGCGGGCCCGCGAGGCCACCTGGGCCGCGGCGCGGGCCCTGTGGGCGCTGCGCGGACTGCCCGACCTGGCCGAGGAGTTCGGCGACCGCCTCGACGCGGCGGTGGGCCTGGCCGGCCGGATGCTGCTCACTCCCCTGCCGGACTGATCCGGCCACGCGCCACGCTCCGCGCCGGAACAACCGGACGCTCACTGTACGTTGACTTGCCGGCACACCCGGATGCGAAGGAGTACTCCCGTATGACGACGCGACTCGGCCTCACCCTCCCGCAGATGAAGCACTTCGACCTCGGCCGGGACGTGCCCGGCGTGGCACGCGCAGCGGAGGCGATCGGGTTCGACAGCCTGTGGGTCTTCGAGCGGGCCCTGTTCCCGGACCCCCCGACCCAGGGGCTGTACGGCGTCGAGGGACTGCCCTGGCCGGACTCCTACCGCGGTGTCGCCGACCCCCTGGTGACCCTGGCCCTCGCGGCGGCGGTCACCGAGCGCGTCGAGCTGGGCACCAGCGTCCTGGTCGCGCCGCTGCACACGCCCTTCCAGCTCGCCAAGGCCCTCGCCACCCTCGACGCGGCCAGCGGCGGCCGGGTGGTGGCGGGTCTCGGCACGGGCTGGTCCCTCGACGAGTACGCGGCCGCCTCCGCGCGTCCCTTCGAGGAGCGCGGCGACGCCCTGGACGAGGTGATCGAGGTGTGCCGCGCGGTGTGGGGCCCCGACCCCGTGGTGTACGACGGCACCCTCACCCGGATCGCCTCGGCCGTGGTCGGCCCCAAGCCGGCCCGGCCGATCCCGATCCTGCTCGCCGCCAACACGGGCAAGGCCAGGCGCCGGCTCGTCGACGACGCGGACGGGTGGATGCCGATCGGCATGGGCGTCGAGCAACTGGCCGCGCAGTGGAGCCGGTTGCGGGACCTGGCCGCCGAGCGCGGGCGCACCCGGCCGCTGCGGACCGTGCTGCGCACCAACCCCCGCTACACGCCCAAGCCGTACGCGGGCGAGGACCGGCAGCCCTTCCAGGGTGACGTCGGACAGATCGTGGCGGACCTGGTCGCCCACGCCGAGATCGGCCTGGACGAGATCTTCCTCGACCTGCAGAGCGAGGTCCGGGACGCCGAGGAGCTGAAGGACGTGGCGGCCGAGGTGTACGAAGCGGCGCGGGCGGCCGGGGTGTGACCCCGGCG
>NZ_JBHTZF010000020.1:86582-130251 GCF_042790435.1 Streptomyces sp. NPDC056738
GGATCTCGCCGTACACCCCCCCCCCCCCCGCGCCGCGGGGCGAGGATCAGTCCTCGGGCAGCTCCACCGGCGCGATCTCGTCGTAGACGTCGCCGGGCCCGGGGTTGGTCGGGTCGGTCGTCCCGCCGAGCTGGTGCATGACGCCCCAGACCGCGTTCAGCGCGGTCTGGACGGCGCCCTCGGCCCAGCCGGCCGTCCAGGAGATGTCGTCGCCCGCGAGGAAGATGCCCCGCTTGTCCTCGGGCAGCGTGTCCTGCATGAAGTGCGTGAACAGGCGGCGCTGGTAGCGGTAGTGACCCGGCAGGTTGGCCTTGAACGCGCCCATGAAGTAGGGCTCGTTCTCCCAGGACACGGTCACCGGGTTGCCGATGATGTGCTTCCTGATGTCGACCTTCGGGTAGATCTCGCCGAGCGACTTCAGCATGACCTCCATGCGCTCGCTCGCGGACAGCGGCAGCCACTTGAGGCTGTCGTCGCACCACGTGTACGAGAGGCAGATGACGGCGGGCTTGTCCGGGCCGTCGTCGAGGAGGTAGGTGCCGCGCGTCATCCGGTCGGTGAGCGTCATCGACATGACGTCACGGCCGGTCTCCTCGTCCTTGTCCAGCCAGAACGGCCGGTCGACGGGCACGAAGAGCTTGCTCGACTCCATGTAGTGCGTGCGCTCGATCGCCGTCCAGTGGTCGATCGGGAAGAGCGAGTCGTCGCAGGCGACCTTGGAGAGCAGCATCCAGGACTGGGCGGTGAAGATGGCCGCCTTGTAGGTGCGGATGTCGCCGTTCGCGTCCGTCACGGTGATGCCGTTGCCCGCGGTGCGGTTCAGCCGGGTGACGGCCGGACGCGGGGCGCCGTCGTGCAGGGTCGACAGCGAGGTGCCGTACGCCCAGTGGACGATCTTCTCCGGCTCGCGCTCCCACAGACGCAGCGGGAGCTGCTGGGAGCCGCCGACGATGCCGCGGTGGTGGTCGTCGGCCTCGGTGTAGACGACCCGCAGGATCTCCAGGATGGAGTTCGGGAAGTCGGTGTCCCAGCCGCCGGTGCCGAAGCCGACCTGGCCGAAGATCTCGCGGTGCCGGAAGGACTTGAAGGACTCCGAGTCGCACAGGAAGCCGTAGAAGGTCTGGTTGTCGAGCTTCTCGACGAGCTTCGACCAGATCTCGCGGATGCGCGGGACGTCGCGCTCGCGCATGGCCTGGTTCATGTCGGAGAAGTCGGCGCCGTCCTCCAGGCACGCGTTCCAGGCGTTCATGACGTCGCGGTAGACCTGCGGGAGGTCGTCGACGGACGTCGCGTAGTGCGACTCGCCCTTGAGGTCGACGACCGTCGAGGGCGTCGACTCGGCGAGCGGGTTGGGGAACGGGGTGGTCCGGAGGCCGACCAGGTCGATGTAGTGCTGGAGGGCGGTGGAGGAGGGCGGGAAGCGCATCGCGCCCATCTCGGCGGTCAGCGAGGGGTCGCAGCCCTCGAAGCCGACCGTGCGCAGCCGGCCGCCGATCTCGTCGGCCTCGTACACGACGGGCTTGAGACCCATCTTCATCAGTTCGTACGCGGCCACGATGCCGGACAGTCCGCCGCCGATCACCGCGATCTCGGTGCCGTGCTCGGTCGCGGGTATCTGCCCGAGGCCCGCGGGGTGCGCGAGGAAGTCGTCGTAGGCGTAGGGGAAGTCCGGGCCGAACATGGTGATCGGCGGCTGCTGCACGTCGGCGTGCTGGACGGCGTTGGGCACGGTGGACGTCATGGGGTACGGACTCCTTGCGCGAAGGCTGGTGAGGGGAGGGCTTGTCGGACCGGCCGGGGGCGGGCCGGGGCGGAGGATCAGACGAGGGACCCGTAGAGGCCGGGGCGGCGGTCCTTCAGATACGGGTTCGTCTCGCGCGAGGCGGCCAGGAGGACCGGGTCGGCGTCGGCCACGACCAGTTCCTCGCCCCGGCCCGCGCGCACCCGGGCGATGCCGTCGGGGCCGGCCAGGGTGGACAGTCCGACGAACTCGAACTCCCCTTCCGGACCGGTGCGGTTGACGTAGGCGACGTACATCTGGTTCTCGAAGGCGCGCACCGGGACGACGGACTCGGCGACGAACTGGAACGGGTGCATCTGCGCCGTCGGCACGAGCAGCAGGTCGGTGCCGGCGAGGGCGTGCGCGCGGACGTTCTCCGGGAACTCGACGTCGTAGCAGATCATGAGGCCGACCCGCAGGCCGTCCAGGTCCGCCTGGACGACGGACTGCTCGCCGGGCGTGAAGTGCTCGTGCTCGAAGCAGCCGAAGAGGTGGGTCTTGCGGTAGTTGGCGAGCCGGGTGCCCTCCGCGGAGATGAGCTGCACGGAGTTGAAGACCGGCCCCCCGGCGTCGGTCCCGGGGGCCTCGCGCTCGGGGTAGCCGTAGGCCACGGCGACACCGTGCCGGGTGGCGATCTCGGCCACCGCGTCGGCGGAGTCGCCGTCGGCGGGCTCGGCGAGGCGCGCTATGTCGTCGCCGATGGCGTAGCCGGTCAGGAACATCTCCGACGTCACGATCAGCCCGGCGCCCGCGGCGGCGGCACGGCCCGCGGCCTCGTCGAGGACCTTGAGGTTCTCGACGACCGAGCCGGGGCGGCCGGAGCTCTGGAGCAGGGCTGTGCGCATGCGGGTTCTCCACCGGTACGAGGGGGTTCGGGGGGTCAGATAGACGGTACGGTCGGCCGGCTCGGGGGGACAAGAAGGACCTGTTGCGCGCCACCGAACGATTCGTTGCGTGCCCCCCGCCTCCGGCGGCGATTCGTTGCGCACCTCGACGCGCCCCCGAGGTCAAGGCCCCGAAGGTCCCGAGCGCCTGGAGACGCAGGTCACAGGCGGGATCGGTCCCGGCGCGCGCCGACGCGGCCCCCGCCGGGCCCGGCCTGGCCGCGGACTGCCCCGCTCCGGCCCGGGTCGGCGGCCCGGGGTCTCCCGTGGCCGGGGTCCCCGGCGGCGGACCGCGCGTCACAGGTCGCGCAGTCGCTCCACGATCTCGCGCAGCAGTTCCGGGTCGGCCGCGGGCGCTCCGTCCGGCGGACGGTAGGGCTCGTCGATGCTCAGCAGACCGGCCTCGGCCAGGTCGCCGAGCAGGACCCGTACGACGGTCAGCGGCAGGTCGGCGTCCGCGGCGAGCTCGACGACCGGCCGGGGGCCGCGGCGGGCCAGGTCGAGCAGCGCCGCCGCCGCGTGGTCGACCCCGGGCTGCCCGGCGCCCGTCTCCAGGACCGTGACCCGCGACATCAGATCGATGACGTGCCGGTCCGAGGGCCGGGTGCGGCCCCCGGTGACGGTGTAGGGCCGCACCATCGGCCCGGTCTCGTCCTCGTACCAGTGCTCGTCGGTCACGGCCGGGTCAGCGGCCCGCGGGGTCGGCCGCCGAACGAACGGCGGCGGCCATGTGGCGGCCGACGCGGCGGACGAGCAGTTCCATCTCGTGGGCGAGCTGACCGACGTCCGTCTGCACCTCGCTGAGCACGGCGAGCCGGCTCCCGTCACCCGCCGGGGTGATGAAGAGGTAGGCGTCGTCCAGCATCACCATGGTCTGGCGGACCCCGCCCGCGGCGAAGCGGTCGCCGACCGAGAGGGCGAGGCTGTGGAAGCCCGAGCAGACCGCGGCGAGGTGCTCGATGTCCCGTCTGCGCATGCCGTCCGAGCAGCTCAGCGGGAGGCCGTCGGCGGTGAGCAGCACGGCCTGGCGGACGTGGTCGGTCCGGGCCACGAGATCGTCGAGCAGCCATCCGAGATCGGTGCCGGGCCGTTCGTCGGCGTCCTCGGACCCGAGGTGGCCGACCGCCGGATCCTGGTGCCGGGCCGGAGCGGTCCGGGCGGGCTGCTCTGGGAGCTGGTCAGGGCGCATCGTCGGCGTCCGTCCCTTCCTCGGTGTCGGTTCTCTGGGCGGGGCCGGACGGCGCGGAGCCGGGCTCGCCGGTCCCCGGCCGGGTGGGCAGGCCCTTGCGGCCTCGGTCGAGGCCGCGCTGGAAGGCTCCGAAGACCGCGCGCATCTCCTCCGGCGTGATCTCGCGTTCCGGTGTCCCGTCGGCCGCCGGTGCCGCGGTGCGCAGCTCCGGGGCGAGGGCCCGCTGACGGACCCGGGTGGGCAGCCCGGGGGGTTCCGGAGCCGGTTCACCGGGCGGTACGGAGCCGTCCTCCCGCTCCTCGGACGCCGTGCGCTGCGCCGGGAGGACCGCGGTGGCGGTGCGCGTGGGAAGCGCCGCCGGCGCCGGGCCCGGCGCCGGACGATCGGTGTCCACGGGTGCGAGCACGCTCTCCGGGAGCAGCACCACGGCCGTCGTGCCGCCGTACGGGGAGCGGCACAGCGTGACCTTGATGCCGTGCCGTGCGGCGAGCCGGCCCACCACGTACAGCCCGAGCCTGTCGTGCCGGGTCGGGTCGAAGTCCTCCGGTGTGGTCAGGGTGCGGTGGGCCTCGTCGATCTGGTCGGGCGCGAGACCGAGACCCCGGTCGTCGATCTCCAGGACGAACCCGCTCTCGGCCCGCCCGGTGCGCAGGGTGACCTGGGTGCGGGGCGGTGAGAACACCGTGGCGTTCTCGACGAGTTCGGCGATCAGGTGCACGACGTCGGCGACGGCGTCCGCCGCGACACCCACCTCGGGCATCGGGGGGACCACGACGCGGGTGTAGTGCTCGATCTCGCTCACCGCGGAGGACACCACCTCGGCGACGGGCACCGGCCGTCGCCAACGGCGGCCCGGGGCGGAGCCGGAGAGGATGATGAGGCTTTCGGCGTGGCGCCGCATGCGGGTGGTGAGGTGGTCGATCCGGAACAGGTCGTCCAGGACGTCGGGGTCGTCCGTACGGCGTTCCAGCGTGTCGACGAGCTTGAGCTGGCGGTGGACGAGCGCCTGGTTGCGGCGGGCGATGTTCAGGAGGACCGCGAACAGCCCGCGGCGCAGGGTGGCCTGCTTGACGGCGGCCTCGACGGCGGCGAGCCGGGCGGTGTTGAAGGACCGGCCGACCTGGCCGATCTCGTCGGCCACCGCCTCGACGTCCGCGAGCGGGGGCGCCTCGGCCGCCGCGTCGACCTCCTCACCCGCGCTCAACCGTGCCATGACCTGCGGCAGTTGGCGATTGGTCAGCAGGTCGGCGGCGTCGCGCAGCGACTCCAGACGGCGTGAGATGCGCCGGGCTCCGCGCACCGCGAGCCAGAGGGACAGGGCGACGGCGGCCAGTCCCAGCACGCCGACGATCGCGGCCTTGGCGAACTCCCGGTAGGCGAAGGCCTTTCCGCGGGCCGCGGAGTTGATCGCGGACTGGGTGCACAGCCGCATGTACCGCTTGACGGCACGGTCGGTGGTGGTGCGCCAGGAGCCGGCCGCGACGGCCTCGCCGGCCCGGTGGGCGCCCGCGCGCAGCAGGGCGTCCTCGTCCCGGGTCAGCTCCTGGTGGAGGCCGTCGCGCTGGAAGGTCTCGAAGAGGGCACGCGAGTCGGCCGGCAGGTCGGGGACGTAGGTCTGCTCGAAGACCCGGCGGTCCTCGATGGTCGCGGTGAGGGTGTCGTACTGGCGGTCGGTGAGCGTTCCGGCGGCCCGTGCCCCGGCGACGAGCGCGTCCTCGCGCGAGACGAACTCCCGTACCCGCACCAGTTCGACGACGACCTGCGCCTCACGGGCGAGCTGTCCCGCCTGGAGCGCGGTGAGCGCGGACTCGACGTCGAAGCCCGGTTCGACCAGGGCGCTGTATTCGGCCACGGCCCGGTCCCAGGTGACGTGGTGCGCCAGTACCCGGCCGCGCAGTCCCTCCAGCCGGTCGACGGAGTCGAGCATGGTGTCGAGCGCGTGCCGCTGGCCGCCGGAGAGCAGGCCGCGGTCCCCGTCGCGGACCGCCGCGCGCAGGGCGGTCACGGCGCGGTCGGTGCGGCGTTCCTGGGCCAGCAGGTCGACGCCCGGCTGCGTCCCGTGCCGCGAGCCGAGGTACGCGGCGGCGAGGCGCCGTTCGATCTGGATCTGGCCGACCGCCGTGTCGACGGGGGTGCCGAAGCCTTCGTAGACGTCCTGGAGGCGGACGAGGGCGCGCAGTTCGCCGGTGACCGACACCATGGCGAAGCTCCACAGGGTCATCAGGGCGATCACGGGAGCGATCGAGAGCGCCACGATCCGCGAACGGACCGTGGGCGTACGGCCGATGGGCCAGCGCATGGTCTCCCCAGGGCGACAGGACGGTCGGATGGCCGGGTGACGTTTGGTAACCCATCGGCTGTTACTCGCTGGTAGCGATCGCGGCTCAAAGTAATGGATGGCCCGCCCGGACCGCAATGGCCCGGACTGACTCAACGTTCAACTAGTGACCCGCTCCGTCCCCGGTCCCGCGACCGTCCTCGCCGGGCAGGGCGAACACGGTGACGACCGCCGCGTGGTCGGAGGGCCAGTCGTTGCCCGCCACATCCGGCCAGGCCCGGGGGGTTCCGGCGACCAGCGTGCGGGAGTCGAGGACCGTCAGACCCCGGTGCAGGACGAAGTCGATCCGGTCCTGCGGCTCCGGGCGCCCGCTGCCGTCCTCGTGCTCGGTGTGGACGGGCGACCAGGTGTGTCCCGGGTCCCGGACCGGGTCGGGGTGCGCCTCCCGGTAGGAGTCGCGCAGGCCCGCCTCCTCGGTGGCCCGTGTCACCGGCCAGGCGACGTCCGGCCAGTCCAGGTGCGAGGGCACGTTGAAGTCGCCGGTCAGGACGACCGGCACGGACGCGTCGCCGGTGTCGGCGACGCGCCGCAGGATCTCCCGCATCCGGGCGAGCCGGCCGCTCTCGTGCGCGATCAGTGCGGCCGCGGGAAGGCCGTCGAAACGGGCCTCGTAGGGACCGTAGGGGTCGCAGTCGAGGTGGACGCTCCAGACGTCCACCCGCCGGCCGCCGGGCAGTTCGATCCGGACCCCGGCTCCCCCGTAGAAGCCGACGTCGGGGTCGCCGAGCGCGGCGGTGATCGGGTGGCGGCTGATGACGCCGAGGTTGTCGCCGGCCCGGTGGTGGTACCAGCCGAGGGCCTCGGCGAGTTCGCGCGCCGCGTCCCCGCACGTCTCCTGGAGGCCGACCACGTCCGCCCCGGTCTCCGTGATGACCTTGAGCTGCTTCTCGCGGTACCCGTCGACCCGGGTGCCGCCGAACCAGAGGTTCCAGCTCATCACCCGCAGCTCGCCCGGGGCGACCATGGCCCGCAGCCGGGCCGGGGAGACCTCCTCCAGGCTGCCGAGCACGGTGCGGCCGGCGGCGGGCGCGATCGGCGCGAGGGAGGGCACCGCGAGGACGGCGCAGCCCGCCGCCTCGGCCGAGGTGACGCCGGTCTGGGTGTCCTCGACGGCGACACAGGCGGCGGGGTCGACCCCCAGGGCGCGGCAGGCGGCGAGGTAGGGGTCGGGGGCGGGCTTGGTGCGCCCGGTGTCGTCGGCGGTGACGGAGACGGCGAAGCGTCCGGCGCCGAGCGCCTCCAGCACGGTGTCGGCGACCGCCCGCGGGGAGGCGGTCACCAGAGCCGTGGGCACACCCTCACGGGCGAGCGCGTCGAGCAGTTCCCTCGCTCCGGGGCGCGGCACGATGCCCGTACGGACCCGGTCGGCGAACTGCCGGTGCAGTTCGCTTGCGGTCTCCTCCCCCGCTGCGCCGGTGACCCCGGCCAGCCAGGCGGCGGTGTGCTCGACGGGCCGGCCGAGGACATGCGGCTGATCGGCCCCCGTCAGGACGTGCCCGAGCCCGCCGGCCACCTCCTCCACCGCCTCCCACCAGAGCCGCTCGGTGTCCACGAGCGTGCCGTCCATGTCGAACAGAACGGCTTGGAGGGAGGACCGGGCGGTGGTGCGATGGGTCACGGTGATCTCTTTCTCGGGTGGGGGGATCGAGCTTCCAGCCCCTCCGGCCACTTTCGCGGACGCAGGGCAGAGTTCAGCCCCTCGGGCTGCTTCCCCGGTGCGGGGCAGGATCCAGCCCCTCGGGCTGCTTCTCCGGTGCGGGGCAAGATCCAGCCCCTCCGGCGTTCGAGGAGCGGGGTCTGGGGCGGAGCCCCAGGAAGGGACGGGCAGGGGCGGAGGGGGCGATCGTCGCTTGTGGGGCCCGAGCGGGCACCCGCGGTTCGGGCGGCGCCGGACGCCTCGGTCCGGACGCGTCTCAGTCGCGACGCGCGGCGACCAGAACGGGCCGGTCCGGGAGGGTGACCGTCACGGCGGCGCCGGACGCGAGCGCCGCGGCCTCGTGCGTGGCCAGGTCGGCCTTGACCTCGGTGCCGTCGGCGAGCCGCACGGTCACCCGCGTGGCCGCCCCGAGGAACGCGGTGGCGACGACCCGGGCGTCCCCCGAGGCGTCGGCGCTCACCCGGACCGCCTCCGGCCGCACCAGCACGTCCACCGCCCCCGGGGCGGGCGCGTCCCCGTCCACCGGCAGCCGCCGGCCGAGGACGTCGACCCCGTCGCCGCGAAGAGTCCCGGGGATCCGGCTCATCGTGCCCACGAACTCGGCGACGAAGGCGGTGGCGGGACGCCCGTACAGCTCGGCGGGCGACGCGCACTGCTCCAGCCGCCCGGCCCGCATCACCGCGACCCGGTCCGCCATGGACAAGGCCTCTTCCTGGTCGTGGGTCACGAACAGGGTGGTGATGCCGAGTTCGAGCTGGAGCCGGCGGATCTCCTCGCGCAGCGACAGCCGCACCTTGGCGTCCAGCGCCGACAGCGGCTCGTCGAGCAGCAGGACGCGCGGCCGCAGCGCGAGCGCGCGGGCCAGCGCGACCCGCTGCTGCTGGCCGCCGGAGAGCTGGTGCGGGAACCGCTCTCCCTTGTCCCCGAGGCCCACGAGGTCGAGCAACTCGGCCGCACGGGAGCGGCGTTCGGCCGTGCGCACCTTGCGCATCCGCAGTCCGAAGGCCACGTTGTCCAGCGCGCTGAGATGCGGGAAGAGGCTGTACGACTGGAAGACCATCCCGGCGTCGCGGCGGTGCGCCGGGACCCGGGTGATGTCCTGGCCGTCGACCAGCACCTCGCCGGAGTCGGGGTGTTCGAAGCCGGCGAGCATCCGCAGCGCGGTGGTCTTGCCGCAGCCGGAGGGCCCGAGCAGGGCGAGCAGTTCACCGGGCCGGACGGTGAGGTCGAGGCCGTCGAGAGCGACGGTCGGACCGAACTCCCGCCTGAGTCCGCGGAATTCGACGGTGGCGGCCTTGTCGAGCGTGGCGACGGTCATGTTCATCCCCGGGAGGCGGAAGCGGTACGGGAGCGGCCGCCGAGGACGGCGAGCGCGAGAAGGAGTGCCCAGGTGAGGAACAGGCTGAGCACGGAGACGGCGACGGACATCTGGGCCTGCGAGCCGCCGACGCTGTAGATCCACACGGCGAACGGCTGGTAGCCGAGCAGGCTCGCGACCGTGAACTCACCTAGCACCAGGGCCAGGGTGAGGAAGGAGGCGTTGAGCAGCGCGCCGCGCAGATTGGGCAGCACCGCCCGCACGAGCGCCTGCGGCATGCTCGCGCCGCAGCTCCGGGCGGCCTCGACGAGGGTGCGCACGTCCATGGCGCGCAGTCCCGCGTCCAGGGCCCGGTACACGAACGGCAGCGCCATCACGACGTACGCGAGGACGAGGACGACGGGAAAGCCCGGGTCCTGGATCGCCACGAAGGTCTGGAACAGCGGGGTGCGCGAGAGGTGTTCGGGCCCCCACTTGAGGACGGTGGAGATGCCGGCGACGAACGCGATCGGCGGCACGACGAGGGGCAGGGAGCACACCACCTCCACCACGGGCCGCAGCCGGGGCGAGCCGAGCCGCAGCGCGACCATGGCGGGCACCATCAGGAGCAGCACGACGGCGATGGTCGCGGCGGCGAGTTCCAGCGAGAGCAGCAGGCTGGGGACGAAGCCGTCGGCGGACACGATCGAGGTGTAGGCGTCGAGGGTGACGCCCTGTCCCGGCACGTCGACCGTGAAGACCACGGAGGCGGCCAGGGGCACCAGGAAGTACAGCGCGGCGAGGGCGAGGACCACCCAGCGCCACGGGTTCAGGCGAGCCATCGCGCGCTCCGTCGTTGCAGGGGCAGGTACACGGCCATGACCAGACCCGCGATGAGGACCATGTCGAGGCTGAGGGCGAGTGCCACGTTCTCCTGGCCGACCAGCACGTTGCCGGAGATGGCGTCGGCGATCTGCAGGGTGACCAGCGGCACCGCGCTGCCCACCATGGCGGCGGCCGTGGCGTACGCGGCGAAGGCGCTGCCGAAGAGGAGCACGAGCCCGCCGAGGAGCGAGGGCGCGAGGACCGGCAGGGCCACGTGCCTCCAGTACTGCGCCGAGGTCGCGCCGTTGTTCCGTGCCGCCTCGCGCCACTGGGAGCGCAGGCCGTCGAGGGCGGGCGTGATGGTGAGGACCATGAGCGGGATCAGGAAGTACAGGTAGACGACGACCAGGCCCCAGAAGCTGTAGAGGTTCCAGCCATGTTCGGTGAGGTTCAGGCGGCTCGTGAGTACACCGGAGTTGCCGAGGGTGGCGACGAAGGCGAAGGCGAGCGGGACGCCGCCGAAGTTGGCGAGGACGCCGGAGGCGGTGAGCACGGCCTCGCGCAGCGCGCGGAAGCGAGAGGTCACCACGGCCTGCGCGAGCGGCAGTCCGAGCAGGGTCGCGAGTCCGGCGGAGACGGCGGACAGTTTGACGCTGCCCACGAGCGCGGTCAGGTAGGCGCCCTGGAACGAGCCGGTCAGGTTCGCCGTGGTGTACGAAGTGGCGCCGGTGGCCTGGTCCTTGACGGTGAAGGCGCCGTTCAGCATGGCGAGCGCGGGGACGCCGAAGGAGATCGCCACGAAGGCGAGCAGCGGGAGGACGGCGAGCGGGCCGGTGGCGCGGCGCCGCCGCTGCCCGGGGGCAGCGGCGGTCGTCACGTCGGCCGGGGCCTCGGTGAGAGCGGTGGTCATCCGGAGACGGCCTTGCCCCAGCCCTGGGCGAGCACGGTCTTGGCCTTGCTCTGCTGGTCCTCGGTCGGGAAGCTCGGGGTGCCCGAGACGGCGGGGAGCTTGGCGGCGGCGGTCTTGTCGAGCGTGCCGGCCTTGTCCATCGCGGTCATCAGGGCCGGGCGGGCGTATCCCTTGAGCCACAGGTTCTGGCCCTCGGCGCTGTAGAGGTACTCCTGCCACAGGCGGGCGGCCGCGGGGTGCGGGGCGTCCTTGTTGATGGCCTGGGAGTAGTACTGGGCGTACTGGCCGTCGGAGGGGATGGCGACCTTCCAGTCGAGGCCCTTGGCCTTGAACTCGTCGGCGTATCCGGCGTTGAGGTAGTCCCAGTCGATGCTGATGGGCGTCTCGCCCTTCTCGACGGTGGCCGGGGTCGACTCGACGGGCGTGTAGTTGCCGTTCTTCTTCAGCTCGGCGAAGAAGTCGAGGCCGGGCTGGATGTCGTCGAAGGAGCCGCCGTTCGCCAGCGCGGCCGCGTACACGCCGCCGAACGCCGAGCCGGACTTGGTGGGGTTGCCGTTGAGCGCGACCTGGCCCTTGTACTGCGGCTTGAGCAGGTCCTTGAAGGTCGTCGGGCACTCCTTGACCTTCTTGGCGTCGCAGCCGATCGAGATGTAGCCGCCGTAGTCGTTGAACCAGCGGCCCGCGGTGTCCTTCTGGCCCTCGGGGAGGTCACCGAAGGCGGCGACCTTGTACGGGGCGAGCAGGCCCTGCTGGGCCGCGCTCAGCGCGAAGGAGCTGCCGAGGTCGAGGACGTCGGGGGCGCGGTCCTGGCCCTTGCGCGAGGTGACGGCGTTGATCTCGTCCTGGCTGGAGCCGTCGGGGGTCTCGACCTGGATCTTGATGCCGTACTTCTTGGTGAAGCCGTCGATGAGCGCGCCGTAGTTGGCCCAGTCGCGGGGAAGGGCGATCGCGTGCAGCGTGCCCTCCTTCTTCGCGGCCTTGGTGAGGGCGTCGAGACCGCCGAAGTCCGCGGCGGAGGTCGCGGTGGCCGCGCTCTTGCCGTCGGCGGTGGTCGCCTTGTCGTCGGGAGCGGCGCCGCAGGCGCTCAGGGTGAGCGCAGCGGCGACGGCGAGGCCGCCGGTGAGGAGGGCGGTCCTCGGCAGGAACACGGTCACGGTCTCTCCAGGGTGACGCACGAGGGTGGGATGAGCGGAGAACTTGTCTGAACAAGTTGGCCTCAGTAGGCCCGCCGATGGTGTCCTGTTCGTGAACGTCGGTGAAACCGCGACCCCCTATTCCCTGCACAATTCCAGCCGGGGCGGATCACCGTCCGCTGTCGATTAGGCTGATCAGGCTGTGCACAGCGGTTGAACCAGAGGGGAAGAATGACGGCGCGACACGAGGAGATCGCCGAGGAGCTGCGGCGGGCGATCGACCGCGAGGAGTACACCGTGGGCAGTCTGCTGCCGGCGGAGACCGACCTCGCGGCCCACTACGGCGTCTCGCGCGGCACGGTCCGCCAGGCCGTCGCGGCCCTGACCGCCGAGGGGCTCATCGGGTCGCGCCAGGGCGCCCGGCGCGTGGTCCTCGCCGGCCGTCGCAGCCAGAGCTTCGCCGAATTGCGCAGCTTCGCCCAGTGGGCGCGGGCGATGGGGCGCGAGGCCACGGGCCACGTGGTGGCGCAGGAGTACCGCCCGGCGACCGCGGAGGACGCCGTGCGCCTCCAACTCCCCGAGAAGACAGCGGTGTTGCACGTGCTGCGGGTGCGCGGCCTGGACGGCGAACCGGTGCTCGTCGAACGCACGGTGTACGCGGACTGGATCTCCCCCGCCGTCGCGGCGATCGAACCGGACTGCCCCTCCGTCACCCAGCGGCTCCTGGAGGACACCGGTCTGGTCTTCGCGTACGGCGAGCACGTCATCGACGCCGTCGCGGCGAGCGCCCAGGACGCCGACCTCCTCGGCGTCCGCCGCACCAGCCCCCTGCTGCGTGTCCGCCGGGTCACCACCACCCGCGAGGGCCGCCCGGTGGAATGGTCCGACGACCGCTACCGCTCGGACGCGGTGAGCTTCAGCGTCCACAACTCGATCGGCAACAACGCCCTGGCGAGAAAGACGGCGGAATGACCAACGCCGGCCAGGGGAGCGCCCGTCAGGGCCACGGGGGGCGCCCGTAAGGGGCGCGGGGAACTGCGCGCCCGGCCACACACCGCCCGCGCCCACCGACGGCGAGAACCCCACCCCCGGCGGGCGTGAGAGCAGTTGTGGGGACGCCGACTACGTGGGTGACCCCGAGGAGAACCTCCGCAGCAGCGGCGAAAGCACCAGAACGGACTTCGTCCGTTCCACGAACGGCTCCCCCGCGATCCGTTCGAGCACCCGCTCGAAGTGCCGCATGTCGGAGGCGAACACCTGGACCACCGCGTCCGCCTCCCCGGTGACGGTGGAGGCGGCCACGACCTCCTGATACCGCTCCAGACCTCGCTGGATGGTCTCGGGAGAGGTGTTCCGGCGGCAGTAGATCTCGACGAACCCCTCGGTCTCCCAGCCGAGCGCCGCCGGGTCCACCCGTACGGTGAACCCGGTGATGGCCCCGGTGGCCCGCAGCCGGTCGACCCGCCGCTTCACGGCGGGCGCGGACAGGCCGACCAGTTGCCCGATGTCCGCGTAGGAGCGGCGGGCGTCCTCGGCGAGGGCGTGCACGATGCGTTCGTCGAGATCGTTCAGCACTGCGGGTGGTTCACTTTTCTGCGAGGGGTTCCTGAGACGGTTCCGCTACGGGTCCTACGGCTGCTCGGCGACGGCTTCCGCTGTCGCCATCCGGGACTTGCGGTAGCCGTAACTGAAGTAGAACACGAGCCCGACGGCCATCCAGACGCCGAAGACCACCCAGGTGACGGCCGAGAGACTGGCCATCATCCACACGCACAGCAGGAAGCCGATCGCGGGCAGCACCGGCGCGAGCGGAACCCGGAAAGTACGGCGCATGGCCGGGCGCGTCCGGCGCAGCACCACGACGGCGACGTTCACCAGCGCGAACGCGAACAGCGTGCCGATGCTGGTGGCGTCGGCGAGCTGGCCGAGCGGGATCGCGGCGGCGAGGACACCGCAGAACAGCGAGACGATGACCGTGTTCGCGCGGGGCGTGCCGGTCTTCGGGTGGACCCGGGCGAACACCTTGGGCACCAGACCGTCCCGGGCCATGGCGAACAGGATGCGCGTCTGGCCGTACAGCACGGTCAGCACGACACTGGCGATGGCGATGACGGCGCAGGCCGCCAGCAGGGTGCCCCAGAAGGTCTGCCCGGTGACGTCCTTCATGATCTCGGCGAGCGCGGCCTCCGAGTCGCCGAACTGCCGCCAGGGCTTCGCGCCGACGGCGACGGCGGCGACGAGGACGTACAGGGCGGTCACGATGACCAGCGAGAGCATGATCGCGCGCGGCAGGTCGCGCTGCGGGTCCTTGGCCTCCTCACCGGCGGTGGAGGCGGCGTCGAAGCCGATGTAGGAGAAGAAC
This sequence comes from Streptomyces sp. NPDC056738, assembly GCF_042790435.1. Taxonomy (NCBI): domain Bacteria; kingdom Bacillati; phylum Actinomycetota; class Actinomycetes; order Kitasatosporales; family Streptomycetaceae; genus Streptomyces; species Streptomyces sp. NPDC056738. Next base: position 100,958 of record NZ_JBHTZF010000020.1, read on the forward strand.
AGGGTGGCGCCGGCGGCGCTGACGCCCGCCATGCCGAGCGGCATGAAGTGCTCGTAGTTGCCGGAGCGCAGACCCTGGACGCCGATCGCGCAGAACAGCACCAGCGCGGCGATCTTCACGGCCACCATGATCGTGTTGGCGCGCGCCGACTCGCGGGCTCCGCCGAGCAGGAACGCCATCGCGAGCAGGACGACGATCAGCGCGGGCAGGTTGAAGATGCCGCCGTCGCCGGGCGGCGCGGAGAGGGCGTCCGGGATGGTGACGCCGATGGTGCCGTCGAGCAGCTCGTTCAGGTACTCGCCCCAGCCGACCGCGACGGCCGCGACCGAGACGCCGTACTCCAGGACCAGACACCAGCCGCAGATCCAGGCGATCAGCTCGCCCATCGTGGCGTACGTGTACGAGTACGAGGATCCGGCGACCGGGATCGTGCCGGCGAGCTCCGCGTAGGAGAGGGCGGAGAAGAGGGCCGTGAGACCCGCGATGACGAAGGACAGGGTGACCGCGGGTCCGGCCTTGGGGACGGCCTCGCCGAGGACCACGAAGATGCCGGTGCCGAGCGTGGCACCGATGCTGATCATGGTGAGCTGCCACATTCCGAGGGAGCGCCGCAGCGAGCCGCCCTCGCCGTGTCCGCCCTCCTGCACCAGGCGTTCCACCGGCTTGCGGCGCATGAGGCGCGCGCCGAGACCCGCGGCGGGCGGGGCGGACGTGGGTGGGGACTGCGGGGGTGCGCCTTGATCGAGCACGCGCTGGCTCCTTCATCGCTGCCGGTCGAAGAGGACGGGAACCGGCGGCACCCCTGACAGCCGGGACCCGCCGAGCGGGGTTCCCGCCACGCCTGTGTACAGCGCCCGACCCTATGAGTTCGGGCTTCCCGGGCGTAATGCAGCAACCTTGCGCATCTCCGCAAGATCGTTGCGTTCATCCCATCCCGGCGCGTGTTCGTTGCGCGGGCCTTTTCGATGGTTGCGCGAGGCGACTTCCGGCCGGGAACGGGGGCCCTCCCACGCGTACGGCCCCCGCTCCCGGCAGGGGAGCGGGGGCCGTACGGGAAGGGCGGTGGATCAGCTCCAGCTCGCGTGCAGCGGCTTGCCCTCGGCGTAGCCGGCGGCGCTCTGGATGCCCACGATCGCGTTCTGCGCGAACTCCTCCAGGGAGTTGGCGCCCGCGTAGGTGCAGGAGGAACGGACGCCCGCGATGATCGAGTCGATCAGGTCCTCGACGCCCGGACGGGACGGGTCGAGGAACATCCGCGAGGTGGAGATGCCCTCCTCGAACAGCGCCTTGCGGGCCCGGTCGTACGCGGACTCCTCGCTGGTGCGGTTCTTGACGGCCCGCGCGGACGCCATGCCGAACGACTCCTTGTACAGACGTCCGCTCGCGTCCTGGTGCAGGTCGCCCGGGGACTCGTACGTGCCCGCGAACCAGGAGCCGATCATGACGTTGGACGCGCCGGCGGCCAGCGCCATCGCGACGTCACGGGGGTGGCGGACACCGCCGTCGGCCCACACGTGCTTGCCGTACTTCTTGGCCTCGGCCGCGCACTCCATGACGGCGGAGAACTGCGGCCGGCCGACGCCGGTCATCATGCGGGTCGTGCACATGGCACCGGGGCCCACGCCGACCTTGATGATGTCGGCGCCCGCGTCGATCAGGTCCTTGACGCCCTCGGCGGCGACGATGTTGCCTGCGACGATCGGCACCCGCGGGTCCAGCGCGCGCACGGTCCTGACGGCGCTGATCATCGACTCCTGGTGGCCGTGCGCCGTGTCGATGACGAGCGTGTCGACGCCCGCGTCCAGCAGTTGCTTGGCCTTGCCCTCCACGTCGCCGTTGATGCCGACGGCGGCGGCGATGCGCAGCCGGCCGTTCGCGTCGGTGGCGGGCGAGTACAGCGTGGCGCGCAGGGCGCCCTTGCGGGTCAGGATGCCGGCCAGCTTGCCGTCCGCGTCCACGGCGGGGGCGTAGCGGCGGTTGGCGGCGTCGAGCCGGTTGAACGCCTCACGCGGCTCGATGTCCGCGTCGAGGAGCAGCAGGTCCTTGGACATGACCTCGGAGAGCTGGCTGAAGCGGTCCACGCCGGTGAGGTCGGTGTCGGTCACCACGCCGACGGGGCGGCCGTCCTCGTCGACGACGACGCCCGCGTTGTGCGCGCGCTTGGGCAGCAGCGACAGCGCGTCGGCGACGGTCTGGTGGGGCGCGAGGACGATCGGGGTGTCGAGCACCAGGTGGCGCCCCTTGACCCAGGAGACGACCTCGGTGATCACCTCGATCGGAATGTCCTGCGGAATGACGACAAGGCCACCGCGGCGGGCGACGGTCTCGGCCATCCGGCGGCCGGCGATCGCCGTCATGTTGGCGACGACGAGCGGGATCGTGGTGCCGGTGCCGTCCGGAGAGGTGAGGTCCACCGCCTGACGCGAGCCGACGGCCGAGCGGCTGGGCACCATGAAGACGTCGTCGTACGTCAGGTCGTACGGGGGCTGGATGTCGTTGAGGAAACGCACGTGCTGCACATCCCAGTCGATCAGAGGTGGCCCCCGGACAGGTCAGCCAGGGGGAAGAGCACGTACTTCATTGTCCCATGTCGGCCGGCACGAGGTCCCCAGGCGGATCATCCAGGCTGGTCAGGGGGCAATTGGTCGGATCCTCCAAGGGAGAGGACGACCGAGAGCGCCGCGTCGGCCTCCTGGTAGTAGCCGCTGGCCGTCGCCAGGACCGCCTGCACGGTCTCCCACTCGTCGGGCCGGGTCCGCGCGTAGGGGCGCCAGCCGGTCACCACGATGAGTCTGCCCGGAGTGGCCGGTCCCCAGTCGGGGTCGCCCAGGAGGTCGCCGAGCGCGTCCCAGTTCCGTCCGAACCACTCCGGCAGGTCGAGGGCGCGGACACAGCGCTCCATGAAGGCGCTCTTGTCGAGCACCCCGGTGAGGTCGAGTTCGGTGACCTGCCACCCGGCCGAACGGCACACCACCGCGAGCGGACCGTGCGTCATCTCAGAACCGCCTTGAAGGAGTTGTAGTGATCGTCGGTGTAGAAGATCTCCCCGCCCCGCCCGGTGACGATGCGCCGGGCCCCCCGGTCGCTCTCCCCCGGGGTCGGCACCGTGTACTCGTGGTAGTAGCCCCGGGCGTGCCCGGGCAGTTCGCGCTCGAAGTTGCCGAAGACGGTGCCGTCCTTGGCGTACGGGAAGGGACCGCCCCGGTCGATGCGGGCGAGGGTGGACCGTGCCTCGGCGGGCAGCGCGGCCACGGAGACGGCCGGCAGACCGCCGGCCCAGGACGGGGCCCGCCCGGAACGGCTCACGGCGGTGGCCGCCGAGTCGCCTGGACCGGCCCCGCCCGTCGCCGAGCAGCCCGTCAGCAGGACGGTCAGACAGACCAGCAGTCCCGCGAACAGGCGGACCGTGAACGCCCGAGGGGGCGACCGCAGCAGCATGACGTCGATGCTGCCACGGCCGCCCCCTCGGGGCGCGCTTCGCGTGGCGTCCTCAGGGCCCGTCCGGGTCCGCCCGGTTCAGCGCCGGACGCGGGGGCGGGCCCGCCGTCATCAGCGCGTCAGCGGCCGCGGTGTCCGTGACCAGGCTGGTGACCAGCCCGGACCGCAGCACCGCGTCGATGGCGGCCGCCTTGCGGTGTCCGCCCGCTATGGCGACGACCTCGGGGATACGGCGCAGCCGGTCGGCCTCGACCGTGATGCAGCGTTCGCCCAGGTCGCGCCCGACCCGGCGGCCCTCGGCGTCGAAGAGGTGCGCGGACATCTCGGCGGCGACACCGAGCGAGGCGTAGTGCGCGCGCTCCTCGTCGCTGAGCATGTCGTGCACCGTGGAGATGCCGGGCTCCCAGGAGCCGATGGAGACGCAGGCGACCGTGACCTTGTCGAAGTACTCGAAGGCGCGGGCGATCCCCGTCTGGTTGCGCAGCGCCGCCGCGGTGGCCGCGTCGGGCAGCAGCATCGGCGCGTAGATGGGGTGGGCGTCACCGCCCGACACCTGCGCGGCACGCCGTACGGCCTCGACGGAGCCGCGTTCGGCGGTCCCGGCGTCGTACACACCCGTCAGCTGCACGACGGTGCACGGCGGGAGCCGGTCCAGCGCGGCCGCCATGTGGATCGTGGAGCGGCCCCAGGCCAGACCCAGCACATCGCCCTCGTTGACGAGCTCGCCGAGCAGGTCGGCGGCCACCTCGCCGAGGTTCTCCGGGTCGGGCGACTCCTCGGCCTCGGCCGGGGACTCGACGACCACGGCGTGCCGCAGGCCGTAGCGGGCCCGCAGCGCGTCCGAGCGCTCCGCGTCGAGCTCGGCGGGGACGCGGATCTCGATCCTCACGAGATCCCGTTCGAGAGCGGTCTCCAGGACCCGGGCCACCTTGAAGCGGCTGACGCCGAACTCCTCGGCGATCTGGATCTTGGATTTGCCCTCGAGGTAGAAGCGGCGGGCCATGGCCGCCGCCTGGACCAGCTCAGCGGGTCCCATCCGCATGGCTGACCGGCCCGCCGACATACCCGACACGGCGATCTCCTCACTTCTGTTCACACTCTGGATTCGCCGTTCATCCTTGCAGATCCGGCGCACTTGATCCGCCCTGATGGGCGGCGTTCACGTTCCCTTGGCTCAGTGGTCGCACGCCCACGACGCACGGGTCGTCGCCTCCTCGGCCTGGGTGCGCAGTGCACGTACCGCCTGGGCGGGGTCCGCCGCCCCGTACACCGCCGAACCGGCGACGAACACGTCGGCGCCCGCCTCCGCGCAGCGCTCGATGGTCGAGGCCGAGACGCCGCCGTCGACCTGGAGCCACAGTTCCAGGCCGTGCTTGCTGATCAACTCGCGCGTGCGGCGGATCTTGGGGAGCATGATGTCAAGAAAGGCCTGGCCCCCGAATCCGGGCTCGACGGTCATGATCAGCAGCATGTCGAGCTCGGGCAGCAGATCCTCGTACGGCTCGATGGGGGTCGCCGGCTTGAGCGCCATGGAGGCGCGGGCCCCCTTGGCCCGGATCTCCCGGGCGAGCCGGACGGGCGCGGCGGCCGCCTCGACATGGAAGGTGACGGAGCCGGCACCGGCTTCCACGTACTGGGGCGCCCACCGATCGGCGTCCTCGATCATCAGATGGCAGTCCAGCGGAGTGTCCGTCGCACGGGCCAAAGACTCTACGACCGGCACCCCGAGGGTGAGGTTCGGTACGAAATGGTTGTCCATGACGTCGACATGGAGCCAGTCCGCGCCTTCCACCGCCCTTGCCTCCTCGGCAAGGCGGGCGAAGTCGGCGGACAGGATGCTGGGGTTGATCTGCGCGGCCATGCCCCAAGACTGCCATGCCCCGGGCCCGTTGCCCGCCCCGGTCCGGACCTGGATCGTCCCGCGACTGCCGTACGGCCCCCCGCCGTGCCATCCTGGACGGCCCAGCGGCGCTGCGTCCGGTCTCGGGGGTGGGCATGAAGCGGCTCGACGCCTGGAAGCAGGGAGCCATCGGAGTCGTGTGCGGCCGGCGGTCCAAGTGGCTGGTTCTCGCCCTGTGGCTGCTGGTGCTCCTCTTCGTGGCACCCCTCGGATCGAAGCTCAGCGACGCCCAGGACAACGACGCGCAGTCCTGGCTGCCGGGCTCCGCCGAATCCACCCAGGTCCTCGACATCTCGAACGGGTTCAGGCCCGAGCAGATCCCCGCGGTCGTCGTCTACGCGCGCCCCGACGGTCTGACGGTCCAGGACCGGCGCCAGATCTCCGAGGACGTACAGCAGCTCAAGACGCTGCGGGACCACGGCATCCGGGGCGCCGAGACCCGCGGTCCGGTCTTCGACCGGCAGGGCGACCCGCGCGCCGCGCAGATCTACGTCCCGATCACCATGGACGCGGCCGGCTGGCAGCGCATCGCCCCCGCCGTCGACTCCATCCGTGACCAGGTCGGCAAGGGCGGCGACGGGCTCTCGGTGCACATCACCGGGCCCGGCGGCACGGCGGCCGACTCCTCCAAGGCCTTCGAGGGCATCGACTCCACGCTCCTGTTCGCCGCGATGGCCGTCGTCATCGTGATGCTGCTGATCACCTTCCGCAGCCCGATCCTGCTGTTCGTCCCGCTGCTCGGCGTGGTCGTCGCCCTGTTCACGGCCCAGGCGCTGATCTATCTGCTGGCGAAGCACGCCGGTCTGACCGTCAACGGCCAGAGCGCGGGCATCCTCACCGTGCTCGTCTTCGGCGCGGGGACCGACTACGCCCTGCTGCTGGTCGCCCGCTACCGCGAGGAACTGCGCCGGCACGAGGACCGGCACGAGGCGATGAAGCTCGCGATGAACCGGGCCGGTCCCGCCATCCTCGCCTCGGGCGCGACGGTCGTGCTCAGCATGCTGGTGCTCCTGGTCGCCGAGATGAACTCGACGCGGGGCCTCGGTCCGGTCGCGGCCATCGGCGTGGCCGTCGCCCTGATCGCCATGCTCACGCTGTTCCCCGCGCTGCTGATCGTCTTCGGGCGCTGGATCTTCTGGCCCGCCGTCCCGCACCTCGGCTCGGCCGATCCGACCAGGAGCGGTGTCTGGGCGCGCATGGGCGGGCGGATCGCCCGCCGCCCCCGGACCTTCTGGGTCGCCACCGCGCTGGCGCTCGGGCTGCTGTCCCTCGGCCTCATCCAGCTCCGCGCCGCGGGCATCCCCAACGCCGACCAGTTCACCGGGAAACCGGACTCGATCGTCGGCCAGGAGGTGTCGGCGCGCTACTTCCCCGCGGGCGACGGTGATCCGCTGGTCATCGTGTCCAACACGGCCCAGGGCAGACAGGTCGGCGAGGCCGTGGCGGCGGACCCGGGCGTGGTCACGTCGAGCATCGGGGTGCCACCGGGCACCGCGCCCGTGCACGACGGCAAGGTGCTGTTCGAGGCGACCACCCGCGCCCCCGCCGACAGCACGGCGGCGAAGGACACCGTGGAGCGGGTCCGCGACGCGGTGCACGCCGTGCCGGACGCCGACGCGAAGGTGGGCGGCGGCTCGGCGGCCCTGCTGGACATGGAGAACGCCCAGACGCACGACAACTATCTCGTCATCCCGCTCGTCCTGGTCGTGGTCCTGCTGGTCCTGAGCGTCCTGCTGCGCGCGCTGATCGCCCCGCTCCTGCTGATCGGGACCGTGGTGCTGTCGCTGGCGACCGCGCTCGGCGTGAGCGCGCTGGCCTTCCGGCACGTCTTCGACTACGCGGGCGAGGACGTGGCCTTCCCGCTGTTCGTCTTCGTGTTCCTGGTGGCGCTCGGCATCGACTACAACATCTTCCTGACCACCCGCATCCGCGAGGAGGCGGTCCGGCACGGCACCCGGCAGGGCGTGGTGACGGGCCTGGCCACCACCGGGGCGGTGATCACCTCGGCAGGCCTGGTCCTCGCGGGCACGTTCGCGGCACTGGGCACCCTGCCGATCGTCGGGTTCGCGGAGATCGGCTTCGCGGTCGCGCTCGGCGTCCTCCTGGACACCTTCGTGGTGCGCTCGGTGCTGGTCACCGCGCTCTTCCTCGACGTAGGCCCGAAGGTGTGGTGGCCCGCACGGCTCGCGCACGAGGACGGCGGCTCCCGCGCCGCCGGGGCGCCGGAGCCGGCCGGGGCCGGAGAGCTCGCGGCCTCCCCCGGGCCCGCGGGAACCCCGGACGCGGAGGACGCGGGCGACACCACGGGACCGCCCCGGCCACCGGACTGACGGCGCGGGCCGGGAGCGCCGGGTCAGGCCGTCCGGCGGATCAGGGCCAGGTACATCGCGTCCGTCCCGTGCAGGTGCGGCCAGAGCTGGACGTCGGGGCCGTCCCCGAGCGCCGGTACGCCGGGCAGCAGCGGGCGGGCGTCGAGCAGTTCGGCGGAGCCCCCGTCGAAGTGCTTGAGGACGTCGTCGACGACCGCGCGGGTCTCGGCGAGGTGCGGCGAACAGGTCGCGTAGCCGACGACACCGCCGACCCGCACGGAGGCGAGCGCCGTGCGCAGCAGTCCCCGCTGGAGCGGCCCGAAGCCGTCGAGGTCCTCGGGGCGGCGCCGCCAGCGGGCCTCGGGACGGCGGCGCAGCGCGCCCAGGCCGGTGCAGGGCACGTCCATGAGCACCCGGTCGAACGTGCCGGGCCGCCACGGCGGGCGGGTGCCGTCGGCGGCGATGACCTGGTAGGGGCCCGGGTTCCCGGCGAGTGCCTTGGCGACGAGGCCCGCGCGGTGCGGCTGCTTCTCGGAGGCGAGCAGCGTCGCGCCCCGCTGGGCGGCGAGCCCGGCCAGCATCGCGGCCTTTCCGCCGGGTCCGGCGCAGCCGTCCAGCCAGGCCCGGTCGGGCCCGTCGAGCGGCGCGTTCGCCAGGGCGATCGCCACGAGCTGGCTGCCCTCGTCCTGGACGCCGGCGCGGCCCTCGCGCACGGCGTCCACGGCGCCGGGCTCACCGCCCTCGGTGAGCCGCACGGCGTACGGGGACCAGCGCCCGGGGAGCGCCGTGTCCTCGTCGAGGGCGTCGAGGAGTTCGTCGGCGGTGGAGCGGCCCGGCCGGGCGACGAGGGTCACCTCGGGCCGTTCGTTGTCGGCCTCCAGCAGGTCCTCGATGCCGGCCCGGCCGCCGCCCAGCGAGTCCCACAGCGCGGAGACGACCCAGCGCGGGTGCGAGTGCACGATGGCGAGGTGGTCCTCGGGGTCCTCGTCGTAGGGCGGCGCGACCTGCTCCAGCCAGGCGTCGAGGTCCTGCCGCGCGACCTTGCGCAGCACGGCGTTCACGAACTTGGCGCGCCCGTCGCCGAGCACCACCCGGGCCAGCTCGACCGAGGCGGAGACGGCCGCGTGCGTCGGGATGCGGGTGCCCAGGAGCTGGTGGACGCCGAGGCTGAGCACGTCGAGGACCGGCGGGTCGACCTCCCGCAGCGGCCGGTCGACGCACGCCGCGATGACGGCGTCGTACGTCCCCTGGCGGCGCAGCGTGCCGTACACCAGCTCGGTGGCGAGCGCGGCGTCCCGTGCGTCGAAGTCGCCCTTCTGCTTCGCCTTGCGCAGGAGCGGCGGCAGGACGAGGTTCGCGTACGCGTCCCGCTCGTCCACGGCCCGCAGCGCCTCGAAGGCGAGCATGCGGACCGGGTCCTTCTGGGGGCGGCGGTAGGGCTTGCCGGTCTTCTGCGGCCGACGGGGCTGCTCACTCACGAAAAAGGTGCTCCGGATCCAGGAAAAAGGTGCGTCTATCAGCGTACGCCGCGGGGCCTGCGCCGCACGCCGCCGGCCGTTCGGCGAAGATCCCGGCGCACGCACGCCCGGGGGCGGTCCGGCACCGGCGGCGCGTGTCGGGGGCGCCGCGCGGGAGGGCGCGCGCCGGGAGCACCGCCGGGCCCCGCGGTGCTCGCGGAAGGGCCCGTGGCGCTCGGCGCGGGGCGGTCAGACCCCGAGGTGCTCCCCGGAGGGGATCCGGACCCCGCGGGCCCAGTCCGCGGCACGCATCGGCTTCTTGCCCTGGGCCTGCACCCAGAGCAGCTCGACGGCGTACGAGCCGGTGCCCACGTACACGTTGTTCTTGGCGACGGACAGCTCTCCGGGGGCGAGGTCCGTACGGTCGGGCACCGTCGCGACCTGGATGAGCTTGAGGCGCTCGCCGCGGAAGACGGTCCAGGCACCGGGGGCGGGCGTGCACCCGCGCACCACGCGGTCGACGCGGAGCGCCGGGGCGGCCCAGTCGATGTGGGCGTCCTCGACGCTGATCTTCGACGCGGTGCTGACGCCGTCGGGGGGCTGCGGAACGGCCTTGAGGGTGCCGTCCTCGATCCCGTCCATCGTCGCGGCGAGCAGCCCGGACCCGGCGAAGGCGAGCCGCGTGAGCAGGTCCCCGCTGGTGTCGGTGGGCCGGATCTCCTCGGTGACGGTCCCGTACACCGGTCCGGAGTCGAGACCCTCCTCGATCAGGAAGGTGGAGGCGCCGGTGATCTCGTCACCGGCCATGATCGCGTGCTGGACGGGGGCGGCGCCGCGCCAGGCGGGCAGCAGCGAGAAGTGCAGGTTGACCCAGCCCTGGGCGGGGATGTCGAGGGCGACGCGGGGCAGCAGCGCCCCGTACGCGACGACGGGACAGCAGTCCGGGCCGATCTCCCGCAGCCGGGCCAGGAATTCCTCGTCCCGGGGCTTCGCGGGCTTGAGCACCTCGATCCCGGCCTGCTCCGCCCGCTCGGCGACCGGACTCGCGACGAGCCGTCGGCCCCGTCCGGCCGGCGCGTCCGGCCGGGTCACGACGGCGGCCACCTCGTGCCGCCCGGAGGCGATCAGGGCGTCCAGGGCGGGAACGGCGACCTCGGGGGTGCCTGCGAAGACGAGCTTCATGGGTGGCGGTTGGCCTCTCGGGCGGGAGCACTTCCATCCCCCGCGCGCGTACCGGTTCAGGCGAAGCACGGGGCAGCGCACCAGTCTATGCCGCCCGGGGCCCGGGGGCTCGGGGGTTGTCCAAGGGGCCCTTTCCCCCGGGCCCGCACGGAGGACCGGAGCGTCCGTCGGCCCCCGTGGCCGTGTCCGGCGGGCCGCGCCCGGGGCGCGTCCACGGCACGACGGGGGGCGTACTTCTCGGGACGCGCCCCGTTCATATGCTCTTGCGCCCTTGCACCCGTGACCACTCACCCGTCCACGCGTTGGTCAAGAAAGAGTTGACCACAGCGGGCCGCTCACCAGCGGTCCGATCCCTTTCAACGCCGGTTCGAGAGGCTTGTTCATGGCCGACCATGCAACCCACGACGCCCAGGCTCGGGCCAGCCTGCACTTGCTGGTGCGGGACATCGAGCGGGTCCGTCGGCAGGTGGACGCACTGCGCACGCTCACCGCCCAGTTGGGCAACGTCTACCGCCCGCGCCGCGCCGGCCCCTCCACGGGCTTCGTCGTCTACGGCCGCGCTCCCGCCCCGACCGTCCGTCTCGCCCAGGAGCTGCGGGACAGCGTCGAGACGCTGGTCACCGCCGCCGTGGACTTCGACCGCTCCCTCGGCTTCTCCTGGGACGCGGTGGGCTCGGCGCTCGGGGTCACCAAGCAGGCCGTGCACCGGCGTTACGGCGCCCGTCGCGCCGCCGCCCAGGCCGCGGCCGAGGCGGAGCGCGCCACGGACACGGTCGACACCCACGCGGTCAACGTCAACACCACCATCCCCGCGGTGCCGACCGTCCCCGCCGCCCGTTCCATGCCGACCCAGCCGACGGCCGGCAGTCCGACACTCCGTGACGAAGCCAGGCCGACGGCCTTCCCCGGCCCGCGCAACGGCTGACCGATCCCGTAGAAGACAACTGCCTCCCGGCGCCAGGCCCCGGGGGGCAGTCCCCATTTCCCGGTGCCGGGGTCCCGGGAGGGCGGCGCCCGGTGCGGGCGGCCGGTCGAGTCACCGCCCGGCCCTCGCCCCTGCCCCCCCGGCCCCACCGACTGTGCGGGGAACGGACCCTGACACCCCGTCACTCCCACGGATCGCGGGGCGCACCCGTGCGTCACGAACCGCACCGCGCGCCCCGCACCGGGCCGACCCGCACCGGGCCGCACCGCCCGCGGGTCATCCGATGTCGGGCGGATCGATCCGGATGCGTACGGGCTCACCGCCTCCGCGGGCCATGCGCGCCGCCTGCGCGCTCTTCAGCGCGGCGGCCAGCGCGGCGCCACTGCCCGGGGGCACCCGGACGAGCACCCGCTCCCCGGGCTCCGAGGAAGGCGGCCCACCGGGCCGCCGGGGCCGCCCCGCCTCGGCGGCCGGCAGCGGCACGGGCCCCAGCACCTCGGCGTCACGCGGGAGTTCGGCCGCGGCGAGGAAGCCGGCGAGCGCCTCCGGGGCCCCGGACACCGCCGCCATCCGGGACACGGGCGGAAAGCCCAGTTCGGCCCGCTCGGCGAGTTCACGCACCGCGTGCCCGACCGGATCCCACCGCACGAGCGCCTGGACGGGCCGCAAGGTCGGTTCCGCCACGACGACCACCGTGCCGCCCGCCCCCTGCGGGCGGACCAGCGAAGCGGCCGCCGTCCACCGGCGCAGCGCGTCCTCGCCGGCCCGCAGATCGGGCCGTCCGAGCATGGCCCAGCCGTCGAGCAGTAGGGCCGCCGCGTACCCGCCCTCGGCGACCGGTTCGGCCCCCGGCGTGCTGACCACCAGGGCGGGCGTCGCGGGCACCGTGTCCAGCACCTGCTCCCGCCCGGACGTGCGCACGGGAACGGCCGGGAAGGCCCGCCCCAGCTCCTCGGCGGTCCGCCGGGCGCCGACGACCTGCGCCCGCAGCCGGAACCCGCCGCACTCCTGGCAGTGCCACGCGGCCTCGTCCCGCCCGCACCAGCCGCAGCGCAGCGCTTGGGCGTCCTGCGCCTCCAGCGGTCCCGCGCAGTGCCGGCAGCGCGCGGGCTCCCGGCACCGCGCACAGGCCATCCGGGGCACATAGCCCCGCCGGGGCACCTGGACCAGCACGGGCCCCAGCTTCAGCCCCTCCCTGACGGCCTGCCAGGCGAGCGTCGGCAGCCGGGCCGCCCGGGCGGCCTCGTCGCGGGCGAGATCACCGTCCGAGACGGTCCGCACGAGCGGCGCGGTGGCGCGCACCTGGTCCCGGTCGGCGGCCAGCGGCAGCGCCCAGCCGCTCTCGACCAGTTGCGCGGCCTCCACCGTGCACGTCCAACTCCCCAGCAGGAAGCCGCACTTGTCGCGCGAGGCACGCAGCTCCAGCACTTCCCGGACGTGCGGGAAGGGAGCGTTGTCGTCGCTGTGCGCCTCGTCCCCGTCGTCCCAGACGGCGACGAGGCCCAGATTCCGTACGGGAGCGAACATGGCGGCCCGGGTGCCGACCACCGCGCGCACCGACCCGCGGCGTACGGCGAGCCAGTCGCGATAGCGCCGCTCCGGTCCGGCGTCGGCGGTCAGCACGGCGTGCTGCCCCTCCCCCAGGAGGGCCTTGAGAGCCGCGTCGACGCGGGAGGCGGGCCGGCCGGCCGGGACGACGACGAGCGCTCCGCGGCCGGAGGCGAGTGTCGCCTGCACCGCGCGGGCGATCTCCTCGGCCCACTCGGGGCCGGGCAGCGCCGTCCACACGGCGCGCGGGGCGCCGCCGGAGGCGAGCGAGGCGAGGAAGTCGGCCCCTCGTCCGTATCTCCGCCAGGTACCGGGCTCGGGTGCGGCGGGCGGCGGCGGGGGCGCGGGCGACTCCCGCGCCTCGGCGCGGGCGTGCCGGGGCGGCACGGCGAGCTGGAGCACGTCGGCCAGTGATCCCGCGTACCGGTCGGCGACGGCACGGGCCAGACCCAGCAGTTCGGGTCCGAGGACGGGTTCGGGCGAGACCACCTGGGCGAGGGCGGCCAGCGGCCCGGAGTAATCGGACTCGGCGACCCGCTCGACGAGGTAGCCGTCGATGAGACCGCCGCCCTCGCGCCGCCCCTCCCGGACGTTGCGTCCGCCGGCGCCGAAGCGGACCCGCACCCGCACGCCCGGCTGAGCGGCCTCGTCCAGGTCCTCGGGCACGGCGTAGTCGAAGTAGCGGTCGAGGTGCAGCACGCCCTTGTCGACGAGCACCCGCGCGACGGGAAGGTCCTTCGCCAGCGGGGCGCCCCGCCAGGTCCGCGGCTTGGCCTTCGGCGCCTTGGCCTGCCGCACGGCCTCCCGGATCAGCGCGAGCTGCTCGGGCGGTGCGCCGTCCGCGCCGCCCGCGCTGTCGTCGGATCGCCCGTTCGCGCTGCTCACAGCAGTATTCCTACCAGACGGCACCGACAGCGCCGCCCGGCCGGGATCAGGCCCGCCCCGCCTCGGATCGTGAACGCCTCGACGAGGCTTCGGCCCCGGCGGGGCGGCACGGAGTTCTCCCGAGATCAGGACGGCAGCGGTACGTGTTTCCAGATTCACCGCACGCCATGGGCGTACTCCACCGAAGTAACCGCGGCCTTCGCACCGGGAGATCATCAGCGTACGAACCGGGGCCCGGACGGGCCACCGCTTTTCCACGGCCTGCCCGGCACGACCGATGCTCTTCCAAGGCCTGCCCGGCACGGCCTAGCCGCTCCAGGGCCCGCCCGGACCGGCCACCGTCCTCCGGGCAGCCGTGAGGCCCGGCACCCCGAGGGGTACCGGGCCTCACGGCGGAGCCGAAGCCTTCGCGGACTACAGGCCGACGGCCTTGCGCAGCGCGTCCACCCGGTCCGTGCGCTCCCACGTGAAGTCGGGCAGCTCACGGCCGAAGTGGCCGTACGCGGCGGTCTGGGAGTAGATCGGGCGGAGCAGGTCGAGGTCGCGGATGATGGCCGCCGGGCGGAGGTCGAAGACGTCCGTGATGGCGGTCTCGATCTTCTCGGCGTCCACCTTGGCCGTACCGAAGGTCTCGACGAACAGACCCACCGGCTCGGCCTTGCCGATCGCGTACGCGACCTGGACCTCGCAGCGCGAGGCGAGGCCCGCGGCGACGACGTTCTTCGCGACCCAGCGCATCGCGTAGGCGGCGGAGCGGTCGACCTTGGACGGGTCCTTGCCGGAGAAGGCACCGCCGCCGTGGCGGGCCATGCCGCCGTACGTGTCGATGATGATCTTGCGGCCGGTGAGGCCGGCGTCGCCCATCGGGCCGCCGATCTCGAAGCGGCCGGTCGGGTTCACCAGCAGACGGTAGCCCTCGGTCTCCAGCTTGATGCCGTCGTCCAGGAGGGCCTTCAGCTCCGGCTCCACGACGAACTCGCGGATGTCGGGAGCGAGCAGGGAGTCCAGGTCGATGTCCGAGGCGTGCTGAGAGGACACGACGACGGTGTCCAGACGGACCGCCTTGTCGCCGTCGTACTCGATGGTGACCTGGGTCTTGCCGTCGGGGCGCAGGTACGGGATGGTCCCGTTCTTGCGGACGTCGGACAGCCGGCGCGAGAGCCGGTGCGCGAGGTGGATCGGGAGCGGCATCAGGTTCGGGGTCTCGTCGGTGGCGTACCCGAACATCAGGCCCTGGTCGCCCGCGCCCTGCCGGTCCAGCTCGTCCTCGTCGCCCTCGACACGGGACTCGTACGCCGTGTCGACACCCTGCGCGATGTCCGGGGACTGGGAGCCGATCGACACCGACACACCGCAGGACGCCCCGTCGAAGCCCTTCTTCGACGAGTCGTAGCCGATCTCCAGGATCTTGTCGCGGACGAGCTGGGCGATCGGCGCGTACGCCTTGGTCGTGACCTCTCCGGCCACGTGCACCAGGCCGGTGGTGATGAGCGTCTCCACGGCGACCCGGGACGTCGGGTCCTCGCGCAGGAGGGCATCGAGAATGGTGTCGCTGATCTGGTCAGCGATCTTGTCGGGGTGACCCTCGGTCACGGACTCCGAGGTGAACAGGCGACGGGACACAACGCTCCCTGTGGTTGCAGCGGCTGCTGGCTGATCATTGGTGGACGGCCGGGGGCTGCGCCCGGCGTCGTCCGAGAACAGTTTATCGGTCGCACTCGGCCGCGGGACCCCTGTCTCGCCTCTCGGAAGGCCTGTGACCTGCGGCACGGGCATTCTGCGCCATGGCCATGGGTCTCCGCCAGGGTCGCCACGCCCGATTTTGCGCTATTTGTGTGACAGGTGTGACGCGAGAGGATTCACACCAGTCGGCGTGTCACCAGATCCCACACCGTCTCGGCCAAGGCTTCCTTGGGTCCATGGGGCACCGGGGTCTCACTCCCGTCGGCTCCGAGCACGACCGCCTCGTTCTCCTCGGAACCGAAGGTCTTGCGCTCCCCCACCTCGTTCACCACCAGCAGATCGCAACCCTTGCGCTCCAGCTTGGTCCGTCCGTTGGACAGGACGTCGTCGGTCTCGGCGGCGAATCCCACCACGACCTGGCCGGGGCGGGCGCGGTCCGCGGAGATCTCCGCGAGGATGTCCGGATTACGGACCAGAACGATGGGTTCCGGTTCCGTGCCGTCCTTCTTCTTGATCTTTCCGGTCGCGTACGTACCGGGCCGGAAGTCCGCCACCGCGGCCGCCATGACCACGGCGTCGGCGTCCGGGGCCGCCTTCAGCACGGCTTCGCGCATCTGCACGGCGGTGCCGACCTGGACCACGTCGACTCCGGCCGGGTCCGGCAGGCCCGTGTTCGCGGCGATCAGGGTGACCCTGGCGCCGCGCGCGGCGGCGGTGCGGGCGAGCGCGTAGCCCTGCTTGCCGGAGGAGCGGTTGCCGAGGAAGCGGACCGGGTCGAGGGGCTCACGGGTGCCGCCGGCGCTGACGACGACGTGCCGTCCGGCGAGATCCGGCTCGGTGACCCCGCGGGCGAGGACACGGCGGCAGACCTCGAAGATCTCCCCCGGGTCGGGCAGCCGCCCCTTGCCGGTGTCGACGCCGGTCAGGCGGCCCACGGCGGGCTCGACGACGACGGCGCCGCGGCGCCGCAGGGTCGCCACGTTCTCCTGCGTCGCGGGGTGCTCCCACATCTCGGTGTGCATGGCGGGCGCGAAGACGACCGGGCAGCGGGCCGTGAGCAGGGTGTTGGTGAGGAGGTCGTCGGCCAGCCCGTGGGCGGCCTTGGCGAGCATGTCGGCCGTCGCGGGGGCGACCACGACCAGGTCGGCGTGCTGCCCGATGCGGACGTGCGGCACCTCGTGGACGTCCGACCAGACCTCGGTGGACACGGGGTGGCCCGAGAGCGCGGACCAGGTGGCGGCGCCGACGAAGTTCAGCGCGGAGGCGGTGGGCACGACCCGTACGTCGTGACCGGACTCGGTCAGTCGTCGCAGCAGCTCACAGGCCTTGTAGGCGGCGATGCCACCGCTGACCCCCAGAACGACCTTCGGCTTGGACACCGTCTCTCCCCGGGCTCGGAAACGTACGACTCCATGACACACCACAGGCCCGGCAGTCGCGCCGCCGGGCCTGGGATGAGCTTTGAAACGACTACTGAGCGGGGCCCTCGACGGCCTCGGAGGTCAGCAGACCCGCGTTGATCTCGCGCAGGGCGATCGACAGCGGCTTCTCGTGGACGTGGGTGTCGACGAGCGGACCGACGTACTCGAGGAGGCCCTCGCCGAGCTGCGAGTAGTACGCGTTGATCTGGCGGGCTCGCTTGGCCGCGTAGATCACGAGGCTGTACTTCGAGTCGGTGGCCTCGAGGAGCTCGTCGATCGGAGGGTTGATGATGCCCTCGGGAGCAGTGATGGAAGAGGACACGCTCTGCCTTCCGAAAGGTGGAAATTGACCTGAAAGATCAAACAACTTCCACCAAGGCTAGCAGCTCGCGCGCCACGTCCTCGACGGAGGTGTTGACCAGGGTGACGTCGAACTCCGGCTCGGCGGCCAGTTCGACCTTGGCCGCCTCCAGGCGGCGCTCGATCACCTCGGGCGGTTCGGTGCCCCGACCGGTGAGCCTGCGGACCAGCTCCTCCCAGGAGGGCGGGGCCAGGAACACGAGCAGCGCGTCCCGCATGGACTCGCGGACCTGCCGGGCCCCCTGGAGGTCGATCTCCAGGAGGACCGGCTTGCCCGACTCCAGGTGCTCCGCGACCGCGGCACGCGGGGTGCCGTAGCGGTTGCCGGCGAATTCGGCCCATTCCAGGAGCTCGCCGTTGGCGATCAGCTTGTCCATCTCGTCGTCGGAGACGAAGAAGTAGTGGACTCCGTGCTTCTCACCGGGACGCGGCCTGCGGGTCGTCGCCGACACCGAGAGCCAGAGTTCGGGGTGTGCCTTGCGCATATGAGCGACGACCGTGCTCTTGCCGACCCCCGAGGGGCCGGAGAGCACGGTCAGCCGCGGACGTGCGTCCGGGGGTACGGGGGACGTCCCCCGGGGTGTTACAGCCATGCAGCGATTATTCCAGCAATCCCGGTGTGTCCAGGACTCAGGCGCCGGAACCACCGAACTCGCGCTCCAAAGAGGCGATCTGGTTCGAGCCGAGACCGCGTACGCGGCGGCTCTCGGAGATCCCGAGTCGCTCCATGATCTGCTTGGCGCGGACCTTGCCCACGCCCGGCAGGGACTCCAGGAGAGCGGAGACCTTCATCTTGCCGATGACGTCGTTCTCCTGACCCTGCTTGATGACCTCGTGAAGAGAGGCGCCGGAGTGCTTGAGTCGATTCTTGACCTCGGCCCGCTCCCGGCGAGCCGCGGCGGCCTTTTCGAGCGCGGCTGCGCGCTGTTCAGGGGTAAGGGGCGGAAGAGCCACGCCTACGTCACCTCGGATGTCGAACTGTCGGATACGGACCGGTGAGGAACCTAGTCGCCCCACACCTGGGGAGCCCCGGGCAACATGCTCGCCCGTTCTCCCTGCTGCCTTGACGGCCAGGGAGGTGCTCCCACTCGACGGAGACTAGCGGGCAAGTGCGCCGGAGTCAGCGAGAACAGAGGAAAAGTCCTGGTCAGCCTCCCTGGAGCCCGACATTTACGACATACCTCCCCGGATTTGAGGGTGTATCCAGACTCGGAGTCCTCCGAAGGCACCCCTCGGAGGACTCTCGAACGGCTGTCGGAAGGCTCAGGCGGCCGCGACGGCCGCCCTGATCTCCTCCGCGAACCCCTCGGCCGACTCCCGCAGGGCCATGACGTCGGGGCCGTGACGCAGGACACCCCGGCTCACGTTCGGGACGACGTTGCGCACCGCGGACCCGAACACGCCCGCCAGATCGGCCGCGGTCGCTCCCTGGGCGCCGATGCCGGGCGCGAGGAGCGGGCCGTTGATCTCCAGGTCGTACGAGGAGAGATCGCCCAGGGTCGCGCCGACGACCGCCCCGAAGGATCCGAGCGGCCTCTCGTCGGCGTTCTCGGCGGCCAGATGCCCGAGCATCGTCGCTCCGACGTTCCGCCCGTCCGCGCGCACGGCGTGCTGCACCTCGCCGCCCTCCGGGTTGGAGGTGAGCGCGAGCACGAAGAGCCCGGCCCCGCTCTCGCGCGCCAGCTCGACCGCCGGCTTCAGCGAGCCGTAGCCGAGGTAGGGCGACACCGTCAGCGCGTCCGAGAAGAGCGGCGCGTCCTTGCGCAGGAAGGTCTCGGCGTACGCGGCCATGGTCGAGCCGATGTCGCCGCGCTTGGCGTCCATCACGACGAGCGCGCCGGCCGCCCGCGCCTGTTCGACGGACTTTTCCAGGACGGCGATCCCGCGCGAGCCGAACCGCTCGAAGAACGCGCTCTGCGGCTTGAGGACGGCGACGCGCTCGGAGAGCGCCTCGACGACCGTGCGGCTGAAGCGCTCCAGGCCCGCGATGTCGTCGCCGAGCCCCCAGTCGGCGAGCAGGGAGGCGTGCGGGTCGATGCCCACGCACAGGGGACCGCGCTCGTCCATGGCACGGCGAAGGCGCGCGCCGAAGGGTTCCAGGCTCATACGGGCTTCCTCACGTCGGCGCCGACCGCGTCGGCGAGGGTGGCGTACGGGCTCGTCCGCAGGCGGGCGGCGAGACCCTTGTGGATGGCACGGCCCCAGAAGGGACCCTCGTAGACGAAGGCGCTGTAGCCCTGGACCAGCGTGGCGCCGGCCAGGATGCGCTGCCAGGCGTCCTCGGCGTTCTCGACGCCGCCGACGCCCACCAGGGTGATCCGGTCGCCCACGCGCGCGTAGAGGCGCCTGAGGACCTCCAGGGAGCGTGCCTTGAGCGGCGCGCCGGAGAGACCGCCGGTCTCCTTCACCACGGAGGGGTCGGAGGTCAGCCCGAGTCCCTCGCGGGCGATGGTGGTGTTCGTGGCGATGATCCCGTCCAGGCCGAGTTCGACGGCGAGGTCGGCGACCGCGTCGACGTCCTCGTCCGCGAGATCGGGGGCGATCTTGACGAGCAGCGGGACGCGCCGGCCGGTGACGGAGCGGTCGGCGGCCTCGCGCACGGCGCTGAGCAGGGGCCGCAGCGCCTCGGTGGCCTGGAGGTTGCGCAGGCCGGGGGTGTTCGGGGACGACACGTTCACGACGAGGTAGTCGGCGTGCCGGGCGAGGCGCTCGGTCGACTTCACGTAGTCGCCGACGGCCTCTTCCTCGGGGACGGCCTTGGTCTTGCCGATGTTGACGCCCACGACGGTCCTGAACACGGGCGTACGGGCCGCCAGACGCTCGGAGACGGCCGCGGAGCCCTCGTTGTTGAAGCCCATGCGGTTGATCAGCGCGCGGTCCGGCACGAGGCGGAAGAGACGCTTCCTGGGGTTGCCGGGCTGGGCCTCCCCGGTGACGGTGCCGATCTCGACGTGGTCGAAGCCGAGCATCGACATCCCGTCGATGGCCACCGCGTTCTTGTCGAAGCCCGCCGCGAGGCCGAAGGGCCCGTGCATGCGCAGGCCGAACGCCTCGGTGCGCAGCTCCTTGTGGCGGGGCGCGAGCACGGCGGCGACGAAGGTGCGCAGGACGGGGACGCGGGCGACGAGCCGGATCCAGCGGAAGGCGAGGTGGTGGGCCTGCTCCGGGTCCATCCGCTTGAAGACGAGGTCGAAGAACAGCTTGTACATGATCGTGTCCTCTGAAGAGCCCGGTGAGGGCACCTCTGGAAGGGGCGGGGGGCTCATGAAGAGGGGGACACCGTTTCCGGTGTCCCCCTCGGGGCCGCTAGTCGCGCGCCGCGGTCAGATGCTCGGCGTGTTCCTGGAGCGAGCGCACGCCCACGTCGCCGTGGTTGAGCGCGTCGATGCCCTGGACGGCCGCGGCGAGCGCCTGCACCGTCGTCAGGCACGGGACCGAGCGGGCCACGGCCGCCGTGCGGATCTCGTAGCCGTCGAGGCGGCCGCCGGTGCCGTACGGGGTGTTGACGATGAGGTCGACCTCTCCGTCGTGGATGAGCTGGACGATGGTCTTCTCGCCGTTCGGGCCCTCGCCCTCGCTCTGCTTGCGCACGATCGTGGCGTGGATGCCGTTGCGCTTGAGCACCTCGGCCGTGCCGGAGGTGGCCATCAGCTCGAAGCCGTGGGCGACGAGTTCACGCGCCGGGAAGATCATCGAGCGCTTGTCGCGGTTGGCGACCGAGATGAACGCGCGGCCCTTGGTGGGCAGCGGGCCGTACGCGCCGGCCTGCGACTTGGCGTACGCCGTGCCGAAGACGGAGTCGATGCCCATGACCTCGCCGGTGGAGCGCATCTCCGGGCCGAGCACCGTGTCGACGCCGCGGCCGTGGATGTCGCGGAAGCGCGACCACGGCATGACGGCCTCCTTGACGGAGATCGGCGCGTCGAGCGGCAGGGTGCCGCCGTCGCCGTTCGCAGGGAGCAGGCCCTCGGCGCGCAGCTCGGCGACGGTCGCGCCCAGCGAGATGCGGGCGGCGGCCTTGGCGAGCGGCACCGCGGTCGCCTTCGAGGTGAAGGGGACGGTGCGCGAGGCGCGCGGGTTGGCCTCGAGGACGTAGAGGATGTCCCCGGCCATCGCGAACTGGATGTTGATCAGGCCGCGGACGCCGACGCCCTTGGCGATGGCCTCCGTCGAGGCGCGCAGCCGCTTGATGTCGAAGCCGCCGAGCGTGATCGGGGGCAGGGCGCACGCCGAGTCGCCGGAGTGGATGCCGGCCTCCTCGATGTGCTCCATGACGCCGCCGAGGTAGAGCTCCTCGCCGTCGTACAGCGCGTCGACGTCGATCTCGATCGCGTCGTCGAGGAAGCGGTCGACGAGGACCGGCCGGGAGGGGCTGATCTCGGTCGACTCGGCGATGTAGGAGGACAGCCGGGTCTCGTCGTAGACGATCTCCATGCCGCGTCCGCCGAGGACGTACGAGGGGCGGACCAGGACGGGGTAGCCGATCTCGTCGGCGATGGCCTTGGCCTCGGAGAAGGTGGTGGCGGTGCCGTGCTTGGGGGCCGGCAGGCCGGCCTCGGCGAGGACCCGTCCGAAGGCGCCGCGGTCCTCGGCGGCGTGGATCGCCTCGGGCGAGGTGCCCACGATCGGCACGCCGTTGTCCTTGAGCGCCTGCGACAGGCCGAGCGGGGTCTGGCCGCCGAGCTGGACGACGACACCGGCGACCGGTCCCGCCTGCTGCTCCGCGTGGACGATCTCCAGCACGTCTTCCAGCGTCAGCGGCTCGAAGTACAGGCGGTCGGAGGTGTCGTAGTCCGTGGAGACGGTCTCGGGGTTGCAGTTGACCATCACGGTCTCGTAGCCGGCGTCGCTGAGCGCGAAGGAGGCGTGGACGCAGGAGTAGTCGAACTCGATGCCCTGGCCGATGCGGTTGGGGCCGGAGCCCAGGATGATCACCGCGGGCTTCTCGCGGGACGCGACCTCGGTCTCCTCGTCGTAGGAGGAGTAGAAGTACGGGGTCTTCGCGGCGAACTCGGCGGCGCAGGTGTCGACCGTCTTGTAGACCGGGCGCACGCCCAGCGCGTGCCGCACCTCGCGGACGACGTCCTCGCGCAGGCCGCGGATCTCGGCGATCTGGACGTCGGAGAAGCCGTGCCGCTTGGCCTCGGCGAGCAGCTCCGGGTAGAGCTTGTCGGCGGCGGCCAGCTCGTCCGCGGTCTCCTTGATCAGGAAGAGCTGGTCGACGAACCACGGGTCGATCTTCGTGGACTCGAAGACCTCCTCGGGCGTGGCGCCCGCGCGGATGGCCTGCATGACGGAGTTGATGCGGCCGTCGGTGGGGCGGACGGCCTCGCGCAGCAGCTCGGCCTTGTCGCCGGGGTCCCCCACGAAGGTGAACTGGCTGCCCTTCTTCTCCAGCGAGCGCAGCGCCTTCTGGAGTGCCTCGGTGAAGTTGCGGCCGATCGCCATGGCCTCGCCGACCGACTTCATGGTGGTCGTGAGGGTGGAGTCGGCGGAGGGGAACTTCTCGAAGGCGAAGCGCGGGGCCTTCACGACGACGTAGTCGAGGGTCGGCTCGAAGGAGGCCGGGGTCTTCTCGGTGATGTCGTTCGGGATCTCGTCGAGCGTGTAGCCGACGGCGAGCTTGGCCGCGATCTTGGCGATCGGGAAGCCGGTCGCCTTGGAGGCGAGGGCCGAGGACCGCGAGACGCGCGGGTTCATCTCGATGACGATGATGCGGCCGTCTTCGGGGTTGACCGCGAACTGGATGTTGCAGCCGCCGGTGTCGACGCCGACCTCGCGGATGATCGCGATGCCGATGTCGCGCAGCCGCTGGTACTCGCGGTCGGTGAGCGTCATGGCCGGGGCGACGGTGATGGAGTCGCCGGTGTGGACGCCCATCGGGTCGAAGTTCTCGATGGAGCAGACGACCACGACGTTGTCGTTCTTGTCGCGCATCAGCTCCAGCTCGTACTCCTTCCAGCCGAGGATGGACTCCTCCAGGAGCACCTCGGTGGTCGGGGAGAGCGTGAGGCCCTGGCCGGCGATGCGGCGCAGCTCGTCCTCGTCGTGGGCGAAGCCGGAGCCGGCGCCGCCCATGGTGAAGGAGGGGCGCACGACGACGGGGTAGCCGCCGAGCGTGTCGACGCCCTTGAGGACGTCGTCCATGGAGTGGCAGATGACCGAGCGGGCGGACTCGCCGTGGCCGATCTTCTGGCGCACGGCCTCGACGACACCCTTGAAGAGGTCGCGGTCCTCGCCCTTGTTGATGGCCTCGACGTTGGCGCCGATGAGCTCGACGCCGTACTTGGCCAGCACACCCTGCTCGTGCATGGAGATCGCGGTGTTGAGGGCCGTCTGGCCGCCGAGCGTCGGCAGCAGGACGTCGGGGCGCTCCTTGGCGATGATCTTCTCGACGAACTCGGGGGTGATCGGCTCGACGTAGGTGGCGTCGGCGATCTCCGGGTCGGTCATGATCGTCGCCGGGTTGGAGTTGACGAGGATGACCCGCAGGCCCTCGGCCCGCAGGACGCGGCACGCCTGGGTGCCGGAGTAGTCGAACTCGGCGGCCTGGCCGATGACGATCGGGCCGGAGCCGATGACCAGGACGGACTGGATATCGGTGCGCTTAGGCACGCTGGCCCTCCATCAGGGAAACGAAGCGGTCGAACAGGTAGGCGGCGTCGTGCGGTCCTGCCGCCGCTTCGGGGTGGTACTGGACGCTGAAGGCCGGCTGGTCGAGCAGGTGGAGGCCCTCCACCACGTTGTCGTTGAGGCAGACGTGGGAGACCTCGGCGCGGCCGAAGGGGGTCTGGGAGACCTCGTCGAGCGGTGCGTCGACGGCGAAGCCGTGGTTGTGCGCGGTGACCTCGACCTTGCCGGTCGTACGGTCCTGCACGGGCTGGTTGATGCCGCGGTGGCCGTACTTCAGCTTGTACGTGCCGAAGCCGAGGGCGCGGCCGAGGATCTGGTTGCCGAAGCAGATGCCGAAGAGCGGGGTCTTGCGGGCGAGGACTTCCTTCATGACGGCGACGGGACCGTCGGCGGTCGCCGGGTCGCCGGGGCCGTTGGAGAAGAACACGCCGTCGGGGTTCACGGCGTAGACGTCCTCGGCGGTGGCCGTCGCGGGCAGGACGTGCACCTCGATGCCGCGTTCGGCCATCCGGTGCGGGGTCATGCCCTTGATGCCGAGGTCGACGGCGGCGACGGTGAACTTCTTCGTGCCGATGGCGGGGACGACGTACGTCTCCTTGGTGGCGACCTCGGCGGCGAGGTCCGCTCCCTGCATCTCGGGCGCCTGGCGCACCTGGGCGAGCATGGTGCCCGCGTCGGGCAGCGCGTTGCCGGAGAAGATGCCGACGCGCATGGCGCCGCGCTCGCGCAGGTGGCGGGTCAGGGCGCGGGTGTCGATGCCGCTGATGCCGACGACGCCCTGGTTGCGCAGTTCCTCGTCGAGCGAGCGGCGCGCGCGCCAGTTGGAGGACACGCGCGCGGGGTCGCGGACGACGTATCCGGCGACCCAGATCCGCTTCGACTCGGGGTCCTCGTCGTTGACGCCGGTGTTGCCGACGTGCGGGGCGGTCATGACGACGACCTGTCGGTGGTACGACGGGTCGGTGAGGGTCTCCTGGTAGCCGGTCATGCCGGTGGAGAAGACCGCTTCGCCGAAGGTCTCCCCCACGGCCCCGTAGGAACGGCCGCGGAAGACCCGGCCGTCCTCCAGGACGAGTACGGCGGGAAGCGCCTTTTCCTTCTGTGAGGCGTTCCCCTGAGTGGAGGTCGTCATCGTGCGCCTTCCGTTTCCGTCTTGTTGATCATGTCGTTCAGGGTGTCGGCCCATTCGTTGTGCTCGGCCGCGCGGTCCGAGCGGAATCCGGAGTCGAGGAGCCGGTCGCCGTGCGCCCAGGTCACGATCAGGAGGCCGCCCTCGGTGAGGACCTTGCCCGCGATGCCCTTGTCGAGCCGGGCTTCGCGGAGCTGCGCGGCCGGGATGAAGAAGTCGTCCGCTCCGGGGCGTACGACGTCCAGTCCCGCGTCCGTCAGGGTGAGCTCGGCCCGGCTGCGGGTGCCCAGGCCGTGCGCCACGATGCGGTCGAGCCACTGCCCGGCGGTGGTGGAGCCGTGGTAGCGGCCGCTCATGCTCAGTCTGGCCGGGCCGGTGTCTTCCGGCGCGGTGGGAAGCTCGGGCAGGTCGCCCTGGAGGGTGCCGCGCCACTTCCAGCCCTCGCGCATCAGCCAGTAGACGAGCGCGACGAAGAGGGCGAGGCCGACGAGCCAGCCGATCCGGGCGGACCAGTCGGTCACTTCCGCGGACTTCTGGGCGGCGGCGATGGAGAGGTGAGGTGTCACGCGAGCTTCCCGTCGACGAGGGTGGCCTTGCCCCGCAGCCAGGTGTGGGTGACCAGGCCCGGCAGCTCACGGCCCTCGTAGGGGGTGTTGCGGCTGCGCGAGGCGAAGCCGGCGGGGTCCACGGTCCCACGGTATGCCGTGTCGACGAGCGTGAGGTTGGCGGGCTCACCTGCCGAGACGGGACGTCCGTGGCCGGTGGCGCGGCCGATCGCGGCGGGCTTCACGGACATGCGGTCGGCGACGCCTGCCCAGTCGAGCAGTCCGGTCTCGACCATCGTCTGCTGGACGACGGACAGCGCGGTCTCCAGGCCGACCATGCCCATGGCCGCGGCCGCCCACTCGCAGTCCTTGTCCTCGTGCGGGTGCGGCGCGTGGTCGGTGGCGACGATGTCGATCGTGCCGTCGGCGAGCGCCTCGCGCAGCGCCATGACGTCCCGCTCGGTGCGCAGCGGCGGGTTGACCTTGTAGACCGGGTTGTACGAGCGCACCAGCTCGTCGGTGAGGAGCAGGTGGTGCGGGGTGACCTCGGCGGTGACGTCGATGCCGCGGGACTTGGCCCAGCGGACGATCTCGACGGAGCCGGCGGTCGACAGGTGGCAGATGTGAACGCGGGAGCCGACGTGCTCGGCGAGCAGGACGTCCCGGGCGATGATCGACTCCTCGGCCACCGCGGGCCAGCCGCCGAGACCCAGCTCGGCGGAGACGACGCCCTCGTTCATCTGGGCGCCCTCGGTGAGGCGGGGTTCCTGGGCGTGCTGGGCGACGACGCCGCCGAACGCCTTCACGTACTCCAGCGCGCGGCGCATGATCACCGCGTCGTCGACGCACTTGCCGTCGTCGGAGAAGACGGTGACGCCGGCGGCGGACTCGTGCATGGCGCCGAGCTCGGCGAGCTTCTTGCCCTCCAGGCCGACGGTGACGGCGCCGATGGGCTGCACGTCGCAGTAGCCGTGCTCCTGGCCCAGCCGGTAGACCTGCTCGACCACACCGGCGGTGTCGGCGACCGGGAAGGTGTTGGCCATGGCGAACACGGCCGTGAAGCCGCCGCTCGCCGCCGCGCGGGTGCCGGTCAGCACGGTCTCGGAGTCCTCGCGGCCCGGCTCGCGCAGATGCGTGTGCAGGTCGACCAGGCCCGGCAGCAGCACCTTGCCGTCGGCCTCCACAATGGTCACGTCCTGCGCGCCTCCGGCACGACCGGCGCCCTCGGCGGACAGACCGGTGCCGACGGCCTCGATGACCTCGCCGTCGATCAGGACGTCCTGCGGCTCGCCGCCGAGCACCCGCGCACCACGGATAAGGATCTTGCTCATGGTCTTACTTCTCCTCGGTACGGGTGTGGGTGACGGCGGGCTCGTTGCCGCCCAGGAGCAGGTACAGGACGGCCATGCGGATGGAGACACCGTTGGCGACCTGCTCGACGACGGTGCAGCGCTCGGAGTCGGCGACCTCGGCGGTGATCTCCATGCCGCGGACCATCGGGCCGGGGTGCATCACGATGGCGTGCTCCGGCATTCTCGCCATGCGGTCGCCGTCGAGCCCGTAGCGACGCGAGTACTCGCGCTCGGTCGGGAAGAACGCCGCGTTCATCCGCTCGCGCTGCACGCGCAGCATCATCACGGCGTCGGACTTGGAGAGGGTGCTGTCGAGGTCGTAAGAGATCTCGCAGGGCCAGTTCTCGACGCCGACGGGCACCAGGGTGGGCGGCGCGACGAGGGTGACCTCGGCCCCGAGGGTGTGCAGCAGGTCGACGTTGGAGCGGGCGACGCGGCTGTGCAGGACGTCGCCGACGATCGTGATGCGCTTGCCCGACAGGTCCTGGCCGAGCCCGGCGTCCCGGCCGACGAGCCGGCGGCGCATGGTGAAGGCGTCGAGCAGGGCCTGCGTGGGGTGCTGGTGGGTGCCGTCGCCCGCGTTGATGACGGCGGCGTCGATCCAGCCGGAGGTGGCGAGCCGGTAGGGGGCTCCGGAGGCGCCGTGCCGGATGACGACGGCGTCGACGCCCATCGCCTCCAGGGTCTGGGCGGTGTCCTTGAGGGACTCGCCCTTGGAGACGCTCGACCCCTTGGCGGTGAAGTTGATGACGTCCGCGGACAGCCGCTTCTCGGCGGCCTCGAAGGAGATCCGGGTGCGGGTCGAGTCCTCGAAGAAGAGGTTGACGACGGTGCGGCCGCGCAGGGTCGGCAGTTTCTTGATCGGCCGGTCGGCGACCCGGGCCATCTCCTCGGCGGTGTCGAGGATCAGGACGGCGTCGTCGCGGGTGAGGTCGGCGGCCGAGATGAGATGACGCTGCATCTGTCAGGCTCCGTAAGGAAGTTCAGGGAGGATTCGGGCATGCGGGCGCGGGGGCGCACATCGCGGCGTGGGCCGGAGTGCTACTGGCGCTCGCCCGGGGAGGTCCGCTTGGCACCGAGCAGCACGGTGTCGCGACCGTCCTCCTCGGCGAGCTGGACCTTGACCGTCTCCCGCAACGACGTGGGGAGGTTCTTGCCGACGTAGTCGGCGCGGATGGGCAGTTCGCGGTGGCCGCGGTCGACGAGGACGGCGAGCTGCACGGCGCGCGGGCGTCCGATGTCGTTCAGCGCGTCGAGGGCGGCGCGGATGGTGCGGCCGGAGAAGAGCACGTCGTCGACGAGGACGACGAGGCGGCCGTCGATGCCGTCACCGGGGATCTCGGTGCGGGCCAGCGCGCGCGGCGGGTGCATGCGCAGGTCGTCGCGGTACATCGTGATGTCGAGGGATCCGACCGGGATCTTGCGGTCGGTGATCTCCTGGAGCTTGTCGGCGAGCCTGCGGGCGAGGAAGACGCCGCGCGTCGGGATGCCGAGGAGCACCACGTCGTCGGCGCCCTTGGCGCGTTCGACGATCTCGTGGGCGATGCGGGTCAGTACCCGCGCGATGTCGGGCGCCTCGAGAACGGGCCGCGCATCGGTTTCGTCGTGCTGCTGGTCGTGCTGGGTGTCCATGGGAAACGGACCTCCTTCTCCGCCTCACGGGACGGATCATTAAAGGACGTCGGATTTGCGCCATCAACGGTACCAGCCCGGCAACGCGGCTGATCACATCGGTTTGAGCCACCCCCGGTGACGCCCGCCGGGGAGCGGTCGAAAATCCTTCGGCTTGACGGGGGAGAGTAACGCTGCGTAACCTCACAGTGAGTCACCAGCCGCGCGGCGGAGCCGCACGTTGATACAGCGTCCGGGGAGCTATATGTCCAGCGAATACGCCAAACAGCTCGGGGCCAAGCTCCGCGCGATCCGCACCCAGCAGGGCCTTTCCCTCCATGGCGTGGAGGAGAAGTCGCAGGGCCGCTGGAAGGCGGTCGTGGTCGGTTCGTACGAGCGCGGCGACCGCGCCGTCACCGTGCAGCGTCTTGCCGAGCTGGCGGACTTCTACGGGGTTCCGGTCCAGGAGCTGCTGCCGGGCACCACTCCGGGCGGGGCCGCCGAGCCGCCGCCGAAGCTGGTCCTCGACCTTGAGCGGCTCGCGCACGTGCCGGCCGAGAAGGCGGGCCCGCTGCAGCGCTACGCGGCGACGATCCAGTCGCAGCGCGGCGACTACAACGGCAAGGTGCTGTCGATCCGCCAGGACGACCTGCGCACCCTCGCCGTGATCTACGACCAGTCCCCCTCGGTCCTGACCGAGCAGCTCATCAGCTGGGGCGTCCTGGACGCGGACGCGCGCCGCGCCGTCGCCCACGACGAGGGCTGAATCCCCTAGGGACAGCTCAGCAGAAACGTGCCGCCGGGTCTGGCCGAGCAGCAGGATCATCGAGACCGAGGTGAGGCCGACGGCGGCGCCGAAGCTGATCAGGCCGGCCCAGAACGGGTGGCCGACCGACTTGAACGCGTCGGCCAGGGG
>NZ_JBHTZF010000021.1:0-124555 GCF_042790435.1 Streptomyces sp. NPDC056738
CACCACGAGGTGCGGGACCCGCGGCCCTCGGGCGTCTCCGGCCTTGGCGCGGGCGGGCTCGGTGCGCCTGCCCGGGCGGCTCGGCATGCGTGTGCGGGCGGCTCGTGCGCCCGCGTGGGCTCGTCACTCGCGTGGCTCTCACAGGGAGCCCCGGGGCGGAGGGCGACGTAAGGATGCGGGCATGGGTATACGCACGCTGCACCGCCGTACGGCCATGGCCACGACCCTGGTGGTGGCGACCGCGACGGTGGCCGCGGCCGTCGTCCCGGTGCTGCTCGCGCCGGTGCCCGCGGTCGCGGCCGGAGCGGGCACCGCCCAGCTCCTGGGGTCGGGCGGTGCCTACCTGGAGGAGGATTTCGGGGCCCGGCTGTCCCGTGATCTCCAGGCGGCACTGTCGGCGCGTCCGGGCACGGTCCTGGTGTCGGTCCGCGACGACGACGCAGGCGGCCGTGGCCCCGGCACGGCCGGCGACCGGTCGTGGCGGTGGCCGGCGGTGGTGTCCGGCTCCCGCGCGTTCCTGCGGGCCGGCGCGCGGCGCCTGCGGGAGTTCACCCGGCTCCCTGACGGCCGGCCTCGCCGCGCGTTCCCCGACCTGACGCGCGCTGTGGGGGCGCACATCTCGACCGGCCTGCTGCCCCGGGCCGCGAACGGCGGCCGAGTCCACGGCATCGGTTCCTTCACCGGCCCGGCCCGCAGCTACCGGGTC
Source organism: Streptomyces sp. NPDC056738 (assembly GCF_042790435.1). Lineage (NCBI taxonomy): Bacteria > Bacillati > Actinomycetota > Actinomycetes > Kitasatosporales > Streptomycetaceae > Streptomyces > Streptomyces sp. NPDC056738. The sequence continues at coordinate 707 of NZ_JBHTZF010000021.1, forward strand.
ATCGTCCTGTCGTACGACCATCCGACGACGCCGTACCGCGCCCGTGTCGTCGAGCGGGTCGCCCGAGCCGTGCACCGGGGACTTCGCCGGGGGCGCGGGCTGCTCGGGGGTCTCTCGGCGGGCGGGGTGGTCAGCGGGCCGCGGGCCGGCTCGGCTCCGTACGCGCCGCCTCGGGGCCGGGACGAGCCGGAGCGGGACGCCAGATCCTGACCGCCAGGACGTACAGGAACAGGCCGAGGACCAGTCCGGCGCCCCCGCCGAAGCACAGCGGCGGAATGAGCTCCCACGGCTTCGCGACGGACTTCCAGTACGCCCACCAGCGCACCGCCCGCTGCACCGCCGCCGCCAGCGCGAGGCCGCCGATCACCGTCGCGGCCAGCCACCGGTCGGCGGTGGACAGGACGGGCACGGCGACGACGGGGCCGTCCGGGGCGCGGCGCAGCGCGCGCACCACCCACGTCACGATCACGACGGCCGCGACCGCCGAAGTGCCGTACTGGACGTACCAGTAGAGCGGCGAGCCCGCGAGGGTGTGGCCGAGGACGGGGAAGAGCTCCACGCCCCACCGGTCGTGATGGGTGAACGCGTCCCAGACGACATGCGTCAGCGCGCCGAGCACGGCGGAGGCGTACCAGCGCAGAACGGTCGGCGCGCACACCGGCTCACGCGCGGCCCCGCAGCGCAGAAGCCGCGCCGTGCGCCCCTGTCGTGCCGTGGGCATCAAGGCCACCAGGGGTTCGCGCAGCACCAGCCAGGCACCCACCAGCACCCATGCGATGACCACATCGACCGTGAACACGCCGGTGAACGAGTGGGTGAAGGTGCCGAACTCCATCGCCCCGGGTACGACGCTCGCCGCGTAGTAGGTCATGTCGGGAGCGAAGGAACCCGCCACGAGAACGGCGGGAATCAGTCGCCCGCGGCCGTTTCCGTTCCCGCGGATCGCGGGCAGCACGGCGGCCGCGTGGCTGAGAGTGAAGGGCAAATCGTCCCCCTGCGTCTCCTGTTGACCGGCTATGTTCCGCCGGTTGATCACCGAAGGTCAGTATGCGGGACGACGGCTCATGGCCAACTGGTGAATATCGGGCGCGAACAGGTCTCTGGGCGACGGAAGTTGTCGTAGGGTCGCTTGGGTTGCCGTGCGGGGGAGCACGGCCGGAGACAGCGGCGGCGCAGGACTGAGAGGCGACGGGGTCACACCGGTCGTCCGTAGGAGGGGTTTCACTCGATGGCGGCGCAATTCGGCAGGAGGCTGCGCAAGGGCGCGGCAACCACCGCTGTGGCCGCGCTCGCGGTCGCGGCTCTGTCCGCCTCCCAGGGCCCGGGAGCGGTCACCGACGACCACGGCCGGCAGTCGGCGGGCGCCGATCTCGGCCTGGGCACCGGTGAGTCGGGCGACGGCGGCTCCGCGACCGGCAACGGGCGCTACTACACGGACCTTCCGCCGCTGCAGAGCCCCAACCCAGCGCCGACCACGGGAAGCGAGACGCCCGCCGCCACGGGCCCCGCCGAGGCGGGCATCCCCGCCACCGTGCTGGCCGCCTACAAGCAGGCCGAGGCGTCGCTGCGCGAGTCCAAGCCGACCTGCAACCTGCCCTGGCAGCTCCTCGCCGCCATCGGCAAGGTCGAGTCGGGCCAGGCCCGCGGCGGCCGTGTCGACGCGAAGGGCACGACGCTGTCGCCCATCCTCGGCCCGGTCCTGAACGGCTACGGATTCGCCAACATCAAGGACACCGACAACGGCGCGTACGACGGTGACAGCACCTTCGACCGCGCGGTCGGGCCCATGCAGTTCATCCCCTCCACCTGGGAGTGGGCGGGCCGCGACGGCAACGGCGACGGCAAGAAGGACCCGAACAACATCTACGACGCCGCCCTGGCGGCCGGGCATTACCTGTGCCGCTTCGACCACGACATGGCCGTCCAGGCGCAGATGAACGCGGCGATCCTCAGCTACAACAACTCGACGGCGTACCTCAACACCGTCCTGTCGTGGCTGGAGTACTACCGCAAGGGCACGCACGAGGTGCCGGACGGCACCGGCGCGCTGCCCTCGCACAACAGCGACGAGCCCGCCTCGCAGAGCCCCACTCCCACGGAGCCGTCCTCGCCGGGCACGCACGGCCCGGGCGGCGGCCCGTCGAGCCCCGCTCCGGAGCCGACCCCTCCCGCCACCCCGACCCCGCCGGCCACACAGCCCCCGACGACCCCGCCCACGTCCACGCCGACGCCCACCGAGACGGTGGACCACCTGACGAACGTGGGCGCGGGCAAGCTCACGGCGACCGCCGGGGACACGTTCGCGCAGAAGATCGCCGTGCGCACCGACGACAAGGCCGGCAAGGCCGTGGCGAAGGTCCGGGTCCGGTTCACCATCGTCGGCGACACCGACGCCACCTTCACCGGCGGCGAGAGCGTCGCCACCCAGGTCACCGACAAGCTCGGCATGGCCACCGCGCCCGCGCTCGTGGCCGGCGAGAAGACGGGCGACTTCACCGTCCGTGTCACCGTCGTGGGCCGCGTCGTGGCCGGCCTCGACTACACGGCGAGCGTCGCCGCGCGTCAGGCCGACGCCCTGGCCCGCACCACCGACACCGCGCTGACCTGCGTCCCGGGCGGCGAGTTCGCCGACCAGGTCGAGGTGAAGGCCACCTACAAGGGCGCCGTGGCGGGCAAGGTCGCCGCGACCGCCACCCTGGTCAAGTCCGCCGACGACGCAGGCGAGAACGACAAGGGCCCCTACTTCAAGGACGCGGACGGCAAGCCCGTACGCACCCTCGGCGCCCTGACCACCGACGCGGACGGCCTGCTCAAGCTGCCGAAGCTGTACGCCGACGACACCACCGGCACCTTCCTGCTCCGCATCACCACCACCGGCGGAGCGACCCTGACCGTCGAACTGACGGTGGCCGCCGCGCCCGCCACCGCCACCCCCACGGCCTCTCCCAGCGCCTCCTAGGACGCGGCCGCCACCGCGCGGCACCAGCCCGGCCTCCAGGGCGCCTCCCGGCTCACGCCGCGGGGGCGCCCTGATCCGTTGTGTGCGCGACGTGTTCTCATCTCGCCCCGCCGTTGCTACGGTGCCGGACCTGACGATGTATCAGCTCCTGGCCCCGGGAGGCCCGCATGCGTGCCCTCATCGCCGCAGCTATCGGTCTCGCCGCGGCACTCGCGCTGGTCCTGACCGTCACGGCCATGGGCTCGCCGGCCGGACACACCTCGCCGAAGCCGCTGCTCACCACCGTCCCCAAGCACCCCTGACGCACGCACCGGGAGGGCCGTCGAGATGCGCCGCAAGGCAAGCCTGATCCTGCTCGCGCTCGCCGTGTTCTTCGCGGCGCTGTCCCCGCTGCTGCGCTGGTACGCCTTCCCGCGCCTGGCCAAGATCCCCGCCGGCCAGTACCAGGACATGGTCCTCGAGGCGAAGGACGCGACCCTCCTCGACTACGGCACCATGACGGCCAAGAAGGTCTCCAAGGTCACCGTCGTCCAGACCCTCAAGGGCAACGTCGAGGCCTCCGAGAGGATCGAGCGGACCGCGGGCCGTGACGTCGTCGTCTGGGACTCCCTCTCCTACGTCCAGGGACCCGACGGGAAGATGGTCTCCAAGCTCCCCGAGCGCTACATCTTCGACGCGCACAGCCAGGAACCCGTCCACGCCACCGGCGAGTCCGTCGACGGCGACCCCGTCACCCGCCAGGGCATCGAGTTCAAGTGGCCCTTCAGGACCGAGAAACGCGATTACGAGTACTTCGACGCGCAGACCCGCACCTCGGCGCCCATCCACTACAAGCGCACCACGACCTTCAGGGGCGTCAAGGTCTACTACTTCGAGCAGACCATCCCCTGGACCAAGGTGCAGTTCCCCAAGGTCATGCCCGTCCAGGGCGTCACCCCCGAGTCCCTCGCCAAGACCGGCACCACCCGCTGGTACACCACCGTCCGCAAGTTCTGGGTGGAACCGGTCACCGGGGCACCCGTCTTCGGCGAGGAGATCCACAAGGAGGAACTGCGCGGCGGCACACTCCTCGGCGGCAGGGACAAGGTGACCGCCTTCTCCGGGGACGTGAAGATGCGCGAGGACTACATCCGGCACACCGTCGACCTCATCAAGGCCAACCGCACCCTCGTCCTGATGATGACCTCGTACCTCCCCTGGGGCTTCCTGCTCCTGGGCGCGGTCCTGCTGTCGCTCTCGCTGTACCTGGAGGCCAGAGGCCGCAGGCCGGGCGAACCCGCGCCCGCACCCGCCGCCGACCCCGAGCCCGTCAGCGCCTGAGCCGCGCGTTCGTGTGACGCGTCGCCTCGGCGGTCGCCGGGTCCTCGGGCCACGGGTGCTTGGGATAGCGGCCGCGCAGCTCGGCCCGGACACCCTTGTAGCCGTCCTTCCAGAACGACGCGAGATCGGCGGTCACCGCTGCGGGCCGCCCCGCGGGAGACAGGAGATGCACGAGTACGGGCACACCGGCCACTGCGGGAGACGCCTGGAGCCCGAACATCTCCTGCAGCTTCACGGCGAGCACCGGCTGCCCCGGATCGGTGTAGTCGACCCGGATCCTCGACCCGCTCGGCACCTCGATCCGCTCGGGCGCCAGCTCGTCCAGCCGGGCCGCCTCCCCGGTGGCCCAGGGCAGCAGCCGGTTCAGCGCCTGCCCGGCGTCGATCCGCGCCAGGTCCGCGCGCCGCCGCGCACGGCTCAGCTCCGGCTCCAGCCATTCGCCCACGCGCGCGTGGAGGGCGTCCGCGGATACGTCCGGCCACGGGTCGCCGAGCCGCCGGCGCAGGAACGCGAGCCGCTGCCGCAGCACCTCGGCGTCCGCCGACCACCGCAGCAGACCGAAGCCCTCCTCCCGCAGCCCTTCGAGCAGCGCCTCCCGTACGAGACCGGGGTCCGCGTCGCGCAGCGGCCGCACCGCCAGCTCCACCGCTCCCAGCCGTTCCACCCGCCGCGCGACGACGTCGCCCCCGGCCCAGTGGACCTCCTCGCCCTCGTCGTACAGGCCGGCGGCGGCCCGCCGCGCCGTCGGTTCGTCGATCACCGCCGCGAGCCGCACGCGTGCGTGCCCCCTGCCGACGGGACGGTCGGCGACGGCGACCGCGAGCCAGGGAGCACCGCGCAGGACGGAACCCTCACCGGCCTCGGCGCGGGTCCCGCCGACCATGAGATGGGAGCCGCCCCGCAGCTGCGCGACCCGCTCGGGGAACGCCAGAGCGGCGACCAGCCCGACCACCCGATCGTCCCCGAGCTCAGGGCCACCGGCACGCCCGCCCGGAGAAGAGGGAGAGGCGGGGGAGGCGGACGAGGCGGAGGTGACGGGGGAGTTGGAGGAGGAGCCGGGCGAAGGGGATCCCGAAGGGGACGCGGTCCCGGTGCCGGATGCGGAGGCCGAAGCCGAAGCGGCGGAGGTCGGACCCGAGGAGTCAGAGGTGTCCGTGACGGCGCCGGAGTCCGTACCGGGGGAGACCGCGGTGTCCGAGACCGCGGGTGCCGACGAGCGCAGGCGGCGGGACTCGGCGCGCCAGCGGGCCGCGTAGGCGTCGCCGCCGCGCCGGGCGGTGCGCCAGGCCGCGGCCAGGTCGTCGCCGTACTCGCGCGGAGGCTCCTCGCTCAGCAGGGCGACCACGTCGGCGGCCCGGGCCGCGCCCACGAGCGGGGTCGCGTCCAGCAGGGCGCGCGCCAGCCGGGGGTGCAGGCCGAGGCGGGACATGCGCACACCGCGTTCCGTGGCCCGCCCCGCGGCGTCGACCGCGCCCACGGCCGCGAGGACGGTCCGCGCCGCCGCCATCGCACCCGCCGGCGGCGGATCCAGCAGGGCGAGCCCCGTCGCCCCGGGATCGCCCCAGCAGGCCGCCTGGAGCGCGAACGCCGTCAGGTCGGCCACCTTGATCTCGGGGTCCGGGAACCGGATCAGACGTCCGTCCTCCGCCTCCGTCCAGCAGCGGTAGACCGCGCCCGGCGCCTCACGGCCCGCGCGCCCCGCCCGCTGCCGGCCGGCCGCCTGCGAGGCCCGTACGGTCGCCAGGGCGCTCAGCCCGCGCGCGTGGTCGACCCTCGGCTCCCGCGCGAGCCCTGAGTCCACGACCACCCGCACTCCCGGAACGGTCAGCGACGACTCGGCGACCGAGGTCGCCAGGACCACCCGGCGCCGCGTACCGGCCGTGAGCACCGCGTCCTGCACGGCGGCCGGAGCCCGTCCGTGCACCTGAAGGACGTCGACGTCCCCGATGCCGCCGATTTGTCCGGCGACCCGCGCGATCTCCCCGACCCCGGGAAGGAAGCACAGGACGTCACCCGGGCGCTCGGCCAGCGCCCGCCGCACGGTGGACGCCACGTGCGTCAGCAGGGCCGGATCGACCCGCATCCCGTGCGGGGGCCGTACGGGGCGCGCGGGCGGCGCCCAGACCGTCTCGACCGGATACGAGACCCCCGCCGCCTCGACGACCGGCGCGTCGCCCAGGAGCCGGGCCCAGCCCCCGGCGTCCGTCGTCGCGGACGCGGCGACGAGCCGCAGTTCAGGACGGAGCGCGGCCCGCACGTCGAGCAGGAACGCGGCCACCGTGTCGGCGTCCAGGTGCCGCTCGTGACATTCGTCGAGCACGACCACGTCGACGCCCGCGAGCTCCTGGTCCCGCTGGAGCCGCTGGAGCAGGACCCCGGTCGTGACGACCTCCACGCGCGCGTGCGGGCCGACCACGCGTTCCCCGCGCACGGTGAAGCCGACGCTCTCCCCGACCTTCTCGCCCAGCAGCCACGCCATCCGCCGGGCGGCCGCCCGCGCGGCGATCCGGCGCGGCTCGGCCACCACCACCCGGCGCGCCTGGCGCCCGTCGTCCAGAAGACCGGCCAGGGCCAGCGGCACCAGCGTCGTCTTGCCGGTGCCGGGCGGCGCCACCAGCACCGCGGCGCCGTGTCCCTCCAGGGCGTCGTCCACGGAGGGCAGGGCACCGCGCACGGGCAGCGCGTCCAGGGCTTCGTAACGGATCACGACCCCAGTCTCGTACGAGCGCCGAACGGGCGTACGTCAGTCCCGTTCGCAGACGAAGATCGCCGTACCCGGGATGAGGTTCCCGCGCAGCGGGGACCAGCCGCCCCACTCCTGGGTGTTCCAGGCGGGCCACTCGGGCTCGACGACGTCCAGCAGGCGGAAGCCGCCGGCCACCACGTCACGCACCCGGTCGCCGAGCGTCCTGTGGTGCTCGACGTAGACCGCGCGGCCCTCCTCGTCCTGCTCCACGTACGGGGTGCGGTCGAAGTAGGACGCGGACAGCGACAGGCCCTCGGGGCCCGGCTCGTCCGGGAACGCCCAGCGGACCGGGTGCGTGACGGAGAAGACGAACCGGCCGCCGGGGCGCAGCACGCGGTGGATCTCCCTCAGCACCAGCACCGGGTCGGCGACGAACGGCAGCGCGCCGTACGCCGAGCACGCGAGGTCGAAGGAGCCGTCCGCGAAGGGCAGCGCGCTCGCGTCCGCCTCCACGAGGGGGACGGAGCCCCCGATGCGCAGCGCGTGCTGGAGCTGGCGGTGGGAGAGGTCGAGGGCCACGGGGCGGGCGCCCTGTCCGGCCAGCCAGCGCGAGCACTGGGCCGCGCCGGCGCCGATCTCCAGGACGTCCTTGTCCTTGAGGTCTTCGGCGGGGCCCAGCAGCTCGGCCTCCACCTCGTCGAGACCCTCGGGACACCACACGAACCGGTCGTCGCCGAGGAACGTGCCGTGCTCGATCTGGTAGTCGTCCGCGTTCCGGTCCCACCAGCCCCGATTCGCCCGCGAACTCTCGATGAGGTCAGCGTCACGCCGGGTGGCTTCCGGTTCGAACGGTTCGGGCTCTTGGATGATCGGCTCCCTCGTCGTACTCTTCCGTCCAACCCGTCTCGGGCGTGTCACGACAGAGGCGTCCTACTGCCCGCGTGGCCTTGTGAGACAGGTCTTGTGCCGGGATTGCGGCGATCCGCCCCGGGTGTGCGCCTTCGCGCATTGACCCTGCCCGGCTGCCCCCGTATGCTACAAGTTGCGCTGCGGGCCTGCGCTCCTCAGACATAGCAGGCTGTGCTCGCATCTGTATGTATGTCCCCTCGGTTTTCGAGGCGCCTTCCGGCTTGGCCGGGTCGGGCGCTTCCTTGGCTGTCCGGCTTCTACAGGGCGAAACGGGCTCCCGGCGTAAGCAGTACCTACGACTCACTGTCCGTACCGGAGCCCTTTCCCACATGACGAGCAGCACCGAGACCACCGCCACCACCCCGCAGGTTGCGGTCAACGACATCGGTAACGAGGAAGCTTTCCTCGCCGCGATCGACGAGACGATCAAGTACTTCAACGACGGCGACATCGTCGACGGCGTCATCGTGAAGGTCGACCGGGACGAGGTCCTGCTCGACATCGGTTACAAGACCGAAGGTGTCATCCCGAGCCGCGAGCTCTCGATCAAGCACGACGTCGACCCGAACGAGGTCGTCAAGGTCGGCGACGAGATCGAGGCCCTGGTCCTCCAGAAGGAGGACAAGGAAGGCCGCCTGATCCTCTCGAAGAAGCGCGCCCAGTACGAGCGCGCCTGGGGCACCATCGAGAAGATCAAGGAAGAGGACGGCATCGTCACCGGCACCGTCATCGAGGTCGTCAAGGGTGGTCTCATCCTCGACATCGGCCTCCGTGGCTTCCTGCCGGCTTCCCTCGTCGAGATGCGCCGTGTCCGCGACCTCCAGCCCTACGTGGGCAAGGAGCTCGAGGCCAAGATCATCGAGCTGGACAAGAACCGCAACAACGTGGTCCTGTCCCGCCGCGCCTGGCTGGAGCAGACCCAGTCCGAGGTTCGCCAGACGTTCCTCACGACCCTCCAGAAGGGTCAGGTCCGCTCCGGCGTCGTCTCCTCGATCGTCAACTTCGGTGCCTTCGTGGACCTGGGTGGCGTCGACGGTCTGGTGCACGTCTCCGAGCTTTCCTGGAAGCACATCGACCACCCCTCCGAGGTTGTCGAGGTCGGCCAGGAAGTCACCGTCGAGGTCCTCGACGTCGACATGGACCGCGAGCGCGTCTCCCTGTCGCTCAAGGCGACGCAGGAAGACCCGTGGCAGCAGTTCGCCCGTACGCACCAGATCGGTCAGGTCGTCCCGGGTAAGGTCACCAAGCTCGTTCCGTTCGGTGCGTTCGTCCGCGTGGACGAGGGCATCGAGGGTCTGGTCCACATCTCCGAGCTGGCCGAGCGCCACGTGGAGATCCCGGAGCAGGTCGTCCAGGTCAACGACGAGATCTTCGTCAAGGTCATCGACATCGACCTCGAGCGTCGTCGCATCAGCCTCTCGCTGAAGCAGGCCAACGAGTCCTTCGGTGCCGACCCGGCCTCGGTCGAGTTCGACCCGACCCTGTACGGCATGGCCGCGTCGTACGACGACCAGGGCAACTACATCTACCCCGAGGGCTTCGACCCCGAGACCAACGACTGGCTCGAGGGCTTCGAATCCCAGCGTGAGGTGTGGGAGAACCAGTACGCCGAGGCGCAGCAGCGCTTCGAGCAGCACCAGGCTCAGGTCATCAAGTCCCGCGAGGCCGACGCGCAGGCCGAGGCTGAGGGTGCCAGCACCTCCAGCGCGGCTCCGGCTGCCTCCGGTGGCGGCGGTTCGTACTCCTCGGAGTCGGACGACAACTCCGGCGCCCTGGCGTCGGACGAGGCGCTCGCCGCCCTCCGCGAGAAGCTCGCCGGCGGCCAGAGCTGAAAGCTCACCGCTAGCAAGTAGCTGACAGAAGTGGGGGCGCCCCCCGGGGGGGGGGGGGCCCCGAGGGTGGGCGCAGCGGGGCGGGGGGGGGGGGCGGTGCGCGTGCTGGGGCGGCTGCACCTGCGGGGCGTGGGGGGGGGGGTGCGGGATCCGGGGTCGGTGCCCGCCTGCGCGGGGGGCGCCCCGGCCTCGGCGGGGGTGCGCCGGCCGGGGGGCTGCCCGCGCCCGCCCCCCCCCCCGGGGGGGGGCCCCCCCCACTTCCATGGGGGGTCGTTCTCCGGGAGGGAGTCAGGGCGTCACCGGGATGTTGGTGAGCCCCTTGCCGCCCGTCCTCGTGTTCGAGGCGTACACGGTGGTCCGGCAGTCGGTGCCGTAGTTGGTGACGTTGACCGCCAGTTGCTTGTCGCCCGAGGCGCCCCGCAGGTCGGAGGTGTTGCCCCGGAACACCGTGCCGCAGCCCCAGCCGGACTGCTGGGTGTGGGTCTCGTAGCCGTTGTTCGTCGTGGCCGTGCCCTTGTTGTTCTCCACGAGGACGTCGTTGCCCTTCACGTCGACCCAGGAGTCGTCGTAGTTGGCGCCGGTCAGGCCGCTGCCGTCGAAGGTGTTGCCGGTGATGCGCGCCCCCGTCGTGCCCTCCTTGATGTCGACGTTCTCGCCGCCCACGTCCGGTCCGATCGTGTTGCCGGTGATCTGGACGCGGTCGCTCCTGTCCGAGGTCCCGCCGGCCGAGCCCACGTACACGCCCTCGCCCATGCCGCGGCCGTCGTTGCCGGTGTCGTAGATCTTCGAGTTGCTGATCACGCCGTCCGTGCTGGAGTTGCGGAAGTGGACGCCCTCCATGTCGAGGCCGTGGACGGTGACCCTGTCGACGACGACACCCTTCGCCGAGTCGATCATGATGCCCTTCTGGCCGCCGGTGACGGTGAGGCCCTGCACCGTCCAGTACGAGGCGCCGTCGAGGTGCAGCCCGTAGCCGCCGCCCGCCGTGAGGACGGCCTTCGAGGAGCCGCTGAGGGTGATGCGGGAGCCCGCGCCCGCGGCCTTCGTCGTTTTGAAGTTGCCGGTGTACGTGCCGTCCGCGAGGTGGATCGTGTCGCCGGGGGCGGCCGAGGCGAGGGCGGACTTCAACTGGGCGGCGGTGGATACCTCGATGACCTGCGCCGCGTTCGCCGTGAGGGCCGCCGCAGGCGCCACGACCGTGACCGCCGTCGCGCCGAGCAGGGGGATGAGAAGCGTGCGATGGATGCGCATGTGGGGGGTGACCTTCCCGTCGGTTCGCAAGAATTGTTCTTGTACATGAACTTCGGGTGCCCATCTGAACGTAGAGAGGTTGCGGGTACGCGTCAAGGTCTGGACCGGAGCGGTGTGCGGGGAGAGAAACGTGCCGGATACACGAGTAATTGCGTGGCCGTAACGGGCCGTTGCCAGGATCCCCGGGTCATTCAAGATCGTGAGGGGAGTCGAAGGCATGGCAGCACACGAGCGATCGACGGCGGCGAGCCGGCGGGCATTTCTGCGCAACGTCGGTCTGACCGGCGGCGCGGGCGCGATGTTCGCCACCATGGGGGCCCTCGGCCTTGCGCCCACCGCGCAGGCCGCCCAGCGCGAACACCCCTTCCGCGCACCGAAGCCGGGCGATTTCACGCTCTCCGGGAAAGGGGCCGCGAAGGTCGTGATCGTAGGCGGCGGCATCGCGGGTCTCGCCTCCGCCTACGAGCTCGGCAAGGCGGGCTACGACTGTACGGTCCTGGAGGCGAGAGACCGCACCGGCGGCCGCAACTTCACCGTGCGCGGCGGTGACAGGACCACCGACCTGTACGGCAACACGCAGACGGCCCGCTTCAGCGAGGGCCAGTACATGAACGCGGGTCCGGCCCGCCTCCCGCAGTGGATGGTCACCCTCGACTACTGCCGGGAGCTCGGCGTCCCCGTCGAGGTGTTCACGAATACGAACGCCGACGCGTACATGTACAACGAGTCGGCCGGTATGACCAAGCCGATGCGCCACCGGACCGCGAAGGCCGATGTCTACGGCTACGTCTCCGAGTTGCTGGCCAAGGTCACCGACAAGGGTGCCCTGGACAAGGAACTGACAGCCGCCGACCAGGAGAGGCTCGTCGAGTTCCTCAAGGACTTCGGCGAACTCGGCGACAAGCTCACCTACGAGGGAGGTCCGCGCCGCGGCTACACCACCGTCCCCGCCGCCGCCGGGACCCCGGGCGTGCTCCTCGGCGACGTCCCGAGCGCATCCGAGGTCTTCGCCTCCGGAGTCGGCCGCTACTTCTCCTTCGAGTTCGAATTCGACCAGGCGATGCTGATGTTCCAGCCGGTCGGCGGCATGGACCAGATACCCAAGGCGCTCACCAGGGCCATCGGGGCCCACCGCATCCGTACCGGAGCGGCGGTCTCCCGGATCACCGACAAGGGAAACGGCGTCACCGTCACGTACACCCAGGGCGGCCGCACCAGGACCCTGGACGCCGACTTCTGCATCGGCGCCCTGCCGCCCAACATCCTCGCCAAGATCCCGCACAACCTCGGCTCCGGAGTCCAGAGCGCCCTGGAGGCGATCACCCCGCAGTCCGCGGGCAAGATCGGCCTCGAATACCGGTCCCGCTGGTGGGAGCTGGACCACCGGATCTACGGCGGCATCACCGAGACCGACATGGACGTCACCCACATCTGGCACCCCTCGTACGGCTTCCACGGCCGACGCGGAGTCATGATCGGCTACTACAACTACGGCTCCGACGCGGACTCGTACGCGAAGCTCACCCCCAAGGAGCGCGAGAAGCGCGCGGTGGCCGCCGGCGTGAAGATCTACGGCGAGAAGTACCGCACCGAACTCGACTCGTCCTTCTCCCACCACTGGCGCCAGACGCCGCACCTCGAAGGAGCCTGGCACAACACCCCCGGCGGGCCCGACGACGTCCGGTACAAGCCCCTGAACCGGCCCACCGGGCGGGTCTACTTCGCGGGCGACTGGCTCAGCTACGCCGACGCCTGGCAGCACGGCGCCTTCACGTCGGCCCGCAACGCCGTCACCGCGCTCCACGCACGCGTGCTGTCCTCGTAACGCCCGTGTGCTGTGCTGGTGGCGGTCCGCCGAGGGTGCCCTCACCCTCCCCTGAACGCCTCCGGCCGCCGGCGGCGGCCGACGGACCGGCATGAGGCGGTGGTGCGGAGCACGGGACGGGAATGTCCGTGCTCCGCACCACGTTGTGCAGTACGAACACGAGGAGGAGCGGTCACAGTGCTTGATCCGCAGGGTTTGTACGCATGGGAGCCGAAGGGGCTGGCCGTGGTCGACATGGCGCTCGCCCAGGAGTCGGCCGGTCTTGTCATGCTCTACCACTTCGACGGATACATCGACGCGGGCGAGACCGGCGAGCAGATCGTCGACCGGGTGCTCGACTCGCTGCCCCACCAGGTCGTGGCCCGTTTCGACCACGACCGGCTCGTGGACTACCGCGCCCGCCGTCCGCTGCTGACGTTCAAGCGCGACCGCTGGGCCGACTACGAGGAGCCGACCCTGGAGGTACGGCTCGTCCAGGACGCCACCGGCGCCCCCTTCCTGCTGCTGTCGGGCCCCGAGCCGGACACCGAGTGGGAGCGCTTCGCCGCCGCCGTCCAGCAGATCGTGGAACGGCTCGGGGTCCGCCTCCTGGTCAACTTCCACGGCATCCCCATGGGCGTCCCGCACACCCGCCCGGTGGGCCTCACCCCCCACGGCAACCGCACCGACCTGGTACCCGGCCACCGCAGCCCCTTCGACGAGGCGCAGGTCCCCGGAAGCGCCGAGTCGCTCATCGAGTACCGCCTCATGGAGGCCGGCCACGACGTCCTCGGCGTCGCCGCCCATGTGCCGCACTACATCGCGCGCTCCGCTTACCCGGACGCGGCGCTGACCGTCCTGGAGTCCATCACGGCCGCGACCGGCCTGGTCCTTCCCGGGATAGCGCACGCCCTGCGGACCGAGGCGCACCGCACCCAGACCGAGATCGACCGCCAGATCCAGGAGGGCGACGAGGAACTCGTCGCGCTCGTCCAGGGCCTTGAGCACCAGTACGACGCCGCCGCGGGCGCCGAGAGCCGCGGCAACATGCTCGCGGAACCGGTGGACATCCCCTCGGCGGACGAGATCGGCCAGGAGTTCGAGCGGTTCCTGGCGGAACGCGAAGGCGAGGCCTGATCCCTCCTCACCGGACCTGGGAGCTCGCGGGCTCCCGGCCGGAGGGGTTGTCGGTGGCAGGGCCTAAGCTGCGAGGCATGCTGAAGGTGGGCCTGACCGGTGGTATCGGCGCCGGCAAGAGCGAAGTGTCGCGGCTGCTCGTCGAGCACGGCGCAGTGCTGATCGACGCGGACAGGATCGCGCGGGAGGTCGTCGCGCCCGGAACTCCCGGGCTGGCGGCGGTCGTCGACGCCTTCGGCGAGGACGTCCTAGCCGCCGACGGCGCCCTGGACCGGCCCAGGCTCGGCTCGATCGTCTTCGCCGACCCGCAGAGGCTCGCCGTCCTGAACGCGATCGTGCACCCCCTGGTCGGCGCCCGCTCGCGCGACCTGGAGGAGGCCGCCCCCAAGGACGCAGTCGTCGTCCACGACGTGCCCCTGCTCGCGGAGAACGGCCTGGCCGCGCTGTACGACCTCGTGATCGTCGTCGACGCCCGCCCCGAGACCCAGCTCGACCGCCTCGTCCGCCTGCGCGGCATGACCGAGGAGGACGCCGGCGCCCGCATGGCCGCGCAGGCCTCGCGCGACAAGCGTCTGGCGATCGCGGACATCGTCATCGACAACGACGTGCCCCTGGACGCGCTGGAGCGCCGCGTGGCGGACGTATGGGCCGATCTCACCCACAGGGCCCGCACGCCCCAGGAATAGGGCCCCTCCCGAGGGGCGTTGAACCCTTGCAGCGAGGGAAGGACTCTGCCGTGCCCGAGACCAGCGGATCGATCGGACGAACTCCCGAGACGCACGTCATCGACTTCCGCGCCGCCGAGCAACTGCTCGCCGCGCGCGACCCGAGGGGTGCGGTGAAGCTGCTCGACCCCGTCATCGCCGCCCACCCGGAGAACACGGCGGCCCGGCTGCTGCGCGCGCGTGCCTTCTTCGCCGCCGCGCAACTACGGCCCGCCGAGCTGGAGTTCACCATCGTCCTGGAGCGCGAGCCGGACAACGCGTTCGCGCATTTCGCGCTCGCCCGCACCTACGAGCGCCAGCGGCGCCCCGAGCAGGCGAAGCGGCACTTCAGACTGGCGGCCGCGCTCGACCCGAAGCCGCAGTATCTGCAAGCCGCACGGTTCGACCTGTAGCGGCGGCTCGCCGGGCGCCGTACCTCGCGGGGCGCTGCATGGATGGTGTGAGAGGACGGGGCCTCGACGGCCGGGGACCAGAGGTCTGAGGATCTCGACGGCCGCGCATCAAGGGTGTGACGGTCTCGACGGCCGGGGGCGCTCCGGCGGACGGTAGGCGCGCCGGTCGTCCACGGGCTCGTACGGCGGGACGTCACGGCCCGGCTGGTAGTGCGGGCCCTGCCTGATGTGCCGAAGGATCATGGTCATGTCGACCGTGACGACCACCCACAGCGCGGCGCACGCCGCGGCCCAGCCCGGCCGCCCGACCAGGATGAACGCGACCGTCCCGAAAATGGCCCAGATCAGGCCCCAGACGCTCAGGCACAAGCGCATCCGCAGAGCACTGCGCGCTGTCACCGGTTCACTGCCCGTACGCATCAGGATCACCACTCCTACGAGGAAACGTACTCTTCGTGGTGCACGTTCACCAAGGGAGAGCGGTCGGACCACGGCCGCCGGGGGAGGCGACGGTGCTGCTGACAGCGCTGCGGGCGGACGCGAGGACCGCCGAGTGGCTCAGGGACCTGGAGAGCGAGTCCTCCGGCCTGCGCGAAGCCGCGCTCCCGGACGCCGACGAGCTGCCCGACATCCTGCTCGACCTGTCCGTGCCCCACGAACACATCAACGAACTCGTCGCACTGCGCGCCCGGTTGGCCGCCGACCCCGAGGCCATGACCCTCCTCGCGCGCTGCGTCACCCGCTTCGTGCGGGACATGGGAGACATAGGGAAGGGCTGGGAGCCCCCCGCCTTCCCCGAGACGACGGGACTTCTCGGACGCTGCTTCCACCTGTACGTCTTCATCGCCGCGCTTCCCCACGTCCGCGCCCATCACCGGGAGCGCGGAGTGCCCGAGGATGTGTCGCGGCGCACGCTCGCCGACCTCGGCCGTCATGTGTCCGTGCACCACAGACGAGCGGGCGGCCCCGGACTGCTGTTCCCCTGGTGGATCGCCCTGCACTTCCACGGCGAGCTGTTCCAGCTCGGCCGGCTCCAGTTCCAGCGGGCCCTGCTGGGGCGGCGCACGGCCGAGGCCGCCGAGGCGGCGGGGTGGGCCCTGGAACCCGGCACGCCGTGTCTGAGCCTGCACATCACCGACTTCCGCGGCCCGCTCTCCCCAGCCGCCTGCGACCGTTCGCTCGACGCGGCGCGGGACTTCTTCGCCCGCCACTACCCCGAGGAGCGCCACGGGATCGCCGTCTGCGACTCCTGGCTGCTCGACCCGCAGCTCAAGCGGTATCTGCCGGCCGACTCCAACATCATCCGCTTCCAGGACCGCTTCCACCTGGTCCCCGAGGACAGGATCCCGGACGACACGATGCCTGTCGGCTTCGTCTTCGGCGACCCGGAGCTCCCGCTCGGCGAACTGCCGCGGCGCAACAGCGTCGAGCGCGCGGTGGTCGATCATCTGCACGGGGGCGGGCACTGGTACGGAGGGCGGGGCTGGTTCGCGCTGTAGCCGCCCGCAGCCGGGCCCGCCGGATCCGCACTCTGACGCACGCCCCTGGAGCACATCACTCGAACGAGTGATGGGGGAGGGGAACGGGCTTGCGAAGGCCGTCCGTTGGACGGGCATGAGGATCGAAATGCGTCAGGGATACGAGGGCACGGGACCGGGTGCGATCACGCCGGACGGCTGCGCGGTCGAGCTCTACACCCGTCTGCCCGTCGGAACGGAACCGGACATCATCAACGCGGCCGTGCCCGCCGCCGCGCAGATCCTGGAGCTGGGCAGCGGGGTCGGGCGGATGACCCATCCGCTCCTGGAGCTCGGCTTCGCGGTCACGGCGGTGGACGAGTCCGCCGAGATGCTGGAGCACGTCCGAGGAGCGCGCCGGATACGCAGCAGCATCGAGGACCTCGACCTCGGTGAGACGTTCGACGTCGTGCTGCTGGCGTCGTTCCTGGTGCACGCCGGGGACGTCCGGGTGCGGCGGGCGCTCCTGGACACCTGCGCCCGCCATGTCGCCGACGACGGGTGCGTGTTGATCCAGCGCGAGGGCGAGAACTACCACACCGATGTGCCCCGCGAGCGCACCGACCCTTCGGGCTTCGTCGTGCGCATCCTGTCCGCCGAGCCGATGGGGGACGGGGTCGACTCGGTGCGCGCGGAGTACACGTTCCCGGACGCCACGTGGACCCAGACGTTCCTGTCCCGCCCATTGACGAAGGACGCCTTCGAGGAGGCGCTGGCGGAGTCGGGATTCAAGGTCGACCGCTATCTGACGGACGACGGGATGTGGGTGAGGGCCGTGAAGGGGTGAGGGAGGGCGCCGAAGTGCGAGATGGCCAGGGAGGGAGGGGTGGGCGATGGCTGTTGGGGGGGGGGGGGGGCGAGATGGGCGGCGGAGGTGAGCTATGGCCATTGAGGGGGTGCGTGATGGCCGCTGGGGGTGAGCAACGGTCGTCGGAAGGTGAGTGGTGGCCGGCGGAGGTGAGTGGTGGCCGCCGGGGACGATGGTTGCCAGGGTGAGCGGTGGCCGGTCCGCGGAACAAATCCCGGCCGGGACCGATGAGTTCTCTGCCGTGCCCAGGTCTGACTCTGTGAAAGCAACCACCGCTTCCCACAGGAGACCACCGTGTCCGAGACCACCTTCCCCCTCACCACCACCCGCGCAGCCGTCACCCCCCGCTCCCGTGCGGCCCGGATCTCCCTGACCGCCCTGCAGGTCGTCCTCGGCCTCTTCTACGCGTTCGCGAGCGCCCTTCCCAAGCTGATCGCCCACCCCTCGGCGACGGAGGCGTTCGACAAGCTGGGCTGGGGCCACGGCGGCATGTACGTCATCGGCGCGCTCGAACTCGCCGGAGGCCTCGCCCTGTTGATCCCGCTGCTGGACTCGGTGGCCGCGGTGGCGCTCAGCGCGCTGATGGTCGGGGCGTTCATCGTCAACGTCACCGTCGTCCACGGCCCGTACGTGGCGACCCCGCTCATCCTGATGCTGCCGCTGGGGCTGATCGCCTGGGCCAGGCGCGGCCACACGACCGAACTGCTCCGTCTGGTACGGCGACGGGTGGGACGCCAGGCGTGACGGCGCTCCACGGACGCAGGGCTCCTCCGGGACCGGGGGAGCCCTCGACCGGCACGTCCGGGACCGGCCGGTCCGGCCGGGAACCCTGGCGAGGGGCGAGGGGCGAGGGGCGAGGGGCGGGCGGGCGGGGAGGGGGAGGGGCCCCGGGGGAGGAAACGGTGGGGGAGCGGGCTCAGCGGCCGGAGGAGCCCTTGGACCCGGCCGTGCCCCTGGACCCGGCCCTGCCGTCCGCGCCGGCCGATCCTGTGGTTCCGTTCGCGCCCGAAGACCCTGTGCTGCCCTTGGCCCCGCCGGTGCCCGAACCCCTGGTTGTGCCCTTGGTCGTGCCCTTGGACCCGGTGGAGCCCGTCGGGCCCGTGGAGGGGCCCGCGGTCCGGACGGGGCCGGACGAGCCCGTCTGCATGCCCCGCAGGCGATCCATCTCGCGGCGGTCCCGCTTGGTCGGGCGCCCCGCGCCCCGGTCCCGGACACCCGCCGGGGCCACGGCCTCGCGCGGCGGAGGCGGTGGGCTGTTGTCGACGTAGCACTCGGCGGCGACGGGTGCTCCGACCCGCTTGCGGATCACACGCTTCACGATGACGACCCGTTCACGGCCCTCATGCCAGACGCGTACCTCGTCGCCGACGCGGACGGAGTACGCCGGCTTGACGCGCTCCCCGTTGACCCGGACATGGCCGCCCTTGCAGGCTGTCGCACCGATCGAGCGGGTCTTGACGAGACGGACGGACCAGATCCAGGCGTCGACCCGCACGCTCTCGCCGCCGGCGGGCCCCGCGGCGACGGCGGCCTTGACGGCGGCAGCGTTCGCCGAGGCGGCCGGCGCATCGGCTTCATGGTCGTTTCCGGAGCCGGTGCCGGAGTCGCCGGCTGAGTCGGCCCCGGAGTCGGTTTCCGGGCCGTTCCAGGAGTCGGTTCCGGACGCGGTCAGGGAGTCGGTTCCGGAGGCCGTCCGGGACCCGGACCTCGAGCCGGACCCGCCGGCGGTCCGCCCGGAGTCCGCGCCGCGCTCGCCTTCGGTCCTCGCGTCCTTCATCTCCCCGTCAGCACCCTGAGAAGCCATGACCCGACTCTAATGCCCCCGGCCCGGGACACCGCATGCCTTTTCCGTCGCACGGACCACACCGGATGCGTGGCCCCCGGGGCGGGCGGAGGCTGTCGGTGAAGCCGTCCGGGGAACAGGAGAGGGGACCGAGGGTGACGACAGCAGCGAAGGTCGACGCGTTGATGGACGGCCTCCGCGCCGATCTGGAGCGCCTCGCCGCCATCCCCTCCGTCGCGTTCCCCGGATTCCCGCCCGAGCCGGTTCGAGAGGCCCACGACCTCCTCGTAGGCCTTCTGCGGGATACCGGCGTGGAGCGGGTCGAGAGCATCGATCTTCCCGGCACCGCCCCCGTGATCTTCGGGGAGATCCCGCCGCCGCACCCGGACGCGCCGACCGTCCTGCTCTACTCGCACTACGACGTCCAGCCCCCCGGTGACGAGAAGCTGTGGCTGTCGCCGCCCTTCGAGCCGACGCCCGTCGAGGGCGGTCTGCGGGCCCGCGGGATCGCGGACGACAAGTCCAACGTGATCGCTCATTTGGGGATGCTCCGGGCGTACGAGGGACGGCCGCCGGTCGGGGTGAAGATCGTCTTCGAGGGGCAGGAGGAGTACGGCAGCCCCTTCGACGACTATCCACCGAGTGATCCCGAGCGGTTCGCGTGCGACGCGATGGTCATCGCCGACCTGGGCAATCTCCGCCCCGGCACCCCCACGCTGACCACCGCGCTGCGCGGTGCGGCCGAGGTCCAGATCGAGGTGCGCACGCTCGACGAGCCGCGGCACAGCGGGGAGTTCGGCGGTGCCGCGCCGGACGCCCTGATCGTGCTGCTGACCGCTCTGTCCACGCTGCACGACGTGCAGGGCGACGTGGCCGTGGCGGGGCTGCGCCGCGAGGAGTGGCGCGGAACGACGTACACCGAGGACGAGTTCCGCGAACTCGCCGGGGTCCGCGACGGGATCCCGCTGATCGGCAGCGGGAGTCTCGGCGAACGGCTCTGGAGCGGGCCCGCGATCACGGTGATCGGCCTGGACGCCCCGAGCGTCGACCACGCGGCCTCCGCCGTCGTCCCGTACGCGCGTGCCAAGCTCAACCTCCGCTTCCATCCGCGTCAGGACGCGAAGGAGGCGCAGGCCGCGCTGGTCGATCATCTGCGCTCGCTGCGGCCCCTCGGCGTCCCGCTCACCGTCACCCCGGGCGACACGGGCCCCGGCTACCGGGCCTCGACCGGTGGTCCCGCCTACCGCGCCGCGCTCACCGCGCTGCGCGAGGCCTGGGGCGAGGAGGCCTCGTACATCGCGACCGGTGGTTCGATCCCGCTGGTCAACGGCCTCGCACGGGCCGCACCCGACGCCGAGGTGCTGCTCTTCGGGGCGCAGGACAGCATGTGCAACCTGCACGCCCCCAACGAGCGCGTCCTCTTCTCGGAGCTGCGCAACACGGTGGTGGCGATGTGCGCCTTCGTACGGGAGTACGCGGCCGGATTCCGCGCGGGAGCGGGGGAGAGCACGTGAGCGCGGACGGGACGGTCCGGTGACCACCCCGGCCGGCACCGAGGCGCCCGGCACCGAAGAACCGCCGCCCCAGCGCAAGTTCACGTTCCCGAGCGCGCTGACCGTCCTCGCGATCGTCACGATCGCCGTGTGGGCCCTGGCGTTCCTGATCCCGGCGGGGCAGTACGACCGCACGCCCGAGGGCCGGCCGATCCAGGGCACGTATCACCGCGTCGACTCCGGCCAGAGCTTCGTCGACCGCCTCAACGACCTCTTCCTGTCGCCCGTCAACGGCCTCTACGGGATCCTGGACGAGAAGACCGCGCAGGTTGGGCCGGACTTCGCCGGCGAACTGTACGGCAGCGCGGGCGTGTTCCTGTTCGTGCTCGCCATCGGGGCGTTCATCACGGTGGTGTTCGCGACGGGCGCGCTCGACCGGGGGATCGGCCTCCTCGCCCACCGGCTGAGGAACCGCGGCGCGCTGCTCATCGCGGGCATCATGCTGGTGTTCTCGGTGCTCGGCACGGTGGAGGGCTTCGCCGAGGAGACACTGGGGTTCTACGGGCTGATCGTGCCGTTGATGCTGGCGCTCGGCTACGACCGGATGGTGGCGGTCGGCACGATCATCCTCGGCGCCGGCATCGGGGTGCTGTGCTCGACGGTGAACCCGTTCGCCACGGGGGTGGCCTCGTCCGCCGCGGGCATCTCGCTCGGCGACGGCATCGTGCTGCGGTTCGTGATGTGGGTCGTGCTGACGGCGGTCACGATCGGGTACGTCATCCGCTACGCGCGCCGGGTGCAGCGGAGCCCCGACCGTTCGATCACCGGGTTCCTGCCCGGGGACCGCGAGCACGCCGAGGACGCGGCCGGCGAGGTTCCCGAGCTGACCGGGCTGCACAAGGCGGTCCTCGTCACCACGACGCTGGTCTTCGCCTTCATGATCTTCTCCGTCGTGCCGTGGTCGAGCGCGCTCACCGGCAAGGCGGACGCGCGGCCGTACGGGTTCGAGCTCGGCTGGTCCTTCCCCGAGCTCGCGGCGCTGTTCCTGTGCGCCGCGGTGCTGGTCGGGGTGGTGGCGCGGATGGGCGAGCAGAAGCTGAGCGCGACGATCGTCCAGGGCGCCGCGGACTTCATCTCGCCTGCGCTCGTGATCGTGCTGGCCCGCGGAGTCACCGTGATCATGAACAACTCGAAGATCACCGACACGGTTCTGCACTCCATCGAGGGCATCGTGGAGGGCACGTCCTCCAGCCTGTTCGCGATCATCGTCTTCATCGTGAACCTGCCGCTGGCCTTCCTCATCCCCTCCACCTCGGGCCACGCGACCCTCGCCATGCCGATCCTCGCCCCGCTCGCCGACTTCGCGGGCGTCTCCCGTGCCGTCGTCGTGACCGCCTGGCAGGCCGCGAGCGGCTGGATGAACCTCTGGGTCCCCACCACCGCCGTCACCATCGGAGGCGTCGCCCTGGCCAAGGTCGGCTACGACAAGTACCTCCGCTTCATCTGGCCCCTCCTCGCGATCCTCTTCCTGCTGATCTGTGGGTTCCTGGCGCTGGGCGCGGAGATGACCTAGCACCCGGCGACGTGGGGGTCCGCACGGCGGATCCGGCGTGGGCGGGCCGGTCGTACGGTGGTGGTGTGCACAGCAGCGCTCCGGCGGAGGACGCGGCCCGCTCCGCCGATCTCACCGTGCTCGACGAGCGGATCGCCGGCTGCCGGGCCTGCCCGCGGCTCGTCGCGTGGCGCGAGGAGGTGGCCGCGACCAAGCGTGCCGCGTTCACCGGCCAGTCGTACTGGGGGCGTCCGGTGCCCGGGTTCGGGCCGCCCGACGCGTCCCTTCTGATCATCGGACTCGCCCCCGCTGCGCACGGCGGCAACCGGACCGGCCGGATGTTCACCGGGGACCGGTCGGGCGACGTGCTGTACGCGGCGCTGCACGACGTCGGGCTCGCCTCGCGGGGCACCTAGGTCGGCATGGACGACGGACTGGAGCTGTACGGGGTCCGCGTCACCTCTCCGGTGCACTGCGCGCCACCCGCCAACAAGCCCACGCCCGAGGAGCGGGACACCTGCCGGCCCTGGCTCGTCAGGGAGCTGCGACTGCTGCGGCCCACGTTGCGCGCGGTGGTCGTCCTCGGGGCCTTCGGCTGGCAGGCCGCCCTGCCGGCCTTCGCCGAGGCGGGGTGGACGGTGCCCCGGCCGCGTCCGGCGTTCGCGCACGGGGCGCGGGTCACGCTCGTACGGCGTCCGGAACAGGACGAACCGGGGACCGGCTACGAGCAGCCCGCCTCGGCGACCGCTTCCGAGCCCGCCTCCAGTCCCGGTGCACATGGTTCCGGCCCCGCTTCCGACTCCGCTCCCGGTCCCGACTCCCGTCCGGGTCCCGACTCCGGTCCCGGTTCCGGTCTCGGCCCCGACGGTGCCAGCCCCAGCCCCAGCCCCAGCCCCAGCCTTGGCCTCGGCCCCGCTTCCGTTGAGCTCTTCGGGTGCTTCCACGTCAGCCAGCGGAACACCTTCACCGGGCGGCTCACACCGGAGATGCTGAGGCAGGTCCTGGCCATGGCGGCGGAGTCCGCGGGGCGGGCGACGCGCTCCCCGTAGGCACCGCGGGCGGGTCAGGCGTGTTCGGGGCCGCTCGCGGCCGACGGATCGGCGTCGGGGACGACGGCGGTCGCCGTGATCTCCACGAGCTGCCCGGTGTACCCGAGACAGACCACGCCGAGCAGGGTCGAGGAGTGCGGGCCGATGCTCAGTCCTGAAGCCTCGACGACGTTCCAGACCGCGGACAGCACCGCGGTCTGACCACTGACCACGTACACGTCGGTCGACACGACATGGGCCATGTCGCTTCCCACGGCACGCAGTTGTTCCTCGAGGTTGGCCAGCACCTGCTCGGCCTGACGCACGTGATCGCCCGGGCCGACCAGCTTCCCGTCGGCGTCGAGCGGTACGGACCCGGCGAGGAAGGCCAGTTTCGTCCCCGCCTCGACGACGGACGCGTGCGCGTAGACGGGCGGCGTGAAGAGGCTGGGAACGGTGACGCGCTGGACCATGGGGGCTCCCTGTGGACGGGGTCAGTCGGCGGGTGACGGACAACCTGCCGATGATGCGGGACCGACGCGGGCCCGCGCACCCCCATTACCGCCCCCGGCGTGGCGGGCGCGAAAAACCTTTCGAACGACTCCCGCACTCGCTGCTACGGTCACCGACGTGGCGAAACTCAATCAGATCATCGCAGTGGAGAAGGGCATCAAGTCCAAGTCCCACCAGGACCTGACGGCTGCTCATCATGGCCTGCAGAAGCCCGCGTTGCTCGCGGGCATCTCGCGGACGTACCAGCCGAAGGACGAGGAGGGCGAGCAGCTCCCGCCCGAGTCGACCCGGGTCCAGGTTCAGGCCGAGGACGTGCTGCGGGACACCGCGGCGACCCTGACGCGGCTGTTCGACGTGACCGCCACCAAGGACTGGGCCAACTGCACGGCGCGGGCCGACGTGGTGGTGGACGGTCGTGTGATCGTCGCCGAGGCGCCGGTGTCCTATCTGCTCTTCCTCGAGAAGCAGCTCACCGATCTCAACACCTTCGTCCGGAAGCTGCCCGTCCTCGACGCCTCCGAGTCCTGGGTGCGGGACCCGTCCACCGACGCCTGGAAGACGGAGCCGGTGCGGACCCTTCGTACGAAGAAGGTCCCGCGGAACCACGTCAAGGCCGAGGCCACCGAGAAGCACCCGGCCCAGGTCGAGGTGTACTACGAGGACATCCCCGTCGGCTACTGGACGACCGTCAAGTTCTCCGGGGCCCTGCCCGCGCGGCGCGTGAACGAACTCCTCGACCGGGTCGAGAAGCTGCAGCAGGCGGTCAAGTTCGCCCGCGAGGAGGCCAATGGCGTGGACGTCGTCGACCAGCGCGTCGGCGACGCTGTTTTCGGCTACCTGTTCGCACAGGGGTAGCCTCTGAACTCCCCGGCCACAACGCACCACGGCCGGGGTGCGCGAGGAGCGCAAGCTGAACCTGAGGCTTGTCGTGAATGCGCGGTTCCAGTGGAGGTTCGAGTCCTCCCCGCGGCACCAGAGAGCACTCCCGCCCAGGGAGTGCCACGCGCCGCGGTAGCCCAAGTCGGCAGAGGCAGACCGCGATCAATCTCAGACTATTGCTCCAGACTCAGCATTCGCCGCCGATCGCCGGATCGACCGGGCCCAGGCCCCAGTACGCCGAGATGCTGGTTCAAGTCCAGTCCGCGCAGCTCGATGCGTGGTGGTCCAAAGGCAGGACGCGGCGACATAACGACTGACCTGGGTCCTCAAGCGTGCCGGCGTGCGACATGGTGGCATCTCAGGGTCCGGGGGCCGGCTACGCCCTCGGACCCGCTCCTCCTCCTCATTTCATGGGGCTTGCTCCCGTATTTCATGGGGCTTGCTCCCGTGAGATGTCACACCGTGGAAATCCGCGCGTTCGTCGTCCGCCGCCGACGCGCACTACCCTGAGTACGACACGAGCCCGGCCGACGTCGCCCGAAGGCACCCCGCCCTCGCCCGACAGGAGCCCTGTGCGTCTCACCCCGCTCGCCGTACCTCCCTGGCTCGCCCATGCCCTGCGCGCCCAGCGCGGACCCGTCCCCTGGAACGCGGTCGTGCGCGGAGCGCTGGCCTCCGGGCCGCTGCTGCTCGCGGCCGTGCTGTGCGGCCGTACCTCCCTCGGAGTGATCGCGGCGCTCGGCGCCATGCTGACGGGGATCAACGACCGCCCCGGCAGCCGGCGGGTCGCCGTCGAACGGCTCGGGGTACCGGCCCTCGCCGGTGCCGCCGGCCTGATCATCGGTTCGTACGCCGGACAGCACGCCGGCGCCGTGGCGCTCACCCTCGTCCTCACCGGGCTCGGACTGCTCGCCGGAGCCGTCAGCGCCGTAGGACCCGTGGCCTCGGGTGCCGGGACCCAGTTCCTGGTCGCCTCGGCCATCGGGGCCGGCATGCCGCTGCCCGAACCGGGGTGGATGCGCGCCCTGTTCTTCCTCGGCGGCGCCGGCTGGCTGCTCGCGCTCAGACTGGCGCTGCCGACGACCGCGGTGAACACCGGCGACTACCGCTTCGACGGGGAGCGGGACGCGGTCGCCGGGGTGTACGAAGCCGTCGCCCTGCTGCTGCTCGCCGTGGGCGGACCCGACGCGGCCCGGCGGCGCGTCGCGCTGACCGCGGCCCTCGACCACGCGCAGGACGCGCTCGACGGACCCCGGCTGCGGCGGTACGCCAGTTCCGCGGCCGAGCGGCGACTGCACGCGCAGTACGCGGCCGCCCTGCCGCTCGCCGAGGCCGCGACCGCGCTCGCCTGGGCCGGCGAGGCCGTGCCGGAACGGGCCGCGGAAGGCCCCCGGCGGCTCGCGGCAGCCGTCCGCACCGGCGCACCCACCGGGCCGCTGCCGGCGCCCGCCGTCCCCGGCACCCGGTCCGGCCCGACGGAGAGCGCACCCGTCGTCCCCGCGCTGCGCGCCCTCCACGACGCCCTGCTGGGCGCCGCCGAGACCTTCGACCGGGGTTCTGGGAACGCGCTGCACACCAGACGGCGTACCGCTGCCTCGCTCGTGGGCACCGCGCTCGGTGCGGCCGGGCGGGAGTACGGCATCAGGGTCGCCCTCTGCTTCGGCGCCAGCGTCGCCGTGGCACAGGCACTGCACCACGCGCGCTGGTACGGCAACCACCCGCACTGGTACTGGCTCCCCGCGACCGCCGTCTTCCTCGTCAAGCCCGATCTCGGACCGCTCGCCTCGCGCGTCCTGTGCCGTGCGGCGGGAACCGTCCTGGGCGCGGTCGCCTTCGCGGGGCTCGCCCTCGTGCTGCCGAGGCCGGAGGGGTTCGTCGCCCTGGTCGCGGTCAGTGGCGCGCTCATCCCTGTCGCCACCCGGCACTTCGCCGCGCAGACCGCCGTCGTGACGGTCCTCGTGCTGGCTCTCGTGATGGTCGGCGGTGAGCCGCAGGCTTCCTGGAACCGCATCCTGGAGACCTTGCTGGCCTGCGCGATCGTGTTGCTCGTCGGGCATCTGCCGCCCCTCGGCCAGCGCGGTGGGACCGTGCGGGCGAGGCTCACCCGGGCCGGTGAGGCCGCGGACGTGTATCTCGCCCATGTGCTGAGCGACGGCACGGCCCGCGACCGTACGGGCCGCTGGGTCCTGCGCCGGGAGGCCTATCGGGCGCTCGCCGAGGCCCGTGCCGCGATCGATCTCGCCGCGGCCGAACTCCCGGCCCTGGCACGGCACTCCGAGGGAACCGACGCGGTCGCGGCCACCCTGGAACGGCTCGTCGACACGACCACGGCGTGCGCGGTGCAACTCGACGACACCGGCCGGCTCACCCCCCGGCACACCGAGCGGATCGCCGAACTCCTCGGCGAACTGGCCGAACGGCGCGAGCGCGCGGGACTGCGCGTGGCCGCTGCCTGCTGAAACGGAACCTCGGGGTCCCGCGCGGCCGTTCCGTTGCCGGTGTCGACTTCGTCTCAGTACCGTCACTGCCAGAGCCGTTCACCCCATTGCAGGCGTTTAACTCTCCACAGGCACGACATGGAGGTTGAACGTGAACGGGCGAAGGGTTCTGGAGCGTTTCCCCGCCGGAGGACCACGCGGGTCGTGGCCCGCGGAGGAGTTCGCGCAGGCGCGCCGTCAGGAGGGCCAGGCGGCGGAGGTCGTCATGGACCTCGCCTCCGACGCGTTCCTGGTCGTCGTGGGCGGCGTCGACGGCGTGGAGTGAGCGCGGGACCGGCCGCCCTCGCTCAGGGGCGGGGATGCATCGGTCGCGGAACGAGGCTCAGGCGCTGATCGGGCGGGACCAGGCGGGCGTCGTGCCCGTGACCTGGCACAGGGCCAGATACAGGGGGATCGGCGGCGTATACGGAAGCGTGCCATCCGGTTTGTGGATGAGCCCGGGAATCCGAGGCGCGTCCGGCACGACCGCCCCCGTGACGTAGTGGGCGGGTGTCGGCCACTCCAGGGCCACGTCGGAGTCGGAAGGAACGATCCACCACCAGTGCGCCCCGTCGGCGTAGACGCAGCCCACACGAGGCAGCCGCGACAGCAGCAGCGGTCCGAAGGCGGCGGGCACCGACACCGCGTCGCAGCCCAGCGGCACGGTCATGTCCTCGGGGACGGGCAGACGCCTCGGCGGCCCGGGCCGCCGCCGGCCGCGGTTCACCCGGACCAGCGTGTCCAGGCTCAGGACCCGCGCCGCGGGCCCCGCCGCGGACGTACGGCTCACAGGCTCTCCCGATCCCGGTCCCGGTCTTGATCCCGTACGAGATCCTGCTGCGGACCCCGGTCCTCGCCGCCGCCCGGGGCGGAGGGAAGTCGGGGGTTCCCCACGATTCCCGCCCCCCAGGATCCCTCCGCCCCCGTGCCCCGACCGTCGTTCGGGGGCTTCTTCGCGCTCCAGCCGAGGTCCGCCCGCGGACCGGTGTCCGCCTCGGGCGCCCCCGCTTCGCGCCAGGTGTTTTCGGCCCGGTCTGCCGAGCGGGCGATCTCCGCCCACACCAGCAGACCGGGCCCGGTGTCCTGGGCCCCCCAGCCCCTGGACACTGCCGCGACGAGAAGCAATCCCCTCCCGTGCTCCTCGTCGGGCCGCTGTGCCGAGGGGTGCGGCTCGCCCGGAGCGCACCCCTCGTCGCACACGATGACGCGCACCACGTCGCCGGCGTCCTGCAGTTCGCAGACGACACGTTGCCCGGCGGCATGGACGATCGCGTTGGTGACCAGTTCCGACACCACGAGCGTCGCCGTCTCACAGGCGTCCTCGCTCACCGCCCAGCCGGACAGGCGGGACCGGGTCAGGCGTCTCGCCTGAGCCACGGAGCCCGGGTGTGCGGCCAACTCGAAGCGGAACCGGCGCTCGGCGGCCGCCCCGGGGTCGTGCCCCATGGCGGCTCGGAGACCGAACCGGTCTTCGACGGCGTCTGTTCCTAACGGCGCGGACGGAATCACGCTTGCCACTATCGCGTCGCCGCGAACACTTGGCAAGACTCACTCTGAAAAATGCAGAGTGCCGTGTGACGCTGTGGGGGCGCGTGGCACACTGCTGGCAACAGCTAGCCGAGCGGCGCCAGTTGGGATCGTCGAGGTGGACGAGGAAGAACCCGGACGGCGCCGAACGGGCTGCCCGGACTCAGGGGAGGTGGGACGTGAGCGAACCGCGGTCCGCGCCGACGGTCGGCCAGGTCGTTCTCGGACGGCGCCTGCTGGACCTGCGGGAACGCGCGGGTCTCAAGCGTGAGGAGGCCGCGCGGATCCTGCGTGTCGCCCCCGCGACGGTCCGCCGGATGGAGATGGCGGAGGTCTCCCTCAAAATCCCGTACCTCCAGCTCCTGTTGAAGTCGTACGGCGTCGGCGACCAGGAGGCCGAAGCCTTCGTCCAGCTCGCGGAGGACGCCAACAAGCCGGGCTGGTGGCAGCGGTTCCACGACATCCTGCCCGACTGGTTCTCCATGCACGTCAGCCTGGAAGGCGCCGCCTCCCTGCTGCGTTCCTACGAACCGCACTTCATCCCCGGCCTGTTGCAGACCGAGGACTACGCTCGCGGCGTCCTGAAGGCGGGCGCCATCGGCCAGACCAGGCCCGAGGACATCGAGCGCCATGTGGCCCTGCGCATGCAGCGCCAGGCTCTGCTCACGCGCGAGGACGCGCCCCGGATCTGGGTGGTGATGGACGAGACGGTGCTGCGCCGCACCATCGGCGGCCCCGAGGTGATGCGCGCGCAGATCGACAAGTTGCTTCAGGCCACGAAGCTGCCCCATGTGACGTTGCAGGTGATCCCGTTCTCCTCGGGCCCGCACCCCGGCACGTACGGGCCCTTCGTGCTGTTCCGATTTGCCATGCCGGAACTCCCGGACATGGTCTACAGCGAGTACCTGACCGGCGCCGTCTACCTGGACGCGCGTTCCGAGGTGGCGACCCACCTGGAGGTCATGGACCGCATGGCGGCCCAAGCCGCCACGGCACATCGCACGAAGGAGATCCTCCGGGATCTCCGCAAGGAGCTGTGAATGGAACGCATCACGCCGGAACGCATCAACCCGCGAATAGGCGACGTGCGCATCTACAACGGAATGCCCGCCCGTGAACTGGGCAGCGAGGGCTGGCACAAGCCGTGGAGCGGCGGCAACGGCGGCAACTGCCTGGAGGCGATGAAACTCGCCGACGGCCGCATCGCCGTACGTCAGTCCGCGGACCCGGACGGTCCCGCCCTCATCTACACGCCCGGCGAGATGACCGCCTTCATCGAAGGCGCGAAAGCGGGAGAGGCGGACTTCCTTCTCTCCTGAACGATTTGTTTGCTCTTTTCCACGACTTTCCTGAATTTGGTTCCGAGTTGATCACTTACCACGGCGCTGACTTACACGGCGCTCACTTACACGGCGCGGACCTTGACGGCGCTGACTCACACGGCACGGACTCGCGGAGAACGGCGTGACAGGGCAGGGCCCGACCGCTAGGCGGTCATCGGGCGGTCGTACGGCCCGATCGGTGCCGGCAGAGGGGAGCGGGCCGCCCCGCTGAGCGCCCGGTCCACCGCGGCGGCGACCGACCGGCCCTCGGCGATCGCCCACACGACCAGCGACTGCCCGCGCGCCGCGTCCCCGGCGGCGTACACCCCGGGAACGTTCGTGCCGAAGTCGGCGCCACGGGCGAGCGTGCCGCGCGGCTCGACCTCCAGTCCCAGTTGGTCCACCAGTCCGTCGTGCAGGTCCGGGCCGGAGAAGCCGAGCGCGAGCAGGACGAGGTCGGCGGGCAGGGTCCGTCCGGAGCCGGGGACCGGGCGGCGCCGCTCGTCGACCTTCACGAGATGCAGTGAGCGCACCCGGCCCTCGGCGTCCCCCTCGAACCGGAGCGTGGACGCGGCGAACAGCCGGGCGTCCGCGTCCGCCGCGGGCGCCGTGCCCAGCGCGCCGGCCTCCTCGTGCGCGGCGGAGAGCCGGTAGATCTTCGGATACGTCGGCCACGGCTCGGCGTCCTCGTCGCGCTCGTCCTCCGGCTGCCCGTAGATGTCGAGCTGCGTCACGGACGCGGCCCCCTCGCGCACGGCCGTCCCCAGACAGTCGGCACCGGTGTCACCACCCCCGACGATCACCACATGCCTGCCCGCCGCCGACAACGGCGAGACCTCCAGATCCCCCTCGCACACCCGGTCGGCCAGCGGAAGGTACTCCATCGCCTGATGGATGCCGGACAACCCCCGTCCCGGGACGTCCAGTTCACGCCACGAGGTGGCGCCGAGCGCCAGGATCACCGCGTCGTAGCGGGCCTTGAGCTCGGCCGCCCCGATGTCGCTGCCGATCGCCGTCGACGTACGGAACTTGGTCCCCTCCGCCCGCAT
Organism: Streptomyces sp. NPDC056738; assembly: GCF_042790435.1. Classification (NCBI taxonomy): domain Bacteria; kingdom Bacillati; phylum Actinomycetota; class Actinomycetes; order Kitasatosporales; family Streptomycetaceae; genus Streptomyces; species Streptomyces sp. NPDC056738. The sequence goes on from NZ_JBHTZF010000021.1 coordinate 31,670, forward strand.
CTGGGCCAGCCGGCGGTCGAGCTGCCGCTTCTCCATCTTGAACGCGGGGATTCCGTACCGCAGCAGACCGCCGATCCGGTCCGCCCGTTCGAACACGGCCACCGTGTGACCGGCCCGGGTCAACTGCTGGGCCGCGGCGAGCCCGGTGGGCCCCGACCCGACGATCGCGACCGTCCGGCCCGAAAGACGGTCCGGGGGACGCGGCGGTGTGAGCCCGTCCTCCCAGGCCCTGTCGGCGATGGCGACCTCGACGTTCTTGATGGTCACCGCCGGCTGGTTGATCGCCAGTACACAGCCCGCCTCGCACGGGGCGGGGCACAACCGCCCCGTGAACTCGGGGAAGTTGTTCGTGGCGTGCAGCCGGTCGCTCGCCGCCCGCCAGTCGTCCCGCGAGACGAGGTCGTTCCACTCGGGGATCAGATTGCCGAGGGGACACGCGTCGTGGCAGAAGGGGATGCCGCAGTCCATGCAGCGGTCGGCCTGTTTCTCGATGATCGGCAACAGGCCCCCGGGAACGTACACCTCGTCCCAGTCCCGCACCCGCTCCCGGATCGGCCGGCGCGGATACTCCTGGCGGGGTGTGTTCATGAAACCCTTGGGATCGGCCATGGCCGTCTCCCTCGTGTACGCGTACGAGAGGGCGCGACCACGCGGACATCGACCCTGGTCGGCCACGGAATCCGGGCAACACCCCTTTCCCGCCACGATACGTCTCCCGCGCACCCGTCGCCGCTCCGGACGACCACGACCCGAGAACCCGGGCCGGGCGGCCACGTGCAGGGCGAAGGCGCGTACCGGCTCAGGTGAGGGCGAGCGCGTACGACACCGCCGCCGCGGACGCCGCAGCGGTGCGGACGTGATTCCACGTCGTCCACTGGCGCACGAATATGGGCCAGTAGGCGGCCGCCTCCGGGGTTCCGGGATCCAGCTTCAGCAGCGCGTCGTTGCGCGGCACGTTCGCCGCGATGGTCACCCCGAACGCACCGAACAGATACAGCGCGCTGCCGAGCAGCAGCTCCACCGTCCCCTCGTCCGGCAGCAGCACGAACGTCACCACCGCCAGCACCGAGCACAGCACCGCCGACCCGACGAACGCGAGCATGAACGGGGGCCGGACCGCGGCGACGTTGATCGCGTTCATCGCGGCGACGCCCTGCGCCGGCGGCAACGTTGCGAGGGCTCTCATCACGAAGGTCGAGAAGCCGAGGAACACACCGGCCACCAGCCCGCAGCCGAGCACCCCCAGCAGGGTCAGCACGAAATACGGTCCATCGATCATGTCCACTCCCGTGTCGATCAGGCCGGACCCAAGATCCTGCACAGCGCCGGCCGTCATCTCAAGCCAAATCCCCCACGGCGCCGGCGGCCATGGCCGAGCGGCGCGCCCTCATGCGTGACCGTCTTCGCCCGCCCCGCCGTCCACCCTCACGCCCCTGACAGCATCAGCCGCCACCCTCCCCACACCCCTGACACCATCCGCCGTCCGACCCTCACACCCCTGGCGTCACATCCCGGCGTCGACCCTTCACGCTCGCGCCGTCCGCCCCGCGTATCCCTTGCGCCCGCTCTCACGCGCCCCGTGCGACCGCCGCCCCGGCAGCCTTCTCCGGCCCCCCTTCGCTCAGGCCTGCGCGGTGATGTCCTCGCGCCATTCCCGGAGCCTCGCGTCCACCGTGGCCGCGATCCGGCGGCGTGCCTCGTACCGCGAGACGCCGTTCATCAGCAGTTGGTCGTACGGAGTCTCGGTGTGCCGTACCGACGCGCGGACCGCCGCGGTCACCGCCGCCTCGGAGAGCGCGCGGCCCGCCGAGCTCCGCCCGACCCGTCCGCTGCCACGCACCGAGGCGTGTGCGGCGATCGCCCGTGCCCGGTCGGCCGGACAGGCCGGGTACAGCCGGGATATCTCCCGCGCGAACGCCTCCGTGAAGCGGACGTCCTCCGCCTCCCGGCGCCGCGCGTCCCGTGCCCGGCGGCGGCGCCGCGACTCCGCGTCCGCCAGGCACCGCTCCTCGGCCAGGGCGAGCGCCGCTTCCTCGACCAGAACGCCCTGCCGCTCGTAACGCCCCTGGCGCCGGTTGAACCGCACCACCACGGCCGACAGCGAGCTGCCCTCCCGCGATCTGCGCGTCAGCGCGGTGTCTCCGCGTGGCAGGAACACCAGGTGTCCGAGATCCACGCAGTCCAGGCACCGAGGCGCCCCCTCCTCCAGCATCACCAGGGGGAGCGGCCCGCTCCGGCACTCGACGCAGTGCCGCTTCCTGAGCGGCTGGACGACGAGAAGTCCGTTCCGGTGCGGGGGATCAGCGATCGGTGCCATACGCGGTTCATTCCCCGGACCGGAGCCACATCTACGTCGCCGGCCGACGCCCCCACGCGAACTCCGGGCCGGCCGCCCGACGCCCTCGGCGCCGGCCCGCGGCCCGAGGCACCGGCCGGGTCCCCTCACGCGCGCGGCATGATGGGACCTGTGCGACTCGAAGCGATCACCTGGGAACGGCTCGGCGACCGGCTCGCGGATCGGCTGCTCGACCTGAAGCCGCAGGACGGCGGCTCCTGGCCCCGCGTCGCCTTCGACGGAGCACCGGCCGCCCGCCCCGGCGAACTCGCGCAGCGCGTCTTCGAGGCACTGCGGGTACGCGGCCGTCCCGCGCTGGTCGTGGGCACGCAGGGCTTCCTGCGCCCCGCCTCCCTCCGGCTCGAATACGGCCACCAGGACGTCGACGCCTATTACGACGGCTGGTTCGACACGGGCGCCCTCTGGCGCGAGGTCTTCGGCCCGCTCGAACCCGGCGGCGACGGCAGAGTCCTGCCCGACCTCCTGGATCCCGTCACCGACCGGGCCACCCGAAGTCCCTACGTCCAACTCCCGCCCGGCGGAATCCTGTTGCTCCACGGCCCCCTCCTCCTGCGGCACTGGTTCCCGTTCGACCTCAGCGTTCACGTCCTCCTGTCTCCCGGCGCCCTCCGTCGCCGTACTCCCGAGGCGGAGCACTGGACCCTCCCCGCCTTCTCCCGGTACGAGAGCGAGGTGGGTCCCGACACCGCCGCCGACCTCCTCGTACGGGCGGACGACCCCCGCCACCCGGCCTGGAACGGCTGACCGGGGGCGCCTGATCCACGGATCTCCGGGTGCGTGGCTCAGGGGGCGCGGCAAGAATGAAGGGCGCCGGGACTAGCGGTGTGTTCCGCGCCGCGCCGGCCGTCCGGCATCAGGAGGTACTTCATGACCACCGCCGGAGACATCATGCACCGGGGTGCCCAGTGGATCCCCGCCCACGAGACCCTGGACCGCGCCGCCCAGCTCATGCGCGAGCTCAACGTGGGTGCACTGCCCATCAGCGATCAGGACGAACGCCTCTGCGGCATTCTCACGGACCGCGACATCGTCGTCGGCTGCGTGGCCATGGGCCATGACCCCGCACACATCACCGCGGGCGAGATGGCCCAGGGCACACCGCGCTGGATCGACGCCGACGCCGATGTCGGCGAAGTGCTCCAGGAGATGAAGGGGCACCAGATCCGCCGGCTTCCGGTGATCGAGGACAAACGGCTGGTCGGCATGATCAGCGAGGCCGACCTCGCCCAGCACCTCAGCGACGAACAACTCGCCGGCTGGGTCGAGAGCGTCTACGCGAGGGGCGGCGCGGGCGGCATGACGGCCTGACCCGCCGGACGCGCCCGGCGAGGGTCGTGTCAGAGCCAGCCGTTGCGCCGGAACCCGCGGTACAGGACGAGACAGCCGATGGATATGGCGCCGATGACGATGGGGTAGCCGAACCTCCAGTGCAGTTCGGGCATGTTGTCGAAGTTCATCCCGTAGACGCCGCAGACCATGGTGGGGACGGCGATGACCGCCGCCCACGCCGTGATCTTCCGCATGTCCTCGTTCTGCGCCACCGTCACCTGCGCGAGATGCGCCTGCAGGATCGAGTTGAGCAGTTCGTCGAAGGCGGCTATCTGCTCGGTGACCCGTAGGAGATGGTCGGAGACGTCACGGAAGTACGCCTGTATCTCCGGTGCGAGCACCCGCGTCGGCCGGGTCGCCAGCTCCTGGACGGGCCGGGCGAGCGGGATCACCGCCCGCTTCAGTTCGAGGAGTTCCCGCTTGAGCTGGTAGATGCGGCCGGCGTCGGTGCGTGCGCCGTTCTCGGCGAACACGTCGGCCTCCACCTGGTCGATGTCCGCCTGGACCGAGTCCGCCACGCTCACGAATTCGTCGACCACATGGTCCGCGATCGCGTGCAGGACCGCGGCCGGCCCCTTGGACAACTGCTGCGTGTCGGACTCGAGTTCCTCGCGCAGCGGGCCCAGGGATCCGTGCCGTCCGTGCCGCACGGTGATGACGAAGTCCGGACCGACGAACACCATGATCTCGCCCGTGTTCACCACCTCGCTGGTGGCCGTCAGCTCCTTGTGCTCCACGTAGCAGACCGTTTTGAACACGGCGAACAGTGTGTCGCCGTACCACTCCAGCTTCGGACGCTGATGCGCCTCGACCGCGTCCTCGACGGCCAGCGGATGCAGGTCGAATAGTTCCGCGATGCCCGCGAACTCCACGTCGGTCGGTTCGTGCAGCCCCAGCCAGACGAATCCGTCGTCGCGCTTGCGGATCCGCCGCACGGTTTCGACCAGATCGCTGCTCTCGGGGAGCCGCACGCCGTCCCGGTACGCCACGCAGTTCACCACCGAGGAGCCCAGCGGCGACCGGGCGGGGTGACTCAGGTCGACACGACGGCTCCGCCGTGTCAGCCGCGCCACTCTGCGGAGGCCGTCGACCGCGCCGAGAGCCGTCACCTTCCGCAAATTCCCTGCCATGGACATCTGGATCTCCTCGCGTGGATCTCCTCGGGCCGCACTTTGCGCCTGGCGGGCCAGTCTGCCAGGCCTGGTCGGACACCGGAAAAGGCTGTGGGAACGGAGCATTCCGTTCCGTGGTGTGGGTCACTCGGCCGGGCGGGGCGGGACCGGTCCCTCGCACGACCTCCGTGCCGACGACGGGAGCGTCGACCATCGGCGATGGGCGGGTCAACTGGGATGATCTCCCCATGACGCGAGCCGACGGGTATCTCCTCGACAACCAGCAGACGGAGGCGGGCCGGCGTTTCGAGGCCCTCGCCACTCTCTTCGACCCCACGACGTTCCGGCACATGGAGCGCTTCGGCGTCGGGTCCGGCTGGCGCTGCTGGGAGGTCGGGGCGGGCGGCACGTCCGTCGTGTCCTGGCTCGCCAAGAAGGTGGGTCCGACGGGGAAGGTCGTCGCGACCGACATCGACACCTCGTGGGCGGCGTCCGTGGCCCGCTCGCCCGTCGAGGTCCGCGTCCACGACGTGGGTGCCGAGGAACCGCCGGGGGAGGGCTTCGACCTCGTGCACGCCCGGCTCGTCCTGGTCCACGTGCCGGACCGGGAGCGCGCGTTGCAGTCGATGATCAAGTCGCTGCGGCCGGGCGGCAGACTCCTCGTCGAAGACGCCGATCCCGCCCTCCAGCCGCTGCTCTGCCCCGAGGAGTACGGTCCCGAGCAGCAGCTCGCGAACCGGCTGCGCCAGGGCTTCCGCAAACTGCTCGCCGATCGCGGCGCCGACCTCGCCTACGGACGCAAGCTCCCGCGGCTGCTCAGGGACGCGGGCCTGCGGGGCGTCGAGGCCGACGCGTACTTTCCCGTCACCTCGCCCGCGTGCGCCGAGCTGGAGGCCGCCACGGTCCGGCAGATCCGCGACCAGCTCGTCACCGCCGGCCTGGCCACCCACGAGGAGATCGACCGGCACCTCGCGAACGTCGCCACCGGGTCCATGGACCTGGCGACCGCTCCGATGATCTCGGCCTGGGGGCGCAAGAACTGACCGGGCGTGAGGGGAGGAGAACCTGATCGGCCGTCCCCTGCCTACGTCGTCGCTCCGCCGGGGGGCTCGACGGGCCCGCCGTCCTCCCTCGCCCCGCCGGATGCTCTCCGTGGGAGGTCAGCCGCCGGTACGCTCCGCGGGCGGTCTCCCGCCGATCCGTTCCACGGCCCTGGCCCCGGCCGAGCACCCCGCCCCGGCGGCCTCTTCGGGACCGGCGCCCCTGAGCAGTGCGGCGAGGAACGCGCCGGTGAACGCGTCACCGGCGCCCGTCGTGTCCCGCGGCGCCGCCCGCAGCGCCGGGACCCGGGCCCGGACGGATCCGGAACGGGCGACCAGGGCGCCGTCCCTGCCCAGCTTGGCGACGACCAGGGGGAAGTGGCGGCTCAGTTTGGCGGCCGCGTCGGCCGGATCGGGCAGCCCGGTCAGCAGACACGCCTCGTCACGGCTCGGCAGCAGGATGTCGACGCCCGCGCACAGGCCGAGAAAGCGGTCCACACCCAGCTCGGTGAGAAATCCGGCCGACGCCGGATCGAGGCTCACCGGCACACCGCGCGCGCGTGCCGACTCCAGCACCGTCGACACCAGCGCCCGGCTCGATCCGGAGAAGAGCAGATAGCCCGACAGATGCAGTCGCCCGACCCCGTCGAGCAGCGCCGGTGACCAGTCCTCCGGTGCCAACCGCAGGGACGCGCCGCTGTCCGTGAGGAACGTACGCTCCGCCGACGCGCCACTGTCCACCAGGCAGATCACCGTCCCGGTCGGCGCCTGCGGATCCCGCACCAGCAGGGGCCGTACGCCGCTCGCCGTGAGTTCGCGTTCGTGCCACTCCGCGGCGTCCAGGCCCACCCGGCCGAGCAGCCGTACGTCGGCGCAGCCCGCGTGCACGGCCCAGCAGGCGACATTGGCGCCCGCGCCGCCGGGCACGGTCCGGATGGCGGCGACCGTGTCGGTGCCGGCCGCCAGCGGGCCGCGATGCCGGGCGACGACATCCGTGACCACGTCCCCGACGACGAGCAGGGCGCCTTCGGCCGGACCCCCCGGCCCGGCGGCCTCGGGCCCTCCGGCATCGGCCCCCTCGGCCTCGACACGCCTGCCCGCGTCGCTCACGCCCCCGCCCAGGCCGCCGCGATCTTTCCTGCGAGGCGCACGTTGCCCCGTACCGCCGCCAGATTGGCCGCCAGCGAGGCACCGTCCGTGTGCTGAACCAGATAGGAGAGCAGGAACGGCGTCACCGCCTGTCCGGTCACACCCTCCGCCTCGCACGCCTGCAGTGCCTCGGCGAGCACACGCGCGTGCAGCGCGGGATCGAGCTGTTCCTCCTCGGGGACGGGGTTCGCGACGACGAGCGACGAGTCCGGGGCGCGCAGCGCGTCCTGGGCCCGCATCACCGCCGCGACCTGCTCGGGGGAGTCGAGGGTCCAGTCCACGGGATGCCCCGAGTCGGAGAGGTAGAAGCCGGGGAAACGGTCCGTTCCGTACCCGGCAACGGCCACGCCCAGCGTCTCCAGGCGCTGCAGTGTCGCGGGCACGTCCAGGATCGACTTGACGCCGGCGCACACCACCGTGATCCGGGTGCGGGCCAACAGGCCCAGGTCGGCGGACTCGTCCTGGGTGACGGTCCACTCCCGGTGCACGCCACCGAGGCCACCCGTCGCGAACACCCGTACCCCCGCGCGGGCCGCCAGCAGCGCGGTTGCGGACACCGTCGTCGCCCCGCTGGCTCCCGAGGCCACCGCGAGCGGCAGGTCGCGGTGGCCGAGCTTGCGGATGCCGTCCTCGTTCGCGACCCGTTCGAGCTGCCCCTTGTCCAGGCCGACGTGCGGCCGGCCGTCGAGCACGGCGATCGTCGCGGGGACGGCGCCCTCCGCTCGGACGACCTCCTCCAGTTCGAGGGCGACCTGCAGATTGCGCGGGCGCGGCAGCCCGTGGGCGATGATCGTGGACTCCAGGGCCACCACCGGCCGGTCCGCGTCGAGCGCCTCCCGCACCTCTTCGGACGTCACGATCACGCGCCTGCCTCCTGTCGTCGGTCGACGTTCCCCTCCCTGATCTCTGGCGAGAGGCGCGCCCGGCCAAACCCTTGCGCAGCGGCTTCGGCATCTCCGGGCAGGGGGACCCTCGGTGCCCCGGGTGGAGGACGAGCCCTTAGGGTGTCCGCTCATGACCATGAACTCCCAGGCCACGCCGTCGTTCGCCGTCCACATTCCCGACGCCGAGCTCGATCCCGAGCCGCTGGACCCGGCCCAGATCGTCTCCGGCGACCCCGTCGTGACGGGCAAGGTGCTGTGGGAGTCCGCCGACGGCAAGCAGTTGCGAGGCATCTGGCAGATCACGCCCGGCGTGGTGACCGACACCGAGGCGAACGAACTCTTCGTCGTCGTCAGCGGGCGCGCCACCATCGAGGTGGAGGGCGGCGACGTCATCGAGGTCGGTCCGGGCGACGCGGCGTTCCTGCGCGAGGGCGACCGCACCACGTGGACCGTCCACGAGACGCTGCGCAAGGCGTACCACATCAGCCTTTGAGGATCACCGGACCGGACACCTGGCGGGACACCCGACCGAACCCCGGGCCGGTCTCCGGCCCGGGGTCCGGCCCGGTCACGCCACCGCACGTACGGACGGTGGCCCAGTCACGGCCTCAGAACAGCGGCTCCGGGAGGACGCCTTCGAGGGCCAGCAGTTTGCGCTTGGTCTCCAGGCCGCCCCCGAAACCGCCGATGCCGCCGTCGCTCTCGACCACCCGGTGGCAGGGCACCACGACCGGCAGCGGGTTCGAGCCCATGGCCACCCCCACGGCCTGGGCCGCCCCCGGCGCGCCGACCCGTCCGGCCAGGTCGCCGTAGGCCACGACGGATCCGAACGGGACGCCCGAGTTCAGCTCGCGCAGCACCTGGCGGTTGAACCCCGAGATCAGCGACCAGTCGAGCGGCAGGTCGAAGTCCTGCCGCTCGACCGCGAAGTACGCCTGGACCTGGCGTATCGCCTCGGCCAGCAGCGGGGACCCGGGCGCCTCGACGGGCTCGCCGCCCAGACGGGACGCGAGGCGGTCGAGCGCTTTGTCGCGCACGCTGTCCGAGGCGTGAAAGACGACGTTGACCAGGCCGTGGGGCGTCGCGGCGAGGAGCAGCGGACCGATGTCCGTGCCGACGACGGACCACACGATCTGCTGCTCGTACCGCCCGTGGCTGTTCATGCGATCCACCGTACGGCCCGCCACTGACAATGCCCGGGGCGCGGACCCGGAACCGTCCGCGCCCCGGGGGGCCGGCTAGGGCAGAGCGGCGCGGATCACGTCGGGCGTGTTCGTGATGACGCCGTCCGTGCCGAAGTCCGCCAGGTTCCGCGCGGTCGCCGCGTCGTCCACGGTCCAGGCGAAGACCCTCATCGGGCCGTGCGGACCGTGGAGCGCGTGGACCGCGGCGACGTAGTCGGGCGACAGGGACCGATGATCGGAGTTGATCTGGTCGGCGAACCGCGCGTACCAGGGCAGCCGTGCGACCGGAGGCGTCCCCAGGAAGGCCGTCGTGACGCCGGGCCGCAGCCGGTGCACGGTCCGTACGCTGTTCGCGCTGAAGCTCTGGACGATCAGTCTGTCCCGCAGATGCACCGGATCCAGCCAACCCTGGTTGTTCAGAAGCCGCAGTGTTTGCCGCTCGATGCCCGGATACAGCTCGGGATTCTTGATCTCCAGGACGAGTTTCTGGTGATTGCGCGACACGCGTTCCATGTACTCCCGCAGCGTCGGAACCTTCGCGCCCGCGAACCGCGGGCCGAACCAGCTCCCGGCGTCCAGACGGGCGATCTCCGCCGCGGTGAAATCCTTGACGTCCCAAGGGCCTCGGCCGGGATAGACCGTCTCGGCGTCGGTCGTGCGGGCCAGCGAGGCGTCGTGGAGGACGACCAACTGGCCGTCGCGGGTGCGCTGGACGTCGTTCTCGACCCAGTCGAAGCCCAGCTCGGCCGCCCGGTCGACGGCTGCCAGGGTGTTCTCCGGAGCGTACGTGGAGGCGCCGCGGTGGGCGACGACCAGCGGTGCCGTGATCCGGCCGCCGGCCTTGGCGTGCGGGCTGGGCAGTATCAAAACGGCTCCCCCAAGAAGCGCGGCGGTCGTGGCGGCGGCAACGCGCGCGTGCATGCGTTCTCCTCGCGTCGGACGATCACGGACAGCACAAGACTGACAGCAGAGAGTCGACGGAGGGGGGAAGGGAGATGGCCGTGGATTGAATGGAGTTGTCCAAGTCCGCCTGCCGCCACCGCACAACTGGGGAGAGGTCGTGATTGTTTGCAGGATTATCGTTCGACCATTCCGGTGGGGTCGTACGCTCAGCCTCGACCAGGTCCGCTCCGGCGGTCCGGGCCGCGGGGGTGTTTCGGACAGTTCCAGGCTTAACAGGGCGGGAAAGGCAGCCGCGCATGCGAGGCACGGTCGACGGCTTCACCTACGGACTCGTCACGCCGCTGGTGGCGTATTTCATGGCCTGCCTGGGCGGGGCGCTGGGTCTTCGCTGCACCGCCAGATCCATGCTCGTCGGCGGCTCCTGGCGGGCCGGCTGGCTCGCGCTCGGCTCGGTCGCGATCGCCTCCGGCATCTGGACGATGCACTTCATCGCGATGATGGGCTTCACCGTCGAGGAGAGCCCCGTCCACTACGACCGGCCCACGACCTTCGCGAGCCTGGGCGTCGCCGTCCTGATGGTCGGCGCCGGGATCTTCATCGTCGGCTACCAGGGAGCCACCGGGAGAGCGCTGTTCACCGGCGGGACCGTCACCGGGCTGGGCATCGCCTCGATGCACTACCTGGGCATGGCCGGGATGCGGCTCAACGGCAAGCTCACGTACAACACCCTCACCGTCTCCGCCTCGGTCGTCATCGCCGTCGTGGCCGCCATCGCCGCCCTCTGGGCCGCCGGGCAGGTACGGGGATTCCTCTGGAGCGTCGGCGCGAGCCTCGTCATGGGGCTCGCCGTCAGCGGCATGCACTACACCGGCATGGCGGCGCTCAGCGTCCACCTGCACGGCCCGGCCGACGGCACCCCCGCCGGGGACTCGGCTGCCGCCCTCCTCGCCCCCATGATGATCGGCCCCCTGGCCCTCCTCTGTCTGGCGGGCGTCGTCGTCATGTTCGATCCGCAGATGGTCGTGGGCAAGCCCGACCGGCGCCCCGCGGAGATCAGAAGGCCGGGCGTCCCGGCCCATACCGTCCCCCTGCGCAACGGCCGCCGCCCGGCCGTCCGCCCCGTGCGGGAACGCGCCTACCGCCGCTCCCGCACCCCGCAGAGCAGGTGAACCGGCCCGGTTGTCAGTGCGGGGTCGTACGGTGGATCCATGCGGCCCGTATCCAAGATCGAACGTTCGGTGGCGCCCTTCGAGGTCGTCAGCCACTTCCAGCCGAGCGGTGACCAGCCCACGGCCATCGCCGACCTGGAGAAGCGCATCCGCGCAGGTGAGAAGGACGTCGTCCTGCTGGGCGCGACCGGCACCGGCAAGTCCGCCACCACCGCGTGGATGATCGAGAAGCTCCAGCGCCCCACACTCGTCATGGCGCCGAACAAGACGCTGGCCGCCCAGCTCGCCAACGAGTTCCGCGAGCTGCTGCCGAACAACGCGGTCGAATACTTCGTCTCGTACTACGACTACTACCAGCCCGAGGCCTACGTCCCGCAGTCGGACACCTACATCGAGAAGGACTCCTCGATCAACGAGGAGGTGGAGCGCCTGCGCCACTCCGCGACCAACTCGCTGCTGACCCGCCGGGACGTCGTCGTGGTCGCGTCGGTGTCCTGCATCTACGGCCTCGGTACTCCGCAGGAGTACGTGGACCGCATGGTCAGCCTCAAGGTCGGCGACGAGATCGACCGCGACGACCTGCTGCGCCGCTTCGTCGACATCCAGTACACCCGCAACGACGTCGCCTTCGCCCGCGGCACTTTCCGGGTCCGCGGCGACACCATCGAGATCTTCCCGGTCTACGAGGAGCTCGCGGTCCGCATCGAGATGTTCGGCGACGAGATCGAGGCCCTGTCCACGCTGCACCCGCTCACCGGCGAGGTCATCAGCGACGACAACCAGGTCTACGTCTTCCCCGCCTCCCACTACGTGGCCGGTCCCGAGCGCATGGAACGCGCCGTCAACGACATCGAGAAGGAACTGGGGGAGCGCCTCGCCGAGCTGGAGAAGCAGAGCAAGCTCCTGGAGGCCCAGCGCCTGCGCATGCGGACGACGTACGACATCGAGATGCTCCGCCAGATCGGCTCCTGCTCCGGGGTCGAGAACTACTCGATGCACTTCGACGGCCGTGAACCCGGCTCCGCGCCGAACACGCTGATCGACTACTTCCCGGACGACTTCCTGCTCGTCATCGACGAGTCCCACGTCACCGTTCCGCAGATCGGCGCGATGTACGAGGGCGACGCCTCCCGCAAGCGCACCCTCGTCGACCACGGCTTCCGGCTGCCGTCCGCCCTGGACAACCGCCCCCTGAAGTGGGAGGAGTTCCAGCAGCGCATCGGCCAGACGGTCTACCTCTCCGCGACGCCGGGGAACTACGAGCTCTCCCGCTCGGACGGCTACGTCGAACAGATCATCCGCCCCACCGGCCTGATCGACCCCCAGGTGGTCGTCAAGTCCACCGAAGGCCAGATCGACGACCTGGTCCACGAGATCCGGCAGCGCACCGAGAAGGACGAGCGCGTCCTGGTCACCACGCTCACCAAGAAGATGGCCGAGGACCTCACCGACTACTTCCTGGAACTGGGCATCCAGGTGCGCTATCTGCACAGCGACGTCGACACCCTGCGCCGCGTCGAGCTGCTGCGCGAACTGCGCGCCGGCGAGTTCGACGTCCTGGTCGGCATCAACCTCCTGCGCGAGGGCCTCGACCTTCCCGAGGTCTCCCTCGTGGCGATCCTCGACGCCGACAAGGAGGGCTTCCTGCGCTCGGGCACCTCCCTGATCCAGACCATCGGCCGCGCGGCGCGCAACGTCTCCGGCCAGGTCCACATGTACGCGGACAGGATCACCCCGGCGATGGAGAAGGCCATCGAGGAGACCAACCGCCGCCGGGAGAAGCAGATCGCGTACAACAAGGAGCGCGGCATCGACCCGCAGCCCCTCCGCAAGAAGATCAACGACATCGTCGCCCAGATCGCCCGCGAGGACGTCGACACCGAGGAGCTGCTCGGCTCCGGCTACCGCAAGACCAAGGACGGCAAGGGAGCCAAGGCCCCCGTGCCCGCGCTGGGCGCCAAGGCGACCCGAGCCGCCAAGTCCGGCAAGGCCAAGGACAGCGTGCCGACCGACCGTCCCGCGGCCGAACTCGCGCAGCAGATCGAGGACCTGACGGAACGGATGCGCGCCGCCGCGGCCGACCTCCAGTTCGAGATCGCGGCACGGCTGCGCGACGAGGTGTCCGAGATGAAGAAGGAGCTGCGGCAGATGAAGGAGGCGGGAATCGCCTGACGGTCCCCCTGAGGGCGCCGACCCCCGGCACGCCGGGCGGTGTGTTGCAAGACCGACACAAAGTCCGCCCCAGGGTTCGGCGCTGTCAGTGCCGCTGCGTAGGGTTCTGTTCATCCGCGGACTCCGCGGCAACAGGGGACAGTTCGAGAGGGGAACAGCGCGTGACGGTCAACATGACCAAGGGTCAGGCCATCAGTCTGCAGAAGAACGACGGGGGCACGCTGACCGCGGTCCGTATGGGACTCGGCTGGCAGGCGGCCCCCCGGCGCGGCCTGTTCGGCTCGCGCACCCGGGAGATCGACCTCGACGCGTCCGCCGTGCTCTTCGCGGACAAGCAGCCTGTCGACGTGGTGTTCTTCCGCCACCTCGTCAGCGACGACGGCTCGGTGCGCCACACCGGTGACAACCTCGTCGGCGGCGTGGGCCAGGGCGGCGACGACGAGGCCATCCTCGTCGACCTGCAGCGCGTCCCGGTCCACATCGACCAGATCATCTTCACCGTGAACTCCTTCACGGGCCAGACCTTCCAGGAAGTGCAGAACGCGTTCTGCCGCCTGGTCGACGAGACCAACGGCCAGGAACTGGCCCGCTACACGCTGGCGGGCGGCGGCCAGTACACGGCCCAGATCATGGCGAAGGTGCACCGCTCCGGAACCGGCTGGCAGATGACGGCCCTCGGCACTCCGGCCAACGGCCGCACGTTCCAGGACCTGATGCCCGCCATCCTGCCGCACCTCTGAGCGGCCGGCGCACACTGCACACAGCGACATAGGGGGACAAGACGATGACGGCCGAGCTGGTCAGGGGGCAGAACCACCCGCTCCCTCAGGTCCGTCTCGAGGTCCGTGTCTCGGCCGGGAAGCCGATCGTGGCCGGAGCCACGCTCAGCGACGAACAGGGCAGAGTCCGGGGCGTCGAGTGGGTGGCCCACCCGGGCGCGCCCACGCTTCCCGGACTCGAGGTGTCCAAGCAGGCGGCGGCCGACCACCGGCTGGCCTTCGACCTGGACGCCCTGCCCCAGGCCGTGCACCGGGTCAGCGTGCTGCTCGCGCTGCCCACCGGCGTGGGCGGACCCGTCCGGTTCGGCGCCGTCGCCGCCCCCTTCGTCGCGGTCACCGGCCTCGACGGTCACGAGGTCGCCAGCTACACCGTCACCGGACTGGACACGGAGTCCGCCGTCGTGGCCCTGGAGGTCTACCGCAGGCAGGGCGCCTGGAAGGTGCGCGCTGTCGGCCAGGGCTACGCGGGCGGACTCGCCGAACTCCTCACCGACCAGGGGCTTCCCGAGGCCCGGCAGCTCGCGGGCAGCATCAACGAAGCGGTGGCCCAGGGCCTGGCGCGGTCGGTCGCGGCACCTCCGCCGCGCACCGCCGAGGCGGACCGGTCCCGACAGGCCGCCGCCTCGGCGCCGGGACCGGACCAGCCCTACCCCGGGCCCGGTACCCAGGGCGCCTCGGGAGCGGTGCCGCCGCAGCAGAGCCCGTACACGCCCGGACCGCAGGGAGCCACGAATCCGGGGACCGGTCACCAGGGCCCCGCACCGGCCGACCCCTCCCAGGTCACCCAGTCGCCGTCGCCCGGCGCCGGTGGCCCGGTCGACTACAGCCACCCCCGGCGGCAGACCTCCGCTCCGCCGCCGCCCCCGCCCACTGCTCCACCGGCCCAGCCCGGACAGCCCGCGCAGCCGGTCGCGGGAGACGCGACCGGCTGGTCCATGGAGGAGCGGCTGTACAACCAGGTATGGGGGATGTTCGAGGACCTGGCCAGGACCGTCGCCGCCTACCGCAGCGCCGTCGACTTCGCCGACTCCCGCATGGAGAAGGAGCTCGACCAGGTTCTCTCCGACCCGCGCAGCCGGATCGGGGGCCAGGGCGACGCGGCCCGTGAGACCGCCCGCGCCAAGCACGCGCAGCTCGTCGACCAGGCCAGGGCCGCTCTCGACCGTGACCTCGCCCAGCTCACCGCCGAGGCCGAGGTCGTGGAGCCCGCGTTGCCGATGGCCTACGCGCGCTGGGACAACCCCGTCTGGCACGGCTACCGCGCCCCCATGGAGATACCCATGGCGCTGAGGCTCGGCGACCTCCGTCTGCCCGAGACGGAGAACCTGAGCATTCCCATGCTGGTGCGTCTGCCGCTGGAGCGCGGCCTGTGGATCGACAGTGGGCGCAGCTCCCTGGAGGGCACACTGGCCGACTCCGACCAGGTGCGCCGCCTCGCCATGGACACCGCCGTGGCGCACGCGGCCCGGCTGCTCGCCGTGTACCCCCCGGGCGAGTTCGCCGTGCACGTCATCGACCCGGCCGGCACGGGAGCCTCGTCCCTGGCTCCCCTCACCCAGTCCGGGGTGCTCGCCACCCCTCCGGCCGCCGGTGCCACGGGCGTGGCGGACGTGCTGCAGCGTCTCACCCAGCGCGTCGACCTGGTGCAGATGGCGGTGCGCGGGGGAGCGGCCGACTCGCTGCCGCCCGGTCTCGACACCGCCGAGCAGCTCCTGATCGTCAACGACTTCCCGCACGGCTTCGACGACCGCGCCGTCACCCAGCTCCGCTACCTGGCGGACGAGGGTCCGGCCGTCGGCGTCCATCTGATGATGGTGGCCGACCGGGAGGACGCGGCGGCGTACGGACCACTGCTCGATCCGCTGTGGCGGTCGTTGCTGAGGATCACGCCGGTGCCCGACGACCATCTCGCCGATCCGTGGGTCGGGCACGCGTGGACGTACGAGCCCTCGCTCGTCCCCGCGAACAGCCAGGTGCTCCATCAGGTCCTCGCGGCGGTCGCGGCAGCCCGCCGGTCGTGGAACCGCTGACCTGATCCGGGCCCTCCCGCCCCTCGCGAGGCGTCGGGCCTGAGGTGTCGAAGGGCTTCCCCAAGCAACAGTAAAGCCTCCTGACCAGGGCACTTGGACCTTCTTTTACTTTCCTCTTTACCTTTCCTTGGTGATTCGGGTACTCTTTTTCCATTCGGAGGGGAGTACTCCCTATCTGCTGCGGCGCACCCGTCAATACGGATCGAGTCAGATCCCGGGGCGTCGGCCCGTGCACCGCGGGGCGTATCCAGCGCCTCTGTGGACCCGGGTGGAAGAGACCTCCGGTGGCGAACGACTGAAATCTGCCGTTACGTACTGCCGGAGGCGCAGTGGATGTTTCCCTGACCCTGTGGGTCCTGACCATCGTGGGGCTGGCCGCACTGATCGCGGTCGACTTCTTCATCGGCCGCAAGCCGCACGACGTATCGATCAAGGAAGCCGGAATCTGGACCGTCGTCTGGATCGCCCTCGCCGGGCTGTTCGGACTCGGACTGCTCCTCTTCGCCGGCGGACAGCCGGCCGGAGAGTTCTTCGCCGGCTTCATCACCGAGAAGTCGCTGAGCGTCGACAACCTCTTCGTCTTCGTCCTCATCATGGCGAAGTTCGCCGTGCCCTCGAAGTACCAGCAGCGCGTGCTCCTCGTGGGCGTGCTGATAGCCCTAGTCCTGCGCGCGGTGTTCATCGCCGCCGGCGCCGCGATCATCGCCAACTTCGCCTGGGTCTTCTACATCTTCGGCGCCTTCCTCATCTACACCGCCTGGAAGCTGATCCAGGAGGCCAGGGCCGACGAGGACGAGGAGGAGTTCGAGGAGAACAGGCTGCTCAAGGCCGCCGAGCGACGGTTCGGCGTCGCCGACCGCTACCACGGCACCAAGCTGTGGATCCGCCGGAACGGCAAGCGCGTCATGACGCCGATGCTGGTCGTGATGCTGGCGATCGGCACCACCGACGTGCTCTTCGCCCTCGACTCGATCCCCGCGATCTTCGGCCTGACCCAGGACCCGTACATCGTCTTCACGGCCAACGCCTTCGCGCTGATGGGTCTGCGACAGCTCTACTTCCTCATCGGCGGCCTGCTCAAGAAGCTGGTCCACCTCAGCTACGGCCTGTCGGTCATCCTCGGATTCATCGGCGTCAAGCTCGTCCTGCACGCGCTGCACGAGTCCGGCGTCCATGTCCCCGAGATATCCATCCCGGTCTCGCTCGGCGTGATCTGCGCGGTCCTCGTGGTCACCACCATCACCAGTCTGTTCGCCACCAGGAAGCAGGCGGCACGTGAGGCGGCCGAGAGCGCTTCGAAGGAGAGCGTTGACGTCTGACCGTGCCGGACGCGGCGACGGCCACCCCCGGCGCGCGGAGCACCGGCCGCCACCGCTCCCGGCGCCCCTTGGGGCCCGACCGCCGCGATCCCGGACCGCGCTCCATGCCGGGACGGCGCCCCACGCCGGGAATGCGCCTCGCGCCGGGACGGCGCCCTGTGCCAGGACAACGCCCCACGCCGGGACCGCGCTCCACGCCGGGACCGCACCCCATCCCGTCACCGTGCCCCGCGCCCGCATCGTGCCCCGCGTCATGAGCGCGGGGCGCGCCGCCGGAGTGCGGGGCGCGCCTTCCACTGCGACGATCGCGGCATGATCGTTCGGCTCAGGTCACTCGTGACGCGGTGGACCGTCGTGGTGCCCGTGATCGCGGTGGTGCTGCTGGCCTTCACCTGGGGACGCGACCTGCCGGGCGCTGTCGTCGGCCTGGTCACCCTGGTCCTCGCGGGTTCCGTGCTCGCCGCGGTCCATCACGCCGAGGTGGTCGCCCACCGGGTGGGGGAACCCTTCGGATCCCTCGTCCTCGCCGTCGCCGTCACGATCATCGAAGTCGCCCTCATCGTCACCCTGATGGCGGACGGCGGTGACAAGAGTTCGACGCTGGCACGCGACACGGTGTTCGCGGCCGTGATGATCACCTGCAACGGGATCGTCGGCGTGTGTCTGCTCGTCGCGTCACTGCGCCACGGGCTGGCCGTGTTCAACGCCGAGGGAACCGGGGCCGCCCTGGCCACCGTCGCGACGCTCGCCACGCTCAGCCTCGTCTTCCCGACCTTCACCACCAGCAAGCCGGGCCCGGAGTTCTCCGGCGCTCAGCTCACCTTCGCCGCGGTCGCCTCGCTGGTGCTGTACGGCCTGTTCGTGGCCACGCAGACCGTCCGGCACCGGGACTACTTCCTGCCGATCACCCAGCAGGGCAAGGTCATCGACGTGGACGAGCACGCCGACGCGCCGTCCGCCCGCGAGGCCGGCGTCAGTCTGGGGCTTCTCGGGCTAGCGCTGGTCGGTGTCGTCGGCCTGGCCAAGGGCGTCTCGCCCACCATCGAGTCCGGGGTCGAGGCGGCCGGCATGCCGCACTCCGTGGTCGGTGTGATCATCGCGCTTCTCGTGCTGCTCCCCGAGACCATCGCCGCGCTGCGTTCCGCCCGCCGGGACCGGGTGCAGACCAGTCTGAACCTCGCTCTCGGCTCCGCGATGGCGAGCATCGGGCTGACCATCCCCGCCGTCGCCCTGGCCTCGATCTGGCTCTCCGGGCCACTCGTCCTCGGCCTGGGCCCCACCGAGATGGTGCTGCTCGCGCTGACCGTGGTCGTCAGCTCCCTGACGGTCGTACCCGGGCGGGCCACTCCGCTTCAGGGAGGCGTTCACCTGGTCGTGTTCGCCGCCTACCTGGAACTGGCCATCAACCCCTGACCGGCATCAGTCCGTGACGGGGACGACGGTCAGCCTCGGCACCGGCCGGGTCTCCGGCAGCAGCGCGAAGCATCCGAGGCTCAGCACCGCGATCCCCGTCAGATAGGCGGCCACACCCCACGGCACGCGTTCCCCGCTCGCCACCGCCGTCGCCACGAGCGGAGTGAGCGCGCCGCCGAGGACGCCGCCCAGGTTGTAGCCGACGGAGGCGCCCGTGCAGCGCACCCGCGGCTCGTACAGCTCCGGCAGATACGCGGCGATCACCGCGAACATGGTGACGAAGGCGATCAGCGCGACCAGGAAGCCGAAGAACATCAGCAGGGGTTCGCCGGTCGACAGCAGCCCGATCATCGGGAACATCCACAGCGCGGCGCCCGCGCAGCCCGCCATGCACAGCGGCCGCCGTCCGTAACGATCCCCCAGCAGGGCCACCAGGGGAGTCAGCGAGCCTTTCACCACGACCGCGGCCATGATGCAGGTCAGCATGACCGTGCGGCTCACGCCGAGCCGGTCGACACCGTAGGCGAGCGCCCACGTCGTCACCGTGTAGAAGACGGCGTAGCCGACGGAGAGCCCGCCGGCCGTCAGCAGGACGAGCCGCCAGTGGTCGCGCACCACCTCGGCGAGCGGCACGCGCGCGCGGTCGTCCAGGGCGAGGAATCCCGGGGTCTCCTCGACGCAGCGGCGGAGCCACAGCCCCGCCACCGCGAGCACTCCCGCCGCCCAGAACGGCACCCGCCAGCCCCACTGCGCGAACTGCGTGTCGGACAGCGTCGACGACAGCACCAGGATCACGCCGTTGGCCAGCACGAATCCCAGGGACGGACCGATCTGAGGGAAGCTCGACCACAGCCCGCGCCGCCCGGCGGGCGCGTGCTCGGCGGTCAGCAGCACCGCCCCGCCCCACTCGCCGCCGAGTCCGAGTCCCTGAAGGAAGCGCAGCACCAGCAGCAGTACGGGAGCCGCGGCGCCGATGCGGTCGTACGTCGGGACACAGCCGACGGCGACGGTCGCCGCGCCCGTCAGCAGCAGCGAGCCCAGCAGCACCGGCCGTCGCCCGTGCCGGTCCCCGATGTGCCCGAACAGCATCGAGCCGAGCGGTCGGGCCACGAATCCGACGCCGAACGTCCCGAAGGCCGCCAGCGTCCCGGCCAGCGGGGAGAACGTCGGGAAGAACAGCGGTCCGAGAACCAGCGCCGCCGCGGTGCCGTAGACGAAGAAGTCGTAGAACTCGATGGCCGTCCCGGTGAGGGAGGCGGCGGCGAGCCGCAGCATGGAGGGCGCCCTTACGGTGCGTACGTCGTGCATGCCGGATCAACTACCCACAGTGATCGCCGGTTACGGGGGCGTGCGGGAGCGCGGTATGTGTCAGTAGGTGACAGTGATGCGCCGGGCCGGGCCGTCGACGCGGACCGTCCCTCCGTAGGGGATGACGATCTGCGGATCGGTATGACCGAGATCCACATCGAAGACGACCATCATGTCCGGGGCGTATGTGCCGACGGCACGGAGAACCGCTTCGCGCTGCTCCTGGGCGTAGCGGACCCTGTCCTCCGGTTCGAGGGGTCGTCGGAACGACCACGCCTTGGGGCGGCCCATGAGGAGCGCCGGGAACTGCCGCAGCAGTCCGCGCTCGCCCATGGAGCGCAGGATCCAGAAGACGTCGTCGGCCCCGGGCATGTCCTCCGAGGTCTCCAGGAACAGCACGTGACCCTCGTACACGGAAGGATCACGGGCGATCTCGCGGTCGGCCATCAGCAGCCACGACAGGATCTCGATGTTGCCGCCCCAGGAACGGCCCTCGACGACCCGGTCCGGGCGGATCCACGTCCAGCCCGTGCCCGGCTCGGTCCTCGGCTCGGTGAGGAAGCTCTCCGGCAGTTCCCAGGGCGCGTCGACCTGGCGGAAGCGGTCGGCGGGACGCAGCTCGTAGGGCCCGGACGTGAACAGGGCGGCCCGCAGGGACTCCGCGGTCAGCGGGTCCATGGCGCCCGGCCGGCCGAGCTCGCACATCACCGTGGCGCCGTGGTAGCCGACGATTCCGGTGTTCCACAGGTGGACCAGGAGGTTCGTGTTGTCGCTGTATCCGAAGAACGGCTTCGGATGCGCGCGGATCAACTCACGGTCCAGCAGCGGCAGTACGGTGATCTGGTCGTCGCCGCCGATGGAGGCGAGGATCGCCTTGATCGTGGGGTCGGCGAACGCCGCGTGGATGTCGTCGGCCCGTTCCCGCGGAGTCGACCCCATCCTCCGGGTCGCCGGGTACTCGACCGGTTCCAGGCCGAACTCCTTGCGCAGCCGCTCCAGACCCAGTTCGTACGGGAGGGGCAGGAGGCCGGGCAGTCCGCTGGACGGCGAGATCACGGCTATCCGGTCACCGGGTACGGGCTTGGGCGGGTACGCGGGTGTCGTCATGGCGAGAGCGTACGAGCGCTCCCGCTCTCGGCGCACCGTGATAAACCGGTTCCGAGCAGCGGTCCTTGACGGACCGGCAGACCCGATGGACCGGAGGAAACGTGCCCCGCACCCTCGACGACGCCCCGATCATGGTTCTCAACGGCCCCAACCTGAATCTTCTCGGGCAGAGGCAGCCGGAGATCTACGGTTCCGACACGCTGGCGGACGTCGAGGCGCTGTGCGTCAAGGCGGCGGCCGCGCACGGCGGAACGGTGGACTTCCGACAGTCCAACCACGAGGGCGAGCTGGTGGACTGGATCCACGAGGCCCGGCTGAACCACGCGGGGATCGTCATCAATCCGGCCGCGTACTCGCACACTTCTGTGGCCATCCTGGATGCGCTCAACACCTGTGACGGACTTCCGGTGGTGGAGGTCCACATCTCCAACATCCACCAGCGCGAGGAGTTCCGGCACCACTCGTATGTCTCGCTGCGGGCCGACGGGGTCATCGCGGGCTGCGGCGTACAGGGGTACGCGTTCGCGGTGGAGCGGGTGGCGGCGCTCGCGGGAACGGGGCGGGCGGACACCTGAGCGGGGGGATCCGGTCGGAGACCCGGCCGTTTCCACCACCGCGGAGGCGGCACCGCTCTGATGCGCCGACGCCCCGGGATCACCCGCGTCCCGCGTCCACGATCCGCTTGAGGAAGTGCCGCGTGCGCTCCTGCCGCGGGTCGCCGAAGACCTGTTCGGGTGTGCCGCGCTCCAGGATCACGCCGTCCTCCAGGAAACAGACCTGGTCCGAGACCTCGCGTGCGAAGCCCATCTCGTGGGTGGCCAGGACCATGGTCATGCCGTCCTCCTTCACATCGCGGACGACGTCCAGGACCTCACCCACGAGTTCGGGGTCGAGTGCGGCGGTGATCTCGTCGAGGAGCAGCAGCCTGGGACGTACGGCCAAGGCGCGGACGATCGCGGTCCGTTGCTGCTGGCCACCGCTCAACCGGTCCGGGTACTCGGCCGCCTTGGCACCGAGCCCGAGCCGTTCGAGCAGCTCACGCGCGTGCGCCTCGGCGTCCGCACGGCTCACCCCGTGGACGCGGCGCGGGGCGAGGGTGATGTTCTCCAGCACGGTCATGTGCGGGAACAGGTTGTAGGCCTGGAAGACGGCGCCGATCCGCCGGCGCACCCGGTCCTGGTCGGTCCGCGGGTCGGTGATCTCCTCGCCGTCCAGCCAGATCGCTCCGTCGTCCACCTCCTCCAGGAGGTTCACGCAGCGCAGCAGCGTGGACTTCCCCGAGCCCGAGGCGCCGATCAGCGTGGTGACCGTGTGCGGGGCGACCTCCAGATCGACGTCCCGCAGGACGACCGAGTCGCCGAAGGTCTTGCGGACGGACTCCATCCGCAACAGCGGACCGCCGGGTGCCGGTGCCGTGCTCATACGATGCCTCCCTGGCCGCGGCGCCGGTCCATGCGGGCGGTGACCCAGTCGGTGAAACGCGTCATGGGAATGGTCAGGGCCACGAAGAGCAGCGCCGCCACGATGTAGGCCGTGTAGTTGAGGCTGCGGCCGACGATGATGTCCGAGGAACGCATCGCCTCCACCGCGCCGCCGATCGAGACGAGGCTGGTGTCCTTCTGGAGGGACACCAGGTCGTTCAGGAGCGGCGGGACCTGACGGCGGACGGCCTGGGGCAGCACCACATGGCGAAGGGTCTGCCGTGCGGTGAGGCCCAGCGAGCGGGCCGCGGCCCGTTGCGAGGGATGCACGGACTCGATGCCGGCGCGGACGACCTCCGCGACGTACGCCCCGTACGTCAGCACCAGGCCCGCGCCACCGAGGAGGACGGGGTCCGTGGTGACGCCCTGCAACTGGAGCGCGGGTACGCCGAATACGACGATCGACAGACAGATGATCAGCGGCAGGCCGCGGAAGAAGTCGGTGTACGCCGTGGCGAGGGCGCGCACCGGCCAGTACACCGGCCCGCGCAGCGTGCGCGCCACGGCCGTCAGGGTGCCCAGCAGGAGCACCAGGACGCCGCACACCGCGAACAGCCGGAGGTTGAGCCAGAGTCCGTCGAGGACCTTGGGCAGGGCCTCACGCGCCAGCGACGCGTCGAAGAACGTCTCCTTCGTGCGCGGCCAGCCCGGGGCGTTGACCACGACGAGGTACAGCACGACGGCCGTGACGAGGGTGGAGAACGCGGCCACGGCCGCCGACCGGCGGGCCCGGCCGCGCTTGTGGCGCTCGCGTTCGATCCGCCGCCGCGACGGGACGTACACCTCGCTCCGCCCGGGCACCGTTCCCCCGGGCATTTCCCGTTCGGGCGGGCTCCCTTGGGGTATCCCGGCTCCGAGCACGCCAACGTCGCGCGCGCCTTGGGACGACGCCTCGTCTTCGGAAGCGTCCTCTCCCGGCTGCTCCGTCCTCGCCGTCACTTGAGCACCGGGGCGTCGACCGCTTCGGACAGCCACTGCTCCTCGATCTTCGCGAGCGTGCCGTCCGCTCGCAGGGCGTCCACCGCCTTCGTCACGCAGGAGGTCAGCGCGCTCCCCTTGTCGAGGACGAGCCCGAACTGCTCCGGCGTGCCACCCCTGTTCTCGAACTGCCCGACGATCCTCGCGTCGGTCACCTCGGCGGCCGTGATGTAGAAGGCCGTCGGCAGATCGGTGACGATGGCGTCTACCTGGCCGTTCTTCAGGGCGGACTTGGCCTGGTCGTTCTTCGCGTACGCGGCCGGTTGCCGGGCCGGCTTCACCACGTCGTCGATGTAGTCCAGGCTGGTGGTGCCGACCTGCGCGCCCAGCTTCAGATCCTTCAGGTCCGCGAGACTCGTCGCCTTCGCGGCCTTGGAGCCCTTCAGCGCGATGACCGCCTGGCGCACGTCGTAGTAGCCGGACGAGAAGTCCACGGCCTTCCGGCGCTCGGAGCTGATGGACACCTGGTTGATGTCGAAGTCGAAGGTCTTCGCACCGGGGGCGAAGGCCTTGTTGAAGGGCACGCTCTGCCAGACGACATCGGCATAGGCATAGCCGAGCCGCTTCGCCACGGCGTAGGTCACCGCGGACTCGAAGCCCTTCCCGTTGGCGGGCTTGTCGTCCTTGAACCACGGTTCGTACGCCGGTTCGTCGGTGGCGACGGTGAGCTTGCCGGCGGTCCGCGTGCTCAACGAACCCTTGGCGCAGCTCCCGGCGGTGCTTCCGGAGGCTTTGCCGGAGGCCTCGCTCTCGGGCTGCGGGGCACAGCCGACGGCGAGGGCGAGCAGGGCGACGGTGCAGGCGGAGGCGACGGGGCGCAGGGCGCGCTGGGGTCGGTACATGGCCGGAGAGTGGCAGCGAACGAGGCCAACTGTCCAGGTCACAGCGGTAATTGTCCGCATGGTGGGAATGCGTGTTGCGGCAGTGTGAACTCCGCGGCCACAGCCGTCCCGCGCACCTGGGTCCGGTCACCGCCGAGGGCGGGGGGAATGGGGCCGGGGCCGCCGGCCGAGGGCGGGATCGGGGGCCGGCGGCCCTGCCGCCCAGGAGCCGTCATCCTGCGCGGGGCCGCCTCCAGTGGACTGCACCGGTGAAGGACGGGGGAGCGCGCGTGGGACATCAGCGTGTGCGCTCGGTTCACACGGGGCGCACGCGAGGCTTCACGCCCCGCGTGCGTCCGTGCTCGTGTTCACCACCCGCGCGCGTGCCACTCCGGCAGGTGCGGGCGCTCGGCGCCCAGCGTCGTGTCGTCGCCGTGGCCGGGGTACACCCAGGTCTCGTCCGGCAGTACGTCGAAGATCCGCGTCTCGACGTCGTGGATGAGCTGTGCGAAGGCCTCCGGGTCCTTGCGCGTGTTGCCCACACCGCCGGGGAAGAGGCAGTCGCCGGTGAACACGTGCGGGTGACCGTGGGGGTCGTCGTAGACGAGGGCGATCGAACCCGGTGTGTGCCCGACCAGGTGGCGCGCGGTGAGTTCCACGTTGCCCACCCTGACCGTGTCGCCGTCCTGGAGGGGGACGTCGGTCGGTACCGGGATGCCGTCGGCGTCGTCCCGGCCCGCGTAGGTGCGCGCGCCGGTGGCGGCCACGACCTCGGCGAGCGCCTGCCAGTGGTCGCCGTGCTGATGCGTGGTGACGACGGACGCGATGCCGTCGTCACCGATCAGGGTGAGCAGGGTCGAGGCCTCGTTCGCCGCGTCGATCAGAAGCTGCTCGTCGGTGGCCCGGCAGCGCAGCAGATACGCGTTGTTGTCCATGGGGCCGACCGCGACCTTGGAGATCATCAGGTCCTGCAGCTCGTGCACGTCGGCCGGGCCGCCGACCGTCACCGCTCCGCTGTACGTCATGACGGCAGCCTATAGCGGAGGCAGCGCCGGAAGACGGCCGCCGCGAACCGTCAGCGCGGAGCCGTCACGGCGGCCGCAGAGCCAGCCGAGCAGATCGGCCGCCGGGCCCTGGACCTCGACCGGTCCGCCCTCGGCGCCGCCGCCCGTGGTCCACGACCGGCCGTCGCCGGCGCCGAGCGTGGTGGAGGGCACGTCCTTGTGGCCGGCGAACCGCTCCGCGAGGAAGTCGATCTCCCGGTTCACGAATTCCTCCGGCAGATCCTCCAGCTCGTAGCCGATGCCCAGATCCACGTGGTGCAGGTCGACCTCGACCCAGCGCCGGAACGGCACCCGGGCCGCGGAGTCGGTGACGCCGTTGCGCAGGGCCACCGTGCGGGACCAGTCCGCGGGAGCGGCTCCCGTCGCGTCGAAGCGGGCCGCGCTCTCCCGCAGGTCGGCGAGCTGGGTCTCCAGCGGGCGCGGGGCGTCCCGCTCGATGTCGGCGTCCCGGGTGCTCGCGGAGGCGTACATGGGCCGCCCCTCCAGAACGTTCACCAGGGCGTCCGCGTTGCGGGACAGGTGGGCGAGCACATGCCCACGGCTCCAGCCCGGAAGCCGTGACGGCTCGGCCACGGCGGCGTTGTCCAGTTTGGCGACCGCGGTGAGCAGTCGTTCCGTCGCGTCACGTACAGACGCCAGGTCGCGCACATGATCCATCATGAGGTCGACCCTAGCCCCGCCACACGTTCGGGTGAAGCTGGTCGGCCGCCCCCGTAAATCGAATGCGCGTGCTATAGGCTCGACGGTGGCGTCGGGCATGCTGGATGGTCCGGGATTGTTGTGAACCAGCGAAAGCAACCGGCGCTGTCAGTGGCTCGCCCTAGTCTGAGAAGACGGGGGCCCGCGGCCCCTGTCACTTCTCTCAAGAAAGGTACGGACCGGCGTGGCCGACCGTCTCATCGTCCGTGGAGCGCGCGAGCACAACCTGAAGAATGTCTCGCTCGACCTCCCGCGCGACTCGCTCATCGTCTTCACGGGCCTGTCGGGGTCGGGCAAGTCCTCCCTCGCCTTCGACACGATCTTCGCCGAGGGCCAGCGGCGCTACGTGGAGTCCCTGTCCTCGTACGCCCGGCAGTTCCTCGGCCAGATGGACAAGCCGGACGTGGACTTCATCGAAGGTCTCTCCCCGGCCGTCTCCATCGACCAGAAGTCGACCTCGCGCAACCCGCGCTCGACGGTCGGCACCATCACGGAGGTCTACGACTACCTCCGCCTGCTCTTCGCGCGCATCGGCAAGCCGCACTGCCCCGAGTGCCGCCGTCCCATCTCGCGGCAGTCGCCGCAGGCCATCGTCGACAAGGTGCTGGAGCTTCCGGAGGGGAGCCGCTTCCAGGTCCTGTCGCCGCTGGTGCGCGAGCGCAAGGGAGAGTTCGTCGACCTCTTCGCCGACCTCCAGACCAAGGGGTACAGCCGTGCCCGGGTCGACGGCGAGACGATCCAGCTCAGCGAGCCGCCGACCCTGAAGAAGCAGGAGAAGCACACCATCGAGGTGGTCATCGACCGTCTCACGGTGAAGGACTCCGCCAAGCGCCGTCTCACCGACTCCGTGGAGACCGCCCTCGGGCTGGCCGGTGGCATGGTCGTGCTCGACTTCGTCGACCTCCCCGAGGACGACCCCGACCGCGAGCGCATGTACTCGGAGCACCTGTACTGCCCGTACGACGACCTGTCCTTCGAGGAGCTGGAGCCCCGCTCCTTCTCCTTCAACTCGCCGTTCGGCGCCTGCCCCGAGTGCACGGGCATCGGCACGCGGATGGAGGTCGACCCCGAGCTGATCGTCCCGGACGAGGACAAGTCCCTGGACGAGGGCGCCATCCACGCCTGGTCGCACGGACACACCAAGGACTACTTCGGCCGGCTGATCGGCGCCCTCGCGGACGCGCTGGGCTTCCGGACCGACATCCCGTTCGCCGGGCTGCCGCAGCGCGCCAAGAAGGCCCTGCTCTACGGCCACAAGACACAGATCGAGGTCCGCTACCGCAACCGGTACGGCCGCGAGCGCGTGTACACGACGCCCTTCGAAGGGGCCGTCCCCTTCGTCAAGCGGCGCCACAGCGAGTCCGAGAGCGACGCCAGCCGCGAGCGCTTCGAGGGCTACATGCGCGAGGTGCCCTGCCCCACCTGTGAGGGCACGCGCCTGAAGCCGCTGGTCCTCGCGGTCACGGTCATGGAGAAGTCCATCGCCGAGGTCGCCGCGATGTCCATCAGCGACTGCGCGGACTTCCTGGGGGAGCTGAAGCTCAACGCCCGCGACAAGAAGATCGCCGAGCGCGTCCTGAAGGAGGTCAACGAACGGCTGCGCTTCCTGGTCGACGTGGGCCTCGACTATCTGTCGCTGAACCGCGCGGCGGGCACCCTCTCCGGCGGTGAGGCCCAGCGCATCCGCCTGGCCACCCAGATCGGCTCCGGACTCGTCGGCGTCCTGTACGTCCTCGACGAGCCATCCATCGGTCTGCACCAGCGTGACAACCACCGGCTGATCGAGACCCTCGTCCGCCTGCGCGACATGGGCAACACGCTCATCGTCGTCGAGCACGACGAGGACACCATCAAGATCGCCGACTGGGTCGTCGACATCGGTCCCGGCGCGGGTGAGCACGGCGGCAAGGTCGTGCACAGCGGCCCCTTGAAGGAACTTCTCGGCAACACCGAGTCGATCACCGGGCAGTACCTCTCGCGCAAGCGGCAGATCCCCACCCCGGACATCCGCCGCCCCGCCGACCCGGGCCGCAGGCTCACGGTGCACGGCGCCCGCGAGAACAACCTCCGGGACATCGACGTGTCCTTCCCGCTGGGCGTCCTCACCGCCGTCACCGGTGTATCGGGTTCCGGCAAGTCGACCCTGGTCAACGACATCCTGTACACCCACCTGGCCCGCGAGCTGAACGGCGCGAGGAACGTGCCGGGGCGCCACACGCGCGTGGACGGCGACGACCTCGTCGACAAGGTCGTGCACGTCGACCAGTCGCCCATCGGCCGCACCCCCCGCTCCAACCCGGCGACGTACACCGGAGTCTTCGACCACGTCCGCAGGCTGTTCGCCGAGACCACCGAGGCGAAGGTGCGGGGCTATCTGCCCGGCCGCTTCTCCTTCAACGTCAAGGGCGGCCGCTGCGAGAACTGCTCCGGCGACGGCACCATCAAGATCGAGATGAACTTCCTGCCGGACGTGTACGTCCCCTGCGAGGTCTGCCACGGGGCGCGCTACAACCGGGAGACCCTGGAGGTCCACTACAAGGGCAAGTCCATCTCCGAGGTCCTGGACATGCCCATCGAGGAGGCGCTCGGCTTCTTCGAGGCCGTGCCCGCGATCGCCCGCCACCTCAGGACGCTCAACGACGTCGGCCTCGGCTACGTCAGGCTCGGCCAGTCCGCGCCGACGCTGTCCGGCGGCGAGGCGCAGCGCGTCAAGCTCGCCAGCGAGCTCCAGAAGCGCTCCACCGGCCGCACCGTGTACGTCCTCGACGAGCCGACCACCGGCCTGCACTTCGAGGACATCAGCAAGCTCATCACGGTGCTGTCCGGGCTGGTCGACAAGGGCAACACGGTCATCGTCATCGAGCACAACCTCGATGTCATCAAGACCGCGGACTGGGTCATCGACATGGGACCCGAGGGCGGCAACGGCGGTGGTCTCGTGATCGCCGAGGGCACGCCCGAGGAGGTCGCCGGCGTTCCGGCCAGCCACACCGGCAAGTTCCTGCGCGAGATCCTCGGCGCCGACCGGATCAGCGACGCCGCTCCCGTGAAGGCCCCGCGCAAGGCGACCGCCAAGAAGACGGTCGCCGCGGGGACGACGGCAAGGAAGACGGCCACCAAGACCGTCAACAACACGGCCACCAAGAAGGCGGCCGCGGCGAAGAAGACCGCCACGACTGCGGCCAAGAAGACCGCCACCACGGCGGCCAAGAAGGCGGCTCCCGCGAAGAAGACCACGCGGGCCCGTAAGGCCTGACCCGGCCGCTCCGGCACACCCGACCCGGTCCGGTGTGCCGGACGGGTGTGGTGCGTGCCGGACAGGTGCGGTGCCATGTCTCGACAGGCGGTGCCCCGCGGGAACTCCCCGCGGGGCACCGCCTGTCGAGGATCCGGCCTAGAGATCGCCGAGCTCGCGGGCGTACGGCGGTTCGGCTCCGGCGCGCGAGCAGGTGACCGCCGCCGCGCGGGCCGCGAAGCGCAGAAGCTCGGTCCAGCCCTTGGGACTCAGTTCCGTCAAGGCTGGCGCGGACAGGGCGTCACGGGTGGCCAGGCCGTGCAGCAGCGCCGCGTTCACGGTGTCACCGGCACCGATGGTGTCCACCACGTCCACCGGTTCGCCGGGCACGGAGTGCACCGCGCCGTCCCGGGTGAAGGCGGTGAGTCCGTCACCGCCCCGGGTGATCACTACGGCGGAGGGACCGGCCGCCAGCCATTCGCTCGGGGTGCCGCCGAGCCACCGGGCGTCCTCCTCGGACAGCTTGAGCAGGGACACCGACGGCAGCCAGCTCTTGAACCGGGCACGGTAGGCGTCCGGGTCGGGGATCAGCCCGGTGCGGATGTTCGGGTCGAGCGCGGTGAAGACGCCCCGCGCCGCGGCGGTCCGCATCAGCTCCTCGTACGCGCTCGCGCCCGGCTCCAGCACGAGCGAACAGGTCCCGAAGGACACCGCCCTAGTCCCGTCCGGGAGTTGGTCCGGGGCGGCGAAGAGACGGTCCGCCGTGCCCTCGACGTAGAAGGAGTACGCGGCCGAGCCGTCCGTGCCGATCGTGGCGACGGCCAGCGTCGTCGGCTCGCCGCCGCGCTCGACGGAGGACACGTCGACGCCCGCGGTGACGAGCCCGCCCAGGAGGGCCTCCCCGAAGGCGTCTCGGGAGACGCGGGAGCAGAAGGCCGTGGGGGAGCCGAGACGGCTGAGCGCCACCGCCGTGTTGTAGGGGCCGCCGCCCAGGCGCGGCAGCAGTCCCGCCAGGGCGCCGGAGCCCTGCGGCACCAGATCGATCAGAGCCTCACCGGCGACGACGATCACGACTCGGGTCCTTTCCTCGGTATCTCGTTCTCGGAGCCTTCGGAGCCTTCGGAGCCTTCGGAGCCTTCGGAGCCTTCGGAGCCTTCGGAGCCTTCGGAACCTTCGGAGCGTGCAGTGCGCGCGGCGCCCGCGGGGCAGCCACACGAGGTGCGGTGGACGAAGGCGCAGGGAAGCCGGACGGTGCGGCTCTCCAGGTGCGGGGACGCCAGCCGTTCCAGGAGCAGCCGGACGGCCGTGGCCCCGATCTCCTTGCTCGGCTGGGCGATCACGGTGAGCCTCGGCGTGAACAGATCCGCCCAGGAGAAGTCGTCGAAGCAGCACAGCGCCAGGTCGCCCGGCACGGACAGACCCCGGTCACGCAGGGCCCGGAGCGCGCCGACGGTCATGGCGTTGTTCGCGGTCACGAGCGCGCTCGGCGCCGCTCCGAGCGACAACAGCCGCCGGGTGGCCTCCTCGGCGGCCTCCGCGCGGGAGTCGCCGTGCGCCACGAGCCGTTCGTCGTAGGGAAGTCCGGCCTGTGCGAGGCCGTGCCGGTAGCCGGTGATCCGCTCCGAAGTGGTGCTGAGTCCGGGCAGGCCCGCCACCAGCCCGATGCGCCGGTGGCCCCGCTCGGCGAGGTGGGTCACCAGGCTCGCCATGGGGGCGGTGTTCTTGGCACACACCTGGTCGTGGCGGAAGCCGCTTCCGGCGGGCGTGTTCACGAGCCGGTCCAGGAAGACCGTCGGTACGTCGTGCTGCTCCAGGTAGCGCAGGAGCGCGTCGGGAGCCGCCGACGGCGCGATGATCATTCCGTCCACGCGCCGTTCGTGCAGCAGGCGGACGACCTTGCGCTCGTGTTCGGGGTCGTCGTGCGGATCGGCGATCAGCAGGCCGTAGCCGTGTTCCAGGGCTCCGGCCTCGACGCCCTGGAGGATCTCCGTGAAGAAGGGGTTGCTGATCGCCGACACCGCGAGCCCGATGGACCGCGTACGGGAGGTGACGAGCGAACGGGCGAGGGTGTTGTGCGTGTAGCCCAGCTCGTCGATCGCGTCGAGAACGGCCTGGCGCGTCCCGGGCAGCACCGGACGGGTGTCGTTGAGGACGTGCGAGACGGTCGCGATGGACACACCCGCCCGCCGGGCCACATCGGCCATCGTCGCCATGGCGCTCCCTCCTGGGTCCCGGATGCCCGCCTGGGAGCCGCGGGCCCGGTGCCGGCCGGTGCACAGTGTGGACGCCGGACCGCGACGCCGAACGGAACCCGCCGCTCGCGGGTGAACGTATCCCATCCACCGGCGGACGTAAACGCTTACGCATACGTTTGCGCAAGCGTTTACGTGACGAGCCGCACGGACCGGCACACAGGCCGGCACGCGGGCCGGAACACAAGCCGGAACACAGGCCGGCACGCGGGCCGGTCAACGAACCGACCCATGGATCGGCCCCGGCAACGGCGGAATGATCTGTACCGGTATGGTCGGTGTGCGGCGCCCTCGCCGTTCAGCCCCGGCGCCGTCGGCGCAGTGTCCGCCGGCACCCTCGACCAGTGGAGATGCCATGTCCGGCCGTCCGTCCGCGAGCCGTCGTACCGTCCTGCGGGGAGCGGCGCTGACCCCGGTGGCCGGGCTCGGCCTCGCCGCGTGCTCCGGCGGCGGCAGCGGAGGCGGGACTCCCGCCACGCCGACCGCTCCCGTCGTCCTCGGCGCGGCGAGTGACGTGGCCAAGGGCGGTGCCGAGCTGTACGAGGACCACAACGTCGTGGTCAGCCGTGCCGACGACGGTGCGCTCAAGGCGTTCAGCTCGATCTGCACGCACGCCGGGTGCGCCATCAACAAGCTGCAGGGCACGACCCTCGTGTGCCCGTGTCACGGCAGCGAGTTCGACGCCGAGACCGGCAAGGTGCTGCGGGCACCGGCCACCGTGCCCCTGCACCCGTTGTCCGTCGAGGAGCGTGGCGGGAACATCGTCGCGGGGCCGGGCGCCTGAGACGGGAGCGGCCGAGAGGTCACTCCCAGTCCCAGCCGATCCCGACGATCCCCGACCGCACGCGCGGCTCCACCAGGTGCACCGAGCGGTGCCGGCCGCTCAGCGGCAGTTCCTGCCGGCCGCTGCGGGGCGCGGCGGCCGAGTGCTGGGTGAAGCGGTGACAGCGCACGGGCAGCGCGTTCTCGGCGAAGTGCACCTGGAGCGCGTACTGGCCACCGGCGAAGCCGAACCCGCGGACGTACTCGCTGGACGCCCCGGCCGTGCCGTCCTCGAAGGCGTAGCGGAAGAGGAACGTCTCTCCCGCCCGCAGTCGGGTGTCGAAGAGCAGTTCCGCGACGAGCACGCCGGTGTCGCGGTGCCAGCGCACCCGTCCCGTACGGCAGTTCTCCAGCGCCCGGACCGTCGTCTGATCCGGCGCGCATCCGGGGTCGCCGTGATGGATGGCGACATAGCGGTCCACGCCGTCCTTGTGCGCGCGCACGATGTGGTGCGACTCGCGGCCCAGCAGTTCGCGACGTGCGCCTATGCGGACCCGTTCGTGATGGCCGAGGGTGTGCAGACCGCCGTCGAGGGGGGACTCCAGTTCGGCCAGCAGCCGTTCCAGGACACCGGAGGCCTCGACGAGGGAACGGTAGGAACGCCCGGTGGGCCGTTCCGGATCGGAGCGCTCCTCTGCCTCGGCCAGCAGTCTGATCAGGGACTCGTCGGGCAGTTGGAGGATCTCCTCCAGGGCCCGGACGGCTCTCAGCGACTCGGGGCGCTGGGGCCGGCGGGCGCCCTGCTGCCAGTAACTCAGGCTCGTCACCCCGACTCTGACGCCGTATCGCGACAGATGGTGCTGCACGCGCTGCAGCGGCAGCCCGCGGGCGGTGATCGCTGCGCGCAGTGCGACATGGAAGGGGCCGCCCCGCAGGGCCGTATCCAGTTCCGCCGTGGCGACGTCCGCGTGCTGTGTGCCGGTCCGCATGCAGGGGCCTTTCTGTGGATGTTCACTACGGCTGGTCAGGCCGTGAGAGCGGTTCATCGGCGCCGCCCGGTGGGCGCGCGGGGGCTGTACACGCGCGGGTTTCGCCGTTCACGCCCCGAGTTCCCCCGCATTGAAGCGTGTTGACCAAGCCCCGACAACACCTGATGCTCAACATGGCTCACCGCAGCCCCCCGGACGCGCTCCGTCCCTCCTGGCCCCCACTCGGAGGCCCGGCACCAGGTCACGGGGGTGGCCGGAAACGGCGCGTCCCCGGACCCGCACGCGCCCCGGCGCGGCGGTCGGCGCCGCGAGGTTTTCCACAGGCGTACCGGGAGCCGACCGCGGTGTCGGCCCGCGCCAGTAGGGTGTGTGACATGGCCGACCCCTCCAGCTACCGCCCCAAGCCGGGACAGATCCCGGACTCCCCAGGGGTGTACAAATTCCGCGACGAGCACCGCCGGGTGATCTACGTCGGAAAGGCGAAAAGCCTGCGTCAGCGCCTGGCGAGCTACTTCCAGGACCTGGCGAATCTCCACCCGCGCACCCGCACGATGGTCACCACGGCGGCGTCGGTGGAGTGGACGGTCGTGTCCACGGAGGTCGAGGCCCTTCAGCTCGAGTACTCCTGGATCAAGGAGTACGACCCCCGGTTCAACGTGAAGTACCGCGACGACAAGAGTTACCCCCACCTCGCGGTGACGATGAACGAGGAGTTCCCGCGCGTGCAGGTGATGCGCGGGGCCAAGAAGAAGGGCGTCCGCTACTTCGGTCCGTACGGGCACGCGTGGGCCATCCGCGACACCGTCGACCTGCTGCTGCGCGTCTTC
This sequence comes from Streptomyces sp. NPDC056738, assembly GCF_042790435.1. Classification (NCBI taxonomy): domain Bacteria; kingdom Bacillati; phylum Actinomycetota; class Actinomycetes; order Kitasatosporales; family Streptomycetaceae; genus Streptomyces; species Streptomyces sp. NPDC056738. Next base: position 66,032 of record NZ_JBHTZF010000021.1, read on the forward strand.
CCGGTCCGCACCTGCTCCGCCGGAGTGTTCAAGAACGCCTCCCGCACCGGCCGGCCCTGCCTCCTCGGCTACATCGGCAAGTGCTCCGCCCCCTGTGTCGGCCGGGTCTCGCCCGAGGAGCACCGCGACCTGGCCGAGGAGTTCTGCGACTTCATGGCGGGCCGTACGGGGACGTACATCCGCCGGCTGGAACAGCAGATGACGGAAGCCGCCGAGGAGATGGAGTACGAGCGCGCGGCCCGGCTGCGCGACGACATCGAGGCGCTGCGCAAGGCCATGGAGAAGAGCGCGGTCGTCCTCGCGGACGCCACCGACGCCGACCTCATCGCCCTCGCCGAGGACGAGCTGGAAGCCGCGGTGCAGATCTTCCACGTGCGCGGCGGACGCGTGCGCGGCCAGCGCGGCTGGGTCACGGACAAGGTGGAGGCGGTCACCACGGCCGACCTCGTCGAACACGCGCTCCAGCAGCTCTACGGAGAGGAGACGGGCGACTCCGTCCCCAAGGAGGTGCTCGTCCCGGCGCTGCCCGAACCGGTGGAACCGGTCCAGGAATGGCTCACCGCGCGCCGTGGCTCGAACGTGTCCCTCCGCATACCGCAGCGCGGCGACAAGAAGGCCCTGATGGAGACCGTGCAGCGCAACGCCCTCCAGGCGCTCGCCCTGCACAAGACCCGGCGTGCCTCCGACCTGACCACGCGCTCGCGCGCCCTGGAGGAGATCGCCGAGGCGCTCGACCTGGACAGCGCGCCGCTGCGGATCGAGTGCTACGACATCTCGCACCTCCAGGGCGACGACGTGGTGGCCTCGATGGTCGTCTTCGAGGACGGGCTCCAGCGCAAGGGTGAGTACCGGCGCTTCCAGATCAAGGGCTTCGCCGGCCAGGACGACGTCCGCTCCATGCACGAGGTGATCACCCGCCGCTTCCGGCGCTATCTCGTCGAGAAGGAGAAGACCGGGGAGTGGACGGACGGCGAGGACGGCGTTCCGGGAGCCGCGGAGATCCTGGCCGACGGGATCCCGCTCTCCGGGAGCACCCTCGCGGAGGACGACGGCCGGCCCAAGCGTTTCGCCTACCCGCCGCAGCTCGTCGTCGTCGACGGCGGCCGTCCGCAGGTCGCCGCCGCCCAGCGGGCCCTGGACGAGCTGGGCATCGACGACATCGCCGTCTGCGGGCTCGCCAAGCGCCTGGAGGAGGTGTGGCTGCCCGGCGAGGACGACCCCGTGGTCCTGCCGCGCAGCAGTGAGGGCCTGTATCTGCTCCAGCGGGTCCGGGACGAGGCCCACCGCTTCGCGATCACCTACCAGCGCGCCAAGCGGGCCAAACGCTTCAGGTCGGGCCCGCTGGACGACGTGCCGGGCCTGGGCGAGTCCCGCAAGCAGGCACTGATCAAACATTTCGGCTCCGTGAAGAAGCTCCGGTCCGCGACGATCGACCAGATCTGCGAGGTCCCCGGCGTGGGGCGCAAGACGGCGGAGACCATCGCCGTGGCCCTCGCCCAGGCGGCTCCCGCGGCACCCGCCGTGAACACGGCCACTGGAGAGATCATGGAAGACGACGAACACGCGGCGCCCGAGACGACGGCGGGCCCCGCGGAGGAGCCCGTGACCGCGGGCGCCTCGGACGAGCGACGGGGGCAGGAGACATGACCGAGAACGCGCGCGAAGAGGAACGTCCGGCGCAGGGCCGGGAAGCACACAGCGAGACGAGTGAAGAACAGGCGGAGCGCGAAGCCCCGCAGGAAGTCGGAGAACAGGTGGGTACGGGCATCGAGACAGCCGGGGCGGGAACCGCCGACGCCGTCATCCCCGAGCTGGTGATCATCTCCGGCATGTCCGGAGCCGGCCGGTCCACGGCCGCCAAGTGTCTGGAGGACCTCGGCTGGTTCGTCGTCGACAACCTGCCGCCCGCCCTGATCCCCACCATGGTGGAGCTCGGCGCCCGCTCCCAGGGCAACGTGGCACGGATCGCCGTCGTCGTCGACGTACGCGGCCGGCGGTTCTTCGACAACCTCCGCGAGTCCCTCGCCGACCTGGAGTCGCGCAACGTCACGCGGCGGATCGTGTTCCTGGAGTCCTCCGACGAGGCCCTGGTGCGCCGCTTCGAGTCGGTGCGCAGGCCGCACCCCCTCCAGGGCGACGGCCGCATCGTGGACGGGATCGACGCCGAGCGCGAGCTGCTGCGCGAGCTGCGCGGCGACGCCGACCTGGTCATCGACACCTCCAGCCTGAACGTGCACGAGCTGCGCGCCAAGATGGACGCCCAGTTCGCGGGCGAGGAGGAGCCCGAGCTGCGGGCCACCGTCATGTCCTTCGGCTTCAAGTACGGCCTCCCGGTCGACGCCGACCTGGTCGTGGACATGCGCTTCCTGCCGAACCCGCACTGGGTCCCCGAGCTGCGCCCCTTCACCGGCCTGAACGAAGAGGTCTCGGCCTACGTCTTCAACCAGCCGGGCGCCAAGGAGTTCCTCGACCGCTACGCCGAGCTGCTCCAGCTCATCGCCGCCGGATACCGGCGCGAGGGCAAGCGCTATGTGACCATCGCCGTCGGCTGCACCGGCGGCAAGCACCGCTCGGTGGCCACCGCCGAGAAGCTCGCCGCCCGCCTCGCCTCCCAGGGAGTGGAGACCGTGCTCGTCCACCGGGACATGGGGCGCGAGTGACCGGACGTACTGCCCTGCGGCTGAGCCGGCTGCGCCGGGAGACCCCCGGGGACCGGGCGGGCCGGCCGGCCGCGGCGCGCGGAGCCAAGCCGCGCCGCCGCGGCGCACAGCCCAAGGTCGTCGCCCTCGGCGGCGGCATGGGGCTGTCCGCCTCGCTCGCCGCGCTGCGCCGGATCACCGGCGACCTCACGGCCGTCGTCACCGTGGCCGACGACGGCGGCTCCAGCGGGCGCCTGCGCGACGAGCTGGGCGTCCTGCCGCCCGGTGACCTGCGCAAGGCGCTGGCGGCGCTGTGCGGCGACGACGACTGGGGCCAGACCTGGGCCCGCGTCATCCAGCACCGCTTCCAGTCCAAGGGCGACCTGCACGAACACGCGGTCGGCAATCTGCTGATCGTCGCCCTGTGGGAGCAGCTCGGCGACCACGTGCAGGCGCTCGACCTGGTCGGCAAGCTGCTCGGCGCGCACGGCCGGGTGCTGCCCATGTCCGCCGTGCCCCTGGAGCTCCAGGCCCTGGTCAAGGGCCACGACCCCGACCGGCCGGAGGAGGTCGGCACCGTCCGGGGCCAGGCGAACGTGGCGCTCACCCCCGGTGAGGTCCAGTCCGTGCACGTCGTACCGCACGATCCGCCGGCCGTGCCCGAGGCCGTGGCCGCGGTCCTCGACGCGGACTGGGTGGTTCTCGGCCCCGGCTCCTGGTTCTCGTCGGTCATTCCGCATCTTCTGGTGCCCGAACTGCTGGACGCCCTGAGCCAGACCCGGGCGCGCCGGGTACTCTCCCTGAACCTCGCACCGCAGCCCGGAGAAACCGAAGGCTTCTCCCCGCAGCGTCATTTGGAGGTTTTGGGACGACACGCCCCTAAACTCGCCCTGGACGTGGTGCTGGCCGACGAGGCTGCCGTGCCCGACCGCGAGTCTCTCGCCGACGCCGCCAAGCGGTTCGGTGCCGCGGTCGAGCTGGCGCCGGTGGCCAGGCCCGATGGATCTCCGCGGCACGATCCGGAGCTGTTGGCCGCCGCGTACGACCGTATTTTTCGGATGCATGGAAGGATCGGCCCATGGCGATGACGGCAGCGGTGAAGGACGAGATCTCCCGGCTCCCCGTCACCCGGACCTGCTGCAGGAAGGCGGAGGTCTCGGCCATCCTGCGGTTCGCCGGCGGCCTCCACCTGGTGAGCGGCCGGATCGTGATCGAGGCGGAGCTGGACACCGCGATGGCGGCGCGCCGCCTGAAGCGGGACATTCTGGAGATCTTCGGCCACAGTTCCGAACTGATCGTGATGGCGCCCGGCGGACTGCGCCGCGGCTCGCGCTACGTGGTGCGCGTGGTCGCGGGCGGTGACCAGCTCGCCCGCCAGACGGGCCTCGTGGACGGGCGGGGACGCCCGATCCGCGGACTGCCGCCGCAGGTGGTCTCGGGGGCGACCTGCGACGCCGAGGCCGCCTGGCGCGGGGCCTTCCTGGCGCACGGCTCGCTCACCGAGCCCGGCCGCTCCTCGTCCCTCGAGGTGACGTGCCCGGGACCGGAGGCCGCGCTCGCGCTCGTCGGTGCCGCCCGCCGGCTCTCGATCGCGGCGAAGGCCCGCGAGGTGCGCGGCGTGGACCGGGTCGTCGTCCGCGACGGCGACGCGATCGGCGCGCTGCTCACCCGTCTCGGCGCCCACGAGTCGGTGCTGGCCTGGGAGGAGCGGCGGATGCGCCGCGAGGTCCGCGCCACGGCGAACCGGCTCGCCAACTTCGACGACGCCAACCTGCGCCGCTCGGCGCGCGCCGCCGTCGCCGCCGGAGCCCGTGTCCAGCGCGCCCTGGAGATCCTCGCGGACGAGGTGCCGGAGCACCTGGCCGCCGCCGGACGGCTGCGCATGGAGCACAAGCAGGCATCCCTGGAGGAGCTGGGCGCGCTCGCCGACCCGCCGCTGACGAAGGACGCGGTCGCGGGCCGTATCCGCCGGCTGCTGGCGATGGCCGACAAGCGGGCGCAGGACCTCGGGATCCCCGGGACGGAGTCGAGCCTGTCCGAGGAGATGGCGGACAACCTCGCCGGCTGACCCGGATCGCGGGGCGACGTGAGAGACGTGTGCGAGGTCCGGACGTGCGCGCAGGACGTGATCTGCCTGCCGGATGATCTGACAGAAGCTCAATATGCCGGTGCCGACGCCCACTTGGGAGGTCGGCACCGGCTCGTGTCGGCCCGCGAGGCACCCTTGACTTGACCTTGAAGTGTCATGAGCCTGGCATCCGTTCGCTGCTGTGGCGGACCCGTGCAAGGGGGACTCATGAGACGAAGAGCGAGCGCGATCCTCGCTACCGGCGCGCTCCTGCTGGGCGGTGCGGCCGTGGCGCCGGTCGCCCGCGCGCAGGACGGCAGTTCACCCAAGCCCGACGCGAACGCCGTGAAGGTGTTCCGCGCGGAGGTCACGAAACAGCAGGTACCCCTGCTGCTCGCGGCCGGCCAGGACAGTCACGAACTCGGCGACACGACCTGGAAGAACGGCAAGAGCACCGTCGAGGTCTACGTCACCGACCAGCAGGCCCGGAAGCTGGAGAAGCAGGGCGTCGACCTCACCGAACACACCCTCTCCGCCAAGGCGGAGAACCGCGTCGCGGACGCCGCCCAGGGGGTGTTCCGCCCGTACAGCGGGAAGGGCAACCTCCAGGAGGAGATCGTCGAGGCCGGCCGGGCGAACCCCGGCCTGACGAAGGTCGTCTCCATCGGCAAGACCCTGAACGGCCAGGACATCCTCGCGCTGAAGCTGACCAAGGGCGCCAGGAAGACCAAGGACGGCTCCAAGCCGTCGGTGCTGTACATGTCCAACCAGCACGCGCGCGAGTGGATCACGCCCGAGATGACCCGGCGGCTGATGCACTACTACCTGGACAACTACTCCACGGACAAGCGCGTCAAGAAGATCGTCGACTCCACCGAGCTGTGGTTCGTCCTGTCGGCCAACCCCGACGGCTACGACTACACCTTCAAGGACGCCGACACCCGCCAGTGGCGCAAGAACCTGCGGGACGTGAACGGCGACGGCGTCATCTCCACCGGTGACGGCGTCGACCTGAACCGCAACTTCGCCTACAAGTGGGGCTACGACGACGAGGGCTCGTCCCCCAACCCCACCAGCGAGACCTACCGGGGCGCGACTCCCGGGTCCGAGCCCGAGACCAAGGCGCTCGACGCCTTCGAGAAGCGCGTCGGCTTCACGTACGGGATCAACTACCACTCCGCCGCCGAACTGCTCCTCTACGGGGTCGGCTGGCAGGTGGCGACGCCGACCCCCGACGACGTGCTCTACAAGGCGCTCGCCGGAACTCCGGAGAAGTCCGCGATCCCGGGCTACCACCCGCAGGTCTCCTCGGAGCTCTACACCACCAACGGCGAGGCGGACGGCCACGCGGGCAACGTCAACGGCATGGCGATGTTCACCCCCGAGATGTCGACGTGTGAGACCGCCTCGGACCTCGACCCGAACGACGGCTGGAACGCCGCGGACTGCGCCTCGGTCTTCACCTTCCCGGACGACGAGAAGCTGATCGAGCAGGAATTCGAGAAGAACGTGCCGTTCGCGCTCTCCGTCGCCGAGACCGCGGCCCACCCCGACCGGCCCTCCTCCTCGGTCGGCCTCGACGCGCCCGACTTCACCCCCTCCGCCTTCACGACGTCGTACGCCCGCGGCGCGGACCAGAAGGTCTCGGTCGTCGTCCGCAAATCCGTACGCGACAAGAAGCTCAAGTACCGCGTCGACGGCGGCCGTACGCACGCCACCTCGCTCAGGCCCTGGCGGGGCGGCGAGACCTACGGCGGCACGGACAACCTCTACTTCGACGAATACCGCGCCAAGGTCGAGGACGCGGAGCCCGGCGACACGGTCGAGGTCTGGTTCACCGGCGAGACCCGGAGCGGGAAGCCCACCTCCAGCACCCACTTCACGTACACCGTGGCCCAGCGGCCGCGCGCCGACGTGCTCGTGGTCGCCGAGGAGGGCGCGGCCGCCACACAGGCGCAGACCTACGTCGACGCGCTGAAGGCCGACGGGAAGAAGGCCCTCGTCTGGGACGTCGCCACCCAGGGCGCGCCGGACGCGCTCGCCGTGCTCGGCCACTTCGGCACGGTCGTCCACTACACCGGCGCCCCGCGGCCCGGCAACGCCACCCAGCTCCAGCTCCGCGCCTACCTCAACGAGGGCGGCAAGCTGGTCGAGGCGGGCGAACTGGCCGGCGGCAGCGTCGACCTCGGCGGCGGCACCCTCTCGAACGACTTCAGCCAGTACTACCTCGGCGCCTACTCCCGTACGTCCACCCCCGGCGCCAAGGGCTTCACCGGCTCCGGCGGGCTCGGCGGAGCCGGCGGGACCCTCGGAGACGCGCCCGGCAACCCGCTGAACGCGGCCGGCACCTACGGCGTCACCTCGGACTCGCTCTCCGCTGCGCGCTACCCGCAGTTCGCCTCCAGCGCGGGAGCGGGACAGTTCAGCGGGACCGTCAACCCGTACGGGCCCTACGAGGGCTCCTACATGGCCGCCGCGGTGCACACCGACGACGCCTACAAGCGGCTGACCCGCACCATCGACCTCACCGGCGTCACCGCCGCCGACCGGCCGACGCTGCGCTCCCAGATGCTGTGGGACACCGAGCCCGGCTACGACCACGCGGTCGTCGAGGTCCACACGACCGGGGCCGACGACTGGACCACCCTCCCCGAGGCGGGCGGCGCCAGTTCGGCCGCGGTCCCGGCCGAGTGCGAGGCCGGCTTCCTCGCCCGGGAACACCCCTGGATCAAGCACTACCTGACCGTGAGCGCGGCCGGCTGCACCGCCACCGGCTCCAGCGGCCGGTGGAACAGCCTGACCGGCGCGTCCAGCGGCTGGCAGCCGGTCGCCTTCGACCTGAGCGCGTACGCCGGCAGGTCGATCGAGGTGTCGATCGGCTACATCACCGACCCGAGCACGGGCGGCCACGGTGTCCTCGTCGACAACACCGCCCTCACGGTCGGCGGCACCAGCACCGGGACCGAGGGCTTCGAGACCTCCCTCGGCCCCTGGACCGTCGCCGGTCCGCCCGCGGGCAGCCCCGCCGTTCTGCGGGACTGGGCCCGCACCGGCGAACTCTTCAAGACATATGGAGCGGTCACCACGGACGACACCGTGCTGCTGGGCTTCGGCCTGGAGCACGTCGCCACCGCGGCCGACCGCGCGGCCCTCATCGGAAAGGCACTCTCGGCACTTGAGGACTGACGGTCCGTGACAATCGCATGATCGACACGGGCGATCCGTACCCCTACTGGCGGGTACGGATCGCCCTGCCGTGTATGGCCGTGCTCGATGTCACTCCGGGGCCTTGGGGGAGGTAGGGTCGGAGGCGGTCGGGGACATCCCATACAACTCGCCGACACTTGAGTCGGCGTACCTAACGAGGAGATCGGTTCGTGACGATCCGCGTAGGCATCAACGGCTTTGGCCGCATCGGTCGTAACTACTTCCGCGCGCTGCTGGAGCAGGGTGCTGACATCGAGATCGTGGCTGTCAACGACCTGGGTGACACCGCGACCACCGCCCACCTTCTGAAGTACGACACCATTCTGGGCCGCCTCAAGGCCGAGGTGTCGCACACCGCCGACACGATCACCGTCGACGGACACACCATCAAGGTCCTGTCCGAGCGCAACCCCGCCGACATCCCGTGGGGCGAGCTGGGCGTCGACATCGTCATCGAGTCGACCGGCATCTTCACGAAGAAGGCCGACGCCGAGAAGCACATCGCCGGCGGCGCCAAGAAGGTCCTCATCTCGGCTCCGGCCAAGGACGAGGACATCACCATCGTGATGGGTGTCAACCAGGACCAGTACGACCCGGCGAACCACAACATCATCTCCAACGCCTCCTGCACCACCAACTGTGTGGCGCCGATGGCCAAGGTTCTCGACGAGAACTTCGGCATCGTCAAGGGCCTGATGACGACGGTTCACGCGTACACGAACGACCAGCGCATCCTGGACTTCCCGCACTCGGACCTGCGCCGCGCCCGCGCCGCCGCCGAGAACATCATCCCGACCACGACCGGTGCCGCGAAGGCCACCGCCCTGGTCCTCCCGCAGCTCAAGGGCAAGCTGGACGGCATCGCCATGCGCGTCCCGGTCCCGACCGGCTCGGCCACCGACCTGGTCGTGACGCTCCAGCGCGAGGTCACCAAGGACGAGGTCAACGCCGCGTTCAAGAAGGCCTCCGAGGACGGCGCGCTCAAGGGCTTCCTGGCGTACACCGAGGACCCGATCGTCTCCTCGGACATCGTCAGCGACCCGGCCTCCTGCACCTTCGACTCCTCCCTGACCATGGTCCAGGAGGGCAACACGGTGAAGATCCTCGGCTGGTACGACAACGAGTGGGGCTACTCCAACCGCCTCGTCGACCTCACGGTCTTCGTCGGCGACCAGCTCTAGTTTCCAGAGCAGGCACCTCGATGTGAGCCAGGGCTCGGGCAGCGCGACGCCGCGCTGTCCGGGCCCTGCGCCACGTAGTGACCGACCGCCCGGATCGGTCACCTCTCGCGGATCTGAAGAGCCTTCCCCAGGAGTCCCTTTCATGAAGACGATCGACGAGCTGCTCGCCGAAGGCGTGGCCGGCAAGCGGGTATTCGTCCGCGCCGACCTCAACGTGCCGCTGGCGAACGGCCTCATCACCGACGACGGCCGCATCCGCGCCGTCCTGCCCACCGTCAAGGCACTGGCCGACGCGGGCGCCAAGGTCATCGTCGCCTCGCACCTGGGCCGCCCCAAGGGCGCCCCGGACCCGGCGTTCTCCCTCCTCCAGCCCGCCGAGCGACTCGGTGAACTGCTCGGCGCGCCCGTCGCGTTCGCGCAGGACACCGTCGGCCCCGCCGCCCACGAAGCGGTCGACGGCCTGGAGCCCGGCCAGGTGGCGGTCATCGAGAACCTCCGCTTCAACGCGGGCGAGACGTCCAAGGACGACGCCGAGCGCGGCGAGTTCGCCGACCGGCTCGCCGCCCTGGCCGACGTCTACGTGGGCGACGGCTTCGGCGCCGTGCACCGCAAGCACGCCTCCGTGTACGACCTTCCGGCCCGGCTGCCGCACTACGCCGGCTACCTCATCGCCACCGAGGTCGGCGTCCTGAAGAAGCTCACCGAGGACGTCGCGCGGCCCTACGTCGTCGCGCTCGGCGGCTCCAAGGTCTCCGACAAGCTCGCCGTGATCGACCAGCTCCTCGGCAAGGCCGACCGCATCCTGATCGGCGGCGGCATGGCCTTCACCTTCCTCAAGGCCAAGGGCTACGAGGTCGGCTCCTCCCTGCTGCAGGAGGACCAGATCCCGGCCGTCACCGAGTACATGGAGCGCGCCGACAAGCTGGGCGTCGAGCTGGTGCTCCCGGTCGACGTCGTCGTCGCCCCCGGGTTCCCGGACCTCAAGGCCAAGGCGCCCACCGAGCACACCGCCGTCGACGCGGACAAGATGCCCGAGGGCCAGCTCGGCCTGGACATCGGCCCGAAGACCGGTGCCCTCTACGCAGCCAAGCTCGCCGACGCCGAGACCGTGTTCTGGAACGGTCCCATGGGCGTCTTCGAGCACCCCGACTACGCCGAGGGCACCAAGGCGGTCGCCCAGGCCCTCGTCGACTCCAAGGGCTTCACCGTCGTCGGCGGCGGAGACTCCGCCGCCGCGGTGCGCACCCTCGGTTTCGACGAGAACGCATTCGGCCACATCTCGACCGGTGGCGGCGCCTCCCTCGAATACCTCGAGGGCAAGACGCTCCCCGGCCTCGCCGCACTGGAGGACTGACCTAGATGAGCACGCGCACGCCGCTGATGGCGGGCAACTGGAAGATGAACCTCAACCACCTCGAGGCCATCGCGCACGTCCAGAAACTCGCCTTCGCCCTGGCCGACAAGGACTACGAGGCCTGCGAGGTCGCCGTCCTGCCGCCCTTCACCGACCTGCGCTCCGTGCAGACCCTGGTCGACGGCGACAAGCTCAAGATCAAGTACGGGGCCCAGGACCTGTCCGCGCAGGACTCCGGCGCCTACACCGGCGAGATCTCCGGCTCGATGCTGGCCAAGCTGAAGTGCACGTACGTGGCCGTCGGTCACTCCGAGCGCCGCCAGTACCACAACGAGACCGACGAGATCGTGAACGCCAAGGTCAAGGCCGCCTACAAGCACGGCCTGACCCCGATCCTGTGCGTGGGCGAGGAACTGGACGTCCGCGAGGCGGGCAACCACGTCTCCCACACCCTCGCCCAGGTCGAAGGCGGTCTGAAGGACCTCCCCGCCGAGCAGGCCGAGTCCGTCGTGATCGCGTACGAGCCCGTGTGGGCCATCGGCACCGGCAAGGTCTGCGGCGCCGACGACGCGCAGGAGGTCTGCGCCGCGATCCGCGCCAAGCTCGCCGAGCTGTACTCCCAGGAGCTGGCCGACAAGGTCCGCATCCAGTACGGAGGCTCCGTGAAGTCCGGCAACGTCGCCGAGATCATGGCGAAGCCCGACATCGACGGCGCTCTGGTCGGCGGCGCGTCGCTGGACGCCGACGAGTTCGTCAAGATCGTCCGGTTCCGCGACCAGTAAGTATGCGGTAGCGGCGATTCGTCGTACCCTTGCGGGGGTCTGGTGCACTCGCACCGGGCCCCCGCAGTCCATCCAGTTCCGAGGAAGTTGGTCCAGCCGTGGTTTTGGGGTTCTCGATCGCCCTGATCGTCTTCAGCCTGCTGCTGATGCTGCTCGTGCTGATGCACAAGGGGAAGGGCGGCGGCCTTTCCGACATGTTCGGTGGCGGCATGCAGTCGTCCGTCGGTGGCTCCTCGGTCGCCGAGCGCAACCTCGACCGCATCACCGTGGTGCTCGGCCTGCTCTGGTTCGTGTGCATCGTCGTGCTGGGTGTCCTGATGAAGATCAACAACTGATCGCCGATCGACATCGGTACGACAGCACAACTGCACATCTCGCAAGCACATTCCGCACGTAAGGCCCCATGTCCGGTACGCGCCTCCAGGCGCCGCCTATCATGGGGCTTGCGTCTAGGGGTGGGGATGTAACTCCAATCACTGGACGCGCGTTGGGCCTTACGTAGACTGAGGCGCTCGCAACGAAGCGACACGCCGACTCGCTTCGCGGCACCATCACGCAGGGAGTTACACCGTGGCAAGTGGCAACGCGATCCGAGGAAGCCGGGTCGGGGCGGGGCCGATGGGCGAGGCCGAGCGCGGCGAGTCCGCGCCGCGGCTGCGCATCTCCTTCTGGTGCTCCAACGGGCACGAGACGCAGCCCAGCTTCGCCAGCGACGCGCAGGTTCCCGACACCTGGGACTGCCCGCGCTGCGGCTTCCCCGCCGGACAGGACCGGGACAACCCGCCGGACCCGCCGCGCACCGAGCCCTACAAGACGCACCTCGCGTACGTGCGGGAGCGGCGCAGCGACGCGGACGGCGAGGCGATCCTCGCCGAGGCGCTCGCCAAACTGCGGGGCGAGATCTAGGAGTTGAGAACCGGCCGGGCATCCCATGGGTGTCTGGCCGGAACGGTTTCACGACGACGCCGACACCGGATCCGGCCCGTTGCCGGGTCATCGTGTGTGTCTGTCTGTCGTGTCTGCCGTGGCCGGCGCCTGCCATGCCGGCCATGTCCGGATGCCCGCGGTGCGGGCGGACCTCCCTGGCGGGGCTTCCCTGTCCCTCGTTCGCATGCCCGGGGCGAGCTGAGCCGTGCCACGCCCTGCCGTGCGGAGGCCCGCTGAAGCGGGGGAGCGGTCGGCGGGTCACGCCGATGCAGCAGTGCGGGCCGGAATTCGTGCCGGCCGCGGATGGCCGTGATCCCGTACGGACCCGGCCGCCGAGCCGCGTGGTGCGCCCTGCCCCGCCCCTGCCCCGCTCTGCGAGGCGAGCCCGGCGGTTCCCTTTCCGTGTCACCTCGCTGACACCTGGGGGCCGGCCGGACGTATCTGTTGTTGAGCCGGTGGACGCACTACGACAGCTCGTGTCCAGCCCTGATCAATTAGGTTGGGACCGGCAGCGGGGCAAGGTACGCAGCAGCACAGGCAGGAAAGAAGGCGGAAGTCCGAGATGAACGCAGAAAGCCGTACCAGGCTCAACCAGACACCCGAGTGGACCGCTCTGGCCAAGCACCGCGAGGAGCTCGCCGGCACCCATCTGCGCGACCTGTTCGCGGCCGACGCCGGACGCGGCTCCGGCTACTCGCTCCAGGTCGGCGATCTGCACGTCGACTACTCCAAGCACCTCGTCACCGACGAGACACTCCGGCTGCTGCGCGAGCTGGCCGCCGCCACGGACGTGTCCGGGCTGCGGGACGCGATGTTCCGGGGCGATCGGATCAACACGACCGAGGACCGGGCGGTGCTGCACACCGCGCTGCGGGCGCCGCGGGACGCGGTGGTCGAGGTCGACGGGGAGAACGTCGTGCCGGCCGTGCACGCGGTCCTGGACAAGATGGCGGACTTCGCCGGCCGGGTCCGTTCGGGCGAGTGGACCGGGCACACCGGCAAGCGCATCAAGAACGTCGTGAACGTCGGTATCGGCGGCTCCGACCTCGGCCCCGCGATGGCCTACGAGGTGCTGCGCTCCTTCACCGACCGCTCGCTGACGGTGCGGTTCGTGTCGAACGTGGACGGCGCCGACCTGCACGAGGCCGTGCGGGACCTGGACCCGGCCGAGACGCTGTTCATCATCGCCTCCAAGACGTTCACCACGATCGAGACGATCACCAACGCCACCTCCGCGCGTGACTGGCTCCTGACCGGTCTGAAGGCGGGTCAGGAAGCGGTCGCCAAGCACTTCGTGGCGCTGTCGACGAACGCGGAGAAGGTGTCGGACTTCGGCATCGACACGGCGAACATGTTCGAGTTCTGGGACTGGGTCGGCGGCCGCTACTCGTTCGACTCTGCGATCGGCCTGTCGCTGATGATCGCGATCGGCCCGGACCGCTTCCGCGAGATGCTGGACGGGTTCCACCTCGTCGACGAGCACTTCCGCACCGCGCCCGCCGAGGCCAACGCCCCGCTGCTGATGGGCCTGCTGGGCATCTGGTACGGCAACTTCCACGACGCCCAGTCGCACGCCGTGCTGCCGTACTCGCACTACCTGTCGAGGTTCACGGCCTATCTCCAGCAGCTCGACATGGAGTCCAACGGCAAGTCCGTCGACCGTGACGGCAACCCGGTGGAGTGGCAGACCGGACCGGTGGTGTGGGGCACGCCCGGCACCAACGGCCAGCACGCCTACTACCAGTTGATCCACCAGGGCACGAAGCTGATCCCCGCCGACTTCATCGGCTTCGCCGAGCCCGTGGCCGACCTGCTGCCGGGTCTGGTCGCCCAGCACGACCTGCTGATGGCGAACTTCTTCGCGCAGACGCAGGCGCTGGCCTTCGGCAAGACCCCGGACGAGGTCCGCGCCGAGGGCGTGCCGGAAGAGCTGGTGCCGCACAAGACGTTCGAGGGCAACCACCCGACCACCACGATCCTGGCGAAGGAGCTGACCCCGTCCGTCCTGGGCCAGTTGATCGCCCTCTACGAGCACAAGGTGTTCGTCCAGGGCGCGGTCTGGAACATCGACTCCTTCGACCAGTGGGGCGTCGAGCTCGGCAAGGTGCTCGCCAAGCGCGTCGAGCCCGCCCTGACCGAGGGCGCCGACGTCCCCGGACTGGACGAGTCGACCAAGGCCCTGGTCGCCAAGTACCGCACCCTGCGGGGTCGTTGAGCCTGATTGAGGGGAAGCGGGCGGCGGGAGTCCGCCCGCTTCCCGTAGCATCCCTGGTGATCACGATGGCGATCGTTCGGGGGAGCGGAAGTGGCCGGATCACGTGAGCGGTGGACGAGGGAAAGACTGACGGTCCGGACCTTCCTCAAACCGAGACGGATGGCGAGGGCGCTGTTCCATCCGGCGTGGATTCCCGAGCCCGTCGATCCGTCGGTGGAGCGCCTCAAGCGCGTGCGGGTCGTCGCCGGAGCGGTCGCGGCGTTCGGTGTCTACACCTTCGTGCAGCACAAGTTCGACACCACGGAGATCCTGGGAAACGTCCTGACGGCGGCCGTGGTCCTGCTGTTCATCACGCCGCTGACCGTGGGCGTGATGCTCCTCGTATGGCGGCGCACCGGCACCGTCCGGCAGTTGCGGCGCCCGCTCCTCGGCTCGCTCAAACTGCTGCTGCTGTTCATCGGCATGGCCGTGACCGCCGTACTCCTCATGCAGCTCGCGACCGCTGTCGGAGGCGTCGCGCTGGTTCCGCTGGGTTTCGTGGCGCTCTGGCTGATCGGCGTCGTCGCCTACGGGGCGGTGCAGTTGTCCGGGAACTACTTCGGTTCGGCGGCCGTGCACCGCTGTCTGCCGCCGCTGCTGGCCGCCGTGACGACCTGGCTCATGGCCATTCCCGACCTGGTCACCGGCGACCTGCACGGCCTCAGCCTCACGATGGGCGTCGTCTTCATCCTGGGCGCCCCGGTGACGGTCACCGCCATCGCGGCCCTGGAGATGAACCGACTCCGCCGCCACCACGGAATCAGACTCCGCGCCCACCCCGCGACCCTGCCGCTCCCCCGGCCCCTGCTTCCGCCGCAGGGGACGCCGTTCCCGCCGGCGAACCCGTACGCCCCGTATCCCCACGGCATCCCCCGGGGCCCGTATACCGGAGGGTGAAGCCCGAGCCTGTCAAGGCGAAGCGGGTGCCACCGCGTTCACCCTCACGACTTGTGTTCGATTTCTTCACAACAAGCGCATATCTTGTCGGTGATCTTCGGTGTGCCGGAACAACCGAGCTGATAGGGAGGGAGTTCCAGGGGGGCCTGAGAGGGTGGCCACCCCTGCGCATGGCGCCCAGGAGGTACTCACCGTATGCCCGATCAGTCCCGAACCGTGTCCGCCACGGTCAGCGATCCCGGCCTCGACCGGCTGAAGGCCGTTCTGGACGGCTGGCGCAACTCCCTGCTGGACATGGGCGGGCGCAACCGGCTGCTGAACTTCCGGCACACCAGAACGGCGACGCTGGAGATCACCACGCCGTCCGCCGGTGTTCTGCTCTCCGACCTCGCCAAGGGCTGGGACTTCGCTCCCGTCGTCGAGCAGGCGGACGCGGAACCGGTGAAACTCGATCTGGCGAAGGGCGGCTCCACCAGCGGCGCGGGAGCCGTCGCCGCGGACCGGCGGCCGAGGACCGGGCTGGTCACACAGAAGGCCACTCAGGCCTCCCTGGACAGCTCGCTGTACCAACTGCGGCAGAAGTCCGGCCAGATGTACAACGACTACGGTCTGTGGGTGCTGTGGCTCGGTGTCGGCATGCTCGACTGGAGAGAAGCCGGCGCCGACCAGGGCAGCGCGGCTCCGCTGCTCCTCGTGCCGGTCGAACTGCGCAGGGACGGCAACCGGCGCACCCGCCTCCACCTGGCCGACGACCAGGACCGCATCCACAATCCCGCGCTCGCCGTGAAGCTGGAGCGGCTCGGTGTGGACTGGAGCCGGGTCACCGCCGCGGACGTGACGGACCTGCCCGCCGTGATCTCGGCCGCCCGGTCGGCGGCGGCCGGCCAGAAGGGCTGGTCGGTGGACGAGCGGGTGGTGCTCGGACTGTTCGCCTCGCACCGGGAGGCCATGTACCAGGACCTCCAGCAGAACGAGGAACAGGTCCTCGGCCATCCGCTCGTACGGGCCGTCGCCCTCGGCCCCGACGCCGGTCTGCCCGACGACCTCATCGGGTTCGAACCGGCGGACCTGGACCGCATCGACGAGGTCCAGCTCCCCGAGCGGACCCCGCTGGTCCTCGACGCCGACGCCTCGCAGCGGCAGTGCATCGCCGCCGCCCTCGACCAGCGGTCGTTCGTGATGAGCGGCCCGCCCGGCACCGGCAAGAGCCAGACCATCACCAACATGATCGCCGCGCTCATGCACGCCGGGCGCAGCGTGCTGTTCGTCAGCGAGAAGGCCGCGGCGCTCGACGTCGTACGCAACCGGCTGCGCGGCGTGGGCCTCGGAGACTTCGTGATGGCGCTGCACAGCGGTGACACGAGCAAGAAGGCGGTGGCCACCGAACTCGCGCGGGTGCTCACCACCGAGGTCCGCGTCACCGGTGCCGCCGAGCACGAACTGGAGCGGGCCCGAGGGCTGCGCGAGGAACTGTCCGCGTACGCCGCCGCCATGAACGAGACCCGTGCTCCCCTGCAACGCACGCTGCACGACGTGCTCGGGCGCTTGGTCCTGCTGGAGCAGGCCGGCACCCCGAAACTGCCGCTGGCCGCGGAGAACGGCAAGGTCGTGCGGGGCCTGACCGCGGGCGCGCTGCAGGAACTGGCCGCCGCCTCCCGGACGATCGGCCGTGCCTGGCGCCCGGCGGCCGAAGGGGAGTCCTTCCCCTGGCGCGGACTGACCGGCACCTCACCGCACCAGGTGGTCTCCGAGGCCGCGGAAGCCCTCGACGCCCTGATGACCGCCACGGCCCGGCGCCCCTTCGCGGCGACGCAGGACGAACCCCGGTCGGTGCGCGAGGTCCGGCAGACCGTGCGCTCCCTGAGGGAGGGGCTCCCGGACCAGGAGACCTCGCCGGCGGGGGCGGCCCAGGCGGACGGAGGCCTGCCCGACGACGTGTCGGCGCAAGTGGCCCAGCTCGCGGACCTGTTCGGCCTGCCGAAGGCGGACCGCGCCGAGACCGCGTTCGCGCTGTGCGAGCTCGCCGACCTGACGAGCGGCGGCCACCGGCCGCCGCGTGGATGGTTCGACGCCGACGTCCTGCGCCGCGCGCACGCGGCGACCGCGGAGCTGCGCCGTGCCCACGACGCCGAGGCCTCGGCCCGCGGCGAGGCCGCGGACGCCTTCGGCGAACAGGTGCTCTCCTGCACCGAACTGCCGGAGCTGGTCGCCCGGTTCGCCGCTCGGCACGGTGGTCTGATGGGGCGCTTCTCGGGCCAGTACAAGGCCGACCGCGCGGCCGTGACCGCCCTCACCCGCGGCGGCGCCTGGGACAAGTCGCTGCCGGGCCGGCTGGAGCAGGCACTCGCGTGGCAGGAGGCCGCCGCCGAGCGAAACCGGCTCGTCGACGTTCACGCCGCGCTGCTCGGTCGGTACCTCCCGCGCACCCGGGAGGCCATGGCGGACCTCGACCTGGCGCTGGCCACGGCCGACCGCATCGACGTGCTGGGCCAGGACGCCGACCGCCGAGAACTGCTCGCCGGACGGCTCGCCTGCGACGCCGACACGGACCGGCTGCCGGAGCTGCTCGCCGAGAACATCCGGCACTCGCTCGCCACCTGGTGCGCCACGGTGAGCGCTCGGGCCGACCGGTGGACCCGTTCCGTCGAGGCCCTGCTCGATCTGTTCGACACCGCGCGCCGCACCCAGCTCTCGCCCGGCCTGCTGGGTCTGTTCGACCAGGCCCACCGGTCGATCGCGGTCCTCCAGGGCGACGAACAGGGCCCGGAGATCTGGCACGCCTACGTCGACGGCGTCGCCGTACTCGCCCGGCACGGCGCGGACGACCTCGTGACGAGCGCGGCCGAGCGGGGCGTCGAACCCGGCCGGCTGGCCGATGTCGTCGAACAGGCGCTGCTGCGGGCCTGGGCCGACGGTGTCCTCGCCACGGACATACGCCTGCGCAGGTCCCGCTCCGAGGACCTCGACGCGCGGGTGACCGACTTCCAGGAAGCCGACCGCCGGCTGATCGCCGCCGCGGGCGGCGCCGTCATCGAGGCCTGCAACAAGCGGCGCCCGCGCCGTTTCGCCGGGGGAGCGGGCGCCGTCATCGTCCGGGAGGCGGAGAAGAAGACCCGCCACATGCCGGTTCGGGAACTGCTCGGCAGGACCCGCGACGTCGTTCAGTCGATCAAGCCGTGCTTCATGATGAGTCCCCTGACGGTCAGCCAGTTCCTGCCGCCGGACTTCCACTTCGACGTGGTGGTCTTCGACGAGGCCTCCCAGGTCCGCCCGAGTGACGCGGTCAACTGTGTCTACCGGGGACGCACGTTGATCGTGGCCGGTGACGACAAGCAGTTGCCGCCGACCTCGTTCTTCGACTCCTCGGTCGACGACGACTCGGACGAGTACGCGCAGGACGTGCCGGACTCCTTCGAGTCGCTGCTGCATGCCTGCAAGGCCGGCGCCATGCGCGAGCTGCCGCTGACCTGGCACTACCGCAGCCGTCACGAGAACCTGATCACGTTCAGCAACCGCGAGTTCTACGGCAACTCGATGGTGACGTTCCCGGGTGCGCTGGACGAGGGCAACGACGTCGGTGTCGCCTTTCTCCAGGCCGACGGCGTGTACGACAGGGGCGGGCGGCGCGACAACCGCCTCGAAGCGGACTTCGTCGCCCGGCGCGTCCTCCACCACTTCGACACCCGCCCCGGCAGAACCCTCGGTGTCGTCGCGCTCTCCCAGGCGCAGGCGTCGGCGATCGACCAGGCCGTGCAACAGGCGAGATCGGCCCGGCCCGACCTCGACCACTGCTTCACCGAGGACCGTCTCGACGGCTTCTTCATCAAGAACCTGGAGTCCGTCCAGGGCGACGAGCGCGACGTGATGATCATGTCCGTGGGCTACGGCCCCGACGAACACGGCAAGCTGGGGCTGAACTTCGGCCCGATCAACAAGGGCGGTGGCTGGCGCCGCCTGAACGTGGCGGTGACCCGGGCCCGTCACCGTATGGAGGTCGTCTCGTCCTTCCGCGGCACCAGTCTGTCCGACAGCCCCAACGAGAGCGTGCAGTACCTGAAGCGCTATCTCGAGTACGCCGAGAACGGGCCGTCCGTCCTCGCCCGTGACCTCGTCCAGGCCGACGCCGAGCCGGAGAGCCCGTTCGAGGAGTCCGTTCTGGCCGTCCTGCGCGACTGGGGCCACCAGGTCCAGCCGCAGGTCGGCGTCGCGGGCTACCGCATCGACCTCGGCCTGCGCCACCCCGAACTGCCGGGTGCCTATGCGCTCGGCATCGAGTGCGACGGCGCCATGTACCACTCGTCCAAGGCGGCCCGTGACCGGGACCGGCTGCGTGAGCAGGTCCTGAACGGGCTCGGCTGGCGGCTCCACCGCATCTGGGGCACCGACTGGTACCGGGGTCGCGCGGCCGCTGAACTGCGGTTGCGGGAGGCGGTCGAGCAGGCGATCGCCCAGGGGCCACTCGCCCCGTCATCCCTCCCGGTGCCGGCCGCACCGTCCTCGTCCTCCGGGGAAGGGCCGTCCGCCGGGGAACGGACCGACGTACCGCACGCGCGTGCGGCGGCCGACGGCACGGGGGCACGGGCGGCCGCGCCGCCCCGGCCGCGGACGCCGGAACCCGCGGAGCCGGCGTACGAACGGGTGCCGATCGGTGGCGCCGAACGCGAGTGGAGCACCCCGTACCGGACCGCGGCGGTCGTGGTGCGGCCGGGCCACGAGCTGCACACGACGGAGGCCCGTCCGGCGCTGCGCAGGCTGCTGGCACAGGTCATCGAGATCGAGGGGCCCATCCACGAGGACCTGCTGGTGCAGCGGGCCCGCGAGGCCTGGGGCGTCGCCAGGGCGGGCAGCCGCATCCGGGACAACGTCCGGGCGGTGGCGCGCACGCTCGTCTCCTCGGGGCTCGTCGCCGTGGACGGGGCGTTCTTCGACCGGCAGGGCCATGACGTCGTCGGCGCCCGCTGTCCGGAGGACGGCGACACGGTCCGCAAGATCCTGCACATCGCCCCCGCCGAGCGGTACGTGGCGCTGTGCGAGCTGGCCGCCGAGTGTCCCGGGATGACGGAGGACGAACTGATCAAGCAGGCCTGCGAGTTCTTCGGCTGGCGCCGTACGGGCAAGGACATCCGCGACTGCCTGGCGGCCGACATCACGGAACTGCGCCGGCAGGGTCGGCTGGAGGGCGGCCGGGACCGCATCAGCTCGGCCCGCTGAGGGACGCGTCCCCCGGCCGGGCCGGGCCGAGTTCGTGAGGGCTCGGTCGGCGGGCGGGACCGTGTACGAAACGGGGGCGGCAAGGTCCATGGACCCTGCCGCCCCCGTTCAGCCGTTCGGGCCGTCCGTCGTCAGGCGGACGCCGGTGGGTACAGCGAGCGTGGCAGCTGGGACGCCGCTGGGGCGTCCAGGAGCCACAGGGTGCGGGAGCGGCCGTACGCGCCGGCGGCGGGGGCCTGGATCTCGCCCGCGCCGGACAGGGCGATGGCGGCCGCCTCGGCCTTGTCCTCGCCCGCCGCGAGCAGCCACACCTCGCGGGCGGAGCGGATCGCGGGCAGGGTCAGCGAGATCCGGGTCGGCGGCGGCTTGGGCGCGCCGTGCACGCCGACCACCGTCCGCTCCGTCTCCCGCACCGCGGGCAGCTCCGGGAAGAGCGAGGCCACGTGGGTGTCGGGGCCGACCCCCAGCATGAGCACGTCGAAGGCGGGGACCGGGCCGTGGTTCTCCGGCCCGGCGGCCTTCGCGAGCTCCGCCGCGTACGACTCCGCCGCCGCCTCGACGTCGGCGCCGTAGGGACCGTCGGACGCGGGCATCGTGTGCACCCGCGCCGGGTCCAGCGGCACCGCGTCGAGCAGGGCCGCGCGGGCCTGCGTGTCGTTGCGGTCGGGGTCGCCCTCGGGGAGGTACCGCTCGTCGCCCCACCACAGGTCCAGACGCGCCCAGTCGACGGCGTCCCGGGCGGGCGCGGACGCGAGCGCCGCGAGGAGCCCGTTGCCGTTGCGCCCGCCGGTGAGCACGATCGAGGCGGAGCCGCGCGAGGCCTGCGCGTCCACGATCTTCGTGATCAGCCGTGCCGCCGCGGCCTGGGCCATCAGTTCCTTGTCGCGGTGGACGACGAGCTGCGGAGTGTTCACTCTGCGGCCGCCTTGTCCGCCGCCTTCTTGGCGAGCGTCTCGGCCACCCCGGCGGGGGAGTCCTTGGCGACCGGGGCCGCCTTCGTGGCGGTCGCGGTACCGCCCGAGGACCCGGACCCGGCGGTGTCCGCCGGGGCGTTCAGCCGGTCCACGCCGAAGCGCAGCGCCGAGGCGTAGGTGTCGTCCGGGTCGAGGCGGCGCAGCTCCTCCGCCATCAGCTCGGCCGTGTCCCGGCGCTTGAGCGCCACGGCGCGGTCGGGCTGACCCTGGATGGACAGCGTGGCGAGGGTGCCGTCCGCGCGGTCCAGGACGATCGGGCCGCAGCTCGTGTCCAGCCGGACCGCGGTGAGGCCGGGGCCCGAGGACAGCGACCGCTTGACGGGGACCTCGAGGCGGTCCGCGAGCCACATCGCGAGCAGCTCGCAGCTCGGGTTGAACTCCTCGCCCTCCACCTCGACCGCGTCCACGTCGCAGGCGACCTGGTCCAGGGCCGCGGCCAGCATCGAGCGCCAGGGCGTGATGCGGGTCCACGACAGGTCCGTGTCGCCCGGGGTGTAGGCCTCGGCGCGGGCGTTGAGCTCCCGTACCGGGGCCTCGGCGGCGTAGGTGTCGGTCACCCGGCGCTGCGCGAGGGCGCCGAGCGGGTCCTTCGCCGGGTCGAGCGGCGCGTTCACCGGCCACCAGACGACGACGGGCGCGTCGGGCAGCAGCAGCGGCAGGACGACCGACTGGGCGTGGTTGATGACCTCGCCGTACAGGCGCAGCACCACCGTCTCGCCGGTGCCCGCCTCCGCCCCGAGCCGCACCTCGGCGTCGAGCCGCGACGTCGTGCGGTCGCGGGGGGAGCGGGAGACGCGCTTGATGACCACGAGGGTGCGCGAGGGGTGCTCGCGCGAGGCCTCGTTCGCGGCCTTCAGGGCGTCGTAGGCGTTCTCCTCGTCGGTGACGATGACGAGGGTGAGCACCATGCCGACGGCGGGCGTGCCGATGGCGCGGCGGCCCTGGACGAGGGCCTTGTTGACCTTGCTGGCCGTGGTGTCCGTGAGATCGGTCTTCATGGGCGACGCCAGCTCCGTCCGTCTCGTTCGAGCATCTCGTCGGCCTCGACGGGTCCCCAGGTGCCCGAGGGGTACTGCGCGGGCTTGCCGTGCTTGTCCCAGTACTGCTCGATCGGGTCGAGGATCTTCCAGGACAGCTCGACCTCCTCGGTGCGCGGGA
The DNA here is from genome assembly GCF_042790435.1 of Streptomyces sp. NPDC056738. NCBI lineage: Bacteria > Bacillati > Actinomycetota > Actinomycetes > Kitasatosporales > Streptomycetaceae > Streptomyces > Streptomyces sp. NPDC056738. Next base: position 88,684 of record NZ_JBHTZF010000021.1, read on the forward strand.
AGAGGTTCGAGTCACCGAGCAGCACGTCGAGGATCAGACGCTCGTACGCCTCCGGGCTCGACTCCGTGAAGGACTCGCCGTAGGCGAAGTCCATCGAGACGTCCCGGATCTCCATGGAGGTGCCGGGCACCTTGGAACCGAAGCGGACCGTGACGCCCTCGTCGGGCTGGACGCGGAACACGATCGCGTTCTGGCCCAGCTCCTCCGTCGCCGTGTGGTCGAAGGGGGAGTGCGGGGCGCGCTGGAAGACGACCGCGATCTCGGTGACGCGGCGGCCGAGCCGCTTGCCGGTGCGCAGGTAGAACGGGACGCCCGCCCAGCGGCGGTTGTCCACCTCCACCTTGATCGCGGCGAAGGTGTCGGTCTTCGACTTGGGGTCGATACCGTCCTCCTGGAGGTAGCCGACGACCTTCTCGCCGCCCTGCCACCCCGCCGCGTACTGGCCGCGGACCGTGCTCTTGCCCAGGTCCTTCGGCAGCCTGGTCGCGCCGAGCACCTTGGTCTTCTCCGCCGCGAGCGCGTCGGCGTCGAAGGAGGAGGGCTCCTCCATCGCGGTCAGTGCCATGAGCTGGAGCAGGTGGTTCTGGATGACGTCACGGGCGGCGCCGATGCCGTCGTAGTAGCCGGCGCGGCCGCCGATGCCGATGTCCTCGGCCATCGTGATCTGGACGTGGTCGACGAACGACCGGTTCCAGATCGGCTCGAACATCGTGTTGGCGAAGCGCAGCGCCAGGATGTTCTGGACGGTCTCCTTGCCCAGGTAGTGGTCGATGCGGAAGACCTGGTCCGGGGCGAAGACCTCGTGCACGATCGCGTTGAGCTCCTCGGCCGACTTGAGGTCGTGGCCGAAGGGCTTCTCGATGACCGCGCGGCGCCAGGAGCCGCCCGACTGGTCCGCCAGCTTGTGCTTCTTGAGCTGCTGGATGACCACCGGGAACGCGGACGGCGGCACGGACAGGTAGAAGGCGAAGTTGCCGCCCGTGCCCTGGGCCTTGTCCAGCTCCTCGATGGTGGAGCGCAGCCGGTCGAAGGCGTCGTCGTCGTCGAAGGTGCCCTGGACGAAGCGCATGCCCTGGACGAGCTGCTGCCAGACCTCCTCGCGGAAGGGCGTGCGGGCGTGCTCCTTGACCGCGTCGTGGACCTCCTGGGCGAAGTCCTCGTGGGCCCACTCGCGGCGGGCGAACCCGACGAGCGAGAAGCCCGGCGGAAGGAGACCCCGGTTGGCGAGGTCGTACACCGCGGGCATCAGCTTTTTACGTGACAAATCGCCCGTGACGCCGAAGATGACCAGGCCCGACGGCCCCGCGATACGCGGGAGCCGTCGGTCTGCGGGGTCACGCAGCGGGTTGCTGCTCGACAAGGTTTCAGCCCTCCGAAGGGGCGAGGCGCTGGAGCTCCGCCTCGGTCGACTTGAGCAGGTCGTTCCAGGCGGACTCGAACTTCTCGACGCCCTCGTCCTCGAGGAGCTGGACCACGTCGTCGTAGGAGATCCCGAGCTTCTCGACGGCGTCGAGCTCGGCGCGGGAGCGCTCGTACGTGCCGGCGATGGTGTTGCCGGTGATCTGCCCGTGGTCCTCGGTGGCCTCCAGGGTGGCCTCCGGCATGGTGTTCACAGTGTTCGGCGCGACCAGCTCGTCGACGTACAGCGTGTCCTTGTACGCCGGGTCCTTGACGCCGGTCGAGGCCCACAGCGGGCGCTGCTTGTTGGCCTGCGCCCGGTCGAGGACGCCCCAGCGGTCGCCGGAGAAGACCTCTTCGTACGCCTGGTACGCGAGCCGGGCGTTGGCGACGCCCGCCTTGCCGCGGGCGGCCTTGGCCTCGGGGGTGCCCAGGGCGTCGAGCCGCTTGTCGATCTCGGTGTCCACACGGGACACGAAGAAGGACGCCACGGAGTGGATCTTCGAGAGGTCCAGGCCGCGCTCCTTGGCCTTCTCCAGGCCGGCGAGGAACGCCTCCATGACCTCGCGGTAGCGCTCCAGCGAGAAGATCAGCGTGACGTTGACGCTGATGCCGAGGCCGATGACCTCGGTGATCGCCGGCAGACCCGCCTTGGTGGCCGGGATCTTGATGAGGGTGTTGGGGCGGTCGACCAGCCAGGCGAGCTGCTTGGCCTCGGCGATGGTCGCCTCGGTGTTGTGCGCCAGGCGCGGGTCGACCTCGATCGACACACGGCCGTCCTGGCCCTCGGTGGCGTCGAAGACGGGGCGCAGGATGTCGGCGGCGTCGCGGACGTCCGCCGTGGTGATCATGCGCAGGGCCTCTTCGACCGTGACCTTGCGGGCCGCCAGCTCGGTGACCTGCTGCTCGTAGCCGTCTCCGCTGCTGATCGCCTTCTGGAAGATCGACGGGTTGGTGGTGACGCCCACGACGTGCTGCTGGTCGATCAGCTCGGCAAGGTTGCCGGACGTGATCCGCTTGCGCGACAGGTCGTCCAGCCAGATCGCGACGCCTTCCTCGGAGAGGCGCTTGAGTGCGTCTGTCATGGAAATTGCATCTCCTACGTGTCGTATGTCGGCGTCAGCGCTGGGCTGCGGCGATCGATTCCCGGGCGGCTTCCGCGACGTTCTCGGCAGTGAAACCGAATTCGCGGAAGAGCACCTTGCCGTCGGCCGAAGCACCGAAGTGCTCCAGCGAAACAATGCGTCCGGCGTCCCCGACGAACCGGTGCCAGGTGAGACCGATTCCGGCCTCGACCGAGACACGGGCCTTCACCGACGGCGGCAGGACGCTGTCCCGGTACCCCTGGTCCTGCTCGTCGAACCACTCCACACACGGCATGGACACGACCCGCGTGGGGATGCCCGCGGCCTGGAGCTGCTCACGCGCCTCGACGGCCACGTGCACCTCGGAGCCGGTGCCGATCAGGATGACCTCGGGCGCGCCGCCCTCGGCCTCGAACAGCACGTAACCGCCCTTGGCGGCGTCCTCGTTCGCCTCGTACGTCGGCACACCCTGACGGGTGAGCGCGAGACCGTGCGGGGCGCCCTTGCCGAACACCTTGGTGTAGCGCTTGAGGATCTCGCGCCAGGCGATGGCCGTCTCGTTGGCGTCCGCGGGACGGACGACGTTCAGGCCGGGGATGGCGCGCAGCGAGGCCAGGTGCTCGACCGGCTGGTGCGTCGGACCGTCCTCGCCGAGGCCGATCGAGTCGTGCGTCCACACGTACGTCACCGGCAGGTGCATCAGCGCCGACAGGCGGACCGAGTTGCGCATGTAGTCGGAGAACACCAGGAAGGTGCCGCCGTAGATGCGCGTGTTGCCGTGCAGCACGATGCCGTTCATCTCCGCGGCCATGGAGTGCTCGCGGATGCCGAAGTGGATCGTGCGGCCGTACGGGTTCGCCTCGGGCAGCGGGTTGTCCGCCGGGAGGAAGGACGACGTCTTGTCGATCGTCGTGTTGTTCGAGCCGGCGAGGTCGGCGGAGCCGCCCCACAGCTCGGGGATGACCGCGCCGAGGGCCTGCAGCACCTTGCCGGACGCGGCGCGCGTGGCGACACCCGTGCCCGCCTCGAAGACGGGGAGCTTCTCCTCCCAGCCGCTCGGCAGCTCGGTCGCCGCGATGCGGTCGTACTCCGCCGCGCGCTCCGGGTTGGCGGTACGCCAGGCGGCGTAGCCCTTGTCCCACTCGGCCTTGGCCTGGACACCCCGGTCCAGGGCCTGACGGGTGTGGGCCAGCACCTCGGCGGCGACGTCGAAGGACTTCTCCGGGTCGAAGCCGAGGACGCGCTTGGTGGCCGCGACCTCGTCGTCGCCGAGCGCCGAGCCGTGGGCGGCCTCGGTGTTCTGCGCGTTGGGGGCGGGCCAGGCGATGATCGAGCGCATCGCGATGAAGGACGGCTTGTCCGTCACCTTCTTCGCGGCCTCGATCGCGTTGTAGATGGCGTGCGGGTCGAGGTCGCCGTCCGGCTTCGGGGCGATCCGCTGCACGTGCCAGCCGTACGCCTCGTAGCGCTTGACCGTGTCCTCGGAGACCGCCGTCTCGGTGTCGCCCTCGATCGAGATGTGGTTGTCGTCCCACAGCAGGATCAGGTTGCCGAGCTGCTGGTGCCCGGCCATGGAGGAGGCCTCCGCGGAGATGCCCTCCTGGAGGCAGCCGTCACCGGCGATCGCGTAGATGAAGTGGTCGAACGGCGACTCGCCCTGCGGCGCCTCGGGGTCGAACAGACCACGCTCGTAGCGGGCGGCCATCGCCATGCCCACCGCGTTGGCGACACCCTGGCCGAGCGGACCGGTCGTGGTCTCCACGCCCGGGGTGTGCCCGTACTCGGGGTGTCCGGGGGTCCTGCTGCCCCAGGTCCTGAAGGACTTCAGGTCGTCCAGCTCCAGGCCGAAGCCGGCCAGGTAGAGCTGGGTGTAGAGGGTCAGGGACGAATGGCCGGCGGACAGCACGAAGCGGTCGCGTCCTACCCAGTCGGTGTCCGCCGGGTCGTGCCGCATCACCTTCTGGAAGAGGGTGTAGGCGGCGGGCGCCAGGCTCATGGCCGTACCGGGATGGCCGTTGCCGACCTTCTGTACGGCATCGGCGGCCAGGACGCGGGCGGTGTCCACGGCCCGCTGGTCCAGCTCGGTCCACTCGAGGTCTGTGGTGGTCGGCTTGGTGCTCACCCTGGGTCAGGGCTCCTCTCCACATGTCACACATGTCGAAATGCCGGTGCACTGGGCGCCCCGGCCGTTGTCGAGCCTACCCCCGTGAGTACGCGCGTTTTTTCGAGTCATTCCAGACTGCCGGGACTCGCCGGGATCCGCCTCCCGACTGGGTCGTTCCGTGTTCGGCACATGAATACGGAGCCGCTCGTCCGAGTGCTCAATCGAGTCTCGGTCAGCTCTTCCAGCCGCACTCCTCAACACGGGCCCACCCCCGCGAATGCCGGGGTCTGGGCAACGTCTACAGTGGCGTGGTACGCGCGGGCCTTTACGGGGATTTCATCCGGGGGCTCGCTGGGATGTCTCTGTCAGGGGTGTGCGTGACGGCCGTCGAATCCCGTCCTGCGGGTGTTCTCGGGACGAGCAGCAGCCGAGGCCAGCGGCCGTTCGGGGCCCGTCTCAAGGCGTTCGTGGCGCTGACCAAGCCGCGGATCATCGAGCTGCTGCTGATCACCACCGTTCCGGTGATGTTTCTGGCCCAGCAGGGTGTGCCCGATCTGAAGCTGGTGCTCCTCACCTGCCTGGGCGGTTATCTGTCCGCGGGCGGCGCCAACGCGCTCAACATGTACATCGACCGCGACATCGACGCCCTCATGGAGCGCACCTCGCAGCGTCCGCTCGTCACGGGGATGGTCAGCCCCCGTGAGTGCCTCGCCTTCGGCATCACGCTGGCGGTCGTGTCGACCCTGCTGTTCGGTCTGGCCGTCAACTGGCTGTCCGCCTGGCTGTCGCTCGGGGCGCTCCTCTTCTACGTCGTCGTCTACACGATGATCCTCAAACGGCGTACCTCGCAGAACATCGTGTGGGGCGGCATCGCCGGCTGTCTGCCCGTGCTCATCGGCTGGTCGTCCGTCACGAACTCCATGTCGTGGGCGCCGGTCATCCTCTTCCTCGTCATGTTCTTCTGGACGCCGCCGCACTACTGGCCGCTGTCCATGAAGGTGCGCGAGGACTACGCGCGCGTGGGCGTGCCGATGCTGCCGGTCGTCGCGAGCAACAAGGTGGTCGCCCGCCAGATCGTCATCTACAGCTGGGTGATGGTCGCGGTCTCGCTGCTGCTCACCCCGCTCGGGTACACGGGCTGGTTCTACACCGCCGTCGCGCTCGCCGCGGGCGGGTTCTGGCTGTGGGAGGCGCACGGCCTGCAGAACCGTGCCAAGGCCGAGGTCACGGGCGGCAAGCTCAAGGAGATGCGGCTGTTCCACTGGTCGATCACCTACGTGTCGATCCTCTTCGTGGCCGTCGCGGTGGACCCCTTCCTGCGCTAGGGCGCGCTGGAGCGGTCCGGAGACGTGGACGGGAGGGGTGCGTGGTCAAGGCCACGCACCCCTCCCGTCGCCGTTCGATCTACCCGTCGGTAGCATCCTGGCCATGGCAGACACCCAGCAGATCGACGAGACCCCCGGCACCGTCCAGGACCCCAAGGCCGAACGCGCCGCCGCGAAGCTCGCGCAGCGCATCACCGCCTTCTCCAAGGCGCACGGCGGGGTCGAGGCCCAGGTGGCGTACATCGGAGAGCGCGGCGCCCGCATCGTCCTCGTCGGCGAGGACGGCGGCTGGGGCGACCTCGTGGCGACGAGCTACGAGATCGCCGAGAAGGCCGTGACGAAGGCCGGCGTCACCGTCCACGAGGCGTTCGACGGCGAGTTCGCGGCCAAGGTCAAGACGGGTCCGTACGAGTGGAAGCGCATGGCCGGCATCCAGCTCGGCGGCCGGGCGAACGACTGACACGTCACCCGTCGCACGGACGGCCGACAATCGTCGGCTGTTCGCACGGGGTGTGCGCGACCAACACCTGACACCCGGCTCAGCCGTTAGGACCTGAAAAGCCACGGTCCATTCGCGGGGAGTCCGGATGATCGAAACGCCGTCCCTGGTGGACCAGTACTGCCACGGCGTACTGCGCACGGAGCTGGGCCTCGGCACGTTCGAGGCCCACCTCGCCAGGACCGAGGGGCCGCCGGCCGCGGGCACCACCCTCTTCGACACCCAGACCGGCTTCGCGGTACGACGCTGGTGCCCGCCCCTGCTCGGACTCGAACCGCACTGCACGCCCGCCCGCTATCTGGCCCGGCGCCGCGAACTCGGCGTCCTGGAGACGGGCCGCAGACTGCTGCGCGGCAGCGGCATCACCACGTATCTCGTCGACACCGGGCTGCCCGGCGATCTGACCGGGCCCGGCGAGATGGCCTCCACGGGAGGAGCCAGGGCCCACGAGATCGTCCGTCTGGAGCTCCTCGCCGAACAGGTCGCCGACACCTCGGGAACCGTCGAGGCCTTTCTCGCCAATCTCGCCGAATCCGTCCACGGGGCCGCCGCGACCGCCGTGGCCTTCACCTCCGTGGCGGGCGTGCGGCACGGGCTGGCCCTCGCGCCCGAACCGCCCGGACCCGGCGAGGTACGGGGCGCGGCGGGCCGCTGGCTCGCCGGCCGCCGGGTAGGCGGCACGCTCACCGACCCCGTCCTGCTCCGCCATCTGCTGTGGATCGCGGTCGCCTCGGGCCTGCCCCTGCAACTGCACGCGGGACTCGGCGACCCCGGACAGCGCATCGACCGCACCGACCCCGTGCTGCTCACCGACTTCGCCCGCGCCACGGCCGGCCTCGGCACCGACCTGGTCCTGCTGCACGGCTATCCCTACCAGCGGCACGCGGCCCATCTCGCGGGGGTCTTCCCGCACGTCTACGCCGATCTGGGCGCCGCCCTGGTGCGCACCGGGGCCCGGTCGGCCGCCGTCCTCGCCGAGATCCTGGAGCTGGCCCCCTTCGGCAAGCTCCTCTTCTCCAGCGGAGCGCAGGGACTCCCCGAACTCCATGTGGTCGGGGCACGCCTCTTCCGCGAGGCGCTGGCACGGGTGCTCGGCAACTGGGTCGCCGAAGGGGCCTGGTCGTTGGCGGACGCGCAGCGGGTCGCGGCCCTGATCGCGGCGGGCAACGCCCGGCGGGTGTACGGGCTGGAGTGAGCGCGGGGGCGCCCAGTGCTCCCTGCTGGACGCCGCGCGCCGATGGCGGCCCGGGAAGGGCTACGCGCGGGTGAGGGCCGACGTCGTCGCGGGACCCGGCAGATCGGTCACGGCCTCCGGGCGCTCACGCAGGGACAGCAGCACGCGCAGGACCCCGATCCACACCAGGCAGGAGCCGAGCATGTGCAGGGCGACCAGGGCCTCGGGCAGGTCCGTGAAGTACTGGACGTAGCCGAGGACGCCCTGGGACAGGAGGATCAGGAACAGGTCGCGGGTGCGCCGCAGCGGACCCTGGGGGGCGTCCACCGCCTTCAGGACGAACCACAGGGCGAAGGTCAGCGTCACGACGATCCAGGCCAGCACTGCGTGCAGCTTGGCGATGTTCTCCCAGCTCACGGGGATGCGCTCGACCTCGCTCGAATCACCCGCGTGCGGCCCGGCACCGGTGACGACCGTCCCCACCGCGATCAGCAGGACCGAGGCGGCGACCAGGAACCACACGAGCTGCTGCACCGACTTGCCGACCAGCGGACGCGGGGCCCCGTCACCCTCGCGGGTGCGCTGCCACATGAGCGCGGCGACGGTGATGAGCGCCGTGGAGAGCAGGAAGTGGGCGGCGACCGTGTACGGGTTGAGGCCGACCAGCACGACGATCCCGCCGAGGACCGCGTTGCTCATGACGATCCAGAACTGGGCCCAGCCGAGCCGGGTGAGACCGCGCCGCCACGGCTTCCGCGAGCGCGCCGCGATGATCGCCCAGCCGACGGCGGCGCACAGCACGTACGTCAGCATGCGGTTGCCGAACTCGATGGCGCCGTGGAAGCCCATCGCGCTCGTCGCCGTGAGCGAGTCGTCGGTGCACTTGGGCCAGGTCGGGCAGCCGAGGCCGGAGCCGGTGAGCCGCACGGCACCGCCGGTGACCACGATGACCACCGCCATGACGAGCGCGGAGAGGGCCGCGCGCTGCACCGTCCGCGAGGTCGGGGTCCAGCGTTCGGCGATGAAGGCGAGCGGGTTGCGCACCGCGCTGAGGGCGTCGGCTCGGGTCAGGTTCTGCACGCGCACCATCGTAGGGGCCCGCTTGTGCACGCTTTCACGAGGGTCGGCCCCTGGAGGGGAGGATTCCGTCACTCCCAGCGGAAGAACCGGCCGGCCGCGCCGAGGCCCACGACCGTCCAGACCGCCAGGATCCCCAGATCGCCCCAGGGCATCTGGGCACCGTGCTGGAGGACGTCGCGCAGCCCGTCCGAGAGCGCCGTGATGGGCAGCAGACCGAGCACGTCCTGGACACCCGCGGGGAACTTGTCCAGCGGCACGATCACCCCGCCGCCGACCAGGAGCAGCAGGAAGACGAGGTTGGCGGCGGCCAGCGTGGCCTCGGCCTTGAGCGTGCCCGCCATGAGCAGCCCGAGCCCGGAGAAGGCGGCCGTGCCGAGGACCAGCAGGAGCAGCACGGCGAACGGGTTGCCGTGCGGCGACCAGCCCAGCGCGAACGCGATCGCGGTGAGCAGGATCACCTGAAGGATCTCAGTGACCAGGACCGACAGCGTCTTCGCGGTCATCAGCCCCCAGCGGGGGAGCGGAGAGGCCGCGAGCCGCTTGAGGACGCCGTAGCGGCGCTCGAAGCCGGTGGCGATGGCCTGGCCGGTGAACGCCGTCGACATCACGGCCAGCGCCAGGATGCCGGGCGCCAGGAAGTCGACCGCCTCGCCCGGACCCGTGTCGATGATGTCGGCCGAGCTGAACAGGACCAGCAGCAGCGTCGGGATCACGACCGTGAGGAGGAGCTGCTCGCCGTTGCGGAGCAGCATCCTCGTCTCCAGCGCGGCCTGCGCGCCGATCATGCGCCGCAGCGGGGCGGCGCCGGGCCTCGGGCTGTACGTGCCGGCGGCGGTCGCGGAAACGGCCCCCTGCCGGTCGGCTCCAAGCTGTGCCTGGCTCATGAACGCAGCTCCTTGCCGGTCAATTCGAGGAAGACGTCTTCGAGGGTGTGGCGTTCGACCGAGATCTTCTCCGGCATCACGCCGTGCTGGGCGCACCAGGACGTCACGGTCGCCAGCAGCTGCGGATCGACCTTGCCGCCGATCCGGTAGGCCCCGGGCGTCAGCTCGGCCGCGGTGCAGTCCGCGGGCAGGGCCTTGAGCAGGGAGGCCACGTCCAGGCCCGGGCGGCCGGTGAAGCGCAGGGTGTTCTCGGCGCCGCCGCGGCACAGCTCCTCGGGGGAGCCTTGGGCGACGACCCGGCCGGCGTCGATGATCGCGACGTCGTCGGCGAGCTGCTCGGCCTCGTCCATGTGGTGGGTGGTGAGGATCACGGAGACACCGTCGGCGCGCAGGTCGCGGACCAGGTCCCAGGTCGCGTGCCGGGCCTGCGGGTCGAGGCCGGCGGTCGGCTCGTCGAGGAAGACCAGCTCGGGGCGGCCGACGACCGCCATGGCGAGCGCGAGGCGCTGCTGCTGGCCGCCCGAGAGCCGCCGGTAGGTCGTGCGGCCGCAGCCCTCCAGGCCGAGCCGCTCGATGAGCGCGTCCACGTCCAGGGGATGGGCGTGCAGCTTCGCGACATGGCGGAGCATCTCGTCCGCGCGGGCGCCCGAGTAGACGCCGCCGGACTGGAGCATCACGCCGATGCGGGTGTGCAGCTCGCCGGACTGTCTCGCCGGGTCGAGGCCGAGGACGCGCACCGTGCCGGAGTCCGGCTTCCGGTATCCCTCGCACGTCTCGACCGTGGTCGTCTTGCCGGCGCCGTTGGGTCCCAGTACGGCGGTGATGCCCGCCGCGGCCACCAGGTCGAGGCCGTCCACCGCGGTCTTCGTTCCGTACCGCTTCACCAGGGCCTGGACCTGGACCACGGGCTCGCTTCGCATGAGGAGCAAGTCTAGGGACGTCTCGGCGGCCCGGAACCGCCGGGGGCGGCGGCGGTCTCCACGGCCAGGTCCCGGGGCCGGTGCAAGGGAAGCCACCGCTCCGCGTACGCCACCGCGTCGGCCACCGGGAAGAGCCGCGCCCGGGCCGCGCCCACCGTCCCCCGTACGACGGGACGGTCCCGCTCGAAGTCGGAGCCCAGCTCCTCGAACATGTCGGAGGTGATCGACACCTCCCGGACCGTCTCCCAGCCCGTGGGGGAGGGCCGTCCGACCTCCACGACGGGCGAGGGGACGCGGTACTCGGCCAGGTGGAAGCTGGTGCACGCGTCGTACCCGGCGCCGAGCAGCAGGACGCGGGCGCCGCCGGCCTCCAGCCGCGCCAGCGGGCTGCGCTCACCGAGCCGGCAGTCCGGCGCGTGCCCGCCGACGACCGCGGCCGCGGCCGGGCCCAGCGCCGCGAACGAGGTCTCCGGGTGCGCGCTGCGCAGGGCGCCGGGCCAGGTGCGGACGGTCTCGGGTATCACGCCGACCCCGCGGGAGGGCGTCACGCGGGGGTCGTAGGCGGGCATGGTCGCCCGGATGGCCGACCACCACTCCTCGGGAACCGGAGGGCGGCTCCACAGCGCGGGGTCGGAGAGGTCGCCGGACTGGGTCGGGACCACCAGAGTGCCCTCGGGACCGAGCACGTCGAGCAGTCCCTGGACGACGGCCACGGCGCCGCCGTTGACCCAGCCGAGGGCGCTGAGCGAGGAGTGCACGAGCAGTGTTTCCCCTGGTCGTACGCCGAGCGTACGCAGGTCCGCGGCGAGGGTGCCGCGGGTCACGAGTGGGCCGGTCGGAGGGGGTGTCGGCATGGTCCGGGAGTCTTGCCGAGAGACCGCCCCGGCGCCACCGAATTGATCGATCAAAGATCGTTTGCCCAGGTCACCTTAGGTATACCTAAGTGATGCAGCGCACCGCCCACTCCGGAGGGTGCGGCTTGTCAGGCCCTGAGGAATTACGCAACAATGGTGTTGTGAAAAACGTTGGCGAGGCTCGGGAGACCCCCACGGGGGCCCCGCAGGAGGAACTCGCGACCGGTGAGCGCTCGACGCGCAACCGGGTCGTGCGCTCCATCCTGGACCACGGCCCGTCGACCGTCGCCGACCTGGCGGGCCGACTGGGCCTGACCCAGGCCGCCGTGCGCCGCCATCTGGACGCGCTGGTCGCCGACGACGTCGTGGAAGCACGTGAGCAGCGGGTCTACGGAGCGCGCACGCGCGGCCGCCCCGCCAAGGTGTTCGCCCTGACCGACTGCGGCCGGGACGCCTTCGACCAGTCCTACGACAAGCTCGCCGAGGACGCCCTGCGCTGGATCGCCGAGCGCGAGGGCGGGGACGAGGCGATCCTGTCCTTCGCCCGCGCCCGGATCGCCGCTCAGGCCGGGGCGTACCGCGAGGCCGTCGAGGCCGCGACCCCCGAGGAACGCACGGGAGCCCTGGCGAAGGCCCTCAGCAAGGACGGGTACGCTGCCACGGCGCGCAGCGCACCGGTCGGCGAGCAGCTCTGCCAGCACCACTGCCCGGTCGCGCATGTCGCCGAGCGGTTCCCGCAGCTCTGCGAGGCGGAGACGGAGTTCTTCTCCCAGCTTCTCGGCACACATGTCCAGCGACTGGCCACCATCGCCCACGGCGACGGGGTGTGCACGACGTTCATCCCCAAGATTTCGCACGACACTCATAACGCATCCGCAAGCACCGCCGGGAGGAACCCCGCATGACGCTCCCCATCGAGGAGACTGCCCACCCTGAGCTCGAGGGTCTGGGCACGTACGAATACGGCTGGGCCGACTCCGACGTGGCCGGTGCCTCCGCCAAGCGCGGCATCAACGAGGGCGTCGTCCGCGACATCTCCGCGAAGAAGAGCGAGCCGGAGTGGATGACCAAGCTCCGCCTCAAGGGCCTGCGCCTCTTCGAGAAGAAGCCCATGCCCAACTGGGGTTCCGACCTGTCGGGCATCGACTTCGACAACATCAAGTACTTCGTGCGCTCCACGGAGAAGCAGGCGGAGTCCTGGGAGGACCTGCCCGAGGACATCAAGAACACGTACGACAAGCTCGGCATCCCCGAGGCGGAGAAGCAGCGCCTCGTCGCCGGTGTCGCGGCCCAGTACGAGTCCGAGGTCGTCTACCACCAGATCCGTGAGGACCTGGAGGAGCAGGGCGTCATCTTCCTGGACACCGACACCGCCCTCAAGGAGCACCCGGAGCTCTTCAAGGAGTACTTCGGCACGGTCATCCCGGTCGGCGACAACAAGTTCGCGTCGCTGAACACCGCGGTGTGGTCCGGCGGCTCCTTCATCTACGTGCCGAAGGGCGTGCACGTCGAGATCCCGCTCCAGGCCTACTTCCGTATCAACACGGAGAACATGGGCCAGTTCGAGCGGACGCTGATCATCGTCGACGAGGACGCCTACGTCCACTACGTCGAGGGCTGCACGGCGCCGATCTACAAGTCGGACTCCCTGCACTCCGCGGTCGTCGAGATCATCGTGAAGAAGGGCGCCCGCTGCCGTTACACGACCATCCAGAACTGGTCGAACAACGTCTACAACCTGGTCACCAAGCGCGCCGTGGCGTACGAGGGCGCGACCATGGAGTGGATCGACGGCAACATCGGCTCCAAGGTCACCATGAAGTACCCGGCCGTCTACCTGATGGGCGAGCACGCCAAGGGCGAGACCCTGTCCATCGCCTTCGCGGGCGAGGGCCAGCACCAGGACGCCGGCTCCAAGATGGTCCACATGGCGCCGAACACCTCCTCGAACATCGTGTCGAAGTCGGTGGCGCGCGGTGGCGGCCGTACGTCCTACCGCGGTCTCGTCGAGATCGGCGAGGGCGCCCACGGCTCCAAGTCGAACGTCCTGTGCGACGCGCTGCTCGTCGACACCATCTCCCGCTCGGACACGTACCCGTACGTGGACGTCCGCGAGGACGACGTGTCCATGGGCCACGAGGCGACCGTCTCCAAGGTCTCCGAGGACCAGCTCTTCTACCTGATGAGCCGCGGTCTGACCGAGTTCGAGGCGATGGCCATGATCGTGCGCGGCTTCGTCGAGCCGATCGCCAAGGAACTGCCCATGGAATACGCCCTCGAGCTCAACCGGCTGATCGAGCTCCAGATGGAGGGCGCGGTCGGCTGACGCCGAACGCCACCCCCGTCAAGCCACTCACGTAAGAAAGCGAGCAGACCGACAGCCATGGCTGAGGCTCAGAACATCCCCGTGGGCTCCACCACCGCGGGCCAGATCGCGGTGGCCGCCGAGTCGACCGTCGCCACGCGCATGAGCGCGCCCCCGTCCTTCGACGTGGCGGACTTCCCCGTCCCCCACGGCCGCGAGGAGGAATGGCGGTTCACCCCGCTGGAGCGCCTGCGCGGGCTGCACGACGGCACCGCCGTCGCGACCGGCGAAGGCGTACGGGTCGACGTGCACGCCCCCGAGGGCGTCACCGTCGAGACGGTCGCCCGCGACGACGCGCGGATCGGCCGGGCCGGCACCCCCGTGGACCGTGTCGCCGCCCAGGCGTTCTCGGCCTTCGAGAAGGCCGGCGTCGTCACCGTCCCCAAGGAGACGGTGCTCACCGAGCCCATCCGGATCGCCGTGCACGGCGAGGGCGGTGTCGCCTACGGCCACCAGGTCATCGAGCTGGGAGCCTTCGCCGAGGCCGTCGTCGTCATCGACCACACCGGTGACGCGGTCCTGGCCGCCAACGTCGACTACGTCCTCGGCGACGGTGCCAAGCTGACCGTCGTCTCCGTCCAGGACTGGGACGACACGGCCGTCCACGTCGGCCAGCACAACGCGCTGATCGGCCGCGACGCCACCTTCAAGTCCTTCGTGGTCACCTTCGGCGGCGACGTCGTACGCCTCCACCCCCGCATCGCGTACGCGGGCACCGGCGGCGAGGCCGAGCTGTTCGGCCTGTACTTCACGGACGCCGGCCAGCACCAGGAGCACCGCCTCCTGGTCGACCACAACACCCCGCACTGCAAGTCCAACGTCATGTACAAGGGCGCGCTGCAGGGCGAGGGGGCGCACGCCGTCTGGATCGGCGACGTCCTCATCGAGGCCAAGGCCGAGGGCACGGACACCTACGAGATGAACCGCAACCTGGTTCTGACCGACGGTGCCCGCGTCGACTCCGTGCCGAACCTGGAGATCGAGACCGGTGAGATCGTCGGCGCCGGCCACGCCTCCGCGACCGGCCGCTTCGACGACGAGCAGCTCTTCTACCTGATGGCGCGCGGCATCCCGGCCGACGAGGCCCGCCGTCTGGTGGTGCGCGGCTTCTTCGCCGAACTGGTCCAGCAGATCGGTGTCGACGACATCGAAGAACGTCTTCTCGTGAAGATCGACGAGGAGCTGGAGGCGTCGCTCTGATGCCCGGCACCTTCGTGCGCGCCTGTGGGCTGAGCGAGCTGGAGGAGAACACCCCGAAGCGGGTGGAACTCGACGGCACGCCGGTCTCGGTCGTGAAGACCGAGGGGGAGGTGTTCGCGATCAACGACATCTGCTCGCACGCGAACGTCTCGCTCTCCGAGGGCGAGGTGGAGGACTGCCAGATCGAATGCTGGCTGCACGGCTCCGCGTTCGACCTCCGCACCGGCAAGCCGTCCGGCCTTCCCGCGACGCGCCCCGTCCCCGTATACCCCGTTCAGATCGAAGGGGACGACGTGCTCGTCTCCCTCAACCAGGAGTCCTGAGGCAATCCATGGCAACGCTTGAAATCCACGACCTGCACGTCACCGTCGAGGCCGACAACGCCACGAAGGAGATCCTCAAGGGCGTCGACCTGACCGTGAAGCAGGGCGAGACGCACGCCATCATGGGCCCCAACGGCTCCGGCAAGTCGACCCTCGCCTACTCGCTCGCGGGCCACCCGAAGTACACGATCACCGGCGGCACCGTCACCCTCGACGGCGAGGACGTCCTGGAGATGTCCGTCGACGAGCGCGCCCGCGCCGGCCTGTTCCTCGCGATGCAGTACCCGGTCGAGATCCCCGGCGTCTCGGTCTCCAACTTCCTGCGCACCTCCGCCACCGCCGTCCGCGGCGAGGCCCCCAAGCTGCGCACCTGGGTGAAGGAGGTCAAGGAGACCATGGAGCGCCTCTCCATGGACCCCTCCTTCGCCGAGCGCAACGTCAACGAGGGCTTCTCCGGCGGTGAGAAGAAGCGCCACGAGATCCTTCAGCTCGAGCTGCTCAAGCCGAAGATCGCGGTCCTCGACGAGACCGACTCCGGTCTGGACGTCGACGCCCTGCGCATCGTCTCCGAGGGCGTCAACCGCGTCCGCGAGACCGGCGAGGTGGGCACCCTGCTCATCACGCACTACACGCGCATCCTGCGCTACATCAAGCCCGACTTCGTCCACGTCTTCTCCGGCGGCCGCATCGTCGAGTCCGGCGGCGCCGAGCTCGCCGACAAGCTGGAGAACGAGGGTTACGAGTCGTACGCACTCGACGCGAAGGGTGGCGTATCCGCGTGACGCAGCTGCCGGGCCTCCTCGACACCGAGGCGATCCGCAAGGACTTCCCCATCCTGGATCGCCAGATCCACGACGGTAAGAAGCTGGTGTACCTGGACAACGCGGCGACCTCGCAGAAGCCGCGCCAGGTCCTGGACGCCCTGAACGAGTACTACGAGCGCTACAACGCCAACGTCCACCGCGGTGTGCATGTGCTCGCCGAGGAGGCCACGGCACTGTACGAAGGCGCGCGGGACAAGGTCGCCGCCTTCATCAACGCGCCGAGCCGCGACGAGGTGATCTTCACCAAGAACGCCTCCGAGTCGCTCAACCTCGTGGCCAACATGCTCGGTTGGGCCGATGAGCCCTACCGCGTGGACCACGAGACCGAGATCGTCATCACCGAGATGGAGCACCACTCCAACATCGTTCCGTGGCAGCTCCTGTCGCAGCGCACGGGTGCGAAGCTGAAGTGGTTCGGCCTCACCGACGACGGCCGTCTCGACCTGTCGAACATCGACGAGATCATCACGGAGAAGACGAAGATCGTCTCCTTCGTGCTGGTGTCGAACATCCTGGGCACCGTGAACCCGGTCGAGGCGATAGTGCGCCGCGCCCAGGAGGTCGGCGCCCTGGTCCTGATCGACGCGTCCCAGGCCGCGCCGCACATGCCGCTCGACGTGCAGGCCCTCCAGGCCGACTTCGTGGCCTTCACCGGCCACAAGATGTGCGGTCCGACGGGTATCGGCGTCCTGTGGGGCCGCCAGGAACTCCTGGAGGACCTCCCGCCGTTCCTCGGCGGCGGCGAGATGATCGAGACCGTGTCGATGCACTCGTCGACGTACGCTCCGGCGCCGCACAAGTTCGAGGCGGGCACCCCGCCGATCGCCCAGGCGGTCGGCCTCGGCGCGGCGATCGACTACCTGTCCTCGATCGGCATGGACAAGATCCTCGCCCACGAGCACGCGCTCACCGAGTACGCGGTGAAGCGGCTCGCGGAGGTCCCCGACCTCAGGATCATCGGCCCCACCACGGCCGAGGACCGCGGCGCGGCGATCTCGTTCACGCTCGGCGACATCCACCCGCACGACGTGGGCCAGGTTCTCGACGAGCAGGGCATCGCGGTCCGGGTCGGCCACCACTGCGCCCGTCCGGTCTGCCTGCGCTACGGAATTCCTGCGACCACGCGAGCGTCGTTCTATCTGTATTCCACGCCGTCGGAGATCGACGCTCTGGTCGACGGCCTGGAGCACGTACGGAACTTCTTCGGCTGAGGGGCTGGCTGGGAACGTGAAGCTGGATTCGATGTACCAGGAAGTCATCCTGGACCACTACAAGCACCCGCACGGGCGCGGTCTGAGGGACGGCGACGCCGAGGTGCACCACGTCAACCCCACGTGCGGTGACGAGATCACCCTGCGGGTGAAGTACGACGGCGAGCGGATCGAGGACATCTCGTACGAGGGTCAGGGCTGCTCGATCAGCCAGGCCTCGGCCTCCGTACTGAACGACCTCCTGGTCGGCAAGGACGTGTCCGACGCGCAGAAGATCCAGGAGACCTTCCTGGAACTGATGCAGTCCAAGGGCCGGATCGAGCCCGACGACGCGATGGAGGAGGTGCTGGAGGACGCGGTCGCGTTCGCCGGTGTCTCCAAGTACCCGGCCCGGGTCAAGTGCGCCCTCCTGAGCTGGATGGCGTGGAAGGACGCGACGGCCCAGGCTCTGGGCGAGAGCGCCGAGAGGAAGACGGCATGAGCGAGAACACTGTGACATCGGACGAGACCGCTGTGACCTCGGACGAGTCCGTGGTCGCGGAGGCCGCGGCCACCGCGGCACCGGGTACGAGCCTGACGGCGAAGCCGGCGTCGGAGGAAGAGGTCCGTGAGGCTCTCTACGATGTCGTCGATCCCGAGCTGGGCATCGACGTCGTCAACCTCGGCCTCATCTACGGCATTCACATCGACGACGCGAACATCGCGACGATCGACATGACGCTGACGTCCGCGGCCTGCCCGCTCACCGACGTCATCGAGGACCAGGCCAAGTCCGCCACGGACGGCCTCGTCAACGAACTGCGCATCAACTGGGTCTGGATGCCGCCGTGGGGCCCGGACAAGATCACGGACGACGGTCGCGAGCAGCTTCGCGCGCTCGGCTTCAACG
This sequence comes from Streptomyces sp. NPDC056738, assembly GCF_042790435.1. Taxonomy (NCBI): domain Bacteria; kingdom Bacillati; phylum Actinomycetota; class Actinomycetes; order Kitasatosporales; family Streptomycetaceae; genus Streptomyces; species Streptomyces sp. NPDC056738. The sequence continues at coordinate 106,819 of NZ_JBHTZF010000021.1, forward strand.
TCTGATCTCTTCGCTCCGGGGCCTCGGCTCCCGAGCGGCACGGGGCGGCACCTTCGGGTGCCGCCCCGTCGCGTTTCCCCGCTGAGTGTCCGGTGCCCGGGCCGGGGGCCCACCGGCGTCGGTCTCAGGCCCAGCCCCGCACCAGACGGAACGCCGAGTCCTCCCCGTAGAGCCTGTCGCGCTCGTAACGCCCGAGGACGAGTTGGAAGTTGCGGTGCCGCAGGAAACGGCCCGGGTAGTTGACCGCCTCCAGCATGACGGCGCCCGAGCGGGAGGAGGCCCGGGGACAGAACGTGGCGTCCTCCCGGAAGAGGGCGGAGCCGTCGTCGCGGTCGGAGCGCAGGACGAAGTCGCGGTGGCGCAGGTAGGAGCCGTCGACGGTGGCGAAGGAGTAGCAGGACGACTTCGCCAGCCCGGGCACCACCTGGAAGCTGGCGGCCCGCCGGGTCGCCGCCGAACTGCTCGAGTTCACCGGGTCGAGACGGACCTGACCGTCGCTCAGATGCCAGTACCGGTCCGGGTAGTTGACCGCCTCGACGGACTTCAGCCCCGAGGCCGGGCGGGGCGCGGTGGCGGTGCCGGACGCGCCGGGCGTCCTTCCCGTGCCGGGCGACCCCCCGGAACTCCCGTCCGAGGGCCCCGGTGACGCGGAGGAGCTCGAACCGGAGTCCGGGGAGGCGGAGCGTGAAGTCCCCGCCGAGGACAGCGCGTTCTTGCCCGCGGGAGCGGTGGTCGTTCCCCCCGGGGCCGGGGCGCCGAGCAGGAAGGGGTTCGTCGTGTCGGACACGGTCCTGTTCCGCGCCCCGTTCGACGAGGCGTCGGAGGACGCCGCCTGTACGGAGACCACGGCTATGGCGGCGACGGTGACGGTGACCGCGAGCCCCGCGGCCAGCCACAGCCGGCGCATGCCCGGCAGCTTCTCCTCGTCCTCCGCCCGGACCGCCTCCCAAGGGGCCCGGGGCACGGGCACGAGATCGGCTGACACCGGGTAGGGCGTGCCGTGCGCGGTGGGGCGCCAGGGCACGATCTCCCTGGAGGGGACTGACCCGTCGGAACCGGATCCGGGCGGCACTTCAGGCATGCGCGTTCCTAGAGGGGGAGGGCGAGCGCGAGGGGTGAAGCGGGGGTGCGGAGGGCGCGGCACACGAGGCGGGGCGGTCATGGAGACCCGGTGTGCGGCTGGTGAAACAGTAGTGGAGCCGGTGACTACCGAGCGGTCGTTTCCCGTGGCCGTGCAGGTATTTACGTGCGGCTCTTTTCGGGCAATCGCCTACAGAGGATGGGGAGTTGGGCCAGGTCGGCGCCCCCCGGGCGAGGTGCGAGGGCCGCGGGTCGCGGGGCGAGGGCGGCGAGCTGAGGGGTGAGGGGCGGTCGGACGGGAGCGGCCGCGGCGGAGCGGCCTGCCGGGTGTGGACACCACGTTCGTCGAGGCAGGGTTCGTCGGCGCACAGTTCGTCGGTGCAGGGTTCGGCGGAGCAAAGTTCGTCGGTGGAAGGTTCGAGGGGGCAGGGGGCAGGGGGCGTCGGCGCAGGGTCGTCGCCACAGGGTTCCTCGCCGGGGAGCGTCCCCGCGGTGGAGGGGGTCACCGGTGTGCCTGATGGCCGGGCCTTCGTCGCCGGGGGAGACTGCCGTTCATGGCTGTCTCCCTGTACCAACTGGTCATCGACGCCCACGACCTGCCGGCGCTCGCCCGCTTCTGGTGCCAAGTCCTCGACTGGCGCGTCCTGTTCGAGGAGGACGACGAGATCGTCATCGGCTCCGACGCGCACGCGCTCCCGGGAATCTGCTTCGTGCCGGTCGGCGAGCGCAAGACCGTCAAGAACCGGCTGCACATCGATCTCACGCCGGACGACCGGGCCGCCGAGGTCGAGCGCATCCTCGCCCTCGGGGCGCGCCGGGTCGACGTGGGACAGGGCGAGGACGTCACCTGGACCGTCCTCGCCGACCCCGAGGGCAACGAGTTCTGCGTGCTGCGGCCGAAGAAGTCGCTACTCGACTGAGCCGGGCGTCCCGGGCCCGCCGGGCGTCCCGGGCGCGCCGGGTGTCCCGGGCCCGCCGGGCGCCTCCGTCACGGCGGACGCGCGGAACAGCACGTCCGCGAGGCCTTCCCGGCGGATGCGCTGGTCGATGTACAGCAGGCTGGTCACGAGCGGCATGAACACCAGGGAGAAGAGCTGGACGAAGACGCCCGCGATCGTCGAGAACACCAGGGAGCGCCCCATGCCGGGCAGCATCCGCGCGTAGATCTCGGTCACGCTCACGGGTTCCTGCGCCGAGGACAGGTCGTACGGCTGCGGGGTCGGCGCCGCGAACCGGAACGGCACGTCGATCACGATGGAGACGACGAACGTGATCACGCCGCCCAGCAGCAGGATGCCGAACGTACGCCACCAAGTGCCGCGGACCAGGCGCGCCGACCGGCGCATCGCCGTCACGGGGCCCGCGCCCTCCAGCACGGCGGCGGCCGGGGCGAAGCTGAACCGGACGAACAGCCAGACCATCAGCGGCACGGAGAGCAGCAGGAGCAGGAAGGCGATGCCGAGCGGGACGAACGGCTCGCCGTTCACGACCGCGGCCGCCATCATCGCGAAGATCATCATCATGAACAGCGCGACCGGAATCGCGATGAGCAGACCCATCAGCAGCGTCACCCCGAGCACGGACGGGGTGCGCGACCAGGCACGCTTCCACACCGCGCCGACGCGGGCCCGGCGCCCGAGCACGGCGTCGTGCAGCGTCGCCGCGGTCGAGGCCTGGATGAAGGCACTGGCCACCAGCGAGACCACCATGCTCACCAGCCACGCGGCGCCGAACGCGATCAGGACGGTGCGCAGGTCGGTCCATTCGATGGACCGGGGCGCGACGGTCATCCGGTCGAGCTGACTCTTCGTCGAGCGGTAGGCCGCGTACTCGAGACCCAAGGTCAGGGACGCCAGGACCACGATGCTCGCGAAGGTCAGCCCGAACAGCGGCTTCGCGTACCGGCGCATGGTGCCGAAGGCGCCGCCGAGGATGTGGTCCACGCCGAGCGGGGCCAGCGGGATCACACCCGGCTTGGGCGGTGGCGGAGGCAGCCAGCCCCAGCCGCCCGGGGCACCCCAGTACGGCCCCGACGGCCCTGACGGTCCCCACCCTGAACTGTCCGACATGCCCCTCGCGCTCCACGTGTTGTTGGGAATCTGTTCGACTCCGGCCCCCTTGTGATCGCGAACGATAGCTGCTGGGGCGCATGGTGCCCACGGCATATACGGGATCCATACACCTGACGCGACGGACACTTGATGCGTACACCTGTACACATCCGGTGCGGTCCATGTGTACAGTCGTACGCATGGGATACGTGCTGCTCGCCGGCGCCATCGCGGCGGAGGTCGGGGCGACGACCGCGATGAAGTACACCGAGGGCTTCAGCAGGCTGTGGCCGTCCCTGGCGACCGTCCTCGGGTACGTCGTCGCCTTCGCGCTGCTGGCGCAGACCCTCAAGACCGTGTCGGTCGGTACGGCGTACGCGATCTGGGCCGGCGTCGGCACCGCCGCCATCGCCGTGATCGGCACGCTGTTCCTCGGCGAGGGACTCACGCCCGCGAAGGCCGGCGGGATCGTGCTGATCATCGGCGGGGTCGTCCTGCTGAACCTGGGCGGGGCGCACTGATGGCCGGGGCGGGCACGGCGGACGGCCCCCGCTGATGGCGCGGCGGTACGACCCCGAGCGGCGGCAGCGGATCATCGACGCGGCGATCCGTGTCGTCGGCGCCCAGGGCATCGCCGGGCTCAGCCACCGCTCCGTCGCGGCCGAGGCCGATGTGCCGCTCGGCTCCACGACGTACCACTTCAAGACCCTCGACGAACTCATGGTCGCCGCCCTGCGCCAGGCGAACGAGGGCTTCGCCAAGGTCCTCGCCGCGCGCGGCACCCTGGAGGACACCCGCGCCGACCTCGCCGCCGAACTCGCCGGACTGATCGGCGAATGGCTGGCCGGCGACCGCACCGGTGTGGAGCTGGAGTACGAGCTGTACCTCGCCGCCCTGCGCCGACCCGCGCTGCGCCCGGTGGCCGCCGAGTGGATCGACAGCCTCGTCGGCCCCCTGAGCCTCCGCACGGACCCGGTCACCGCGCGGGCCCTCGTCGCCCTGCTCGACGGGATCTGCCTCCAGGTGCTGCTGACCGGTACGTCCTACGACGAGGAGTACGCGCGGGAGGTGTTGGCGCGGGTCCTGCGGAGCGGAGAGGGGGCCGGCGAGGGGCCGGGGCGGTGACCGGACGCCCGCTCACCGAGACGCCCCGCGTACCGGTTCGCCCGCGCGGCCCCCCTCAAGTTAGGTTGCACTCATGACCGACACGACTGCTTCTCGTACCACCGGCGCCGTCGCCGCCGGGCTCGCCACCCTCACCGCCGACGGCACTGTTCTCGACACGTGGTTCCCCGCCCCCGAACTGTCCGCCGAGCCCGGCCCGGCCGGCACCGAGCGGCTGTCCGCCGAGCGGGCCGTGGAACTCCTCGGCGAGGGAGCCGCGCAGGCCGTCGGCCCGGACGCCCGCCGCGGCGTCGAGGTGGTCGCGGTCCGTACGGTCATCGCCTCGCTGGACGACAAGCCGCTCGACGCGCACGACGCGTACCTGCGCCTGCACCTCCTCTCGCACCGCCTGGTCAAGCCGCACGGCCAGAACCTGGACGGCGTGTTCGGGCTGCTCGCCAACGTCGCCTGGACCTCGCTCGGTCCGGTCGCCGTCGACGACGTCGAGAAGGTCCGGCTGAACGCGCGCGCCGCGGGCCTGCACCTCCAGGTGACCTCCATCGACAAGTTCCCGCGCATGACGGACTACGTCGCGCCCAAGGGCGTCCGCATCGCCGACGCCGACCGGGTCCGCCTCGGCGCGCACCTCGCCGAGGGCACGACCGTCATGCACGAGGGCTTCGTGAACTTCAACGCGGGCACGCTCGGCACCTCCATGGTCGAGGGCCGCATCTCGGCCGGTGTCGTCGTCGGCAACGGCTCGGACATCGGCGGCGGCGCGTCCACCATGGGAACCCTCTCGGGCGGCGGCAACGTCCGCATCACCATCGGCGAGCGCTGCCTCGTCGGCGCGGAGGCGGGCGTCGGCATCGCTCTCGGCGACGAGTGCGTGGTCGAGGCCGGGCTGTACGTCACCGCCGGCACGCGGGTGACGATGCCCGACGGCGAGATCGTCAAGGCCCGTGACCTGTCCGGCGCTTCGAACATCCTGTTCCGCCGCAACTCGGTCACCGGCACGGTCGAGGCCCGCCCGAACAACGCGGTCTGGGGCGGCCTGAACGAGATCCTGCACAGCCACAACTGACCTTCGGCGGCCGTGACCTGCGGCCTCCTAGTCGATCACCGCTCTGACCTGCCGCTGAGCTGTCGGCAGTCGTCGACGTCGGTCACCATCGAGCGCCCTTCCACGGCCCCAGGACGGCCCGGGAGGGCGCTCGTGCGTTGAGGAAGACATGGGCCTTGTCAAGCGGTCCTGTGGCTCCCATAGCGCCGTCGCAGTGCTGCGGGCCGAGCCTGGGCGATTGCTCAAGGCCACCTACGTCCACCGTCGTTGATGTCAGACAGTGACGTCAGGTTGGATGGCCTGATGGAGCGTATAGAAGCCGAGCTGTTCACAGACGGTGGCAACGGCGCTGTGGTTCGCATGCCTGGCAGAAGATTTCCGGGGGTCCTGGTGCAAGGCGACTCCCTTCACATCCTCCGCAGCGAGGCAGCCGAGGTGGCGGAAGCATGTGAGCGAGGCGACCTGGATGGAGCTCGGGACTCCGCCGGCCTCCTCCTGGAGAACCTGGACGCTCTTCTGGTGCGGTACGAGGCAGCGTTGCGCGAGCACGAGATTCCGCGGCCGTACTGACCTGTCGGGCTATCAGCTTGGGAAGCCGAGGGCATTTGCGGCGAGTTCAGGGGCTGAGCTGGACGAATACCTGGGGTGATGGCTCGTCCGTCTCGGCCGCATTCACCGTGACTCCCCGCTGTTTCCCGCTCCATCTGGTGCGCCAGTGGTGCGGCCCTCGGCCACGGGCTCGATGACGTCGGCCCATACGCGGTCGGTCCACGGGTTGTCCTCCACACCCAGGCGTGTTGCGACAACGTCATCGAGGAAGTGCGCCCGGGCGATCTCCACCGTGTCGTCGGGCCACCACAGCGAGTCGCACTCAGTGCACAACCAGAAGCAGGACCCATCGGCTTTGAAGCGGTACTGATGGACCCAGTCCTGCTCACAGCGTGGACAGACGCGCTTGACCGACATGACCAGAAGGTACCTCGGCATGAAGCGCACGCTTTCCAACTGTGTTGATGGGGTCTTGGGCCGCGTTCGGGGACGTTCACCTGCGGTCATGCGCGGCTGGTCGGCTTGGGGGAGTGGACCTGTGGTCTCGTCTGAACGTCCGTGAACGGTCTGGGTTGTCCTGTGCCACTGGATCTCGACCGTTTGCCATCGGACTTCGACGGACGCGAGTTTGTGTCATCGGAGTTTGATCACCGCAGGTCAGCGACTCAGCGCACCGAAGGTACATTGAGTCGCTGACCTGCACTTATGTGCAGTTCCTCGTAAACGTGTAGGTCAGAGCCTTGCGATCGTCATGCAGGCTGCGCGATGTGTGGGGACGGGGGTCAGGAAGGCTTGACCGCCGAGACCGGGGTGACGGTCACCTTGTTGTCGCACTCGGCCCACCACCCGTCGTTCAGGGCGACCTGGTGCTTCCCGGAGTGCGGCAGCCCGATGACCATCGTCGGATACGCCGCCGGGGTCTTGCCCGACACGCAGTAGCCGTCGCCCTCCCCCTGGACCTGGACGAAGGTCAGCTTCACCCACGCCTTGCCGTGCGGCCGGACCGTCACGGTGGCCGCCCTGCCGGTGGGGGTGACCTTGAGCGGGGTGTTGTGGGCGGGGGAGCCGTTGCCGGCGCCCGCGACCGTCGGATGGCCCTTCAGGACGCACGTCTTCCGGGAGACGTTGGTGAACTGCACGACCGCCGCCCCGGTCCCGGTCCCGACGGGCGGGTGGGCGGCCTGCCGGGCGCTGACCTGGAGGGCGGAGGCCGAGCAGGCGGGCGGCGGGGTAGAGGTGGTGGTGCTGGCCGCCATGGCGGTGCCGGGCAGGATGCCGGTCACCGCCGCCGCGACGGCCGTGACCGCCGTCGTCGCCAGAGCCGCCCTGCGAATGCCGTTGCTGTGACGCATGTTGTCCCCCTGAGTCGTCTCGTCCGCGGGTTTCGGTCGTCGGTTGTTGCCCCGCGGTACGCGTGGTCGTGGTGCGTGAGTGCAGATAGGGCGGGAGAGCGGCAGGGTTCCGTGCGGCGACTTCTCGTGACAGAACGGTGACGACAGGCTGCACCCGTGCAGATGACCGTTGCTGACTGTCGTGCAGCCTGATCTCCAAGCCATGCCACGCGACTTGGCTGTTGGTTCGAGGTAGCGGCGGGTTATCCGGGCGCGGGCGGCAAGGTCGTCGCCGATGCCTTCCTCTTCGCCCGGCTGGCGGATCAGCTGCGATTTTGGGTCGCCCAGGAGGACACGCACTTGGGTGCCAGCCGTTGCCTTCTCTGCGAGCTGGTCGGGGAGGTCAGGGTGATTGTCGAAGAGGAACAGCTCCGCGTATACGAGGATTTCGACTGATCCTTCGCCCCTCGATCAGCGACGACCACAGGGAAGCTGGAACGGCGCCGCGCTGCGGGTAGTACGTGACCAACTCGGAAGTGCTGGCGGTCTCGGCCAGCTTCTCCACTGTCGGCCGGAGATAGACCTCATCGACGCCTAGAAAGGCTGCGGCCTTCCAGCGGTGGCCACGGTGTGGGGTGCGGTTCCTAGTGATCCACCGCTCGACGCTCTTCGGGCCCACTCCGACGTGATCAGCAGTGGACTGAACGGTCTCGCCCTTCCCCGAAATGGCCGCTCGCAGACGCTCGTTCGCCATGAAGTGTCCTCTCGGTGGGACGTAGGGACGTTTTGGCGATATCTCAGACGTCCCTAAACGTCGAGACCCAGGCCGGCCCGGGAGGGCGCTCGTGCGTCGAGGGAGACGGCCGCCTTGAACGTGCCGACCCCACCCGGGCACTCGTCCGTCGGGCGGTCGGCCTGGCGTTGCGGATCTTGGCCTTGCCCCGCCGGGAAACGGGTTCCCGCCGGGTGGGAACCCGTGTAACGTCACGCTCTTCGCCCGGCGCACGGTGCGGAGTCCCGGTAGGTAGCCGCCATGCTCGATCAGTCTGTCCCCGACCCGTACACGATGTGGCGGAGCGCCCTCGCCGAGGTGGACCGGATCTTCGCCTCCCCTCCGGAGCTCGACCGGCCGGTGGCGGGGTGCACCCATTGCTTCACGGAAGCGGAACTGCGCGTCCTCGGCGGTGATCCGCGGGATGTGCCGGATGACGTCCTCGAAGGCTTCATATGCAAGGTCGTCGATCACTGGGACGCGGACCAGTACCGGGTCCTGTGGCGCCGCCTCATGCCGCGCGCCTTGCGGCACTGGGGCCCGGAAGGCCATGGTGCCGACCCGGCCCGTGAGCTGAGCGGTCTCGGCCGCTACGGGGCCGACCTGATCGGCTGGCCGGCCGCCGAGCGCACCGCGGTCGAGCAGGCGTTCCGGGCACTGCTCGCCCTCGCCCTCACCGACGGCCGGTCCCCGGAGGACATCAGCGACCTCGTGGAAGGCGTCGCCCACGCCACGGGCGGCCTGGAGCCATGGCTGGACCACATCGCCGGCCTCTCCGGCCCCGCCGCGGACGCCGGCCTCGTCCGACTGTCACTGGGCTGGGGGACGGCCTTCCTGTGGGAGGAGTTCAATTTCGTGTGGTGGTACGACGGCGACCCTCGAACCGTCGCCGACTGGCTGCTCACGCAGCGACCCCGTATCGCGTCCTTCGCGGCACGCAACCCACGCTGCAAGAACGCCACCGACGCACTCATCGCGATCTCCTGCCTCCAGGAAGGTGACTGGAGCCCGTGGCTCTATCCCTACGGCCCGCACCCGCGCCCCCACCTCCCCCTGACCGCGGGGAGGTGACGCCCGTCCGGCGCCGTGGACGTCAGCGGCCTTCTGATCCGTAGCCCCGGCCAGTGCGGTCAGCGACGGTCAATTCGATCGCACCGAGGCCTTGGTGGGACGGCAAGAGGCTCGGTCGGTTGCTGCACGTCCCACCACCGCACAGCGCACGTGCCCCGTCAGGCCGGCGTGCACTTCTTCTTCACCGCGCCGTAGAAGTCGTCGGCGAACTCGTCCTCGGACATGGCCGAGGCGAACGAGGGGACGTGGATGGGGTGTTGTGGGTCGTGCGCTCGGTAAGCGGCGCAGTATTCCCGCTGCTGCTTCTTGGTGCTCTCGTACCAGGCCGCTTCCCCCGGCGACCTGGTGTGCGCCGGCTTGGGCCCCATCTGCGCACACCCTGCGAGCAGGGCAGCCAGGGCCAGAGCCAGGACGGCTGTCGAAACGCGTCTCACACAGTCTCCCGGTGATGAAGGCGAAGGTCGGCGGGGCGGCTTCGGGCTGGAGCGGCTTCGGGGCGAGTGATCACGACCCCTTGAGCTTCCGGCGAGTCGGGCAGTACGTGAACTTGCCTGCTGTAGACCGACGTTGGAGCCATGATCTTAGAGGGCCGCCCAGGGCGCCTGCCGAACACCCTGCAGCCGACCGCCCCAGCCCGCAGGCGGCGTCTGCCAGTTCACGCGCAGTCCTATGCGAACTGGGCCGCTCCGGAAGTTGCTGAATGAGACGGATACCGAGACGGCGGCACACGGTCTCAGCCACGGCCCTCGCAACTGGCCGCTGACGGCACGTCGTGGCACAACTGAGCCTGGTGAGACTGGACTTCACTTCCGCCCAAGAAGATGGTGAAGATCAAGACGGCCATAGCAGCTTGGGTGGCAACCGTCACGACGGCGTCAACCCAGGCGGCTGTCACGGCCGCCGCGATGGCGAGGACTCCGACTCCGCCGGCGGCGACCAGATAGCCCCACAAGGGATCGTTCGCGACGGTCTTCTCCGGGTCGAGATTGAAGCCGGACAGGAACCAGAGTCCGAAGATCACCGCCAGGGCGATCAGTTCCAAGAGCACGAGACCGCAGCCGGCTGCGATGTCGGCACCCCGGTCCACACGGCGCCGCTGTCTGGAGCCGGTGGTGGCATCGAAGGCTGGAGGGGCGACGGGTAATTCCATAGGCGCCACCTTGCCCACGCGCGTAAGGCGGAGCATGAGTACGGGTACTCAGTTCCGCACCTGATGGGTCCCGCGATCCACCAGGCACTTCCCATCCCGTAGCTCAAAGCGAAGTCCGAGTCCGGTCGTGGTCGGGTGCTGTGGTTGCGGTACTTCGCTGCGGTACTGCCGTCACGGCCCGTGCAGCTCGGTCTCCCAACGCTCGAACGGTGGCTCCACTCGGTAGCTCGGATCGCAGTACGAGCGGACCCATTGCGCGGCACGGTACTGGGCGTCCCCTTCGTTCAGGACTTCTCCGTTTTCGTCCACCTGCAGGACATTGGCGAAGATCGCAAAGACCTGCTCCAACGGAGAGCCGAACGCCATGAGCTGAGGCCGGTAGTCGATGCCCTCCAGGAGATCCACGTCGAGGGTGCCATTCGCGATGTAGAAGGCGAAGAAGCGCAGTGCGGCGCGTACGTCTACAGAAAGGTGATCCACGGGGACATCATCTGTTGGGCTTGGGCTTGGGCTTGGGCTTGGGCTTGGGAGGGATTGGAGCCTCATCCCTATCAGGTCGATCACAGGGGCCTACCAGCGTCAGCCAACCGCCGGCCGGGTGGCCTGGAGTGAGTCGGTCAGGGAGTTCGGCCGGGAGGGGTGTGGCGGGAGCGTGCTGTGGCCGCGTCCTGTTCTGTCAGGTGGTCGTCCATCGTGGTGTTCAGGGTGGTCATGAACGCTTCGACCTGTTCCAGGAACCGGGGCGGGTAGGGCGACATCGCGGCGTCGAGGCGGTGGGCGAGGGGGCCGAAGAACTCGTCCGCCCGTTCCTGGATGTGCCCGCCGCTGCGCAGCGTGACGATGCGCCGGTCGGAGTGCTCGCGGGCCCGCGTGATGTGCCCCGCCGCTTCGAGGCGGTTCAGCAGCGCGGTGGTGGCGCCCGTGGACAGGGAGATCCGCTCGCTCAACCGCGCCGGTGACAGGGGAGTGCCGCGCTCCTCGGCGGCGGCGATCTCCAGGACCGCGGTCGCGTCCGTGGAGTGCAGGCCCAGCCAGGCGGCGAAGCGCCGGCTGAGCTCGGCGTAGTGGCCGCCGTAGATCCTCAGCGACTCCATCAGCCGTTCACGCTGCTCCGCGACACCGTCACGCACTGCTTCCTCCACGCCTCCGCCCTTCCCTCCTGTCACGCGGTCCGCACGGCCGTCCCGCTTTGACAACCTACCGTCACCACTTTACCTTCATCATGGAATTACTTCACCATGGAGGTATCTGGCGTGCGTGACCCGTCCCCCACTCCCGACGAGACGACCGAGCCCTACCGCCGACGGTGGCTGATCCTGGCGGTGATGATCGTCGCGGAGATCATGGATCTCCTGGACGCCTCGATCGTCAACGTCGCCGGGCCGGACCTGGAGCAGTCCCTCGGCGCCGGTTCCGTCGGACTGCAGTGGGTGATCGGCGGCTACGCCCTCACCCTGGGCGCCGGTCTGGTGCTCGGCGGGCGGCTCGGCGACCGCTACGGCCGGCGCCGGATGTTCCTGGCTGGACTCGCGGCCTTCACCGCGGCCTCGCTGCTGTGCGCGGTCGCGCCGGACATCGGGTCGCTGATCGCCTTCCGCCTGCTGCAGGGCGTCGCCGGAGCGATGCTGCTGCCCCAAGGCCTGGGCCTGCTGCGGGAGAACTTCTCCGGGCCCGAACTCACCAAGGTCTTCGCGATCTTCGGACCCGTCCTCGGCCTCGGCGGCATCGTCGGCCCGGTCCTGGGCGGCTTCCTCATCGAGGGCGACTTCCTCGGCCTGGGCTGGCGGTCGGTGTTCCTGGTCAACCTGCCCATCGGCATCGCGGCACTGATCGTCGCCGCGAGGTTCGTGCCCAGGAGAGCGGGCGACCGCACGGTACGGGTCGACATGACCGGCGCCGCCCTGGTCGTGATCTCCTGCGCTCTGCTGGTGCTGCCGCTGAACCAGGGGCAGGAGGACGGCTGGCCGCTGTGGACGTGGCTGTCCATGGCCGCCTCGGTGACCGGGTTCGCCCTCTTCGCCCTTCAGCAGCGCCGCACGGCCGCCGCGGGCCGCGAGCCGCTGGTGACCCCGGGCCTGCTGCGCAAGCCGGCCTTCACCGTCGGGCTCGGCGGCATCGCCCTGTTCTTCGGCGGGCTCATCGGCACCCAGCTCGTGCTGACCCTGTTCCTCCAGATCGGCCGGCACTTCACCGCCGGTGAGGCGGGACTGGGCAACCTGCCGCTCGCGGTGGGAACCGCGATCGGCGGCGCGGTCAGCGGCGCGTTCCTCGCGGACAGGATCGGCCGCAAGGTGCTGCAGATCGGACCGCTGGTCCAGCTCGTCGGCGCGGCCGTGCTGTGGTTCGAGCTCGACGGCCTCGATGCCGCCGCGTTCTCGGTGGGGGACATCGTTCCCGGCGTGGCGGTGGCGGGCGTCGGCGCCGGCATGGTGATCGCCGCGCTGTTCGGCTTCATCCTGGCCGCGGTCGACGACGACGAGATCGGATCCGCCTCCGGCGTCCTGTCGGCGGTCCAGGCGGTCGGCGGTTCCATCGGCGTCGCGGTCTTCGGCTCGGTGTTCTTCGCCCGGGCCAGGACCGGTGACTTCACCGGCGGCTTCCACCGCGCGCTGATCGTCCAGGCGTGCCTGCTGGTGGTCTTTCTCGCGATCACCTTCCTGCTGCCCAGGAAGGGCCGCCCCGAAGACGAGCAGCACGGCATCACAGCCGAGCCGGCGACCGCCGACGGCCCCGGCGCCGAGCGGCACCTCACCGTGTGAGCCCCGTCCAGGGACCGTGCACTACAAGCGGCCCCGGCCGACCGGAACGGACCCCGCACCGGACCCGCCGGCGCACGGCCCGCCGGCGCACGGCCCGGCGCCGGTGGTCTCACAGCCCGGACGCGAACTCCCTCAGTGCCTCGAAGTCCGGTTCGCTCAGGCCGACGCGGGGGTTCACATGGTGCAGGAGGGCCGGGGCCGGGTGGTGGGCGGTCACGAACCGTTCGTCGGGCGGGGTCTGTTCGTCGTCGACCCAGGCGAACGGGCGGCCCGCGGCGTAGGACACGATGCGTTCCGTCTTCCAGTGGACGCCGTCGGGGCGCTCGGTGAACAGGGCGCCGGTGAAGTCGACCCAGGGCAGTTCGGGCAGGCCGATCACCGGGGCGATCCAGCGGTTCGCCGCGTCCATCCACGTGGTGGCCCAGCACAGCTCGTAGCCGAGGGCGAGAAGGGTGTGGCCGTGGCCGGGGTGGAGCCAGACCCGCAGCGGCCGGCCGGGGTGCAGCGCCACGCGGATCGTCGTGTACCCGGCGGGCCGCCGTTCCGCGGGTGCCGCGTACGGATTCAGCGGGCCGTCCACGTCGAGGAACAGCAGCGGTCGGCTCATCCGGTCACCGTAGAGGACGCGGGCGGCGGGGGCGGGCGTGATTTTCTCGTCCCGGAGACATAGCGGGGGGTGGCGGCGCGCGTCACCAGGGTCACAGGGGTGGGTCACAAGGGGCCACCGGGGACGAGAAGGTGACGATGGATGCCGAAGCGGATGAGACCTTCCGGGACTTCGTGGCGAACAGGTCGTCCGCGCTGCTGAAGACGGCGGTGCTCCTCAGCGGGGGAGACCGGCACGCAGCCGAGGACCTGCTGCAGAACGCGCTGATCAAGGTGGCGGGCCGCTGGAACCGGATCGACGAACCCGAGGCGTACGTACGGCGGATCCTGTACCGGCAGCAGGTGAGCCGCTGGCGGCTGAAGTGGCCGCGACGGGAGCTGAGCGTCGCCGAACCGCCCGAGACGTCCGGCCCCGCGACTCCCGCCACGGACGCCTCGGCGGCAGCCGAACTGCGGATCGTCATGCGGGGTGCGCTGGCCCGGCTCACCGCGCGGCAGCGCACGGTGCTCGTCCTGCGCTACTTCGAGGACCTGCCCGAGGCCGACGTGGCGCGGCTCCTCGGCTGCTCCGTCGGAACCGTGCGCTCCACGACCCATCGCTCGCTCGCCCGGCTGCGGACGCTCGCCCCCGAACTGGCCGCGCTCGGCCCGGGAAACGAACCGCAGCCGCCGGCCCGTGACTTCTCGCCCGTGGAGGTACACCGGTGAACGTCGAAGAACTTCTGCGCGACACGTTCCGGGAGCAGGCCGAGGACGACCAGCGCACGCCGCCGGGATTCGCCGACCGCGTGTTCGCCGTCCGCCGGCGCCGACGGACCCGGCGCCTGGCATCGGTCGCTGTCGCCGCGGCCGCGGTGCTCACCGCCCTGATCGCGGTGCCGGGCCTGGACCCCGGCAGGCAGGACGTACGGCCCTCGGGCACGGTGGACCCCACACCGGCCGCCACGCACCCGACGCCCTCGGCGCACCCGGCACAGTCACCGGTGCGCTCGCTGGTCGCGGCCGGGAGGACGGTGCTGGCCGCGTACTACACCCAGAAGACCGTTTGGCAGAGCGCCCACGACGGCGTCCGCAGAGGCACCGCTGTGCGCACCTACTGGCTGCTCGACCCGAAGTCCGGCCACTACGAGAAGGACACCAGGTGGTCGTGGGTCGCCGTGGCCCCCGGGCTGCGGACCGCCGCCGTACTGGAGCGGAAGCTGCCCGCACACCGGATCGGGCTGCTCGACCTCGGGAGCGGCAAGGTCGAGCGCTGGATCCCGGTCGACCACCCGGTGGGCGGGCTGGAGTTCTCGCACGACGGCACGAGGCTCCTCGCGACGACGTACAGCGCGAATCCCGACAAGCGCATCAAGATGGACGACATCGACAGGATTCCCGTGTCGCTGAAGCCCTCCCGTACCGGCTTCTATGTCTTCGACGTGTTGTCGGGGAAGGGCTCCTGGGCCGACGTGGGGGTGCAACGGGACGACCAGGGCAACGAGCTCAACCTTCGCCAGGACTTCGAGTTCTGCCGCGACGGGAGGACCGTCACCGGCCTGCAGTCGATCAACCACGGCGATCGCTTCTACGACGTGTCCGGCCGGGAGGTGAGCGCACCCCCCGAAGAGCGCTACCGCACCTGGTTCGTCGAGGCCGGCCTGTCGCCCGACGGCACCAAGATGGCCGGGGACTTCGCGGGCGAGAAGTGGTACACCTCCTCCTGGATCCTCGACGCGCGCACCGGCAAGCACCTGGCCGAGATCCACGGCCAGCAGCTCCTCGCCTGGGTCGACGACAAGTCCCTGATCGCCTGGGACATCGCCAAGGGCGAGAAGAACGAGTTCCACAGTCGGCTGGTGCTGGTCACCATCGGCAGTGACAAGGAGGTGCCGCTCAGCGGCTTCCTCAAGGGCACCGACGGATCGGCGGGGCGCTGGGAACCCCTCTTCGCCGAGCGCTGAGCCCACGCCGGTGGTCCGCTCCGACGGGGGCCTGTCCGACACCCGTCCGACACGCCCTAGGCCACGGCGACATCGTCCGTGACCCGGGCGAGCACCGCCCGCAGCCCGTCGGCCGTCTCCCGGTCGGCGGGCCGCAGCGGTGCCCGGACCGGGCCCGCCGGCAGCCCGAGCGCGGCCAGCAGCGCCTTCGCGGTGACCGTGCCCGGCAGGCCGGCCGCCATCATCGCCTCGATCAGCGGCAGGGCCCGCCGCATCAGCCCGGCCGCCGCCGCCGTGTCGCCGCCGTCGAACGCGTCGAGCACGGCCCGCATCAGGCCCGGCACGACGTTCGCCACCGCGCTGACGTACCCGGCCGCGCCGATCGCGTACAGCACGAGGACGTACTCGTCGCAGCCCGCGTAGTACGCCAACTCCGTTTCGGCCAAAACCTTTTGGGTGCCGAGCAGGTCGTACGCGCAGTCCTTCACGGCCACGATCCGCGGATGCCCCGCGAGCCGGATCATCGTCTCCGGCTCGATCCGTGTCCCGGTGCGCCCCGGGATGTCGTACAGCATGAGCGGCAGCCCCGAGGCGTCCGCGATCTCCCGGAAGTGCGCCTCGACCGCGTCCTGCGGAGGCCTGCTGTAGTACGGCGCGACAACCAGCAGCCCGTCCGCTCCGGCCTTTTCGGCCGCCGCGGCCAGTTCCACGGTGTGCCGGGTGTCGGCCGTCCCGACCCCCGCGACGATGGACACGTCGTCGCCCACGGCCTCCCGCACCGCCCGCACCAGCGTCTCCTTCTCGGCGTCCGACGTGGTCGGCGACTCACCCGTCGTCCCGGACAGCACCAGCCCGTCGCAGCCCTCGGCCACCAGCCGGGCGGCGAGCCGCCGCGCCCCGTCGACGTCCAGCTCGCCCGCCCGGGTGAACGGCGTGACCATCGCGCATAGGGCGCGGCCGAAGGGGGCGGCGGGCCGGGCCGGGTGCGGGGCGGCGGAGAGGGGCCTGCCGGCCGGGGCGGCGGAGGCGGCGGTCGCGGGAGCGGTCCTCGGAGCGGTCATGAACGTAGTGTCGGCCACTCCATTGTGAAGCTCCACTTAAATCTTCTACGAGATGTCGTCAACGAGTGCTACATAGTTCGGGTGCGGGGATGAGCGAGGCACTGGTGCCAAACCGGGGCGTCATGGGTCACCATGACCTGAACGGCATTCGTCGGTACCGCGGGAGGCGTCATGAGGCTCGGCAAGGCACTCGCCACCGGAGTGGCGGAGGAACAGGTTCGCACCCACGAGGAGGCCTCGGGGATCGCCGAACTCCCCGACCTGGTCGAGGAGTCGGAGGCGGCCCCGGTCGAAGAGGTTCCGGCCGGACGATGAGGCTGCGGCTCCCCGAGGAACGCCCGACGGAGCCGCCGACCGGATACAAGATCGCCCACCCGGTGCTGTCGCAGGACGGCACCCGGGCCGGGTTCACCGGCGTATCGCTGGGCGGCGCGCTGCCGTACGGAGTACTGGACGACGCGCGCTGTGTCTACGGACGGCGGCACCGCGCCCCGCACCGCCGCTGCGACTGCGGCTTCCACTGCGTGCAC
This sequence comes from Streptomyces sp. NPDC056738, assembly GCF_042790435.1. NCBI lineage: Bacteria > Bacillati > Actinomycetota > Actinomycetes > Kitasatosporales > Streptomycetaceae > Streptomyces > Streptomyces sp. NPDC056738. The sequence goes on from NZ_JBHTZF010000021.1 coordinate 123,868, forward strand.
GAGTCCGCCGTCGCCGAGGCGATGCTGTGCACCGCCGAACACCGGGCCGCCGTGCTCCTGGAAGTCTCCGTCCTCGGCGCCTACATCCGCTTCGAGCGGGGATTCCGCTACGCCCGCCAACGCGTCCGCGGCGCCACCGTCGGCCCCTGCGGCTGCGGCGCACCGGCCGCGGCGCTGGCGGACGCGGGCTGGGGACGTCCGGGCTGGCGCGCCCTGAGTGCCGCGTGCGCGGGCTGCGTGCGCGGTCGTACGTCGCTCTCGCTCGCCTCCTTCGCGCGGCTGGCCGGTGAGGGTCTGCGGGTCCGGGTCGGCGGCGCTGCCGTGGCCGGCGTCGAAGGTTCCGGGGGAGTCGCGGCCGGTCCCGGGGGCGTCCTGGCCGGCCCCGGAGGCGTCCTGGCCGGCCCCGGGGGTGCGGCGGTCTGCCTCGCGGGCGCCGCGGCCGGTCTCGGGGTGCCCGAGCTGGTCGCGGAGGCCGCTCTCCTCCAGGCCCGACTCGACTGGTTCCAGAGCCAGTTGGGCCGGTTGCAGGGCGAGGGGACCCAGGGGTAGCGCGAGCCGGGCCGGGTAGTCGAAGGACCGGAGGGGAACGACGCGGCGGCCGGCCCCGCCCCCCGGCCCCCCGCCCCGTCGGGGCCCCCCCCCCCGCACCCCCACCGACGCGCCCCGCGGGGTGCCGGGCCCGCGGAGC
>NZ_JBHTZF010000022.1:0-118517 GCF_042790435.1 Streptomyces sp. NPDC056738
CGGCCTGAAGGCCGTCCCCCTCCCCGCATCCGCGTCCGGTCCTCCTACGAGGCCCGGCGTCTGCTCACTCCGGGGGAGACCGCCACCCGGTCCACGCCCCAGAACAGCACGAGGACGAGCAGCGCGAGGACGGCCGTGACGGCGGCTCCGCCGGCCACCTTCTCGTAGTTGTGCTGGTAGAGGCCGTCCAGGATGTACCGGCCGACCCCGCCGAGGGACACGTAGGCCGCGATCGTGGCCGTGGAGACGATCTGGATCGTCGCCGAGCGCAGCCCGCTGAGGATCAGCGGCAGTGCCGCCGGAACCTCGACCTGGAACAGGATCCGCGCCTCCGGCATGCCCATGCCGCGGGCGGCGTCGACGGGGGAGGGGTCCACGGTGCGGATCGCCTCGTAGGTGGTGATGAGGACCGGCGGGACCGCCAGCACAACGAGCGGGATCATCACCGGCACGATGCCGAGGCCCAGCCACACGAACATCAGGACCAGGAGTCCGAAGGTCGGCAGCGCCCGGGCCCCCGCGGACAGGAAGGCGAGCGTGTTGCCGCCGCGCCCGGTGTGCCCGGTGACCAGCCCGATCGGCAGCCCGATGGCCGAGGCGATCGCGAGGGCCGCGGCCGTGTACTGGACGTGCTCCCAGACGCGCTGCGGGATGCCGTCGTAGCCGTGCCAGTGGGAACCGTCGCTGAAGAAGGCCTGCATGAAGTGCAGTACGTTCACGAGGCGGCCTCCGGGACGGGGGTGGCGTCCGCGGCCGTGGCCCCGAAGCGCCCGGTGCGGGCGGACGGGGGCTGCCAGGGGGTGAGCACCCGCCGCAGCAGGACCAGCAGGGCGTCGATCACGACCGCGAGGACGGCCAGGGTGACCACCGCGGTCACGGCCAGGCGCGGGCGGCCGTACAACTGGGCGTAGGTCAGCAGGTTCCCGAACGCGCCCTGGTTGCCGATCAGCGCGCCGACGCTCACCAGGCTGATGCTGGAGGCGACGGCCACTCGCAGTCCGGCCATGATGGCCGGTACGGCGATGGGCAGTTGGACCTGGAAGTAGCGGCGCGCGAGGCCGATGCCCATCGCCGAGGCGGCGGCGTTCGTCTCCTCGGGGACCGACCGGACCCCGTCGACGACCGCCGGGACGAGCACGACCAGGCTGTACAGACACAGCGGGATCATCACGGTGAGCCGGCTCAGCCCGGTGTAGTCGATGAGGACCACGAAGAAGGCGATCGAGGGGATCGCGTAGAGGATCGTCGAGGTCCACAGGACCGGCGCGTAGAGCCAGTCGAAGTGGACGCAGAGCAGTCCGATCGGCAGGGCCAGCAGCAGGCCGGCCAGCACGGGGACGAGCGCCTCCTCCATGTGGAGGGCGATCAGACCGCCGTAGCTGTGCTGGATGGCGCTCGGTATCTCGAAGAACTCGTTCATCGCGCGGCCTTCGCCGTCGGCGTCGCCAGCGGGGCGTCCGCCGCCCGCCGTCGCCGGGCCGACCGGATCGCCGCGGCGATCGTCTCCTGCCCGGCGACCCCGAGGACCGTCCCCGAACCGTCGACCGCCACGGCCAGGCCGGTCGGCGACAGCACGGCCCGGTCCAGGGCGATCCGCAGCGAGTCCCGGCCCACCTCGAAGGCCGGGCCGTACGGTTCGAGGTCCCCGACCTCTCCGCCCCAGCTCCCCGGGTCGGCCCAGCCGAGCGGCCGGCCGTCGGCGTCGGTGACCAGCACGGGCGCACCCACGGGCTCGCGTGCGGCGATCTCGCGCCAGTCGGAGCCGACGGAGAAGACCCGGGAGCGGTCGAGTTCGAGATCGTCGGTGCCCAGGAACGACAGGCCCCGGATGCCCCGGTCGGAGCCGAGGAACTGCTCGACGAACGGATCGGCCGGCGCCGAGAGGATCTCGTCCGGGGCCGCGAACTGGGCCAGCTTGCCGCCGGTCCGCAGCACGGCGATGCGGTCACCGATGGTGATCGCCTCGTCCATGTCGTGGGTGACGAAGACGATGGCCTTGCCCAGTTCGCTCTGGATGCGCAGCAATTCCTCCTGCAGTCCCCGGCGTACGACCGGGTCGACCGCGGAGAACGGCTCGTCCATCAGCAGGATGGGCGGATCGGCCGCCAACGCGCGGGCGACGCCGACCCGTTGCTGCTGACCGCCGGAGAGCTGGTACGGGTAGCGACGGGCCATGGCCGGGTCGAGGCCGACCCGTTCCATCAGTTCCGTGGCGCGTTCCCGCGCCCGCTGCTTGGACCAGCCGAGCAGCCGGGGCACCGTGGCGATGTTGTCGACGACGGTCCGGTGCTGGAAGAGTCCGGCGTTCTGGATGACGTAACCCATGGAGCGGCGCAGGGTGTTGACCGGGCGGCTGCGGATGTCCTCACCGTCGACCCGGATCGTGCCGCTGCTCGGCTCGATCATCCGGTTGATCATGCGGAGCGTGGTGGTCTTGCCGCAGCCCGAAGGTCCGACGAGAACGGTGATGGAGTGGTCCGGTATCTGGAGGGACAGGCGATCGACGGCCACCGTGCCGTCGGCGTATCGCTTGCTGACATCTTCGATGGCTATCAAGCGTCGAGAACCCTTCGGGAACGGCCTTGCCCGCGCGTGGCGCGGTGACGTGCACGAGGGTGCGTAGTCTAGTCAGACGATGTTCGTTCCCGGCCATGACAGATCGTGAATGTCGTGCGCGCGTCCGCCTTTTTCCGGGCGCGTCCCGCTTCCGGACCCCCTCGGCCTCCGCCCGGACCCGTCCGGTCCGGTGCCGACTCCCGCTCGTACGCGGGGAGTTCGGGTCAGCCCTCGGAACCGACGGGCCCCCGGCCCGCGGTGACCAGTTCGCGCGGACGCTCGCTCGTCCGCGGCTGGTGGGTCCGCTCGACGGGTACACCGCTGCCCTGCCGCCACAGCCAGCCGATGTCGCGGCCGAACGACCACACGAGCAGGGCGAGCGCGGTCAGCACGGCGGCCATCTCCGCGTCGTGCGGCAGCAGTCCGGAGCCCGCGACCAGCAGGATGACGCCCTGCAGCGCCGCCACCGTCTTGCGCGCCATGCTCGGCGGCAGCTCGCCGTTCAGCCACGGCAGCACCCGGGCGGCGGCGACGAACGCGTACCGCATCGTGCCGATCAGCAGCACCCACGGGCCGAGCGACATGGAGACGTACACGCTCAGCACGAGGATCAGGAACGCGTCCACCTCCATGTCGAAGCGGGCGCCCAGGGCCGACGACGTGCCGGTCCGCCGGGCCACCTTGCCGTCGACGCCGTCGAGGATCAGCGCGACCGCCGTCAGACCGACGAGCAGGCTCACCGGCGGCGAGCTCTCGAAGGAGTCCGCGACCAGCGCGGTGACACCGCCGACCAGGATCGCGCGGCCGAGCGTCACCCGGTTGGCGGGTCCGAAGGAGCGGGGCTGTGTGCGCCGCAGCGCGCGGGTCAGCACCGCCCAGGTGGCGAAGGCGAACACCAGACCGGTCAGCCAGCCCGCCGGCCCCATCCCGATCGCCGTGCCCAGCAGGGCCAGCACCAGGAGCTGCACACCGGCTCCCACCGTGGTCTCCTGCTGGGGGAGCCTTGCGCCGTACATGTTGTTCAGGGCCACCGCAGTTCCTCCGGCCGAATGACAGATTCGATCAACGCCGCGTACCGTGTGCGCGACTTGTCACTGCTCCGTACGTGAAGATCTGCGGAATCGTTCAGGGGAACGCTCATGGAACTCACAGCTCGCGCCTTCTGGCTCGCGTCTCCGGGCCACGGCGAGATCCGTGACGTCACCCTGAACGAGCCCGCGGACGGCGAGGTGCTCGTCCGTACGCTCTACTCGGGAGTCAGCAGAGGCACCGAGACCCTCGTGTTCCGCGGGGGAGTCCCGGAGAACCAGCACGCCTCGATGCGCGCGCCGTTCCAGGACGGGGACTTCCCCGCACCCGTGAAATACGGCTATCTGAGCGTCGGCCGGGTGGAGGAAGGACCCGAGCGGCTGCTCGGGCGGACGGTCTTCTGCCTCTACCCGCACCAGACGCGCTACGTCGTCCCGGTGAGCGCCGTGACCGTCGTACCCGAGTCGGTGCCCGCCTCCCGCGCCATCCTCGCGGGCACCGTCGAGACCGCGGTGAACGCTCTGTGGGACGCCGCCCCGCTCGTCGGCGACCGGATCGCCGTGGTCGGCGGCGGCATGGTCGGCTGCTCGGTCGCCGCGCTGCTCGCCCGCTTCCCCGGCGTACGCGTCCAGCTCGTCGACGCCGATCCGGCACGCGGTGCCGTCGCCCGTGCGCTCGGCGTCGACTTCGCGCTCCCCGAGGAGGCCGAGGGCGAACGCGACCTCGTCGTGCACGCCAGCGCCAGCGAGGCCGGACTCGACCTCTCCCTGCGCCTGCTCGCCCACGAGGGCACCGTCATCGAGCTGAGCTGGTACGGGGACCGCCGGATCGCCCTGCCGCTCGGCGAGGCCTTCCACTCCCGTCGGCTGACCCTGCGCAGCAGCCAGGTGGGTTCCGTCTCCCCCTCCGCCCGGGCCGGCCGCAGTTACGCGGACCGGCTGGCGCTGGCCCTCGACCTCCTCGCCGAACCGGCCTTCGACGCCCTGATCACCGGCGAGTGCTCCTTCGGCGAACTCCCCGACGTGATGGGGAAACTGGCCTCCGGATCGATACCCGCCCTGTGCCACCGAGTCGCCTACGAACAGGTTTGAGCCGACGAGAACCGGCCTGACCTCCACGGACTCCGAAGAAAGGGCGACGCGCGGCTGAACAAGGTGAACCGGGCAGCCGTACTACACGACGTGATCCCGGCAGGGGATCAGACGCACCGCACCTGGAGGGTCGTCCGTTGTTCAGCATCACCGTCCGCGATCACCTGATGATCGCCCACAGCTTCCGTGGCGAGGTCTTCGGACCCGCGCAGCGCCTCCACGGGGCGACGTTCCTGGTGGACGCCACCTTCCGTCGCCCCGAGCTGGACGACGACAACATCGTCGTCGACATCGGCCTGGCCACGCAGGAGCTCGGCGCCGTCGTGAGCGAGTTGAACTACCGCAACCTCGACAGCGAGCCGGACTTCAAGGACACCAACACCTCGACCGAGTTCCTGGCGAAGGTCATCGCCGACCGCCTCGCCGACCGCGTCCACGCCGGAGCCCTGGGCGCGGGCGCGCGGGGCCTCACCGGCATCACCGTCACCCTCCACGAGTCGCACATCGCCTGGGCGAGTTACGAGCGTGACCTGTGACCGACGTGACCCTCGACAAGGCCTCCCCGGTGTCCGGCCGTGCCGCGCAGGCCGCCGGATCCGGTGCCCTGAACTACGTGCCCGTGCAGAACGCGGCTCTCAAGAACGCCGAGATCATCCCCATGTCCCTGCGCACCGTGCACTTCGTCATGCCGGGCGGCGTCGACGACCCGGCCACGCCGAGCGGCGGCAACGCCTACGACCGCCGCCTGTGCCTGGACCTGCCCGGCTTCGGCTGGCACGTCCAGCGGCACATCCTCGCGGGCCAGTGGCCCCGCCCCGCCGCGGCGGCCCGTACGGAACTCGCCCGGACCCTGGCCGACCTGCCCGACGGCACGGTCGTCCTCCTCGACGGGATCGTCGCCTGCGGAGTCCCCGAGATCGTCGCCCCCGAGGCCGACCGGCTGCGTCTCGTCGTCCTCGTCCACCTGCCGCTCGGCGACGAGACGGGACTCGACCCCGCCGTGGCCGCCGAGCTGGACGCCCTGGAACGTACGACCCTGCGGGCCGTGTCGGCCGTCGTGGCCACCAGCGAATGGGCCGTGCGCCGGCTCGTCGCCCACCACGGCCTCGCCCCCGACCGCGTGCACGCCGCCGCGCCCGGCGCCGACATCGCGCCGGTCGCCTCCGGCACCGACGGTGTCTCGCGGTTGCTGTGTGTCGCCGCGGTGACCCCGCGCAAGGGCCAGCACCGGCTCATCGAAGCCCTCGCCACCGTCACCGACCTGCCCTGGAGCTGCGTCTGCGTCGGCGGACTCACCCAGGACCCGGCCTACGTCGACCATCTGCGCACCCTGATCGACCGGCACGGCCTCGGCGACCGGCTGCACCTCGCCGGACCCCAGGCCGGCGCCGAACTCGACGCCAGCTACGCGGCGGCCGACCTCATGGTCCTCACCTCGTACGCCGAGACGTACGGCATGGCCGTCACCGAGGCGCTGGCCCGCGGCATCCCCGTGCTCGCCACGGACGTCGGCGGAGTGCCCGAGGCCGTCGGACGCGCCCCCGACGGCGGAGTGCCCGGCATCCTCGTGCCCCCGGAGGACCCGGCGGCGCTCGCCGCCGAGCTGCGCGGCTGGTTCGGCGAGGCCGACGTGCGCCGCCGGCTCAAGGCCGCGGCGCGCGGACGGCGCGCCGCGCTCGACGGCTGGGCGACCACCGCGCGCAGCCTGGCCGGAGTGCTCGGCCGGCTGCCCCAGGAACCCCGGAGGGCGGCATGAGCACCGCCACGACGCCCGCGAGCGGGCCGGACTCCGGCATCCCCGAGCAGAAGGTGAGGACGGGCGTGCCCGGTCAGCGAGTCGGGGACCCTGACGCCGAAGAGGTGCGCTACGCACCGCAGTGGCTCCAGTTGCGCGAGCCCGCCGACGCGGCCGCGCGGGCGGTCGACCTGCTCGACCCGCTGCGCATCCGGCTGGCCAACCGGCCGGTCCGCGGCGGAGACCTGGCCATCCACGACCTCGGCTGCGGCACCGGCTCCATGGGCCGCTGGCTCGCGCCCCGGCTCGACGGCGCCCAGCACTGGATCCTGCACGACCGCGACCCGTACCTGCTGCACTTCGCCACGGTCGGGGCGCCCAAGGCGGCGGCCGACGGCAGCCATGTCGCCGTCACCACCCAGCGCGGCGACATCGGACGGCTGACGGCGGACGCCCTCGCCGGCGCCTCCCTGGTGACCGCCTCAGCGCTGCTCGACGTGCTCACCGCCGAGGAGATCGACCGGCTCGCCGCCGCCTGCGCCGGAGCGGGCGTGCCCGCCCTGCTGACGCTGTCCGTGGCCGGCCGGGTCGAGCTCACCCCCGCCGACCCGCTGGACGCCGAGATCACCGAGGCGTTCAACGCCCACCAGCGGCGCGGCGAACTGCTCGGCCCGGACGCCGTCACCGCCGCCTGCGACGCGTTCGCCCGCTACGGCGCGACCGTACGGGTGCACCCGAGCCCCTGGCGGCTCGGCCCCGACGAGGCCGCCCTCACCGCGGAGTGGCTGCGCGGCTGGGTCGGCGCGGCCGTCGAGGAACGCCCTGAGCTGGCCGAACGGGCCGAGGCCTACCTGGAGTCCCGGCTCGACGCCTGCGCCGCGGGCGAGCTGCGCGTGGTCGTGCACCACAGCGACGTGCTGGCGCTGCCCCACCCGGCCGGGGGTGCGGCGTGAGCGCGGGCCTGGAGACGCTGGGACCGGTCGCCGCCCCGGTGGCCGCGGCCCCGGAGCTCGACGGCCCGCACCTGAACCTCCCCGCGGAGTCCGGCGCCTCGCGGGCGCCCGGCCCGACGGACGCCGAGCCGGGACCCGTCCCGGCCGGCGGCTCCGGGAGCCCGGCGGCCGGCGCGGTCTCCCCCGCCCGGCGGGTGTGGGGCCGGGTGCGCGGGCACGTCGGCACCGCCGCCGGTGTCCTCATCCTCGGAGTGCTCCTGTGGCGGCTGGGTACCGGGGTGTTCGTGGACGGGCTGCGCAGGATCGACGCGACCACCCTGACGGTGGCCGTCGCCATCGGGCTGCTCACCACGGTGTTCAGCGCCTGGCGCTGGTGCCTCGTCGCACGCGAGCTGCGCATCGAACTCCCGCTGGGCGCGGCCGTCGCCGACTACTACCGCGCGCTGTTCCTGAACGCCGCGCTGCCCGGCGGGGTCCTCGGCGACGTGCACCGGGCCGTGCGGCACGGGCAGAGCGCCGGTGACATCGGCCGGGGGGTGCGCTCGGTGGTGCTCGAACGCACCGCGGGCCAGGCCGTGCTGGTGGCCGTCGGCGCGGTGGTGCTGCTCACCCAGCCCTCACCCGTCCTCGCACAGGCCCGGGAGACCGCGCTGGTCCTCGTGATCGCCGCGGTGTGCGGCGCGACGGCCTTCGCCGTCGTCCGCGGGCGGCGGACGACGTCCGGCACCGGACGGCGCTACGGAGCCGTCCGCGGCGCACTCGTGGAGGCCCGGGGCGCCCTGCTGGCCCGGCGGAGCTGGCCCGGCGTGACGCTCTCGTCGGTCCTGGTACTCGCCGGCCATCTGGCGATGTTCGTGCTCGCCGCCCGGGCCGCCGGGTCCGGCGCGTCGGTCCTCCGGCTGATGCCGCTGGCGCTGCTGGCGCTGCTGGCCATGGGACTGCCGCTGAACGTCGGCGGCTGGGGCCCCCGCGAGGGAGCCACCGCCTGGGCGTTCGGCGCCGCCGGGCTCGGCGCCGGGACGGGCCTGACCGTCGCGGTGATCTACGGCGTCCTCAGCCTCGCGGCGAGCCTGCCCGGCGCCGTGGTCCTGGTCGTCCGCTGGGGTGCCTCGCTCCGGCGCTCCCGCGAGGAGAGCGCGGGAGGGTCCGGTCAGTGCAGCGTCTCGGACGTCACCAAGGAGAAGTACGCCCCGAAGGCCTCGGTCAGCCCGGCGAGGAGTTCCTTCCCCTTCTCGGCGCCGGCCATCGAGGGACGGCCGATGACCCCGGACTCGGTATAGCCCGCCATGCCGAGAGTGAGCAGATGCCGACGGTCGTCGGCCACGAAATCGGAGGTCTCATAACCGTCTTTGACGCATTCCGGATGGGCATGCAGGAGAATGGACGTCTCGATTTCTCCCGCGTGCATATCAGTGAGCAACGACGTCTGCACACCGGCCCGTTCACACGCGCCCTCCCAGTCCTCCATGGCAGGGAAAAGCGCCATGCGCGTACCGGTGCCCGCGGATTCCTGAACCACATTGCCCAGTACGTAATTTCCGCCGTGCCCGTTGACCACGACCAGCGTGTCGACGCCGGAGCGCCGCAACGAGGCGGCGATGTCCCGGACGACGGCGTACAGCGTGACGGCGGAAATGCTGACGGTGCCCGGCCAGGCCGCGTGCTCGTGCGAGCAGGAGATCGTCACCGGAGGAAGAAGATGCACCGGATAGGCGGCCGCGATCTCCCGCGCGATGGCGCACGCCACCAGTGTGTCGGTCGTCAGGGGAAGGTACGCGCCGTGCTGTTCGAGGCTGCCTACGGGAAGGACGGCGACCTGGCGGGCGACACCGGCCCCCCGCTCGCGGACATCCTCCGTGGTGTCCAGTGACAGCACACCGGACTCCATCACGCGTGTTCCCGAACTACTCATCTTTCACGGCCCTTTCGACTCTGCTTAGGAACCAGATCATGACAGATAACTTTGGCGTACTCGGCGGGAATGCCCACCTCACAGGTGTCGAACGAGTCGTGATTGCCCCGCTCCCCACCGAGTACGGCTTTTTCCACGCCGTCGGCTTCCTCGACCACGACCGCGGTGAGGAACAAGTCGTCCTCGTGCACGGCGACTTGGACACGCTCGGAAAGGGCGACGTCCTGACCCGGCTGCATTCCGAATGCCTGACGGGCGACTCCTTCGCGTCCCAGCACTGCGAGTGCGGCCCCCAGCTCACCGCCTCGCTGCGCGCCATCGTGGCCGAGGGCCGCGGCATCCTCGTCTACCTGCGCGGCCACGAGGGCCGGGGCATCGGCCTGCTCGCCAAGCTCAAGGCGATGAAGCTCCAGGCGGAAGGCCTCGACACCGTCGAGGCGAACGAGGCCCTCGGGCTGCCCGTGGACGCCCGCGACTACCGGGTGGCCGCGGAGATGCTGCACGACCTCGGCGTACGGTCCGTGCGGCTGCTGTCGAACAACCCGCGCAAGCGCGAGTCGCTGCTGCGCCACGGCATCAAGGTGGCCGAGCAGGTGCCGCTCCTCATACCGCCGTGCGAGGACAACCTCACCTACCTGCTGACCAAGCGGGAGCGCCTCGACCACTACCTGCCGCACCTGGACGGCGAGGAGTGGGCGAAGGCGATCTTCGCCGGAGAGGCCAAGACGGTCGTCACCGAGGAATGACGGACGCCGACGACCACAGCGGCACGACGGGGACGAAGGCGGCGGCGCGGGGGCCGAGGATCCGGACGGCACCCCTGCGCAGCGCCGGCTTCCGGCGGTTCGCGCTGGCGAGTCTGATCTCGGCCACGGGATCGGCGATGGCGCCGCTCGCACTGGCCTACGCGGTGATCGGCCAGGGCGGCGGAGCCGGATCGCTCGGCGTGGTGCTCGCCGTGAACACCGTTCCGACCGTCGCCTTCCTGCTGGTGGGCGGGGTGCTCGCGGACCGGATGTCCCGCAGCCGGATCCTGCTGGGCGGCAATCTGACCGCGGCCCTGGCCCAGGGGGCGCTCGCCGTCATCGTGCTGACCGGCGCGGCCTCCACGACGTCCATCGCCGCCTGCGGCTTCCTCTCGGGAGTCGCCGTGGCGTTCACCGTGCCCGCGGGCCAGGGCGTGGTGAACCAGTTGGTCGGACCCGAGCATCTCCAGCAGGCGAACGCGCTGGTCCGGCTGCCGACCAACGCCGTACGGGTGCTCGGACCCGTGGCCGGCGGGCTGGTCGTCGCCCTCTGCGGACCGGGCTGGGCACTGACCTGGGACGCGCTCTCGTTCCTGATCGCGGCCCTGCTGCTGCACGGACTGCGGCTGGACGCGCCCGTCACCGCGGGCGGTGTCCTCGGCGATCTGCGGGCGGGCTGGTCCGGCTTCCGCTCCCGCACCTGGCTGTGGACGTACACGGTGGCCGGGACGGTCGTGGTCGCCGCCTGGCTGGCCGGATTCCAGATGCTCGGGCCGGTCCTCGCCGTGCGGCTCTACTCCGGAGCGGGCTCCTGGGGCCTGGTGCAGGGCGCGTTCGCGCTCGGGCTGCTGACGGGCGCGCTGGTGTGCCTGTGGTGGAGGCCGTACCGGCTGCTCGCCGTCGCCGTCTGCACCGCCTCCCTGCTCTTTCTGCCGTTGACGGCGATGGGGCTCGCGCTGCCGCTGCCCGCCGTCCTCGGCGCCGCGCTCCTCGCGGGCATCGGCCTCGACATCGCCATCGTCGCCTGGACCACCGCCTTCCAACTGCACGTTCCCGAGCACGAACTGGGCCGAGCGGCCGCGTTCAACAGCGTCGGGGAGCGCTGCGCGATCCCGCTGGGCTATCTGCTCGCCGGGTCGGCCGCCGGTGCCTGGTCGGACCGGCAGGTGCTGCTGGTCTGCGCGGGAGTGATCGTGGCGACGACGCTGCTCAACCTGTGCGTACGGGACGTGTACCGCGTCAACCGGACCACTCCGCGGTGATCAGGACCGTACCGCCCGGTGCACCAGGCGCTTGAGATCCGGGAACACCGAGTGCGCGCCTTTCGGGCGCAGTTGGCTCAGGAACTGCACGGTCAGATCGCGCCGCGGGTCGACCCAGAAGGTCGTGGTGGCCACCCCGCTCCAGCCGAACGCGCCCTCGACGGAAGGGGACCGGGTGATCGCCGGGTCCACCACGACGGACACGCCCAGGCCGAAACCGAGGCCGGCGTTGCCCGGTTCCTGGTGGACGGGGCTGCCGAAGGAACGCCGGTCCGCGTTGCCGGGCAGGTGGTTGGCCGCCATCAGGTCCACGGTCCCGGGGCGCAGCAGACGGGTTCCGTCGAGTTCGCCGCGCCGCCGGAGCATCTCCATGAAGCGGTGGTAGTCGTGGGCCGTGGCGACCATGCCCCCGCTGCCCGAGAGGAAGCGGGGCCTGCCGTGCAGCGGGAGACCGGCGATCGGGACGAGCCGTCCGTCGTCGTCCTGCCCGTACAACTCGGCCAGTCTGCGCGCCTGTTCGTCGCTCACCTGGAAGCCGGCGTCCGTCATCCCGAGCGGACCGAGGACGCGCCGCCGCAGGAAGACGTCGAGGTCCTCGCCGGACACCACCTCGATGACGCGGCCGAGGACGTTGGTGGCCACCGAGTAGTTCCACCGGGTGCCCGGCTCGAACTGGAGCGGCAGCCGCGCGTACACCTCGCAGGTCTCGGCCAGGTCGGCGCCCGGTGCCACGGACGACTCCACACCGGCGTCGCGGTAGAGCCCGTCGACGGGATGCGCGTGGTAGAAGCCGAAGGTCAGACCCGCCGTGTGGGTCAGCAAGTGGCGGATCAGGACGGGCTGTTCGGCTGGCCGGGTCGTCGTGTCCGGCCCCGCCCCCGCGACGTACACCCGTGGTTCGGCGAAGGCGGGAAGGAAGTCGGCCACCCGGTCGTCGAGTCCGAGGCGGCCCTCCTCGACGAGCATGAGCGCGGCGACCGAGGTGACCGGCTTGGTCATGGAGTAGATCCGCCACATCGTGTCGCTCTCCACCGGAAGCCCCGCCGCACGGTCGCGCCGCCCGTACGTGGTGAGGTGGGCGACCCGTCCGTGCCGGGAGACGGCGACCAGGAAGCCGGGGAGGCTGCCCTCGTCGACCAGGGCGGCGAAGTGCCGGTCGAGCCGGTCCAGTGCCCCGGGGTCGAGGCCGACGGATCCCGGCTCGACTTCCTGTCGCAGATCTCCCATGGTTCTCCTCTGGACCGCGGCTCGTGTCCCTCATCGTCCCAAACGGGCTGGTGACGCGTCGGCCGGGCGTCCCCCGGCGGTGCTCACGGACTGCTTGTGCCCCGGAAGCCTCAGGGCGAGCAGTGTTCCCGTCGCCGCGAACACCGCGAGCACGGCGAGCGGGGGACCGACGGCGGCGCCGGGTGTCAGCGACATCAGCGTGGCCGCCACCGCGATCCCCAGCGTGGGGCCGATGTTCATCGCCGTCTGCTGCAGGCCGCCCGCCACACCGGCCGAGGCCGCGGGGGCGTGCCGTACCGCGACCGCCGTCGTCGTCACCATCACCGTCACGAAACCGGCGCCCAGCAACAGGAAACCGCAGGCGACGGGCACGGCCGTCGACGCCGGCCCCAGCCGGGCCAGGAGCAGGACACCGAGCGTGAGGACGAGCGTTCCGGCCACGGCGGTGCGGCGCGGGCCGAACCTGCGCATCAGGACGGCGGCGAGCGGAGCGCCGAGCACCATCGTCACCCCGGCGGGCAGCGCCCGCAGGCCGGTCTCCTGCGGGTCGAGGCCCAGGGTGCGCTGGAGGAAGTAGCTGGCGGCGAACAGGGTGCCGAGCATCGCGGCGGACACGGCCACCAGGATGCCGAGCGCGGCGCCGATGGTCGCCGAGCCGAGGATCTCGGCCGGCACCAGGGGGCTCGCGGCCCGGCGCTGGCGGCGGACGAACGCGGTGCCGGCGACGGCCACCACGGCAAGCCCGGCCGTGGTCCGCGCCGTCCAGCCGGTCCCGGGCACGGCGACCAGGGTGTGCACCAGGGCGACCAGGGCGAGAGTGAGCAGGCAGGCGCCCGGCACGTCCAGACGGTCGGCCGCCGCGCGACGGCCGGTCCGGGGCTCAGGGACGGTCGCGGGCCGCACGGCCAGGGCCGCCACGCCCATCGCCAGCGCGGGCGGCACGTTCAGGAGGAAGACCGACCGCCATCCGAAGTGGGCCACCAGCGCGCCGCCCAGCAGCGGACCCGCGGCCGCGGCGATCCCGATGGCGCTCGCCCGCAGCGCGATGGGCGTGCCGAGCCGGTCGGGCGGGTACGCGGCGCGCAGCATGCCGAGCGTGGCCGGCTGGAGCAGCGCGCCGAAGACGCCCTGCGCGACCCGCAGCGCGATCACCCAGCCGATGCCGGGCGCGAGGGCGATGCCCGCGGACGCCGCCCCGAAGCCCAGGATGCCGAGCGCGAAGATCCTTTGATGCCCGTGCCGGTCCCCGAGGCGTCCCGCGAACACCAGCAGGCCCGCCACCGCGATGAGATACCCGGTGCTGGTCCACTGCACCTGGGCGAACGAGGCGCCCAGGTCGTGCTGGAGGGTGGGCTGCGCGACGGTGAGGACCGTGCCGTCGAGGGCGACGATCACGGCGCCGACGACGCTGCTCGCGAGGGTGATCCGGCGGTGGGCGGTCATCCTTCCTCCGGTCCGAGGTGTGCGTCGAGCGCGGCCTTCAGCAGGGGGGTGACGTCCTCGGCGTCCGTGGCGAGCTGCAGGCTTCCCCAGCCCCACAGTTGGGCGATGCCGTGCAGGTTCGCCCAGAGGGCGCCGGCGAGGATCCGCGCGTCGGCCTCGGGACGCACCCGTCCGACGAGCTCCACCAGCGTCCCGAACAACGGCAGACTGGTCTCACGGAGGCCCAACCGGTTGCTCTCCAGCAGGTCGTGACGGAACATCAGCTCGTACATGCCGCCCTGGGACAGCGCGAAGTCCAGGTACGCCGTCGCGAGGGCGGTGAGCCGGGCCCGGGGGTCGGCCTCCGTGCCGCCGACCGCCTTCGCGGCCCGGTCCTGGAGGTCGGTGAAGCCGCGGCGCGCGATGGCGGACAGCAGTTCCCCGTGCGTCGGGAACCAGCGGCGCGGAGCGCCGTGCGAGACCCCCGCCCGTCGGGCGATCTCCCGCAGCGTCAGCGCCTGAGCGCCCTCCGCCGTCACGAGTTCGACCCCGACGTCGATCAGCCGCGTCCGCAGGCCGGTGGCTTCCAGCTCGTTCATGGACACTGTCTACCAGCCGGGAGTAGACAGTGTCTACGGGATGACGTGACGCATCCGGAGCGTTGACGCGGATATGACCGATGAAGAGACCCAGGACGCACTGCTGAAGCTGCTCTCCGAGTACAAGGGCGGAGTGCTCGTCACCCTCAAGAAGGACGGCCGGCCCCAGCTCTCGAACGTCAGTCACGTGTACTACCCCGACGAGGGAGTCGTCCGCGTGTCGCTCACCGACGACCGCGCCAAGACCCGCAACCTGCGCCGGGACCCACGTGCCTCGTACCACGTGACCAGCGCGGACCGGTGGGCGTACACGGTCGTCGAGGGCACGGCCGAGCTGACGCCGGTCGCGGCGGACCCGCACGACGAGACCGTCGAGGAGCTCATCCGGCTCTACCGGGACGTCCTCGGCGAACATCCCGACTGGGACGACTACCGCGCGGCGATGGTCCGCGACCGCCGGCTGGTGCTCAGACTCCACGTGGAGCGGGCGTACGGCATCCCGTCACGCTGAACCGCGGGGGGCCGCCGACTCGGCGGCGCGGTCCGCGGTCAGATAGGCGATGACCATGTCGCCGAGCATCGCGCGATAGTGCTCCCGCTGGTCCGGGGCGGTCAGATCGCGGCCGAACAGGGCGCCGAACGTATGCCGGTTGGAGACCCGGAAGAAGCAGAAGGCGCTGATCATCGCGTGCAGGTCCACCGGGTCGACGTCCGCGGTGAACAGCCCCGACGCGCGGCCGGCCGCCAGGATCCGGCCGATCACGTCGAGCGCTGGCGAGCCGATCCTGCCCAGGGCCGCGGAGTCCGTGATGTGTTCGGCCTCGTGGATGTTCTCGATGCTCACCAGACGGATGAAGTCGGGGTGCGCCTCGTGATGGTCGAAGGTCAGCTCGGCGAGCCGGCGGATCGCCGCGACCGGGTCCAGGCCCTCGACGTCCAGCTCCTGCTCGGCCTCCCGGATCGCCGAGTAGGCACGCTCCAGGACCGCCGTGAAGAGCCGCTCCTTGCCGCCGAAGTAGTAGTAGATCATCCGTTTGGTGGTGCTGGTGCGGGCGGCGATCTCGTCGACCCGGGCACCCGCGAACCCGGCGCGGGAGAACTCCTGGGTCGCCACGTCGAGGATCTCGGCTCTGGTACGGGCGGCGTCGCGGATGCGCCCGCCAGGTCGTGCCGGTTCTTCGACGCTGGTCATCGGGTTCCTTCGGGCGAGACGGTCGGTGCCCGCGATTCTAGAAGCGCCGAACCGCGGGCTCGGCACGCTCCACCGTACGAACGCGCGACGCCCCGGTGCGTCCCGCCGCGCGGCGGGACGCACCGGGGCGCTGAACGACGGCGGCCCGGAGGGGGCGTCCTTACAGGTCGAACTCGTGCGGCGGCAGGTCGAGCGTGAAGCACGCCTCGCGCACGACGGCCTGCTCGGTCTTGTCGAAGTCGCCGTCGGCACCGCCGATGACGATGCCGATCTGGATGACGGCGCGCGCCTCGGCGGGCTTCTTCTTCGCCTTGGCGATCTCCTGGAGAACGCCGACCTTGCCGAGGGCGAAGTCGGCGGTCAGCTTGTTCAGGTTGTCGTCGAAACGGCGCTGGAGGTCCACGGCGTCGAAGTTCTGCAGGACCTCGTTCGTCGCGATGAGCTGCGCCACACGCTGCCGCTCGGACGGGTCGATCGAGCCGTCCGCCGCCGCGACCAGGGCGCACATGGCCATGCTCGCGTCGCGGAAGGCGCCGCTCTTGAGATCGTTCTTCTTCGCCACGAGCTGGGTCTGCATCGTCGACGCGGACTCCTTGATGCGGTCCCACAGGGCCATGAGAACTCCAGAGGTAGTCAAGAGCCCGGTCCGCCCGGGCGGGCGGACCGGAAAGCTCCTCGGTTGTACAGCGGCACGGTGGAAACTAGTGGACCGTGACGGAAGTTCCCGGTTGATTCCACGCGGCGATCACGGGCTCGCCGTGTTCGGTGGAGAGCCGGCTGACGGTCCCGGTCGAGAGCTGGAACAGCCGTCCCGACTCGGGCGGCAGCCCCAGCCGGCGGGCCGTGAGCACTCGCAGGAAGTGCGCGTGCGCCACCAGCACCACGTCACCGGGCCGGTCGCAGAGCGCGGCGTCCACCCGGGAGAGCACCCGGTCGGCGCGCACGCCCACCTCACGGGGTGATTCGCCGGGGTGGCCGTCCGGGCCGGGCGGCACCCCGTCGTCCCACAGCACCCAGCCGGGCCGGGCCCGGTGGATGGCGCGGGTGGTGACCCCCTCGTAGCCGCCGTAGTCCCACTCGTGCAGATCGGGGTCGATCCGCGGACCGGACAGCCCCGCGAGCTCGGCCGTGCGCACCGCGCGGCCGAGGGGACTGGTGAGGACCTGGGCGAAGGAGCGCCCGGCGAAGAACGGCGCGATGGACTTGGCCTGCTCCTCGCCGTGCCGGGTGAGCGGAAGATCGGTCCAGCTCGTGTGCTGTCCCGTCAGCGTCCACTCGGTCTCTCCGTGGCGGACCAGGATGAGATCGCCCATGGTCCTTCCCTACTTCGCCGACTCGACGGCGTGACCGCCGAACTGGTTGCGCAGCGCCGCGATCATCTTCATCTGCGGCGAGTCGTCCTGCCGCGAGGCGAAGCGGGCGAAGAGCGAGGCCGTGATGGCGGGCAGCGGAACCGCGTTGTCGATGGCCGCCTCGACGGTCCAGCGGCCCTCGCCGGAGTCCTCCGCGTAGCCGCGCAGCTTGTCCAGGTGCTCGTCGTCGTCCAGGGCGTTGACCGCGAGGTCGAGCAGCCAGGAACGGATGACCGTGCCCTCCTGCCAGGAGCGGAACACCTCACGCACGTCGGTGACCGAGTCGACCTTCTCCAGGAGCTCCCAGCCCTCGGCGTACGCCTGCATCATGGCGTACTCGATGCCGTTGTGGACCATCTTGGAGAAGTGGCCCGCGCCCACCTTGCCGGCGTGCACGAAGCCGAAGTCGCCCTCCGGCTTGAGCGCGTCGAACACCGGGCGCACCTTCTCGATGTTCTCGGCGTCTCCGCCGACCATCAGCGCGTAACCGTTCTCCAGGCCCCACACACCGCCCGAGACACCGGCGTCGACGAAGCCGATGCCCTTGGCCGCCAGCTCCGCGGCGTGCTTCTCGTCGTCCGTCCAGCGGGAGTTGCCGCCGTCCACGACCGTGTCGCCGGCCTCCAGCAGGTCACCGAGTTCGTCGATGACGGTCTGGGTGGGGGCGCCGGCCGGCACCATCACCCAGACCACACGCGGGCCTTCGAGGCTGCTCACGAGTTCGGCGAGGCTGTGCACGTCGGCGAGGTCCGGATTACGGTCGTAGCCGACGACGGTGTGGCCGGCGCGGCGTATGCGCTCGCGCATGTTGCCGCCCATCTTGCCGAGACCGATGAGTCCGAGCTGCATTGTCAGTTCACTTCTTCCGGAGAGTGCGGTAAGCGGCCACGAGAGCGGCCGTGGAGGGATCGAGACCGGGGACGTCGGCGCCCTCGGTCAGGGCGGGTTCGACGCGCTTGGCGAGCACCTTGCCGAGCTCGACGCCCCACTGGTCGAAGGAGTCGATGTTCCAGACCGCGCCCTGGACGAACACCTTGTGCTCGTAGAGGGCGATCAACTGGCCCAGGACCGAGGGGGTCAGCTCGGCGGCGAGGATGGTGGTGGTGGGGTGGTTGCCCTGGAACGTCTTGTGCGGCACCAGTTCCTCGGGCACGCCCTCGGCGCGGACCTCGTCCGGGGTCTTCCCGAACGCCAGCGCCTGCGTCTGCGCGAAGAAGTTCGCCATCAGCAGGTCGTGCTGCGCCGCGAGTTCGTCGCCCAGCTCACCGACCGGGTTGACGAAGCCGATGAAGTCGGCGGGGATCAGCTTGGTGCCCTGGTGGATCAACTGGTAGTAGGCGTGCTGGCCGTTGGTGCCGGGCGTGCCCCACACCACCGGTCCGGTCTGCCATTCCACCGGGTTGCCGTCACGGTCCACGGACTTGCCGTTGGACTCCATGTCGAGCTGCTGGAGATAGGCCGTGAACCTCGACAGGTAGTGCGAGTACGGCAGCACGGCGTGCGACTGGGCGTCGTGGAAGTTGCCGTACCAGATGCCCAGCAGGCCCATCAGCAGCGGGGCGTTGGCCTCGGCGGGCGCGGTGCGGAAGTGCTCGTCGACCAGGTGGAACCCGTCCAGCATCTCGCGGAAGCGGTCCGGGCCGATCGCGATCATCAGCGACAGGCCGATCGCAGAGTCGAACGAGTACCGGCCGCCGACCCAGTCCCAGAACTCGAACATGTTCGCCGTGTCGATGCCGAAGTCCGACACCTTCTCCGCGTTCGTCGACAGCGCCACGAAGTGCTTGGCGACCGCCTTCTCCTCACCGAGCCCGGCGAGCAGCCAGGAGCGCGCGGAGGTGGCGTTGGTGATCGTCTCGATCGTGGTGAACGTCTTGGAGGCGATGATGAACAGCGTCTCGGCCGGGTCCAGGTCCCGCACGGCCTCGTGCAGGTCGGCGCCGTCCACGTTCGACACGAACCGCACCGTCAGCGAGCGGTCGGTGAACGGGCGCAGCACCTCGTAGGCCATCGCGGGGCCGAGGTCGGAGCCGCCGATACCGACGTTCACGACGTTCTTGATGCGCTTGCCGGTGTGCCCGGTCCACTCGCCCGAGCGGACCCGGCCGGCGAAGTCCGCCATCTTGTCCAGGACCGCGTGCACGGCCGGCACGACGTCCTCCCCGTCGACCTCGACCACCGCGTCCCGCGGCGCCCGCAGCGCGGTGTGCAGCACCGCCCGGTCCTCGGTCGTGTTGATCCGATCGCCCCGGAACATCGCGTCCCGCAGCCCGGACACGTCCGTGGCGGCGGCGAGTTCCTGGAGCAGGGCCAGGGTCTCGTCGGTGATCAGGTGCTTGGAGTAGTCGATCCGCAGGTCGCCGACCTGGACGACGTAGCGCTCGGCGCGCGCCGGGTCGGCGGCGAACAGGTCACGCAGCCGGGGGTGCAGCAGCGTGGTCGCGCGGTGGTCCTCCAGGGCCACCCACTCCGGACGCCGGGTGGGCTTGGGGTAGTCAGACACGGGGGGTCTCCTTGGGGGCCTCGCCGCGCAGGGCGACGGCGTACATCTCGTCCGCGTCGAGGCGGCGCAGTTCCTCGGCGATGAGCTGGGAGGTGGAGCGCACCTTCAGCGCGAGCGTGCGGGAGGGCTGACCGGGCAGGGACAGCGTCGCCAGCGGGCCCTCGGGGCGGTCGATGACGATCTCGCCGTTCTCGGTGCCGAGCCGGACGGCGGTCACCACGGGGCCCGCGGTCTCGACCCGCTCGGTCCTGACCTGGAGGCGGGCCTCCAGCCAGCGGGCCAGCAGTTCGGCGCTCGGGTTCTGCGCCTCGCTCTCGACGGTCGCCGAGATCACCTTCGTACGGGCCTGGTCGAGGGCCGCCGCCAGCATGGAGCGCCAGGGGGTGAGCCGGGTCCAGGCCAGGTCGGTGTCGCCCGGCGCGTACGAGGCGGCGCGGGCGTCGAGCGCCCGGAGCGGTGCCTCGACGGCGTACATGTCGGTGATCCGGCGCTGGGCCAGGGCGCCCAGCGGGTCCTTGACCGGGTTCTCGGGCGCGTCCACCGGCCACCAGACGACGACGGGCGCGTCCGGAAGCAGCAGCGGCAGGACCACCGAGTCGGCGTGGTCCGAGACCTCGCCGTAGGTCCGCAGGACGACCGTCTCGCCGGTGCCCGCGTCCGAGCCGACGCGCACCTCGGCGTCGAGACGGGAGTTGGTGCGGTCGCGCGGGGTGCGGGCGACGCGCTTGATGACGACGAGGGTGCGCGAGGGGTGCTCCCGGGAGGCCTCCTCGGCCGCCTTGATGGAGTCGTACGCGTTCTCCTCGTCGGTGACGATGACCATCGTCAGGACCATGCCCACGGCCGGGGTGCCGATGGCACGGCGCCCCCGTACGAGCGCCTTGTTGATCTTGCTTGCCGTGGTGTCGGTCAGGTCGATCTTCATGGCCTGCGCCAGCTCCGTCCGTCTCGTGCGAGCATCTCGTCGGCTTCCTTCGGGCCCCAACTGCCCGAGGGGTACTGCGCGGGCGTGCCGTGGCTCTCCCAGTACCCCTCGATCGGGTCGAGGATCTTCCAGGACTCTTCCACCTCCTGGTGACGGGGGAAGAGATTGGCGTCGCCGAGCAGGACATCCAGGATCAGCCGTTCGTACGCCTCCGGGCTGGACTCGGTGAACGACTCGCCGTACGCGAAGTCCATGGTGACGTCCCGGATCTCCATGGAGGTACCCGGCACCTTGGATCCGAAGCGCACGGTCATGCCCTCGTCCGGCTGGACGCGGATGACGATGGCGTTCGCGCCGAGCTCCTCGGTGGCCGTGGAGTCGAACGGGGAGTGCGGGGCGCGCTGGAAGACCACCGCGATCTCGGTGACGCGGCGGCCGAGCCGCTTGCCGGTGCGCAGGTAGAACGGGACGCCCGCCCAACGGCGGTTGTCCACCTGGAGCTTGACGGCCGCGTAGGTGTCGGTCGTCGACGCGGGGTCGATGCCGTCCTCCTGGAGGTAGCCGCGCACCCTCGCGCCGCCCTGCCAGCTCGCCGCGTACTGGCCGCGCACGGTGTGCTCGCCCAGGTTCTCCGGCAGCTTCACGGCCCGGAGGACCTTGAGCTTCTCGGCGAGCAGCGACTCGGCGTCGAACGCGGCGGGTTCCTCCATGGCGGTCAGCGCCATGAGCTGGAGGAGGTGGTTCTGGATGACGTCCCGGGCGGAGCCGATGCCGTCGTAGTAGCCGGCCCGGCCGCCGATGCCGATGTCCTCGGCCATCGTGATCTGGACGTGGTCGACGTACGACCGGTTCCAGACGGGCTCGTACATCTGGTTGGCGAAGCGGAGCGCCAGGATGTTCTGGACGGTCTCCTTGCCGAGGTAGTGGTCGATCCGGAACACCTGGTCCGGGTCGAACACGTCGTGCACGATCCGGTTCAGCTCACGGGCGCTCGCCAGGTCGTGACCGAACGGCTTCTCGATGACCGCGCGCCGCCAGGACCCCTCGGGGGCGTTCGCCAGCCCGTGCCTCTTGAGCTGTCGCACCACCTTCGGGAAGAACTTCGGCGGTACGGAGAGATAGAAGGCGTAGTTGCCGCTGGTACCCCGGGACGCGTCCAACTCGTCGACGGCGGAGCGCAGTTGCTTGAACGCCGTGTCGTCGTCGAAGTCGCCCGGGATGAATCGCATGCCCTCCGCGAGCTGCTGCCAGACCTCCTCGCGGAACTCGGTGCGGGAGTGCTCGCGCACCGAGTCGTGGACCACCTGCGCGAAGTCCTGGTCCTCCCACTCGCGGCGGGCGAACCCGAGGAGCGAGAAGCCCGGCGGCAGCAGACCCCGGTTGGCGAGGTCGTACACGGCCGGCATCAGCTTCTTGCGGGACAGGTCGCCCGTGACACCGAAGATGACCAGGCCGGAGGGGCCCGCGATCCGGGGGAGCCGGCGGTCGCGCGGGTCGCGCAGCGGGTTGTCCCAGTCGGCGGCCACGCCGAGCGCGGCGGCGAGTGCGCCGGAGGCGGGGTCGCCGAGGACTTCGGCGAGGCCGGCCGCCGGAGCGCCGGGGGCTTCGGTGAGATCCCCGGCCGCCGGGGCGCCGGGCGTCCCGGCCTGGCCTCCCGGCGTCAGGCCGTCCTGTTCCACGGCCGGGTCACCGGATCCCTGCGGCGCGGCGGCCGCATCCTTCGGGTCGCCGTCGGAAAGCGCCTCACCCTTGGTCATTCCCCTTCAACTCCCTTGCCCCGCAGCGATGTCGCCACGGCTTCGAGCAGGTCCTCCCAGGCCGCCTCGAACTTCGCGACGCCCTCGTCCTCCAGTTGCCCGACGACCTCGTCGTAGGAGATCCCGAGCGCCTCGATCGCGGCCAGGTCGGCCCGGGCGCGCTCGTAGCCGCCGGTCACCGTGTCGCCCTGGATGTCGCCGTGGTCGGCGGTGGCGTTCAGCGTCCCCTCCGGCATGGTGTTGACCGTGCCCGGCGCGACCAGCTCGTCGACGTAGAGGGTGTCCTTGTACGCGGGGTCCTTGACGCCGGTGGAGGCCCACAGGGGGCGCTGCGCGCGGGCGCCGTGCGCGGCGAGGGCGGTCCAGCGGGCGTCGCCCTCCGCCGTGCCGTCGGCGGTGCCGAACACGTTCTCGTACGCCTCGTAGGCCAGCCGGGCGTTAGCGAGCGCCGCCCTGCCCTTGAGCGCGAGGGCGTCCTCCGCGCCGTTCTTCGTGAGCCGCTTGTCGATCTCGCTGTCGACGCGGGAGACGAAGAAGGAGGCGACGGAGTGGATGCCGGCGAGGTCGATGCCCGCGGCCTTCGCCCGCTCCAGGCCGGCGAGGTAGGCGTCCACGACCTCGCGGTAGCGCTCCAGCGAGAAGATCAGCGTGACGTTGACGCTGATGCCGAGGCCGATGACCTCGGTGATCGCCGGGAGACCGGCCTTCGTCGCCGGGATCTTGATCATCACGTTCGGGCGGTCGACCAGCCAGGCGAGCTGGCGGGCCTCGGCCACGGTCGCGGCGGTGTCGTGCGCGAGGCGCGGGTCGACCTCGATGGAGACCCGGCCGTCACGGCCCTCGGTCGCCTCGAACACCGGGCGCAGGATGTCCGCGGCGGCGCGCACGTCCGCGGTCGTCATCATGCGGACGGCCTCGTCGACCGTCACCTTGCGCACGGCGAGGTCGGCGAGCTGCTGCTCGTAGCCCTCGCCGGAGCCGATGGCGGCCTGGAAGATGGACGGGTTGGTGGTCACGCCCACCACGTGTCGCGTCGCGACGAGTTCGGCCAGGTTGCCGGACTCGATGCGCTTGCGGGAGAGGTCGTCGAGCCAGATGGAGACGCCTTCGCCGGAGAGGCGCTCAAGAGGTACCGCGGTCGCGGTTGCTTCGGTCACAGTGATCATCTTCCTTCGTGCGAACGGATCAACCGCGCAGGGCGGCGACGGATTCCCGCGCGGCGGCGGCGACGTTGTCGGCGGTGAAGCCGAACTCGGCGAACAGCGTCCCGGCGTCGGCCGAGGCGCCGAAGTGCTCCAGCGAGACGACGCGTCCGGCGTCACCGACGTACCGGTACCAGGTCAGGGCGATCCCGGCCTCGACCGCCACGCGGGCCTTCACGGACGGCGGAAGGACCCGGGCCCGGTACTCGGGGCTCTGCTCCTCGAACCACTCGACGGACGGCATCGACACCACACGGGTGCCCACGCCCTCGGCCTCCAGCAGCTCACGCGCCGCGACGGCGAGCTGCACCTCGGATCCGGTCGCGATGAGGAGGACGTCCGGGGTCTCGGTGGAGGAGTCCCGCAGGACGTAACCGCCGCGCGCGGCGTCGGGGTTGACGGGGAGGGTCGGTACGCCCTGACGGGTGAGGGCCAGTCCGTGCGGGGCCGGGTTCGTGGCGTGCCGCCGGAGGATCTCGGCCCAGGCGACGGCCGTCTCGTTGGCGTCGGCCGGACGGACGACGTTCAGGCCGGGGATGGCGCGCAGCGAGGCCAGGTGCTCGACCGGCTGGTGGGTGGGTCCGTCCTCGCCGAGGCCGATGGAGTCGTGCGTCCACACGTACGTCACCGGCAGCTGCATCAGCGCGGAGAGGCGGACGGCGTTGCGCATGTAGTCGGAGAACACCAGGAAGGTGCCGCCGTAGATGCGCGTGTTGCCGTGCAGCGCGATGCCGTTCATCTCCGCGGCCATGGAGTGCTCGCGGATGCCGAAGTGGATCGTGCGGCCGTACGGGTTCGCCTCGGGCAGCGGGTTGCCCTCGGGGAGGAAGGAGGACGTCTTGTCGATCGTGGTGTTGTTCGAGCCGGCGAGGTCGGCGGAGCCGCCCCACAGCTCGGGCAGCACACCGCCGAGCGCCTTCAGGACCGTGCCGGACGCGGCGCGGGTGGCCACGGAGCCGCCCTCCTCGAACACCGGCAGCGCGCTCTCCCAGCCGTCGGGGAGCTGCCCGGCGACGATCCGGTCGAAGAGCTTCGCGTTCTCGGGCCGCTCGGTGCGCCAGGCGCCGATCCGCTTGTCCCAGTCGGCGTGCGCCTCGGCGCCCCGGTCCAGGGCCTGGCGGGCGTGGGCCAGCACGTCGGTGTCGACCTGGAAGGTCTGCTCCGGGTCGAAGCCCAGGAGCCGCTTGGTGGCGGCGATCTCCTCGGCGCCCAGCGCCGAGCCGTGCGAGGCCTCGGTGTTCCGCGCGTTGGGGGCGGGCCAGGCGATGATCGTGCGCATCGCGATGATGGACGGGCGGCCGGTCTCGGCCTGCGCGGTCATGAGCGCGGTGTACAGCGCGTGGACGTCGATGTCGCCGTCGGGCGAGGGCTCGACGCGCTGCACGTGCCAGCCGTAGGACTCGTAGCGCCCCAGCACGTCCTCGGAGAAGGCGGTCGCCGTGTCGCCCTCGATGGAGATGTGGTTGTCGTCGTAGACGAAGACGAGGTTGCCGAGCTTCTGGTGGCCGGCGAGCGAGGAGGCCTCCGCCGAGATGCCCTCCTCCAGGTCGCCGTCGGAGACGATCGCCCAGATGGTGTGGTCGAACGGGGACTCGCCCTCGGGGGCCTCGGGGTCGAAGAGGCCGCGCTCGTAGCGGGCGGCCATCGCCATGCCCACGGCGTTGGCGGCACCCTGGCCGAGCGGGCCGGTCGTGGTCTCCACGCCCGCGGTGTGCCCGTACTCGGGGTGGCCGGGCGTCTTGGATCCGTGGGTGCGGAACGCCTTCAGATCGTCGAGGCCGAGTTCATAACCTGACAGGAAGAGCTGGGTGTAGAGGGTCAGCGAGGTGTGGCCGGGGGAGAGGACGAAGCGGTCGCGGCCCGTCCACTCCGGGTCGGCCGGGTCGTGCCGCATCACCTTCTGGAAGAGCGTGTACGCCGCCGGGGCCAGGCTCATCGCGGTCCCGGGGTGGCCGTTGCCGACCTTCTGCACGGCGTCGGCGGCCAGGAGGCGGGCGGTGTCGACGGCGCGGCGGTCGAGCTCGGTCCAGGTGAAGCCGTCGGAGCTCTGCGTACTCATCTTCAAGAAGTCCTCACGGGGTGCGCTGAAACATGGTCTGTGCCTTCAAACCTAAAAGTCAGACTTTTGCTGGGGAAGGTGCCCGTGTGTCAGCCTTCGGTGAAAGTGGGACACATGGAGCCGTGGCGAGCCGACGCGAGAAGGACATGAACGACAGAACCACCCAAGGCGGCACCGGCGATGCGGACGGCGTGGAGGGGATCAGGACCTTTCCGTTTCCGGCCGATCTGAGCCTGTCCGGCGTGGGCATGCAGGTCGGCGCGATGGGAACCGGACGCACCTGGCACGCCGACGCCCCGCTGGAACGCGTGCACCGCATCGACTTCCACGTCGTGATGCTCTTCCACGAGGGGCCCGTACGGCACATGGTCGACTTCGCCGAGTACGAGGCCCACGCGGGCGACCTCCTGTGGATCCGGCCCGGGCAGGTGCACCGCTTCTCCAGCACCGACCCCTACCGCGGCACCGTCCTGACCATGCAGCCCGGCTTCCTGCCCCGCGCGACCGTCGAGGCGACCGGCCTCTACCGCTACGACCTGCCCCCGCTGCTGCGCCCGGACGCGGACCGGCTGGCCGCGCTGGAACACGCGCTGACCCAACTGGAGCGCGAGTACGTCGACACCACCACCCTGCCGCTCAGTCTGCACACGGCGGTGCTGCGGCACTCGCTCACCGCGTTCCTGCTGCGTCTGGCCCACCTCGCGGCGAGTTCCGCCGAGGCGACCCACGAGCACACGGACACCACGTTCACGCGGTTCCGGGACGCGGTCGAGAAGGACTTCGCCGTCAACCACAGCGTCAGCGCCTATGCCGACGCCCTCGGATACTCGCGCCGCACCCTGGTGCGCGCCGTGCGGGCCGCCACCGGCCAGACACCCAAGGGGTTCATCGACAAGCGGGTCGTCCTGGAGGCCAAACGGCTCCTCGCCCACACGGACATGCCGATCGGGCGCATCGGGGCCGCCGTCGGCTTCCCCGACTCGGCCAACTTCTCCAAGTTCTTCCACCAGCACACGGGGGCGACCCCGGTGGCCTTCCGGACCGAACTGCGCTGAGCGGGACGGACCGCGTACGTCCGTCCCGCCCGGCCCTGCGACGGGGCGGCCCGTCGCCTCCCCTGCCGGTGACCGGCAGGGGAGCGAGTGACCGCCCCGTCACCTCACCCGTCAGTGACCGAAGTCGAACCAGTTGACGTTCACGAAGTCCGCGGGCTGGCCGCTGGTGAAGGTGAGATACACGTCATGGGTTCCGGTCACGGAGCTCATGTTCGCCGGCACGGTCCGCCAGGACTGCCAGCCACCGGTGTTGGCCAGCGCGAAGCTGGCGACCGGTGTGCTCGTACGGCTGTCGAGGCGCACCTCGACCAGGCCGCTGACCCCGCCGGCCGCGCCGCTCGCGACCCGGCCGTGGAACTGGGTCGCCGCCGAGGAGCCGAAGTTGACGCCCTTGTAGAGCGCGTAGTCGCCGTTCGCGATGGTGCCGATGTCCTGGCCGCCGCCGCTGTCCGTCGTGGTCTCGGTGACGACACCGCTCTGGCCGTCGTAGGACTCGGCCTGGATGGCGCTGTAGGCGTCACGGTTGCCGGTGGGCGGCGGAGTGGTGCCGCCGCCACCGCTGCCGGCCGCCTGGAGCACCTGGACGTAGTCGACGACGAGCGGGTGACCGGGTTCCGTGCCGCTGTCGGGGCCGCCGCCGAAGGCGCCCGGGAAGCCGCCGCCCATCGCGACGTTCAGGATGACGAAGTAGCCGTGGTTGGTGGCGTTCGCCCACGTGGTCGCGTCGACCTGGTTCGCCTTCACCGTGTGGAAGTTGACGCCGTCGAGGTAGAAGCGGACCTCCTCGGGGCTCGTCGACCTGTCCCACTCCATCGCGTAGGTGTGGAAGCCCGCCTGGCAGGTCGTGCCGGCGCAGGGCGTGTTGTTGCCGATGCCGCTGGTCTCGTTGCACGGACCGCCGGGGCTGGTGCCGCAGTGCATCGTGGCCCACTCGGTGTTGAGGCCCTGGACGTTCTCCATGATGTCCAGCTCGCCGACCCCGGGCCAGTTCTGGTAGTTGCCGCGATAGGGCGCGCCGAGCGCCCAGAAGGCGGGCCAGTAGCCCTTGGCCGCGGCGCCGGTCACGTTCGGCATCTGCAGCCGCGACTCGATGCGCAGCTTGCCCCCGGCGGGGGGCTCGAAGTCGGTGCGCTTGGTCTCGATGCGGCCCGAGGTCCAGTTGCCCGAGGCGTCACGGCGCGGGGTGATCAGCAGGTTGCCGTTGCCGTCCAGGGCCACGTTGTTGGTGCTGGAGGTCATCGTCTCGACCTCGCCGGTACCGAAGTTGGCCGGCCCGCCCGGGTAGCTCGTACCCGTCGTGTACTGCCAGTTGGCGGTGTTGACGCCGCTTCCGGCCGCCCCGGTGAAGTCGTCGACGAAGACCTGGGACCAGCCGGAGGGGGGTGTGGGCGCCGACGCGTCGGCCGGGAAGGTGGCCGCGGTCGCGGCGGCCGCCGCCAGGCTCACGGTACTGAGCACGGCGATGAGGACGCGCCGGACCGAGCCGCGTCCTGGTGTGCGGGAAGTTCCACTCATGGGTGCCTCTTCGCGTACGGAGTGTGGGGTGCGCGGGTGGGGAGGGAGCGCTCCCACGGATCCTTGAGAGCGCTCTCAAAAAAGGTGCGCGGCCAATGTGCTCTCTGTCACTCCGGTCGTCAAGAGGTGAAGCCGAGAAAGTCCTTACGCCGAAAGGGAGTTCACGCCGTGAAGGAAGGGAGAAGGCCCGATGAGCGTGCCACGGAGGGTAGTTGAAGTCCGCTCATCGGGCTCGACCCTCACAGGGCGCTGCCGGCCTTCCAGTCGGCCCATGACAGGTTCCAGCCGTTCAGGCCGTTCGACGCTTCGACGGTCCGCTCGCCGGAGTTCCGGACGACGACCACGTCACCGAGCATCGAACTCTCGTAGAACCGGTAGCCCGCCACGGAACCGTCGTTCGCGCCCTTCGTGTCGTGCAGGCCGACGCAGCCGTGGCTGGTGTTGCTGCTGCCGAACACCGAGGGCGCGGCCCAGTAGTTGCCGTGGATGAAGGTGCCCGAGGTGGTCAGGCGCTGGGCGTGCGGCACGTCCGCGATGTCGTACTCGTCGCCGAGCCCGACCGTGGAGGACTCCATCCGGGTCTCCTCGAACCGCTCGCTGATCACCATGATCCCGGACCACGTGGTGTGCGCCGGGGCGCCGCCGCTCACCGGGTAGCTCGCGAGCGTCGCCCCGTCCCGCTCGACGGTCATGGTCTTCGTCGCGAGGTCGACGGTGCTCACCTGGCGGCGGCCGATGTGGAAGACGACGTCCTTGGACTGGACGCCGTAGACGCCGTCCCCGCCCTCGACGTCCCTCAGCCGCAGGCTCAGCGTGATCTTCGTCCCGGCCGCCCAGTACTCGGCGGGACGGAAGTCGAGCCGGGTGTTCCCGAACCAGTGACCGACCACCTCCACCGCGGGCTCCGCCGTCACCGTGACGGCCTTTTCCACCGCGGCCCGGTCCGTCACGGCCCGGGTGAAGTTGATCGACACGGGCATACCGACGCCGGAGGTCGAATTCGCCTCGGGCGTGAAATAG
The DNA here is from genome assembly GCF_042790435.1 of Streptomyces sp. NPDC056738. Taxonomy (NCBI): domain Bacteria; kingdom Bacillati; phylum Actinomycetota; class Actinomycetes; order Kitasatosporales; family Streptomycetaceae; genus Streptomyces; species Streptomyces sp. NPDC056738. The sequence goes on from NZ_JBHTZF010000022.1 coordinate 29,113, forward strand.
CCCGCGAACGTCTCGCCCGGGGACTTCGTGACGAACGTCGAGGTGTGTTCCGCGGCCCCCGTCACTTTCGCGGTGACCGTGTATTTGGTGCCCGAGTACGGATTGCGGGCCGAGGTCCAGCGCGTACGGTCCTCGTCGAAGGATCCGGCCAGAGTGGAACCGTCGTTGCCCGACACCTCGACCGCCGACAGCGTCCCGTCCGTCACGGAGACCACCACCGGAGCGGTGAAGCCGGCCTTCCTCGTGCCGTCGGCGGGGGAGACGGTGACCGTCGGCGTCCTCACCTGTGCCTTCGCCGTCGTCCCGGCCCCGGTCGCTTCCGTGTCCTTCCCCTCGGCGGCACCCGCCGGACCGCCGCACCCGCTCAGCGCGAGGGCCGGGACGGCGGACCCGAGGGCCGCGAGGACCCCGCGCCGTGACCAGGCCGGACGTCCCGGACGCCGTCGGGCCCGCTCCGGGTCTCCCGGTGCGGACTCGGGCCGATTCGCTATCTCAGGGACACCCACGGAACGCCTTTCCTCGCGTCTTTCGCTCACCAACACTGCGAGTGCATCCTGCGGGACTTCCCTGGGTTGATTCTTTGAATCCGCCTGCCCCAGCCTGAGATTCCGGTGAGGACGACCGGAGAGACGGCCTGAATCCACGGTTGCCGGGCCGCCACGAATTGTGAACAGAGTATGAAGCGCCCAGTCCGCTCCCCGAGATGTACGTGAGACCCACGTTCCCGGGGCCCATTCCGGCCTCTCCGGCCCACCAGGGCCAAGGAGAGGTTCGTTTGTCGGATCCGCGACAACCACGCCGGAGGTATCAGTGAGTCCAGCCCGTGAGAGGCACACCGTGGCCGTCGTCGGAGCGGGCGCCGCCGGCACGCTCACCGCCGTGCAGCTCTGCGAGACGGCGACCCGCCGCCGCACCCCGCTCGACCTCTTCCTGGTGGACCCCGCCCCCGAGGCCGGGCGCGGCACCGCGTACGCCACCACCGATCCCCGGCACCGGCTGAACGTGCCCGCGGGCGGCATGAGCTGCTATCCCGACGACCCCGGCCACTTCACCCGCTGGCTGTGCCGGCACGGCGAACCCACCGTCAGGGCCACCGACTTCGCCACCCGCCACCGCTACGGCGCCTATCTCGCCGACACGTTGGCCCAGGCGATCGTCCACGCCCACGGCACGGTGACCGTGCGCCGGCTGCGCACCAGGGCGCAGGCCTGCGCCCCCGCACCGGACGGCGGACTGGAGCTGCGGCTGGCCGACGGACGCGGCCTCGTCGCCGACGGCGTCGTCCTCGCCACCGGACCGGCCGCCACGACCGGTGCCTGGGCCCCGCCCCGACTCCGTACCTCCGCACGGTTCATCGGCTCGCCCTGGACGCCCGGCGCGCTCGACGGACCGCTCGCCGAACCCGCCGACCGCGCGGGAGCGGCTACGAGCGACGACGTCCTGCTCGTGGGTACGGGACTCACGGCCGTCGACCTCGCCCTCAGCCTCGACCGGCCCGGACGCACCGTCCACGCCCTCTCCCGCACCGGACTGCTGCCCCAGCCGCACGCCCTCGACCCGGCACCCGCGATGGCCCCGCCCGAGGGACTCGACGCGCCGACCCTGCCCACGCTGCGCCGGACCGTCTACCGCCACATCGGCCGCGCCCTGCGCGCCCACGGCGACTGGCGCCCCGCCCTCGACAGCCTGCGCCCGCACACCGCGCACCTGTGGCGCAGCCTCACCCCCGAGGAACGCGCCGCCTTCCTGCGCGCCGAGGGCACGCTCTGGAACACCCACCGGCACCGGATGGCCCCGACGACCGCCGAGTCGCTGGACCGCGCCCGCACGGCCCGCCGCCTGCGCGTCCACACCGGCCGGATCACCGACGCCGTCCCCCGGGCGGACGGCTCCGAGCTGATCACGCTCTCCGGCGGGCGGCGCATCACGGCCAGCTGGGTGATCGACTGCACCGGACCGGGTCCGCGCCCCGAAGACCCCCTGTGGGCCTCGCTGTTCGACACGGGCGCCGCCGTGCCCGGCCCGCTCGGCCTCGGTGTCGCGACCCGCGACGGCCGGCTCCTCGACGCCGAAGGCGGCACCGGGCCCGCGCTGTTCACCCTCGGCGCCCCACGCCGCGGCGAACTCTGGGAGACCACGGCGATCCCCGAGATCCGTGTCCAGGCCGCCGAACTGGCCGAGCGGCTGCTCGCGCCCCTGGCCCCCCGGCGCCGCCCCGCACGTCGCCGGCCCCTCGACGCGCACGGGCTCCCGCTGTCCACCCACGCCGAGGCGGCGGCGGCCCACCGCACCGGCCTCGACCGTGTCCTCAAGGTCAGGGCCGGCGCCGAGGACGCCTTCGCGCGCGCCGTCGCCCTCGACCCCGGCTTCGCGCTCGGGCACGCCGCCCTCGCCCTCCTCGGCCACGAGTGCGGCGCCGACGTCGACGTACCGCGTGCCCTGGCCGACGCACGGCGCTGCGCACGGGAACGGGCCGACGCGCGCGAACGCTCCTTCGTCGACGTCGTGAGCAGGCGTGTGCACGGCGACGGCCCGGACACCGGTACCCGCGCGCTGCTCGGGCATCTGGCGGCCCACCCCGCCGACGCGCTGGCGCTCGCCGTGGCCGTGCCCACCATCGCCTTCTCCGGCGTCAATGACCTCGACACCAGCTACGCGTCGGACCTGGTCGAGCGCTCTCTGCCCGCCTACGACGGCCACTGGTTCCCGGCCTCGCTGCTCGCCTTCCTGCGCCAGGACCAGGGCCGCCACGACGAGGCGGCCGAACTGGCCGGGCGCGCCCTGGACGCCGAGCCCGCCTCCGGGCACGCCGTGCACGCCCTCGCCCACGTCCACTACGAGTCGGGAGCCCACGCGTTCGGCCGCGACTGGCTGGACGCCTGGGTGTCCGGGCACGGCCGGGGCGCCGTCCACCGCGCCCACTTCTCCTGGCACATCGCCCTGCACGAACTGGCCCTGGACGATCCCGCCGCCGTCCGCCGACGCTGGTTCGCCCAGCTCGCCCCCGGACGGGTGACCGGTGTCCGCGCCCTGGTCGACTCGGGGTCGCTGCTGTGGCGCGCCCGGATCAGCGACAGTTGGCGTGGCCGCGTGCCGGCGGCGGACGTGCTCGACAGCGTCGCCCGCGAGATCGTGGAACGGCCCGCGACCGCCTTCACCGCGCTGCACGCCGCCGTCGCGCTCACCGCCGCCGGCGACATGGCGGGACTGCGCCGGCTGCGCGACCACGCGGCCGGCGCCGATCCGGTGCAGCGGGAGGTCGTCGTCCCGCTGTGCGAGGCCCTCGCCGCGCTCGTCGAGGAACGCTTCCAGGAGGCCGCCCGGGGGCTGGACGCGCTGCTGCCGGTGCTCGCCCGGGTCGGCGGCAGCGCGGCCCAGCGCGAGGTCGTCGAGGAGACGCTGCTGTACGCCCTCGTCGCGGCGGGCCGCTGCGAGGCCGCCCGGCGCCTCCTGGACACCCGCCTCGACCGCGGCCACGCGCCACGCGACCGACGCCTGCTGGCGGCCCTGCCCGACTGAGAGCCTGTCCAGGGGCGCGACTCCCCGGGCACGTCAGGTGCCGGCCTTCAGGTGCGCATCGGGCAAGCGGGCCGCGCCCACGTCAGGCGTCCGGCTCCGCGGGGGGAGCCGGGAGCCAGCCGAGGGCGCGGGAGATTCCCCGGGCCGCCAGCCGCACGGCCGGGATCAGCGCCGGTACCCGGGCCTCGGCCCGGGGCACGACGAGCGACACGGCCGCGACGACCGAGCCGTCGGAGCCCTGCACCGGCGCGGCCACCGACAGGGCGTCCTCGGTCACCTGACGACTGCTCACCGCGACGCCCGTCCGGCGTACTTCGGCCAGCACGCGGCGCAGCCGGACCGGATCGGTGATCGTGTACGGGGTGTACGCGGCCATCGGCCCGGCGCAGTAGGCCTCCTGGAAGGCGGGCTCCGCGTGGGCGAGCAGCGCCAGCCCGACGCCCGTCGCGTGCAACGGCCAGCGGGCGCCGACCTGGATGCGGACGCCGACCGAGGAACGGCCCGAGATCCACTCCGTGTAGACGACCTCCGCTCCGTCCCGGACCGCCAACTGCACGTTCTCGTGCGTCGCTTCGTACAGGTCCTCCAGATACGGCAGGGCGCTCTGGCGCAGCGCGAGGCCGCGTGGAGCGAGCGCCCCGAGCTCCCACAGGCGTAGGCCCACGTGGTAGACGCCGTTCACGTCCCGCTCCAGCGCGCCCCACCCGGCGAGCGCGCTCACGAGCCGGTGGGCCGTGGTGAGGCTCAGGCCGGCCCGGCGGCTGATGTCCGTCAGGGACAGCGCCGTGTGCTCGTGGTCGAAGGCGCCGAGCACGGCGAGGAGGCGGCCGGAGGCGGACGGGGCGGTCATGATGCCTGGATCCAACAGGCCGCGGGGGCGCGAGGGCAACGGCCGGTGACGCGGAAAGCCGTCCGAGGGGCGGCCGGTCCCCGGGAACAGGTGCGCGCGATGGCAGGCTGCTGGTCGGAAGACAGGGGTGGAACGGGTGGCCGGCGTTCTCGGATGCCGCCAGGCCCGTGGCACCGTACGGACTGCGAAGGTGGTACTTGCGTGAGGCTGACCATTCTGGGCGGCGGCGGATTCCGTGTCCCGCTCGTGTACGGGGCACTCCTCGGGGACCGGGCCGAGGGCCGCGTCACCAGGGTCGTGCTGCACGACCTGGACGCGGGACGGCTCTCCGCCGTGGCCCGCGTGCTCGCCGAGCAGGCGGCCGGGCACCCGGACGCGCCGGAGGTGACCGTCACGACCGACCTCGACGAGGCCCTGCGCGGCGCGGACTTCGTGTTCTCCGCGATCCGGGTCGGCGGTCTGGAGGGCCGGGCGGCCGACGAGCGGGTCGCCCTCGACCAGGGAGTCCTCGGCCAGGAGACGGTCGGCGCCGGCGGCATCGCGTACGGGCTGCGCACCGTGCCCGTCGCCGTGGACATCGCACGGCGGGTGGCCCGTCTCGCGCCCGACGCCTGGGTCATCAACTTCACCAACCCGGCCGGACTGGTCACCGAGGCCATGTCCCGTCACCTCGGCGACCGGGTGATCGGCATCTGCGACTCGCCGGTCGGCCTCGGCCGCCGGATCGCCAAGGTCCTGGGCGCGAACCCGCGCGAGGCGTGGATCGACTACGTCGGGCTCAACCACCTCGGCTGGGTACGCGGCCTGCGCGTCGCCGGCCGGGACGAACTCCCGCGCCTGCTCGCCGATCCCGGACTGCTCGGCTCCTTCGAGGAGGGCCGGCTCTTCGGGCCCCAGTGGCTGCGGTCCCTGGGCGCCGTCCCCAACGAATACCTGCACTACTACTACTTCAACCGCGAGACCGTCAGCGCCTACCAGCGGGCCGACAAGACGCGCGGCGCGTTCCTGCGCGACCAACAGGCCGGATTCTACGAGGAGATGAAGCAGCCGAGCGCGGCGGCTCTGGCGGCCTGGGAACGCACCCGGGCCGAGCGTGAGGCCACGTACATGGCGGAGAACCGGGACGCCGCCGGTGCCGGGGAACGCGAGGAGGACGACCTCTCCGGCGGCTACGAGAAGGTGGCCCTCGCCCTGATGCGCGCGATCGCCCGGGACGAACGGACCACCCTGATCCTCAACGTCCGCAACCGCGGCACCCTGAGCGTCCTCGACGCGGAGGCCGTCATCGAGGTGCCGTGCCTGGTGGACGCCAACGGGGCGCATCCGGTCGCCGTCGACCCGCTGCCCGGGCACGCCACCGGACTGGTGTGCTCGGTCAAGGCGGTGGAACGCGAGGTGCTCTCCGCCGCCGAGTCGGGATCCCGTACGACCGCGGTCAAGGCCTTCGCCCTGCACCCGCTCGTCGATTCGGTCGGCGTGGCACGCGCGCTCGTCGACGGCTACACGTCCGTGCACCCGGGGCTCGCCTATCTGACCTAGGGCGGCCCGTGCACCGGAGGCGGCGCACACGGGTGGTGGCCGGTCCCTCCCGATGACACCCGCTTTGCGCACCGGACTTGCCGACGCCTTGACGATCCGTTCCCTGCGTGTTCAACCGGCTGTCCGTGCCCGCGTTGTGTAGCGTCCCTAGGGTCCCTGAGTGCTTCGAGTGCGTCGAGTGCTTCGAAGGAAGGGACCCATGGACAGACCCCTCGCCGTCCGGGCTCGCGGGATCACCAAGTGCTTCGGCGACGTCGTCGCACTCGACGGCGTCGATCTGGATGTGGCACGCGGCCGGATCCACGGCCTGGTCGGACAGAACGGCGCCGGCAAGACGACCCTGCTCGGTCTGCTGCTGGGCCTGGCCGTCGCCGACGAAGGCCGCCTGGAGATCCTCGGCACCCCCCTCGGACGGGCGCTCGCCGCGCCCGGCGGCGTCGCCGGCTTCGTCGACGGACCCGGCCTCTACCCCTCGCTCACCGCCCGGCAGAACCTCGCCGCCCTGGCCGCACTGCGCGGCCGGAGCGCCCGGTCGGCCGGAGTGGACGACGTGCTCGGCCAGGTCGGACTCACGGACGTCGCCGACGACCCGGCCCGCGGCTACTCCCTGGGGATGCGTCAGCGGCTCGGCCTGGCCGCCGCCCTGCTCACCGAACCCCGGCTGCTGGTGCTCGACGAACCCTCCAACGGCCTCGACCCGGCGGGCAAACGCCATGTGCACGGCGTGCTCGACCGGCTCGCCGCGAACGGGACCGCGGTCGTCCTCTCCAGCCACCGCATGGACGACCTCCAGGCCCTGTGCTCCGAGGTCACCATCCTCGCGACCGGACGGGTCGTCTTCAGCGGACCGCTGGGCAAACTGGCCGCCGAGAACCGTGAACTCGACTACCGGCTGCTCACCTCCGACCCGGCCGCCGCCCGCTCGCTGGCCCTGGACACGGCCGGGATCCGGGTCGTCGACGAGGCGGCGCCACGGCACTCCGCCGACGTCCTCGTCGTACGCGCGCCGGTGCCCGCCGTCGACGCACTCGTGGTGCGGCTCGTGGGCGCGGGCGTCGCGCTGCGCGAGCTGGCCCCCGTGGTGTCGCCCCTCGAAGCCGCGTTCCTCGCCCTCACCGACCAGAAGGAGACCGGCGGATGACCGCGACCGTCGCCGAGGACGCGGACCTCGAGGCAGTGGGCCCGGACGACGACGGCGCCGCCGCCCCGCGCGTGCCGGTCGGCCGCGTCTACCGCTTCGAGGTGGTCAAACTCGTCTCCCAGTGGCGGATCCGGCTGCTGGTCCTCGCCTGCTGGATCGTGCCCGCGCTCTTCGTCGCCGCGGTCGGACAGCAGAGCACGCTCCCCGTCGACACCCTCTTCGGCCGCTGGATGCACGCCACCGGATGGGCCGGACCGCTCGTCATGCTCGGCTTCGCGGGCACCTGGGCGCTCCCGCTGCTGACCTCGGTCGTCGCCGGTGACGTGTTCGCCTCCGAGGACCGGCTCGGCACCTGGCGCCATCTGCTCGTCGCGATCCGGTCGCCGCGCCGCATCTTCGTCGCGAAGACCCTGGCCGGCCTCACGGTCGTCCTGCTGCTCGTGGCCGGGCTGGTCGCCTCCAGCTCGGCCGGCGGAGCCGTGGCGATCGGAGTCCATCCGCTCGTCGGCCTCGACGGCCATCTGCTGACCCCCGCGGACGCCGCCGGCAAGGTCCTGCTCGCCTGGCTCTGCGTCCTCGCGCCGACCCTGGCCCTCGCCGCGGTGGGGCTGCTCGGCTCGATCACGCTGGGGCGCTCCCCGATGGGGCTGCTGCTGCCGGCGCTCGTCGCGCTCGCGATGCAGCTCGCCCAGATGATGCCGCTCCCCGTCGCCGTGCGCCTCGCGCTGCCCAGCTACGCCTTCATCTCCTGGAGCGGTCTGTTCACCAGCCCCGCACAGCTCGGTCCGCTCCTGATCGGCATCGCCGTCAGCCTGTCGTGGGCGGTGGCCGCGACGGTGTCGGCCTATCTGCTCTTCATGCGGAGGGACTTCACCGACGCGGCCCACGACGGCTCGGGCCGCGGCGCGGTCACCGGAGGCGTTCTGCCGCTCGTCGGGCTGGCCGCCGTGACCGCCGTGGTCGTCGGGCTCACCACCGGGGCCACGGGCTCCGGGATCGAACAGGACAAGGTGCAGCGCTCGGCCGCGACGGCCTTCGCCCACCTCTACCGGCTCCAGACTGCCGAACTCAACCGCCCGGCCGTCACCGAGGCACAGCTCAAGGCCACGGCGGCCTGCGACAAGGGCAGCGTGAAGGTCGCCGCCGAGGGGCCGGGCAACGACTGGCGCTGCGTCATCACCTGGCACCTTCCCGGCGTCGACGCCGTGGGGACGGCCGTCTACCAGCTCGACGTCACCCCGGACGGCCGCTTCATGGCCGACGGCGACGGGCCGAAAGAGGTGAACGGCTACTTCCTGGTCCGCACCCCGGCCGGGGACGCACCGAATCCGCTGTGGCAGTTCGACGGCGACGTCGACCTGCTCGCCATCACGAAGGGATGACCCCATGCAGGTGACGCGTCGCCGACGGAGTGCGGAGAAGGGGCGTTCGAGCCCACTTCGCAGATACACGGGACGACGGATACCTCTGGTGACGGCGGGCATCACCGCGCTCGCCCTCGTCGCGGCAGGGGCCGCGTTCGCCCGGACGACGGACTTCGGCACCGACCAGGTCGGCCAGGTCACCGATCGCGGCCAGGTCGTCTCCAGCGACCAGTACATCGCCCCGTACGGCGACCGGCTGGTCGTCCAGAACGGGAAGATCATGTCGTCCTCGGTCAGCCCGGACGGCACCCACCTGGCGGCCTCGGTCACCGACGGCGGCAGCGCCCTCGCGATCGTCGACCTGAAGAGCTGGAAGGTGCAGCAGCTCGTCGGCAGCTCCGCGTCCTCCGTCCCGCGCATCAGCGGCAACAGCGTGGGCCAGGAAGGCCCGACGTACTCGCCCGACGGCTCGCAGCTCTGGCTCGGCCAGACCGACGGCTACACCCGGTTCACCGTGAACGCGGACGGCGGCGTCACGAACCCGGTGGCCGTCCCGATCGCGGCGGACGGGCCCAAGCACGCGCTGGTGGGCGCGGCGGTGTTCTCCTCCGACGGCACCACCGTGTACTCCGCGGTCAACGGACAGAACCGGGTGGTCGCCATCGACGCGGCCACCGGGACCGTCCGCCAGAGCTGGAACGTGGGCAACGCCCCGCGCGGCCTGGTGGAGGCGGGCGGCAAGCTCTACGTGAGCAACGAGGGCGGGCGCCCGGCCCGGGACGGCGACACCACCATCAACTCGTACAACACCCAGGTGCCCGCGGACCCGGTCACCGCCGCGACCACGACCGGCACCGTCAGCGTCATCGACCCCGCGGACCCGGCCGCCGCCGTCACGAGCATCCCGGTGGGCCTGCACCCGACCGCGCTGTACGCCAAGGGCCGGGCGCTGTTCGTCACCAACACCGCCACCAACGACGTGTCGGTCATCGACACCACCCGGAACAAGGTCGTCCAGACCATCGCGACCCAGCCGTGGCCCGAGGCCTCGGTGGGGTACGAGCCCGACGCGGTGACGCTCACCGACGACGGGCACCTGCTGGTGACGCTCGGCCGCGCCAACGCCGTGGCCGTCTACCGGTACCGGTCGCCGCAGGACCCGGTCCGGTACATCGGTCTGCTGCCGACGGACTACTTCCCCGCCGAGATCGCCGCCGTCGGCAAGGACATCGTGGTCTCCAACACCCGTGGCGTCGACGCCCGCCGGACCACCACGGCGGCCGGGCACGGGACGCACGACACCACGTCGAGCGTGCAGCGGTTCACCCTGCCCGACGACAGCGTGGTCCGGGCCCAGACGGCCAAGGTCTTCCGGCAGAACGGCTGGACCAGCGGCTCGGTCGCCCGGTCCCCGGGCAGGAACCACGCGAAGCCGGTGCCCGTCCCGCAACGGCTCGGCGAGCCCTCGACGATCAAGCACGTCTTCCTGATCGTCAAGGAGAACCGCACGTACGACCAGGTCTTCGGGGACGTGCCGGAGGGCGACGGCGATCCGTCGCTGGCCCAGTTCGGCGAGAACGTGACGCCCAACCAGCACGCTCTGGCCCGGCAGTTCGGCCTCTACGACAACACGTACGACATCGGCACGAACTCGGCCGAGGGCCACAACTGGCTGATGCAGGCGGACGATCCGGAGTACACCGAGTCCTCGGCCGGTGAGTACGCGCGCAGTTACGACACCGAGGACGACGCCCTCGGCCACCAGCGGACCGGCTTCCTGTGGACCGGTGCGCAGGCCGCGGGCAAGTCGGCCCGGGACTTCGGCGAGTTCCAGCAGTTCCTCACCAAGCCGGCCGACGCCACCTGGCAGAACCTGTACTGCGACTCCCGCAACATGACGTCGACCGGCCAGGACACCGCGTACACACTGAACTCGTCCTCGCCGATCCCGTCGCTCAACGACGTGTCCGTGCACGGCTTCGCGAAGTTCGACACCAGCGTCCCGGACATCTACCGGGAGGAGATCTGGAAGCGTGACTTCGAGAAGAACGGTCCGGCGAACCTGAACATGTTCTGGCTCTCCAGCGACCACACCGGCGGTCCCGCGAACGCGGCCGCCCAGGTCGCGGACAACGACCTCGCGACCGGCAGGATCGTCGACGAGATCTCGCACAGCCCGTACTGGAAGGACTCGGCGGTCTTCGTGGTCGAGGACGACTCCCAGGCCGGTCTCGACCACGTCGACGGCCACCGCGCGCCGATCCAGATCATCAGCCCCTGGGCCCGGCACGGCGTCGTCGACAGCCACTACTACTCGCAGATCACGCTGATCCGGACCATCGAGCAGATCCTCGGCGTCCACCCCATGAACCAGAAGGACAGCGCGGCCACTCCGATGCGCGCCGCCTTCACCGGGCGTCCCGACTACACGCCGTTCACGGCGCTGCCCAACCGGACCTCGCTGACCGACGGCCTCAAGACCGCGCCCTCCTGCGGTCTGGACACCCCGGCGCCGCAGAATCCCGCCGCGGCGCCCGTGCCGTCGGCGAAGGTCCCGGCGGACAAGCGGGCGCTCGCGGCGACGTGGGACACCTGGAAGTCGCGTCAGCGGCTGACCGGGCCGAACGCCGTTCCGGACTTCGCCAACCCCGCGCAGATGAACCACTTCACCTGGTACCAGACGCACGGGTGGACCAAGCCGTACCCCGGCGAGCACCGGATCTTCGCGCCGAAGGACGTGCCGGGCGCCTACCTGCCGTCGTCGGAGTCCGACGGCTGACGACCGTCGCCCGGCAACCGGCAGTCGGTGACTGCCGGCCCGCCGGCTGACGTACAGGCACAAAGAGATGGGCCGCCCGGATCACGTCCCGGGCGGCCCACCGCGTTGCGCTCGTTCCCGTCGGCGTCAGCCCGTGAAGCCGGCCGTGATCGACGTGAACTGCCAGGTGCTCTGGCTGATGCCGGAGCAGTTGCTCACCACGCCGCCGCCGGGGCAGGACCGGTCGCGGTTGACCGACCAGTAGGCGAGCCGGGCGATGTGGTGGCTGTTCGCCCAGTCACGGATCGAGGTCCAGATCGCCGGGGTCGTGTTCTCCTGCTGGTCGGACAGACCGTTCATGCCGGAGATGCCGATGTGCGAGTAGGCCGTGGCGTCGTCCCAGCCGAACGTCGACTTCAGCTTGGTCTTCAGCCCCTCGGTCGCGTTGACCGTGTTGCCGTACATGTCGGAGCCGCCGCCGAAGTCGAACGGCATGATGGTGAACACGTCGATGTTCGCGTTCAGCGACTGCGCCTGCTCGATGAGCCGGTTGCCGTAGTAGGTCGGGCCGGTCGTCGAGGTGCCGAAGGTGACGATCGTCTTCAGGCCGGGGTTGTTGGCCTTGACGGTCTTCAGCGCGGTCAGGATCCTGGCCTGCACGGCCTCGTTCTCGAACTCGTCGGTGTTCTCGATGTCCATGTCGATCGCCTTGAGGCCGTAGGCGTCGATCACCTTCTGCAGCGCACCGGCGAGCGCGCTCGCCGAGGAGCAGTTGGCGCCGAGCTTGCTGCCCTGCCAGCCACCGAACGACGGGACGATGTCACCGCCCGCGGAACGGATCTGGTTGATCGCCGTCTGGTCGACACCGCCGGTCAGCGCCCGGCTTCCGTCCCAGGCGGGGTTGCAGCCGCCGGAGTCGAGCACGAACGCCATCGTGAACCACTTGATCCCGGTCGCGTTCATCACCGTGGTCGGGTTCGGGGGGTCGCCCCAGCCCTCGTACAGATAGGGAGCGGCCTGCTTGAAGCCCGTCCCGCCTCCACCGCCCGCGGACGTGGTGACACTGACCGCGTTGGACGCACCCGAGGTGTTCCCGGCCGCGTCACGCGCCTTGACGGTGAACGTGTAGGCGGTGCTCGCCGACAGCCCGCTGACCGTGCCGCTCGTGCCCGACACGCTGAGCACCTTGTTGGAGCCGCTGTAGATGTCGTACGCCGTGACGCCGACGTTGTCGCTCGACGCACCCCACGACAGGGACACGCTGGACGAAGTCTTGCCGGTGGAGGTCAGGTTGGTAGGCGTGGTCGGTGCCTGGGTGTCGGTCCCGCCGCCACCGCCGCCCGGGCCGTCGAGGCTGATGTCGTCGGCGTAGTAGGTGCCCTGCGCGTACCAGCCGTGGACGTAGATCTTGGCGCTGGTCTGCGAGGCCCCGGTGGTGAAGGAGACGGTGAGCTGGCTGTACGCCGACGGGGACGTCGTCCAGGTCGAGGCACCGCCGTCCACGCCGAGGTAGACGTAGCTGCCGCGCACCCAGCCGGAGAGGCTGTACGTCGTGTTCGGCTGGACCGAGACGGTCTGGGTGCACTGGGCGTTGTCACTCGAACTCACCGCCCCCGCGAGGGCTTTGGAGCCCCCGTGCACGGGGCTGGAGACGATCGATCCCAGGTTCCCGGAGCAGGACCAGGGGGAGAGGCCGCCGGTCTCGAATCCCGGGTTGGACAGGATGTTGGCGGCCTCCGCGGTACCCGGCAGGGCGACCGCGCCGGCGAGGGCCAGCGCGGCCGTGCCCAGCAGGGCGAGGAAACGGTGTCTGGAACGTCTGAGCATGGTCATGCGCACGCGATCTCCCTGGAGATATGGGGGTGTTCGGGAGTGCAGAGAGGTGCGCAACCAAGTTGGTATGGACCAATCCCGCTGTCAAGACACTGCGCGGGAATTGGTCCAGACCGGTAAAGGGGGAGCGGCGCCGACCCGGCCTCCGGCCGGATTCCGGGCCGGGGTCGCCAGGCCCTAGACCAGGGCCTAGGTCGGGGCCTAGGCCGGGGCGATCGCCGCGGTGGCGGCAGCGGCGGACTGGGCCGGAACGGCGGCGGCCGTCGCGTCGGCCGGCAGGGGCTGTGCGGAGGGCGCCGACTGCACGGGCTGCGGGGACGGTACGGGCTGCGGGGACGCCGGTTCCGCGGTCTGCGCCGGCATGGCGGACAGGGTGGGCACGCCCGGCTCGGTCCGCTGCGCCGGCAGCGACACCGGACGCACCGGGCGCGGCCCCGCGACCACCGTGTAGTCCGGTCCGAGGAACGGCGGGACCACCTCGCCCGTCTCCTCGCCGAGCGCCAACTGCACGGCCGCCCATGGGGCGTTGACTCCGCACTGGGCGATCTGGTGCAGCCCGCCCGCAGGACGCGTGTTCACGTCCATCAGCACCGGCTCGTCGCCGAACATACGGAACTGGATGTTGGACAGATAGTGCAGCCCGAACGCCTCGGCGAGCAGCCGGGCGGGCTCGATCCACGCCTCGTCGAGGGTGAACCCGCGTCGACGGCCGTTCTTGGTGCGGCCGATGGCCATGCGGACGCGGCCGTCCGGCCCGGTGAGACAGTCCACCGACACCTCCGGCTGTCCGAGGTGCGGCATCACCAGCCAGTCGACCGGCTCCGTGGCCGTGCGCAGCGCCTCCACCACCAGCTCCAGAGGCACGTACGGGCTCGGGAAGCCGTTCAGGTGCAGGAGCGAGAAGGGCGTGCGGGTGATGACCCGGAAGCCCACACCGCCCGCCCCGGCCGCCGGCTTGAAGCAGGCCCGGTGACCACCCGCCTCCAACTCCTCGACCGCCACGACGAGTTCCTCCACCGTGCGTACCCGGTACCACGGAGGGACCGGGATGCCCACGGCCTCCACGGCCTGGTAGGCGACGGCCTTGTCGTGGAAGACCGCGACCGCCTCCGCAGGCGGCGCCAGCAGCGCCGTCCCGAGCGCCGCGAACTCGGCGCGCTGCGCCACGATCGCGTCCTGGTGCAGCACCGGCACGAACACGTCGACGGAACGGCGTGCGCACATGTCGAGCGCGTACTCGACGTAGGCGCGCGGCGACAGGCCCTCGGGCTCCGGCTCGGCGGTGTCGGCGGCGGCCAGGACGGGGGAGTCGGCGTCACCGTGGGTGGCGTGGATCTCGACCGCGCGGTGCTGCGGATTATGGCGAAGCTGGTCCATGAAGAAGACGTTCTCCGCGTACGTGCGGTTGAGCCAGACGCGTACGGGAGAGCCCATGCAAGCCACCATTCGGGGTTCGCGGGCACGGCGGAGCGGGCCGGGCCCGGCCAGGGTTGGGGGAGGTACACCGAGCCGTCGCACGCGAAAGCAGATTGGAGCGGTGGTGTTGGGGCGATCATAAGGGTCCGGGAACCCTCATGCTGCTACAGGGATGTTACGGATTCGCCCGCCTGCCCGCCCGGGCCTCCTTGTCCGGTGGCGGGAGCGTGTGCTGTGGTGTCGGTATTCGCTTTCTACGGGGGTGGCGCGTGCGGCCTACAGACGGCGGTGCCGGAAATCTGCTGGCCATCAGCGACCTGCACATCGGCTACGCGGAGAACCGCGCCCTGGTCGAGGACATGCGCCCCGAGACGGACCGGGACTGGCTCCTGGTGGCCGGTGACATCGGGGAGATCGTCGAGGACATCCGGTGGACGCTCACGACGCTCGGCGAACGGTTCGAGAAGGTCGTCTGGGTGCCCGGCAACCATGAGCTGTGGACCCATCCCAAGGATCCGGTCCAGCTCCGCGGTGTGGCCCGCTACGAGCATCTGGTGTCCCTGTGCCGGGAGTTGGGCGTCGTCACCCCCGAGGACCCCTACCCCGTCTGGAACGGCCCCGGCGGTCCCGCCGTCGTGGCGCCGCTCTTCCTCCTCTACGACTACTCCTTCCTGCCGCAGGGCTGCGCCACCAAGGCCGAGGGGCTGGCGTACGCCGAGGGGACCGGCATCGTGTGCACGGACGAGTACCTGCTCCACCCCGACCCGTATCCGAGCCGCGAGGACTGGTGCCGGGCCCGGGTGGCCCTGACCGAGCGCAGACTCGCCGAGATCCCCGACGGACTGCCGGTCGTCCCGGTGAACCACTACCCCCTGGACCGCCACCCGATGGACGTCCTGTGGCACCCCGAGTTCGCCATGTGGTGCGGTACGGAGGCCACCGCCGACTGGCACCGCAGGTTCCGCGTCGAGACCATGGTCTACGGACACCTGCACATCCCCCGGACCACCTGGCACGAGGGTGTCCGGTTCGAAGAGGTGTCGGTGGGCTATCCGCGAGAATGGCGCAAGCGACCGGGACCGCCGGCCGCGCTGCGCCGCATTCTGCCGATGGAGGTCAAAGCCGGTGATGGAGGAGCTGCTTCCGGAGTCGGTGGTGGCCGTGGAGAGCCACGGTGACGAACCGGCCGGGGACGCGAGTCTGTACCCCGAGGAACTGGCGGTCCTGACCCGCGCCGTGGGCAAGCGGCGCCGCGAGTTCGCCACCGTGCGCGTCTGCGCCCGGCGTGCCATGGAGAAGCTGGGTGTGGCCCCCGGGCCCGTGCTGCCGGGCGAGCGTGGCGCCCCGCGGTGGCCGGCAGGCGTCATCGGCAGCATGACGCACTGCGAGGGCTACGCCGCCGCCGCGCTCGCCCGGGCCGGCGATCTGGCCTCCCTCGGCATCGACGCCGAACCCCATCTGGCGCTCCCCGACGACGTCCTGGAGGCCGTCGCCCTGCCCGGGGAGTCGGACCGTCTGGACCGGCTCGCCGCACAGGTCCCCGCCGTCCACTGGGACCGGCTGCTGTTCAGCGCCAAGGAGTCGGTCTACAAGGCGTGGTTCCCGCTCACCGGCAAATGGCTCGACTTCTCCGGGGCCGACATCGCCATCTCCGTCGACCCGACGCCCCTCGACCCGACGCCCGCAGCGGACGGCCTCTCGGGCGGGCTGAGCGCTCAACTTCTCGTTCCGGGGCCCGTGGTGGACGGGGTTCCGGTCCAGGTCTTCACCGGCCGCTGGACGGTACGGGGCGGCCTGGTCGCGAGCGCGATCACGGTCCCGCACGCCGGACCGGGCTCGGCGCCGGGCCCGGCCACCGTCTGACCGTACGACGCACGGCCAGGGCACCCGACCCGAACCCGCGATCGCCGGCCCACCCCGGCCGTACGCCCCGACCGGCCGGGCGCCGGGCCCGTACGTCTCCACGCCGAGCCCCGCCCCCCCGCCTGCGGGCGGTCAGCCCGGATCCGGGCACCAGGCGTGCAGCAGTTCGAAGAACGCGTCCTCGTTGCCCGCGAGGCCGGCCGCCTTCAGGGCCCGTTCCGTCTCGGCGAGCACGGCGGGCGGGACCATGGGGGGCCGGCCGCCGTCCGTCGGGCCGTCGAAAGCCGCTCGTACCGTCTGGAGGAGGCGGAGGTAGGCCTGCACGGCGGCGCGTTCGTGGTCGGTCAGTACGGCTGTCGGCATCGGACGGCTCCCCTGGTCGGCTTGTCGTGACACTGGTCCTGACCCCAGCTTGCCGTCCGCCACTGACAATGCGGTTTCCGACCGGGGAGGTTCGCCCGCTTAGCGGAGGCGAAACCTCACCGAAACCCCAGGTGGAACAGGGCCCCTACGCTGGAGGGAAGAGCTCGGGGCCGTCCGCGGGACGGCCCCGCAGGCCGCCGTGAAGGCGGCTCGGGTGCCGTCATCGCGGCGGCCTGGGAACGGGAGGTCGGCCCGTGGTCGACGTACAGCCCCGGCAGTCGCGGCGCACCGCGCGGCTGCGTTCCGTCGGTGACGGAGAACTGCGTCTGCATCACCGCCTCGTGCACGGCTACCGGCGCGCCTACCGGATGGCGGGACAGGGCCCCGCGCTCGTCCTGATCCACGGCATAGGCGACTCCTCGGCGACCTGGGCGGAGCTGATCCCCGACCTCGCCCGCACCCATACGGTCATCGCACCCGACCTGCTCGGCCACGGCGCGTCCGACAAGCCGCGCGCCGACTACTCGGTGGCCGCCTACGCGAACGGCGTGCGCGATCTGCTGGCCACGCTCGACATCGAGTCCGCCACCCTGGTCGGGCACTCGCTGGGCGGGGGAGTGGCGATGCAGTTCGCCTACCAGTTCCCCGAGCGCACCGAGCGGCTGATCCTGGTCAGCGCGGGCGGAGTGGGCGGCGAGGTCAATCCCGTCCTGCGTGCCGTGTCGCTGCCGGGCGCGCATCTGATGCTGTCCCTGCTGCGACTGCCCGGCATGCGGCTCAACGTGGGCCTGTTCCTGCGCCTGATGCGGCTGCTCGACGCCGATCTGGCGCAGGACGCACCGGAGTTGGTGCATCTCGTGGACGCGCTTCCCGACGCCACCTCCCGCAGCGCGTTCGTCCGGACCCTGCGGGCCGTGGTCGACTGGCGCGGCCAGGCGGTCACCATGCTCGACCGCTGCTATCTCACCGAGGGCATGCCCACCATGCTGCTCTGGGGGGACCGGGACAGCGTGGTGCCGGTGCGGCACGCCCACGGGGCGCACGCGGCAATGCCGGGCAGCCGTCTGGAGATCTTCGAGGGAGCCGGTCACTTCCCCTTCCACAGCGATCCGGCGCGTTTCCTCGCCCTGGTCGAGGAGTTCACGACCACCACCAGTCCGGCCGACTGGAGCCGCGAACGCTGGCGCGAGCTGCTGCGCGCCGGACGCCCGGGTACGGCGGCGGGGCAGCCGGACACCGCGCGGAACCGTTCGCTGGAACGGGACCTGCGCGAGGCGAGCGAACGCAGCGCGACCTGAGGACCCGGCCGGGGGACGGCGGTGCGGGGTCAGCCGGTTCGTTCGCGGGTGTCGTGTCCCGGTCCGGTCGTGGCGTCCGCCCGGCCCCGGACGGCCGCGACGACCGGCGAGTGACGCAGCGCGTCGGACATGCGGACGAGGTCGCGGCGGCCGTCGGTGTGCGCGGGAGCGGTCCCGGTCACGGGCGGCGGGTCCGCCGTCTCCGCCGAGCGGATGACACGGCCCTCCGGGTCGGCGGCCCGTGCCCGCACCGCGACCGTCACCATCGCCGCGTCGGCCTCGGCGTGCGCCTCGGCGGCGGAGGAGCCCGCCGCGACCGCGGCCCCGTACGCCCGGGAGCGCACCTCGGAGTCGAAGTAGGGGTAGAGGCTCAGCATGCCGTCGTGGATGTCAGACTCCCGCTGGGTGACCTGGAGTTCGGCGGGCGTCCACCAGGACATCCGCACCGCGCGGTCCTCCGGCACGGCGACCGGCTTCAGTTCCCGCCACAACGGTCCGAGCCGCCGGTAGGCCGACCAGGTGTTCCAGACGTCCTCGACACGGCGCCAGGCGAGGGGGAGGCAGAAGCCGACCGCGGTGATCTGGGCCCCGGCCGAGGCCAGCATGGGGGCCACGTTGGTACTGAGGCCGTCCAGGTCCGCGCTGTTCCAGCGGGCGACCACGGCGGTGAACTTGGCGGCGGAGTAAGGGATGTTGCACAGGGACCCGAAGGCGATGATCACCAGCCCGGCGCGCAGCCGGCCCTGCACCTGGATCGCCCAGCGCCAGCACATGAAGTTCATCGCGACACCGGCGACGGTCAGCGACGCGAGGTACAGGACGATCATCTCGCGGATGAAGGGCGTGTTGGCGTAGTACGTGTCGAGGTCGCGCAGCCGTTCGACGGAGGCGTCCCCGAGGGCGAACAGGACGATCAGTGCCACGCCGACCACGGTGTATCCGAGGATCCAGCGGCGGGAGAGCCGCCGCGTCACCTCGGGCGGTCCGCCGCGCCAGTTGATGATCAGCACCAGACAGGAGGCGCTGTAGGCGCTCAGCAGGCAGTAGACGAGGGGGGCCGAGATGTTGGCTATCCCGGTGGCGTCGTTGACGGCGGCGATGGTCGGCGGGGCCGCGAAGAGGAACACCAGGCCGGCGAGGGCGAGGAGCGCGCCCACGGAGCGCAGCAGCGGATCGCGCCGGCCGCGCAGCAGCGAGGGGCCTTTGAACGCGATCGCCGCGCCCATGGCGACGGCCGGGATGTAGTAGCTGGATCCGTCCATGCCCCCGGGACCTTCAGCCTCGCGGCCCGCGACAGCCCAGGGAGGCCTCGATGCGGCCGGCCAGGCCGTGTCGCTGCACCGGGCCGCGGAGCGAGGAACCGGCCAGCCAGGTACGGCACTTGCTCGCGAGCAGGAGTCCGAAGCTCTCGGCCTCCTGCTCGTCGGCGCGGTCGAAGCGGGTGCGCGCCGCCACTTTCAGGACGGTGGCCTGAAGATCGGCACCGTCGTTCAATAAGCGCGCCGCGACGGCCGCGCCCTCGACGTGATGGCTGCAGTGCCCGGCCTTCATGTGCCACAGCTCGTGACCGAGGATGACCAACTGGTGGTCGGGCGCGGTGCGTTCCTCGATGACGACCAGGTCCTGTTCGGCCATGTCGAGCCACAGCCCGCTGGCGGTGCCGGGCGGGAAGGCGGCCGTACGGAACTGGACGGGACGCCCGCGGCGCCTGCTCATCGCGCCGCACAGCTCGGTGTAGAGGTCGGCGGGTGCCGCCGGTGCCGGGAGCGAGAGCTCCGAGACGAGTTCGCCGCACAGGCGGCGCATTTCCCTTCCGATGCCCACTGGTCTCCCCCGGCTCACGACTCTGGCCGCTTGACGCTCTCCAGGAGCATGTCCAGCCATTCCGCGACCTTGTCCCGGTGCTGGTCGGTGGGCAACTGCGCGGCCCGCCAGGCGATCCCGCGGACGCCGTGGTCGAGGAGCAGCCGTTCGAGCGGATCGTGGGCGACGGTGGCGGCGGCCCGTTCGCGGTCCGCGAGGCGCTGCAGGAGTTCCTGCTCCGACCGCTGGAGCGCGCCCACGAGCGCTTCGGAGTCCTCGGCCGTGAGGAACCCGGCGTGCACCCGGAAGAAGCGCTGGATGGCGTCGCAGTGCTCCATGGTGGGGCGCCGGTCGCCGTTGATGAGGGCGCCCGCCTGCTGCCGGGACATGCCGGCACCGTCCGCTATCTCCTGCTGCGTGTAGCGGCGGCCGTTGGGCTTGAGCCGGGTGCGCCGCAGCAGGTCGAGGCGTTGCAGGAACCGTGCCTGCAGGTCGGGTTCACCGGCGGGCCGGCCGCCCAGCAGGGCCTTCGCGACGGGTTCGGGGACACCGGACTCGGCCGACAGCCGCCGGACGTCGAAGACTTCCGCCTGCGGCACGCCGAGCCGGTCGGCGAGTGCGGTGACCCTGGCCACGACGGCCTGCAGCAGAACCGTCGCCGTGGCGCACGGAACCTCGAAGCCATCCGTCACCGACAGATCTCCTACGTCTCTCTCAGGTGGCTCTCACGAAGTTCGGGAACCATGTGGACACGAGGGTCAGGAACCATCCCGGCGGCAAGACCGGGGACCATCCGGAGCCTAGCCGGTCGCTCGAACTCACATCCAGGTCTCGCCACAACTGTGGCGAGATTCAGCCGTCAACAAGCGCCAAATGCCACGATAGTTGACACGCCTGTCTCCGGGGCAGCAGGATCGGGGCGCCGCGTGAAGGCCGCAGAGGCAAGAGGGGTGACCTCCCGATGGCGTACCAGGCAGGAAGGCAGCGGTCCCAGCCGCGACCTGTCCCCGAGAGTCTCGAAGCGCAGGCGTACCTCCAGGACTACGCCACGCTCCTCGAGGCCGTGCCCTTCCCCTCCTTCGTCTTCGACCGCCGCTGGGACGTCGTGCTGTCCAACGACGCGTTCGAGACACTTTTCTCCGGCGTGGGCGCGCATCCGACCGCCATGCCGGGCGACAACTTCCTGCGTTTCGTGCTGTTCCACCCGGACGCCGGGTCGGTCCTCGGCGAGCACGAGTCGAGTTGGTGCCTGCCGATGCTCGCGCACTTCGCCGCGGCCGTGGAGCGCAACGGCCAGGACCGCGGACTCCAGGCGATCCGCCGGGACATCGCCCAGGACCCGATCATGGACGCCGCCTACCGGCACGGCCTGCCGCACTGGATCGAGGCCGTCGGACCGCGCGGGGTCGAGCACGACGGGGCCGTGCGCCCGCTGGTCCACCCCGATCCCCGCTGGGGCGGCACGGACTGCCGGATCGTCGACGAGACCCCCAAGGCCCTTCAGGACATGGGGTATTCGCGCATCACCCTGGTGCTGCGCGACGCGGCCCGGCCGGTCGCGGGCGGACCGGGCAGGGCACGCAAGACGCGCAACGGCGCGGCGGAGCTTCGTGCCGTGTGACGCGCGTTGACTCCCGGCGCGGAGGGGACCGAGGGACGCGGTCCCAGGGGGCGGATCGGCGCGTTCAGCCGCCCGGCATGACGAGGACGAGGGGCACACTGTCGCAGGGGACGAGCCGCATGTCCTCGTGGCGGGTGCCGCGGGCCGCCGCCAGCACGGCCGCGAAGTCGGGCCCCTTGACGAGTGATCCGGCCAGATGCGCGGGATCCGCCGACGCGGCCACCCGGCCGCGGGCGTTCACCAGGAAGGCGGCTCCGGGCAGCCGTTGCAGCAGCGGGACGACCGCCTGCTCGAAGTGCCGCAGATACACGTCGGCCGCGGCGACCCCCACGAACCGGCCCTCCACCTGGACCGGAGCGGACAGCGTCAGGCTGTACTCGTCGGAGCAGAGGTAGTCGACGTAGGGCCCGGCGACCGCGCGCTGCCCGGTGTCGCGGGGGAGGGCGAACCAGTCCCAGTGCGTGTAGTCCGAGTACGCGGAGTGCGCCGGGTCGAGGTCGAGCAGCAGCGGTCGTACGCTGCCGTCGGAACCCTGCTGCCACCACTCCAGCCACGCCGGTACGTCGCCGAGGAGGCCCGGTGCCGCCACGAACCCGGCGCCCGACACCAACTCCTGCCGGGTCAGCCGCAGATGCAGTCCCGGTCGCAGTGCCGCCAGGTCCACCGTCGCGGGGCGGCGGCCCCCGGCGGCGACGCGGGTGAGCAGCGCGGCCGCGTCGGCCCGGGTGTCGGCGACCGCGTCGAAGACGGCCTCCAGCGTGCAGCGGACCTGCGTGGCGACGGCCGCCTCGGCGGAGACGTCAAGCGTCGCCGTCGCGCCGGCCGGCCCGGGGCTCCTGCGCATGGGTGCCCTCCAGTGGACGCGTACCTGACACGGCACGCGGCATCTGGAGGCGCAGGGTGATGAGCCGCGCCGTCGAGTCCACCACGCACCGCTCGGCCAGTGCTCTGGCCGAATCGTGGGCCCCATCTTGCACGGCCGAGATTACGGAGCGGTGACGGTCGGCGACTTCTTCACGATATTCGTCGTCCCCCAGCACGAGGCACATCAGCGCCCCCACCTCGGTCTGGAGCACGACCTGCTCACGCGTCAGCCGCGCGGACTGCGCCGCCGCGGCGAGCTCGACGTGGAAGCGGCCGTAGACGCGGCTGCGGGCGGCGGCGTCCTCGGCGGCCGACAGGTCGTCCAGGGTGCGCCGCAGGGCCTTGAGGTCGTCCGGCTCGGTCCGCTGCGCCGCGAGCCGGGCCGCCGCTCCGGACAGCGCGGCCCAGTGGTCGCCCAGGTCGCGCAGCTCCTCGGTGCTCCACCCGGCCAGCCGGGCCAACAGCCTTTCCTCGCCGGGGACTTCGGGAAGCGACACGAAGCTGCCGCCGCCGCGCCCACGCCGTGTGGTGACCAGTCCCTGCTGCCGCAGGGCCATGAGGGCCTCGCGCAGGGTGACCGTGGACACGCCGAGCTGGCCGGCCAGCTCCATCTCTCCCGGCAGTTGCTCGCCGTCGGCGAGCAGCCCCAGCTCGATGGCGTCACCGATCCGGTGCACGACCGTCTCGACGCGGGCGCGGTTGTCCACGGGTGTGAAGACGGCTCTGCGGACGCCGTCGCCCCTGTGTTGCTTCACGGTCACCACCTTGTGCGTTGACTCAACCTTTACTCTAAGGGGGTCTTGAGCTTTGAACTATGGCTTCATATCTTTCCGGTCAGTGTTGCAACGCACCAACGCACCAGAAAGGTTCCCCGCCCATGGAGGCAAAGGCGATCCGGCTCCAGGGCCTGCGCAAGGCGTTCGGTGAGACGACCGCCGTGGCCGGAGTCGATCTGGAGATAGCCGACGGCGAGTTCTTCTCGATGCTCGGTCCCTCGGGCTCGGGCAAGACGACCGTGCTGCGGATGATCGCCGGATTCGAGAGCCCGACGGAGGGCCGGATCGAACTGGCGGGCCAGGAGGTCACCGGTCTCGCCCCCTTCGAACGGGACGTGCACACCGTCTTCCAGGACTACGCCCTGTTCCCGCACATGACCGTCGAGGAGAACGTCGCCTACGGACTCAAGGTCCGCAAGGTGCCCAAGGCCGAACGGCTGGTCCGGGCCCGCAAGGCACTCGCGGACGTCCGCCTGGAAGGGTTCGGGCGCCGCCGTCCGGGTCAGCTCTCCGGAGGGCAGCGCCAGCGCGTGGCTCTCGCGAGGGCTCTGGTCGGCCGCCCCAGCGTCCTGCTCCTCGACGAACCCCTCGGCGCCCTCGACCTCAAGCTGCGTGAGCAGATGCAGGTCGAACTCAAGGCGATCCAGCGCGAGGTCGGCATCACCTTCGTGTTCGTCACCCACGACCAGGAGGAGGCCCTGACGATGAGCGACCGCATCGCCGTCTTCCACCAGGGCCGCATCGAACAGGTCGGCACCCCGGCCGAGATCTACGAACGCCCCGCCACCGCCTTCGTCGCGGGCTTCGTCGGTACGTCCAATCTGCTCGACGGGCAGTCGGCGCAGCAGATCGTCGGCGCCCCGGGCACGTACAGCATCCGGCCGGAGAAGATCCGGGTCCTCGCGGAGCCCACGGATCCCGCCGGGCCCACGGATCCCGCCGACGGCGCCGGGTCCGCCGACGCCGGCGCGGCCGGCGAGCCGGAGCACTCGACCGCCACCGGCACCGTCGCCGAGGTCGTCTATCTCGGCGACGCCACCCGCTTCCTGGTCGATCTCGACGCGGGCGGCCGCCTCACCGCGCTCCAGCAGAACCTGGACACCTCCTCCGAGGACGTCGCCGCCCTGCGCGGCACCCGGGTCCGGCTCCGGTGGCACCGCCGCCACGCCTTCCAGGTCCCCGACCCCCGCTGACCCTCCCGCTCAGTCCACCGTCACGTATGGAGTACGCCGTGCGCCTCACCCCACCCCTCAAGGCCGCCGCCGCCGTCGCGGTGCTCCTCGCCGCCACCGCCTGCGGATCGTCCGGTACGGGCTCCTCCGCGTCCACCGGCCTCAACCCACCCGACCTCAAGGCGCAGTCGAAGCTCGGCAAGACCGAGGGCCAGGTCAACCTGATCGCCTGGGCCGGCTATGTCGAGGACGGTTCCAACGACCCCAAGGTCGACTGGGTCGGCGACTTCGAGAAGCAGACCGGCTGCCAGGTCAACTCCAAGGTCGCCGCCAGCTCCGACGAGATGGTCAAGCTGATGAAGACCGGTCAGTACGACGCCGTCTCCGCCTCCGGTGACGCCTCCCTGCGCCTCATCGCCTCGGGCGACGCGGCCCCCGTCAACACCAGCCTCGTACCGAACTACAAGAACGTCTTCAGCGGCCTGAAGAAGGGCGCCTGGAACTCCGTCAAGGGCCAGATGTACGGCATCCCGCACGGCCGGGGCGCCAACCTCCTGATGTACAACACCGAGAAGGTCAGCCCGGCCCCCACGTCCTGGTCGGCGGTCTTCGACGACGCCTCGGCGAACAAGGGCCACGTCACCGCCTACGACTCGCCGATCTACATCGCCGACGCGGCGCTGTATTTGAAGGCGACCAAGCCCGAGCTGAAGATCAAGGACCCCTACGCGCTCGACCAGAAGCAGTTCGACGCGGCCGTCGCCCTGCTGAAGAAGCAGAGCGCGAACGTGGGGGAGTACTGGAGCGACTACCTCAAGGAGATCTCCGCCTTCAAGAGCGGCGACTCCGTGGTCGGCACCACCTGGCAGGTCATCGCCAACCTGACGGCCGACGAGGGCGCCAAGGTGAAGGCCTTCGTGCCCGAGGAGGGTTCCACCGGCTGGTCCGACACCTGGATGGTCTCCGCCAAGGCCAAGCACCCCAACTGCGCCTACAAGTGGATGGACTGGATCATCTCGCCGAAGGTGAACGCCCAGGTGGCCGAGTACTTCGGTGAGGCGCCGGCCAACTCCGAGGCCTGTCGGTACACCAGCGACAAGTCCTTCTGCGACACCTACCACGCCACCGACGAGAGCTACTGGAAGAACATCGCCTTCTGGAACACGCCCATCGAGCAGTGCCTCGACGGCCGCACCGACGTCAAGTGCGTCCCGTACGCCAAGTGGGTCCAGGCCTGGACCGAGATCAAGGGCTGACCGAACGATGACCTCCATCCCGCAGGCCGCCGGACGCTCCCCCGTCCGGCGGCTCGCGGGGACACTGCACCGGCACTCCCGGCTGCGGCTGTCCCTGCTGCTGACCGCACCGCTGCTCTGGCTGACGGTGCTCTATCTCGGCTCCCTGGCCGTGCTGTTCGTCTCGGCCTTCTGGACGACGGACTCCTTCACCTCCGAAGTGGTGAAGGTCTGGTCGACCGACAACTTCCACCAGCTCCTGACCACCCCCGTCTACCGCCAGGTGATCCTGCGCAGCGTCGGGGTCGCCCTCGCCGTCACCGCCCTGTGCGCCGTGATCGCGTTCCCCGTCGCCTTCTACACGGCCCGGATCGCCCGGCCGCAGCGGCGCCCGCTGCTGGTCGTCGCCATCCTCACCCCGCTGTGGGCGAGTTATCTCGTCAAGGTGTACGCCTGGCGGCTGATCCTCTCTCAGGACGGCCTCGCCGACTGGGTGTTGAAGCCCCTGGGACTGAGCGGACCCGGGTACGGACTCACGGCCGCGATCATCGCGCTGACCTACCTCTGGCTTCCGTACATGATCCTGCCGATCCACACCGCGCTGGAGCAGTTGCCCGCCAACCTGCTGGACGCCTCGGCGGACCTGGGGGCCCGCGCGGGCCGCACCTTCCGGTCGGTGGTGCTGCCGATGGTCCTGCCGTCCGTGGCCGCCGGCTCGGTGTTCACCTTCTCGCTCAGCCTCGGCGACTACATCACCGTGCAGATCGTCGGCGGCAAGACCCAGCTCATCGGCAACGTCGTCTACTCCAACATCGAACTGAACCTGCCCATGGCCGCCGCGCTCGGCACGGTCCCCGTCGTGGTCATCGTGGTGTACCTCCTCGCGATGCGCCGCACGGGCGCCCTGAGCAGTCTCTGAGGAGCCCGCTGTGCAACTCTCCCGTCCCGCGCGTATCGCGCTGCGCGTCGCCGCCGGGCTCGGCTTCGCGTTCATCTACGTGCCCCTCGCCCTCGTCCTGGTCAACTCCTTCAACCGGGACCGCAGCGCGAGCTGGCCGCCGTCCGGGCTCACCTTCCACTGGTGGTCGGTCGCCTGGGAGAACGAGGGGGCCCGCGCCGCGCTGTGGGTCTCGGTCAAGGCCGGCCTCGGCGCCACGGCGATCGCGCTGGTGCTGGGCACGCTCGTCGCCTTGGCCGTCGCCCGCCACCGGTTCTTCGGCCGGGACACCGTCTCCTTCGTGGTCGTCCTGCCGATCGCGCTGCCCGGCATCGTCACGGGCATCGCGCTCAACTCGGCGTTCAGCACGGTGCTCGAACCGCTCGGCGTCGGCCTCGGCATGTTCACCGTGATCGTCGGCCACGCCACCTTCTGCATCGTCGTCGTCTTCAACAACGTGGTCGCGCGACTGCGCCGTACGTCGGGAACGTACGAGGAGGCGGCGATGGACCTGGGCGCGGACACCTTCCGGGCCTTCGTCGACGTCACCTTCCCGCTGGTGCGCTCGGCGCTCCTGGCCGGCGCGCTGCTCGCCTTCGCGCTGTCCTTCGACGAGATCGTCGTGACGACGTTCACCGCCGGGCCCGGCATCGAGACCCTGCCGATCTGGATCTTCGACAACATGACCCGGCCCCGCCAGGCGCCGGTCGTGAACGTCGTGGCCGCCGTGCTCGTCCTGCTCTCGGTGATCCCGATCTACGTGGCCCAGCGCCTGTCCGCGGACACGGCCACGGAAAGCCGGATCTGACGGGCGCCGCGCGAACCGCCTTTCACGCGAACCCCGCTCCGCGCGATCCGCCCTTCCCGCGAACCGCCCGGCACGGGATCTGCCGCGCATCTGAAGTATGTGACATAGTACTGATGTGAGTAGGCCTGTCACCTGCGATGTCGTGATCGTCGGAGCCGGAATGGTCGGCGCCGCCTGTGCCTGGTACGCGGCTCGTGAGGGCCTCGACGTCGCCGTGGTGGACCGCGGCTCCGTGGCCGGCGGGACGACCGGCGCCGGAGAGGGCAATCTGCTCGTCTCCGACAAGGAGCCCGGACCCGAACTCGACCTCGCCCTGCTCTCCGGACGCCTGTGGGCCGACCTCGCCGAGGAGCACGGGAAGGCGATCGAGTACGAGGCCAAGGGCGGCGTCGTCGTGGCGTCCACCCCCGAGGGCCTGGCCGCGCTGGAGACGTTCGCGGCGGGCCAGCGGACCGCCGGTGTGCTGGCCGAACAGGTCGACGCCGACCAACTGCACGATCTGGAGCCGTACTTGGCCCCGGGGCTCGCGGGCGGCGTCCGCTACCCCCAGGACACCCAGGTGATGCCCGCCCTCGCGGCCGCCCGTCTTCTCCGGGCCTCGGGGGCGCGGCTGCTGACCGGGCACACCGTGACCGGGATACTGCGCGCGAGGGACGGCTCGGTCCGCGGAGTGCGCACCGACCGGGGCGACCTGCACGCGCCCGCCGTCGTCAACGCGGCCGGCACCTGGGGCGCCGACGTGGCCTCGCTCGCGGGCGTCAGGCTCCCCGTCCTGCCCCGCCGGGGATTCGTCCTCGTCACCGAGCCCCTGCCGCGCCGGGTCCGCCACAAGGTGTACGCGGCGGACTACGTCGCCGACGTCGCCAGCGACTCGGCCGCCCTCCAGACGTCACCGGTGGTGGAGGGGACCGCGGCCGGTCCGATCCTGATCGGCGCGAGCCGGGAACGGGTCGGCTTCGACCGCTCGTTCTCGCTGCCCGTCGTACGGGAACTGGCCGCGGGCGCCACACGGCTCTTCCCGTTCCTCGCGCAGGTGCGCGCCCTGCGGACGTACCTCGGATTCCGCCCCTACCTGCCCGATCATCTCCCCGCCATCGGCCCCGACCCCCGGGCGCCCGGTCTGCTGCACGCCTGCGGGCACGAGGGAGCCGGCATCGGACTGTCCACCGGCACCGGACAGGTGATCGCGCAGGTCCTCGCCGGCCGGGCACCCGGCCTCGACCTCGCGCCGTTCCGGCCCGACCGCTTCCCCGAGGAGGCCGCGTGAACCCCCTGGACCTCGTACGGGCCGCACCCGGCCCCGCCTTCACCGTCACCCTCGACGGCCGGCCCGTCGAGGTGCTGCCCGGCCGGACCGTGGCCGCCGCGCTGTGGGCCGAGGGCATCACCTCGTGGCGCAGCACCCGTGACGGGGGCCGGCCCCGCGGGGTCTTCTGCGGCATCGGCGTCTGCTTCGACTGCCTCGTCACCGTCAACGACCGCCCCAACCAACGGGCTTGTCTGGTCACGCCGGCACCCGGCGACAGGATCCGCACACAGGAGGGCACCGGCCACGATGACTGACGGACCCCACCGCCTCGCGGTGATCGGCGCCGGCCCGGCCGGTCTCGCCGCCACCCTGGCCGCGGCGGCACGCGGCATCCACGTGACGCTGATCGACTCGGCCGCGGCGGCGGGCGGACAGATCCACCGCCGTCCCGCGAGCGGACTCGGCGCCCGCCGGCCCGGCGCGCTGCACCACGGCCGGCGCACCTGGGAGCGGCTGGAGCGGGGGCTCGCCGGGCACCTGGAGGCGGGCACGGTACGACATTTGACGGATCATCATGTCTGGCTGGCCGAACGGACCGGGGCGACGGGCGCACGGAACGGATTCACCGTCCACGCCCTCCTCGGCCCACTCCAGGAGGAGTCCGTCGCCGTGCGCGCCGACGCCGTGCTCCTCGCCACCGGCGGATACGAGAAGGTGCTGCCCTTCCCCGGCTGGACCCTTCCCGGAGTCGTGACCGCGGGCGGGGCCCAGGCCCTGCTGAAGGGTGGCCTCGTCGTGCCCGGCCGCAGAGCCGTCGTCGCGGGGAGCGGGCCGCTGCTGCTGCCCGTGGCCACCGCGCTGGCCGCCGCCGGGGTCGACGTCGCCGCCCTCGTGGAGTCCCTCGACCCGAGGCGCCTGCCACGCGCCGGCGGGGCGCTGGCGGCCGAACCGGGCAAGATCGCCGAGGGGGCCTCGTACGCGGCCCGGCTCCTGCGCCACCGCGTCCCGTTCGTCCCGCGGCACACCGTCGTGGAAGCCCACGGCGAGGGCCGGGTGGAAGCCGTCACCGTCGCCGCGCTCGGCCCCGACGGGCGGGTCCGGCCCGGGACCGGGCGCCGTATCGCGTGCGACGCGCTCGCCGTCGGGCACGGGATGGTCCCGCACACCGATCTCGCCGAGGCGCTCGGCTGCCACGTCGTCGAGGGGGCGGGGGTCGACGTGGACGACGAGCAGCGCACCGGCGTGCCCGGCGTCTGGGCCGCCGGTGAGGTCACGGGGATCGGTGGCGCAGCGCTCTCCCTGGCCGAAGGGCATCTCGCAGGCCGGTCGGTGGCGGCCCGGCTGCGCGGCACCGAACCCGATCCGCGGTCGGCCGCCCGAGCCGTCAGGGCCCGCGCGCGAGCGCGCGCGTTCGCCTCCGCGCTGGAAGCCGTGTACCGGCCGCCCGCCCACTGGACGGACCAGGTCACCGACGACACCGTCGTGTGCCGCTGCGAGGAGGTCACGGCCGGCCGCGTCCGCGAGGCCGTCACCGACCTCGGCGCGGGCGACGTCAGGACGGTCAAGCTGCTCACGCGCGCCGGAATGGGATGGTGCCAGGGCCGGATCTGCGAACCCGCCGTCGCCGGACTCGCCGGTTGCGAACAGACGGCCGTACGAAGGCTGTTGGCGCGCCCCGTACCGCTCGGCGTCCTCGCCCGCGCCGGTTCGGACGAGGACCGGGCCCCGGGGGCGGACACGACGTCTTGACCGACAGTGCAATGTCACACTCCATGGAGAGGGAGGAACGCCCGATGACCGTCACCCCCGAGAGCCGGCGCCCCTGGCGCGGAGTCCTCGTCGCCACCGCGCTCCCGCTGAACCGCAACCTGTCCGTCGACCACGGCCGGTACGCCGAACACTGCTCCTGGCTCGTCGAGAACGGCTGCGACGGCGTCGTGCCCAACGGCTCGCTCGGCGAGTACCAGGTGCTCACGCCCGAGGAGCGCGCGAAGGTCGTGGAGACCGCCGTCGCCGCGGTCGGCGGGTCCCGCGTGATGCCGGGCGTCGCCGCGTACGGCTCCGCCGAGGCCCGCCGCTGGGCCGAGCAGGCCAAGGACGCGGGCTGCGGCTCCGTGATGCTGCTCCCGCCCAACGCCTATCGCGCGGACGAGCGTTCGGTCCTCGCCCACTACGAGGAGGTCTCCAGGGCAGGAGTCCCGGTCGTCGCGTACAACAACCCGATCGACACCAAGGTCGACCTGGTGCCCGAACTCCTGGCGAAGCTGCACGCCGCCGGTCTCGTCCAGGCGGTCAAGGAGTTCTCCGGTGATGTGCGCCGCGCCTACCGCATCGCCGAACTCGCCCCGGAGCTCGACCTGCTGATCGGCGCCGACGACGTCCTCCTCGAACTCGCCGTGGCCGGTGCCAAGGGCTGGGTCGCCGGATACCCGAACGCGCTGCCCCGGGCGGGCGTCGAGCTCTACCGCGCGGCCGTCGCCGGCGACCTCGACACGGCGGGCAAGCTCTACCGGCTGCTGCACCCGCTGCTGCGCTGGGACTCCCAGGTCGAGTTCGTCCAGGCCATCAAGCTGTCCATGGACATCGTCGGCCGCCACGGCGGTCCGGTCCGCCCGCCGCGCGTCCCGCTGCTGCCCGGACAGGAGGCGGCCGTGCGCCTGGCCACGGAACGGGCCGTGGCCGCCGGCCTCGCCTGAGCCCCGACGGCCCCCGCCGTCCGCCGACACCACCGAGGAGTCCCATGCGCAGCAAACTCGTCCTGCACGCCGTCGACTCGCACACGGAGGGCATGCCGACCCGGGTGATCACCGGCGGGATCGGCACCGTCCCGGGCGCGACCATGAACGAGCGGCGGCTCCACTTCCGCGAGCACCGCGACGACATCAAGCAGCTCCTGATGAACGAGCCGCGCGGACACGCGGCGATGAGCGGGGCCGTCCTCCAGCCGCCCACCCGCCCCGACTGCGACTACGGCGTGATCTACATCGAGGTGTCCGGCTATCTGCCGATGTGCGGACACGGCACGATCGGGGTCGCGACCGTGCTGGTGGAGACCGGCATGGTCGAGGTCGTCGAGCCGGTCACGACGATCCGGCTCGACACCCCCGCGGGTCTCGTCGTCGCCGAGGTCGCCGTGCGGGACGGCGCGGCCGAGGAGGTCACGCTCAGGAACGTGCCGTCGTTCGCCGTCGGCCTCGACCGCAAGGCCACGCTCGCCGACGGGCGCACGGTGACGTACGACCTGGCCTACGGCGGCAACTTCTACGCGATCCTGCCGCTGGAGCAGTTCGGCCTGCCCTTCGACCGCTCCCGCAAGGACGACATCCTCGCGGCGGGACTCGCGCTCATGGACGCGATCGACGCCGAGGGCGAGCCCGTGCACCCCGAGGACCCCTCGATCCGCGGCTGCCACCACGTCCACCTGTACGCGCCCGGGTCGAGCGCCCGTTCCTCGCGGCACGCGATGGTGATCCACCCCGGCTGGTTCGACCGTTCGCCCTGCGGTACGGGCACCAGCGCGCGCATGGCCCAGCTCCACGCCCGGGGTGAACTCCCGCTGGACACCGAGTTCGTGAACGAGTCCTTCATCGGGACGCGGTTCACCGGACGGCTGCTCGGCACGACCGAGGTCGCCGGGATGCCCGCCGTGCTGCCCAGCTTCACGGGCCGCGCCTGGATCACCGGGACCGCCCAGTACCTGCTCGACCCCTCGGACCCGTTCCCGGCCGGGTTCGTCCTGTGAGCGGCTCCGCGCAGGGGCGTGGATACTGGTGGGCCAGTACGACGTGACATGGCACAGGGCCGTACCGCGCGACGACGCGCACCGGCCCGTACGAGGAGACCTTGATGGCCGCCCGGCGCAGCAGCGAACCCCCAGCAGCTCCCGACCTGCCCACGCTGGGCGGCAGGCGGAGCAGCTACCGCGAGCGCGTGGCCGACGCGCTGCGCGCCGCGCTGATCGCGGGCGAGCTGCGGCCCGGCGAGGTCTACTCGGCGCCGACGCTGGCGGCCCGTTTCGGCGTCTCGGCGACGCCGGTCCGTGAGGCCATGCTCGACCTGGCCAAGGAGGGTCTGGTCGACACGGTCCCCAACAAGGGATTCCGGGTCACGGAGGTCTCCGAGAAGCAGCTCGACGAGTACACCCACATCCGCTCGCTCATCGAGATCCCCACCGTCGTACGGCTGGCCACCACGGCCGATCCCGTCTCGCTGGAGGCGCTGCGTCCGGCCGCCCGGGAGATCGTGACGGCGGCGGCCGCCGGCGACCTCATCGCGTACGTGGAGGCGGACATCCGCTTCCACCTCGGCCTGCTGGCCCTGGCCGGCAACTCCCATCTGGTCGAGGTCGTCGGCGACCTGCGCAAGCGGTCACGGCTGTACGGGCTCGACGCCCTGGTCCGGGCCGGCCGGCTGGAGGCCTCGGCCCGGGAGCACCTGGAACTCCTGGATGCCCTCCTGGACCGCGACGAGCGCGCCGTGCACGCGGTGATGACGCGCCACCTGGGCCATGTCCGCGGTCTGTGGGCGGCGCCCTGAGGGTCCGCCGGTACGGGCGGGGGACCGCCGGGCCACAGGACCCGGAACCGCCGGGCCCACAGGACCCGGAACCGCCGGTTCGCTCGACCTGAAACCGCCGGTCCGCCGGACCCGGAAGCGCCGGTCCGCCGGACCTGGGACCGCCGTCCACCGGGCCTGGGACCGTCGGTCCACCGCCCCCCGGACCCCGGCCGAGCGGTCAGGAACCGGCCGAAGTTCTACGCAAGCGATTTACATTTCTTGCGCTATTCTTGCGCTCATGACGCGACGACTTGCTCAGGTGGCGAAGAAGGTCGGGGTCAGCGAGGCCACGGTCAGCCGGGTGCTCAACGGCAAGCCGGGTGTCTCCGACTCCACTCGGCAGGCGGTCCTGTCCGCCCTGGACGTCCTCGGCTACGAACGGCCGACCCAGCTCCGCGGTGAACGCGCCCGGCTCGTCGGTCTCGTGCTGCCCGAGCTGCAGAACCCGATCTTCCCGGCGTTCGCGGAGGTGATCGGCGGAGCGCTCGCCCAGCTCGGGCTCACCCCGGTGCTGTGCACCCAGACCAAGGGCGGCGTCTCCGAGGCCGACTACGTGGAGCTCCTGCTCCAGCAGCAGGTCTCCGGGGTGGTGTTCGCCGGCGGTCTGTACGCGCAGGCGGACGCGCCCCACGACCACTACCGCGAACTCGCCGACCGCAACATCCCGGTGGTGCTGGTCAACGCGGCCATCGAGCACCTCGGCTTCCCCTGCGTCTCCTGCGACGACGCCGTCGCGGTCGAGCAGGCGTGGCGCCATCTCGACTCGCTCGGCCACGAGCGGATCGGACTCGTCCTCGGCCCCGGCGACCACATGCCCTCCGGGCGCAAGCTCGCGGCCGCGCGCGCCCTGGCCCCGGACCTGCCGGACGCGCACGTGGCACGGGCGATGTTCTCGCTGGAGGGCGGGCAGGCCGCGGCCACCAGGCTGCTCGACCAGGGGGTCACCGGCATCATCTGCGCCAGCGACCCGCTCGCGCTCGGCGCCGTACGGGCCGCCCGCCGCAAGGGGCTCAGCGTCCCCGGCGAGATCTCCGTCGTCGGCTACGACGACTCGGCGTTCATGAACTGCACCGAACCCCCGCTGACGACGGTCCGCCAGCCCATCGAGGCCATGGGGCGCGCCGCCGTGGAACTGCTCAACGCGCAGATCGGCGGCAGCAGCGTGACCCCCGAGGAGCTGCTGTTCGAACCGGAGCTGGTGGTGCGCGGGTCGACCGCGCAGGCGCCCCGCGGCTGACCTGCGGGGCGGGGCCCGGCCGGTGCCGGTGACCGGCCGTCGAGGCGCGCGGTGACCCGGACGCCGTGGCGGGCTCCGGCCGCGTCGCCGTAGCGGGGTCGATGACTCCGGTACGCAACCACCTGCCACGTGGACCCCCAACCTCTGTCAAATAATTACAGATTCTGCGCGACATCTTGCGGACGGATGTCGTCGGTGCTTGAGTGTGCGGCGCCAGAACACGGCGGCACGCCCGCCGTGGGCCTTCCTCGCTCCAGCCCGAAGGGGTCCACCAATGAGAAGTACCGGGTTCCGCCGTAGTCTCGTCATGCTCATGGCGTCCTCCGTCGCGCTCACCGCCGCCGCGTGCGGCTCGAGCGGCGACGACGATGCGGCCAACGGAAAGACCCGCATCACCGTCAACTGCGAGCCGCCGAAGAGCGCCAAGGTCGACCGCTCGTTCTTCGACGCCGACACCAAGGCGTTCGAGAAGGCCAACCCGGGCATCGACGTCGTCATGCACGACGCGTTCCCGTGTCAGGACCCCAAGACCTTCGACGCCAAGCTGGCCGGCGGCCAGATGGAGGACGTGTTCTACACGTACTTCACCGACGCCAAGCACGTCGTCGACGTCAACCAGGCCGCCGACATCACGGACTACG
Source organism: Streptomyces sp. NPDC056738 (assembly GCF_042790435.1). Taxonomy (NCBI): domain Bacteria; kingdom Bacillati; phylum Actinomycetota; class Actinomycetes; order Kitasatosporales; family Streptomycetaceae; genus Streptomyces; species Streptomyces sp. NPDC056738. The sequence continues at coordinate 63,957 of NZ_JBHTZF010000022.1, forward strand.
TCAAGGACCTCAAGAGCTACAGCACCATCCAGCAGCAACTGCGCGACATCTACACCGTCGACGGCAAGATCTACGGCATCCCGCGCACCGGCTACTCGATGGGCCTCATCTACAACAAGGCCCTCTTCAAGAAGGCCGGTCTCGACCCCGACAAGCCCCCGGCCACCTGGGAGGAGCTGCGCGCGGACGCCAAGAAGATCGCCGCGCTCGGCAACGGCACGGTCGGCTACGCCGACTACAGCGCCCAGAACCAGGGCGGCTGGCACTTCACCGCCGAGCTCTACTCGCAGGGCGGGAACGTCGTCTCCGAGGACGGCAAGCAGGCGACCGTCGACACAGCCGAGGGCAAGGCGGTCCTGCAGAACCTGAAGGACATGCGCTGGAGCGACAACTCCATGGGCAGCAAGCAGCTCCTCGTCATCAACGACGTGCAGCAGATGATGGGCTCCGGCAAGCTCGGCATGTACCTCTCCGCGCCCGACAACATCCCGATCCTCGTCAAGGAGAAGGGCGGCAACTACAACGACCTCGGTCTGGCGCCCATGCCCGGCGGCAAGGGAACGCTCATCGGCGGCGACGGCTACATGTTCAACAAGAAGGACACCCCGGCCCAGATCAAGGCCGGCCTCAAGTGGCTCGACTCCATGTTCCTGACGCCCGGCGACGGCTTCCTCGGTGACTACGCCCGCGCCAAGCAGAACAACGCGCCCGTCGGCCTGCCCGAGCCGCGCCTGTTCACCGGTGCCGCCGACGACAAGGACCAGCAGGTCAAGAAGGCCAACGCCAACGTGCCCGTGGAGAACTACCAGGCCTTCCTCGACGGCAACCAGAGCCTGCAGATGAAGATCGAGCCCCCGCAGGCCCAGCAGATCTACTCCGTCCTCGACGCCGCCGTGTCCGCGGTCCTCACCAAGAAGGACGCCGACATCGACCAGCTCCTCAAGGACGCCTCCGGCAAGATCGACTCCATCCTGGCCCGAGGCTGACACCGTTCATGAAGACCGCATCGAAGCCCCCCGCAGTGCTCCCTCCGGCCGCCGTCGGCGCGCCGGAGGCGCCGCGGTCGGCCGGGCGCCGGACCGGGGAACCCTGGCGCCGGCGCCTGGTCGACCAGCTCCGCGCCTACGCCTTCCTGGCGGGCGGCCTGCTCTGCTTCGCCCTGTTCTCCTGGTACCCGGCGATCCGCGCCGTCGTGATCGCCTTCCAGAAGTACACACCGGGCAGCGGCGGCGAGTGGGTCGGCACCGCCAACTTCACCCGGGTCTTCCACGACCCGGAGTTCACGGCCGCCTGGCGCAACACGCTCACCTTCACCCTTCTCGCCCTGCTCATCGGCTTCGCCGTCCCCTTCGTGATGGCGCTCGTCCTCAATGAACTGCGGCACGCGAAGGCGTTCTTCCGGGTCGTGGTCTACCTGCCGGTGATGATCCCGCCGGTGGTCAGCGCCCTGCTGTGGAAGTGGTTCTACGATCCCGGAGCCGGCCTCGCCAACGAGACGCTGCGCGTGCTGCACCTGCCGACCTCGAACTGGTCCAACGGCGCCGACACCGCGCTCGTCTCCCTGGTCATCGTCGCCACCTGGGCCAACCTCGGCGGCACCGTCCTCATCTACCTCGCCGCCCTGCAGAGCATCCCCGGCGAGCTGTACGAGGCGGCCGAGCTGGACGGCGCGAGTCTGCTCCAGCGCATCCGCCACGTGACGATCCCTCAGACACGCTTCATCATCCTGATGCTGATGCTGCTTCAGATCATCGCCACCATGCAGGTGTTCACCGAACCCTTCGTGATCACCGGCGGCGGCCCCGAGGACAAGACCGTCACGGTGCTCTACCTGATCTACAAGTACGCCTTCCTCTACAACGACTTCGGCGGAGCCTGCGCCCTGAGCGTCATGCTGCTCGTCCTGCTCGGCGCCTTCTCCGCCCTCTATCTGCGGCTGACCCGCTCCGAAGGGGAGGACGCGTGAGCACCCGCACCCTCGTCTCTCCGCTCGCCCTGGCCCGCCCCCGCGGCAGAGCCGTCTACTGGACCGTGTTCGGCGGGGTCGTCCTGCTCTTCGCGCTGGCCTTCCTCTTCCCCGTCTACTGGATGGTGACCGGCGCGATGAAGTCGCCGGACGAGGTCACGCGCACGCCGCCCACCCTGCTGCCGGAACACTGGCACGTGAGCGGCTACACCGACGCGTGGGACCTGATGGACCTGCCCACCCATCTGTGGAACACCGTCGTCCAGGCCGCGGGCGCCTGGCTGCTCCAGCTCGTCTTCTGCACGGCCGCCGCCTACGCCCTGTCCAAACTGAAGCCGGCCTTCGGCAAGGTGATCCTCGGCGGCATCCTCGCCACCCTCATGGTCCCCGTGCAGGCCCTGGTGGTCCCCAAGTACCTGACGGTCGCCGACCTGCCCGTCCTGCACACCAGCCTGCTCAACTCTCCGCTCGGCATCTGGCTGCCCGCCGTCGCCAACGCCTTCAACCTCTATCTCCTCAAGCGCTTCTTCGACCAGATACCGCGCGACGTCCTGGAGGCCGCCGAGATCGACGGCGCCGGGAAGCTGCGCACGCTGTGGTCGATCGTGCTGCCGATGTCCCGGCCCGTCCTCGGAGTCGTGTCGATCTTCGCCCTGGTCGCCGTCTGGCAGGACTTCCTCTGGCCGCTGATGGTCTTCTCGGACACCGACAAGCAGCCGATCAGCGTGGCGCTCGTGCAGCTCTCGCAGAACATCCAGCTCACCGTGCTCATCGCCGCGATGGTGATCGCCAGCATCCCCATGGTCGTGATGTTCCTGGTGTTCCAGCGCCACATCATCGCCGGGATCAGCGCGGGCAGCACCAAGGGCTGACGCCCGCACCCGACCCCCTCGAACGAAAGGCAACGCACCGTGGGACAGCCCCGCCCTGCCCGAAATCAGTCCGCGTGGTGGCGTTCCGCCGTCATCTACCAGGTGTACGTCCGCAGCTTCGCGGACGGCGACGGCGACGGCACCGGCGACCTCGCGGGCGTCCGCGCCAGACTCCCGTACCTCGCCGAACTCGGCGTGGACGCCCTGTGGTTCAACCCCTGGTACTTGTCACCGCTGGCCGACGGCGGCTACGACGTCGCCGACTACCGCACCATCGACCCCGCCTTCGGCACACTCGCCGAAGCCGAGAAACTCATCGCCGAGGCCCGCGAACTGGGCATCCGCACCCTGGTCGACATCGTGCCCAACCACGTCTCCGACCAGCACCCCTGGTTCCGCGCGGCGCTGGCCGGCGGCCCGGAGCGCGAGCTCTTCCACTTCCGCCCCGGACGCGGCGAACACGGCGAACTCCCGCCCAACGACTGGCCCTCCCAGTTCGCGGGCTCCACCGAACCGGTGTGGACGCGGCTGCCCGACGGCGATTGGTACCTCCACCTCTTCACCCCCCAGCAGCCCGACCTCAACTGGGCGCACCCGGCCGTCCGCCGGGAGCACGAGGAGATCCTGCGCTTCTGGTTCGAGCGCGGGGTCGCGGGCGTCCGCATCGACTCGGCCGCGCTGCTGGCCAAGGACCCGGAACTGCCCGACTACGTCGAGGGCCGCGACCCGAACCCGTACGTCGACCGCGACGAGCTCCATGACATCTACCGCTCCTGGCGGACCGTCGCCGACGCCTACGACGGCATCTTCGTCGGCGAGGTGTGGCTCCCCGACTCCGAGCGCTTCGCCCGCTATCTGCGCCCCGACGAACTGCACACCGCCTTCAACTTCTCCTTCCTGTCCTGCCCCTGGGACGCCGGACGGCTGCGGACCTCCATCGACGAGACCCTCGCCGAACACGCCCCCGTCGGCGCGCCCGCCACCTGGGTGCTGTGCAACCACGACGTGACCCGCACGGTCACCCGCTACGGCCGCGCCGAGACCGGCTTCGACTTCGCGGCCAAGGCCTTCGGCACTCCCACCGACCTGGCGCTCGGCACCCGCCGGGCCCGGGCGGCGGCCCTGCTCTCGCTCGCCCTGCCCGGCTCCGTCTACCTCTACCAGGGAGAGGAACTCGCCCTGCCCGAGGTGGAGTTGCCGCTCGACAGCATCCAGGACCCGATGCACTCGCGCTCCGGCGGCACGGACCCGGGCCGCGACGGCTGCCGGGTCCCGCTGCCCTGGACCGCCGAGGAGCCGTACGCGGGATTCGGCGGCGAACCCTGGCTCCCGCAGCCCGAGGGATGGCCCGCGTACGCCGCCGACCGCCAGGCGGACGATCCCGCGTCCATGCTGAGCCTCTACCGTGCGGCGCTGCGCGTCCGCCGCACCGAACCCGGCTTCGGGGACGGCGCGTTCACGTGGCTGCCCGCACCGGAGGGTGTCCTCGCCTTCACCCGCACGGACGGACTGCTCTGCGTGGTCAACCTGGCCGACGGCCCGGTCGAACTCCCGGAGCACTCCCGGCTCCTCCTCCACAGCGGCCCGCTGGACGCCGACGGGTTCCTCCCGCCGGACACGGCCGCCTGGCTGCGCGCCTGACCGGGCCCGCACCGCACGGCACCGCTCCCGCGGGTTCTCACCGATCGGACGGAGGCGCGTCCTCGACGACCGGCTCCCCGCGTTTCGCCGCCTGGATCTGCTCGTACACATGGGTCCGCAGCTCGGCGAACCGCGGGGCGACCCGGGTGCGCAACTGGTCCCGCTCCTCCGGGAGATCGACCTTCAGTTGCTCCTGCACGACGGTGGAAGAGGCCGAGAGGACCAGAACCCGCTCACCGAGATAGACGGCCTCGTCGATGTCATGGGTCACGAACAGGATGGTGATGCCGCGCTGCCGCCACAGCCGGCGCACCAGATCCTCCAGATCGGCGCGGGTCTGCGCGTCGACCGCCGCGAACGGCTCGTCCATGAGCAGCACTTCGGGCTCGTACGCCAGCGCCCGCGCGATGGCGACCCGCTGCTGCATGCCGCCCGAGAGCTGCCACGGATAGGCTCGCGCGGCGTCTGCCAGGCCCACGGACTCCAGCGCGTCGTCGACCAGGGCCCGGCGCTGCCACTTGCTCAGACTCTTCTGCCGCAAGGGGAGTTCGACGTTCTCGCCGACCCTCATCCAGGGGAACAGGCTGCGCCCGTACTCCTGGAACACGAACGCCATGCCCGGTGGCGGGCCCGTCACCCGCCGGCCCCCGAGCAGGACCGTGCCGGACGTCGGCGCCAGCAGACCGCCGACGCACTTCAGCAGGGTGGTCTTGCCGCAGCCCGACGGGCCGACCAGACAGACGAGTTCACCCGCGTCGACCGTGAAGGTGAGATCGCGGACCGCCTCCACCCGGCGCCCCGACCCCTCGTAGACCTTCCGCAGGCCGGATACGACCAAAGACGCGTGCATGGACCGCCCTTTCGGATGCGCCGTCACGGGGACCGCCTGGAGGAGTCGCGCAGACCGTGGTACCAGCCGAGGACCCGGCGCTCGACCACCTGGAAGACGACCGAGAGGAGGAAGCCGAGCAGACCGAGGACGAGGATCCCGGTCCACATGTCGGGGATCGCGAAGCCGCGCTGGAACTGCACGATGGTGAAGCCGAGTCCGTTGCTCGCCGCGAACATCTCGCTGATGACCATCAGGATGATGCCGATGGACAGCGCCTGGCGCAGGCCCGCGAAGATCCGCGGGCTCGCGGACGGCAGGACGACGGACCGGATCCGCGCGGGGCCCGTGATGCCGTACGAGCGGGCCGTCTCGGACATCACGGGATCCACGGCGCGCACGCCCTCGATCGTGTTGAGCAGGATCGGCCACACACAGCCGCTCGCGATCACGACGATCTTCATCGTGTCCCCGATGCCGGCGAACAGCATGATGACCGGGACGAGGACGGGCGGCGGCACCGCCCGCAGGAACTCCAGCACCGGTTCGCACACGGCCCGCACCGCGCGGTACGAGCCGATGAGCGCCCCGAGGCCGATGCCCACGACGGCGGCCGAGGCGTAGCCCGCGAGCAGCCGCAGCAGGCTGGGCACCAGATCGGCGCGGAGCCGCGCGCGGGTCCAGACGTCGGGGAAGGTCCTGAGGATCGTGCGCAGCGGGGGCCAGTAGACGTCGGTGCTGCCGTCCGAGGCGAGCCACCAGAGACCCACCAGGAGTGCCGGGAGCGCGACGACGAACAGCGCCCGCAGCAGGAGCCCGCCCCACGGGCCCGGCCTGATCGGTCCGGGCCGGACGCCGGTCATACCGCCACCTCCCCGCGCACCGACTGGTGCCAGGCCAGCGCGTACCGCTCCACCGACCGGGCCCCCACGTTGATCAGCAGCCCGAGCAGACCGGTGACCACGATCAGCGCGTACATCTCGGGCACCGCCTGCGAGGTCTGGGCGACCGCGATGCGGGCGCCCAGCCCCGGGGCGCCGATGACGAGTTCGGCGGTCACCGTGAGGATGAGCGCGACGGCGGCGGCGAGCCGGACCCCGGTCATGACGTACGGGAGCGCGGTCGGCCACAGGACGTGACGGACCCGGGCCCAGGTGCCGAGCCCGTACGAGCGCGCCGTCTCCTCCGCCACCGGGTCCACGTCCCGTACGCCGTACATGACCTGGACCAGGACCTGCCAGAAGGAGGCGTACACGACCAGCAGGAGCACCGACCGCAGTTCGGTGCCGTAGAGGAGGACGGCGAGCGGGATCAGGGCCACGGAGGGGATGGGGCGCAGGAACTCGATCGTCGAGGCGGTCGCCTCGCGCAGATACGGCACGACCGAGACGACGACCCCGACCAGGATGCCCGCGCCGACCGCGATCGCCAGCCCCAGCGACCAGCCCGTGAGCGTGTCGCCGAGGTCCCGCCAGAAGCCGGCGTCGTCGATCTCGTCACCGAGCGCCCCCATGATCCGGCTGGTCGGCGGGAAGTACCGCTCCTTGACGATGCCGAGCCGCGGCACCGCCTCGCCGAGGGCGAGGAAGGCCGCGAGTCCGGCGGCGCCCAGCCCGGCGTTCGCGAACCGTCCGGTGGTGCCGTCGCCACGCGCTCGCGTCCGTGTCACGGCAGCAGCTTGTCCAGATCGGGTGCCGTCTTGAACAGCCCGTCCCGCTCGCCCAGCTTCTCCAGTGCCTCGATCGAGGCCCGGTTCTTCTCGGCCGGCCACTTGGGCAGGGTCACCTTGGCCAGTACGTCCGCCGGGATCTTCGTGTACGTCGTGACGATCTGCCGGACCTCGTCCGGGTGCGCGTCGGCGTAGGCCAGGGACTCCGCGGTGGCCTCCTGGAAGTCCTTGACCACGTCGGGGTGTTGCTGCGCGTACTGGTTCGAGGTGAAGTACATGGCGACGGTGAGGTCCTTCGCCACGTCGACCAGGGAGGAGGCGATCTCGGTCGCGCCCTGGTTCTTGACGGTGGCGAGCGCGGGCTCGACCACCATCGCGGCGTCGATCTGACCGCTGTCGAGGGCCGCGGGCATCTGGTCGAAGGCGAGCTCGACGAACTTCACCTTGGAGGGATCGCCGCCGGCCTTGCGCACCGACTCGCGTACGGCCGTCTCGTTGATGTTCTTCAGCGTGTTGACGGCGACCTTCTTGCCCTCCAGGTCCTTCGCCGACGCGATGGAGCTGCCCTTCTTGACCGTGATGGCGCCGAAGTCCGCGCCCGCGACGCCGGTCGAGGCGACGCCGTTCGCGATGGCCTTCACAGGAACGTTGTTGGACTGCGCGATCATCAGCGAGGTCATGTTGGAGAACCCGAACTGGAACTGGCCCGACACGACACCCGGGACGATCGCCGCGCCGCCCTGCGCGGTCGTCATCGACAGGGTCAGGCCGTGCTTCTTGTAGAAGCCCTTCTTCTGGCCCAGATAGACCGGGGCGACATCGACGATGGGGATGACCCCCAGCTTGACCGTGGTGGTGCCGCCGGACGAAGCGTTCTTGTCCGAGGCGCCACCGCCGTCGGACGAGCCGCAGGCCGACGCGGCGGCCAGCAGGGTTGCGGCCGCGATCCCGGCGAGCAGACGACGCATGGCTCCTCCTGTGCAGACGAGAGTGTTCCGACAGGGCGTGCGCACACCGCACAATGGTGCTCAGCGCGAAGGTAGAACCCCGTCCGTGCCGGGTCAATGGCCTTGGCTGACAATATTGTTGACAGTTATCGAAGTGTGCTCCCGTCCCGGACGAGAGCACTCCGTGTGTCCCCCTGGAGGCGACGATGCCTGCAGCAGACCGAGCGCCGCATTTCGTCCGGTCCTTCGAACGCGGACTCGCCGTCATCCGCGTCTTCGGCGCCGACCGGCCGGAACTGACACTCAGTGAGGTCGCACGCGGCTGCGACCTGACCCGCGCGGCGGCCCGCCGCTTCCTGCTCACCCTGGTCGACCTCGGATACGTGCACACGGACGGCCGCGTCTTCCGGCTCACCCCGCGTGTGCTCGAACTCGGCTACGCCTATCTCTCCGGCTTCACCCTCCCGGAGATCGCCGAACCCCATCTGAAGCAACTCGCCGAACAGGTCGGGGAGTCGAGCTCGCTCTGCGTCCTCGACGGCGACGACATCGTCTACGTGGCGCGGGTCCCCACCCGGCGCATCATGACCGCGGCGATCACCGTCGGAACCCGCTTCCCGGCCCACGCCACCTCCGTGGGCCGGGTGATCCTCGCTCACCTCACGGACGACGAGATCGGCACCCGGCTGGAGCGGGCCGATCTGCGCCCCCTGACCGGGCGGACGATCGTCGCGCCGGACCTGCTGAGGGCGGAACTGGCCCGCGTGCGGCGCCAGGGATACGCCATCGTCGACCAAGAGCTGGAGGAGGGACTGCGCTCGGTCGCCGCCCCGGTGCGCGACCGGGACGGCGCCGTCGTGGCGGCCGCGAACATCCCCGTGCACGCCAGCCGCAACAGCCTCGAATCCGTGCGCCGCGACCTGCTGCCGCCGCTGCTGGAGACGGTCGCGCGGATCGAGCGGGACCTGGCGGTCACAGATCCAGGACGAGCCGTCCCCCCAGGCAGCGGGACACGCAGATGAGCATGGTCCCGCCGGCCTCCCGCTCCTCGTCCGTGAGCACCGAGTCCCGGTGGTCCGGGGTTCCTTCGAGCACCTCCGTCTCGCACGTCCCGCACGTGCCCTCGGCGCAGGAGTAGAGGACCTCGACACCGGCGGCGCGCACGGTGTCGAGGACGGAGACATCAGGGGCGACGGTGACCGTTCGCCCCGACCGCTCCAGGACGACCTCGAACTCCGCACCTCCACCGGGCTGCTGGTCCTTCGGCCGGAACCGTTCGACGCGCAGGGAGGCCTCCGGGCAGCGCTCCTCCATCGCGTCGAGCAGCGGTCCGGGGCCGCAGCAGTAGACGAGGGTGTCCGCGCGGAGCCCGGCGAGCGCGGAGGGCAGGTCGAGCATGCCGGTCTCGTCCTGGGGAGCGAGGGTGACCCGGTCCCCGTACCGCCGCAACTCCCCGGTGAACGCCATCGAGCCGCGGGTCCGTCCGCCGTACAGCAGGGTCCACTCGGCGCCCGCCGCCTCGGCCGCGGCGAGCATCGGCAGGATCGGGGTGATGCCGACGCCGCCCGCGACGAAGCGGTAGCGCGGGGCGGGCACGAGCGGGAAGTGATTGCGCGGGCCCCGGACCCGGACCGTGTCGCCCTCGCCCAGCCGTTCGTGCACGTGGGCCGATCCGCCGCGCCCGTCCGGCTCGCGCAGCACCGCGATCCGCCAGGTCCCGCGGTCCGCCGGATCACCGCACAGCGAGTACTGCCGCTCGAGTCCCGGCCCGAGCAGGACGTCGATGTGGGCGCCCGGTTCCCAGGGCGGGAGGTCGGCACCGAGCGGATGCCGCAGGCTCAGGGCGACCACGCCGTCGGCGGCGAACTCCCTTCGCCCGACGATCAGTTCGGCCTCGTACGTCTCCTCGCCGGCCGAGCCGGTCACCGCACCCTCTCCACCGGCTTGTCGCCCTCCTCGACCATCCGGGCCAGGATGCGCCGGGCCGCGAGGCCTCCGGCGTCGATGCCGATGCTCAGCTCCTGGTAGCCGGCGGGCTCGGCGGCGAGGGTCCGCTGGAGGATGCCGAGCGCGTCGACGTCCTGCATGACGACGGTGTGGTTCAGGTCCCGCATGAAGGCGCTGACGTCGTCGTCCGAGCGGGCGAAGTCGCGCGAGACGGCCCAGAAGTCGTACACCCGGCCGGCGCGGGAGGGGGTGATGGCGTACGTGATCTCGGTGTGGAAGGCGTCCGGGTCGCTGCCGTCCGCCTCGGGCAGGACACCGACCGGGGCGATCCTGCTGTGCAGCAGATAGAGGCACGGCGCGTGGTACTCGATGTCCTGCCAGCGGGTGATGCGGCCCTCGACGCCGGTCGAGCGCGCGTAGAAGGGCGGACACGCGGCGTCGTCCATGCGCCGGGAGACGCGCACGATCCCGGCGTCCTCGTCCACCTCGGTGACGATCGGCGTCTCGGCCACCTCGGGCGTGCCGATGTACCCGCCGTGCAGATAGGTCTCGTGCGAGAGGTCGAGGAGGTTGTCGACGAGGAGCCCGTAGTCCGCGTCGACGGGTTCCATGCCGCTGACCGTCGTCCAGCGGGGCGAGTCCATGTGCGGGGCGCGCGGGACGGAGTCCGGGTCGGCGAGCGCGGGGTCGCCGATCCAGACCCAGACGAACAGGTCCTGCTCGACGACCGGGTAGGAGGCGACGCGGGCGGTGCGCGGTATCCGCTTCTGCCCCGGCACGTACACGCACGCGCCGGTCGGGTCGTAGGTGAACCCGTGGTAGCCGCAGACGACTCGGTCGCCGTCGAGGCGGCTCTCCGAGAGCGGGAAACGCCGGTGCACGCACCGGTCGGACAACGCGACGGCCCTCCCGCCCCCCTCGGTCCGGTAGAGCACGAGCGGCTCACCGAGGACGGTCCGCCCGACGAGCTCACGCCCGATCTCGTAGGTGAAGGCGACGACGTACCACTGATTCCTGGCGAAGGCGGTGATGTGCGGCATGGCGTTCCCGTCCCTGAGAGCGGGGCACCGTCGCCCCGCGTGCCGTGGTGGGACCCAGCGTCGTGAGGTCCGCGGCGGGCGGGCAAGGCGGCTTCCGCCTGGCGGAAGCCGCGCCGGGACGTGTTCGCCGCCGGGGGCCTGAGCGGCACGGGCCGAGCGGGTCCGCTCGGCTGTCCGGACCGGCCGGCTCTCCGGATCGGCCGTCCCGATCGGTCCGTTGGCCGGATCGGTTCGTTTGGCGTACCGCCGAGCTTCACACAGGGGACAGAGGGCCCTTTCCTGACGTTCGGTGCGCTTGGAAAACTCCTTTCGCGCACGTTCCATCAACCTCCGGCCAACGGGCCCGTCAGGACAAGAGGTCACCCAGTCATGCCTCAAGTGAATCGGCGCCGTTTCTTCCAGATCGCGGGCGGGACGGCGGCGTTGACCGCGCTGGCCGGCAGCGTCCAGCGTGCCGCGGCCGTGCCGGCGCATCGCCGGTCGGGCTCGATCCAGGATGTGGAGCACATCGTCGTCCTGATGCAGGAAAACCGTTCGTTCGACCACTACTTCGGCTCGATGCGAGGCGTCCGCGGCTTCGGCGACCCCCGTCCGGCGTCGCCCGCCGGCACCAAGCCGGTCTGGTACCAGTCGGACGGCACCAAGGACGTGCTCCCCTTCCGTCCGGAGATGGACGACCTCGGGCTCGCGTTCATCAAGGACCTCCCGCACGGCTGGAGCGACGGGCACGCCGCGTTCAACAAGGGCAGGTACGACAAGTGGGTTCCCGCCAAGTCGGCGACGACGATGGCGTATCTGACGCGGGACGACATCCCGTTCCACTACGCGCTGGCCGACGCCTTCACCGTCTGCGACGCCTACCACTGCTCGTTCATCGGCTCGACGGACCCCAACCGCTACTACATGTGGACGGGTTACACCGGCAACGACGGCAAGGGCGGCGGCCCGGTCCTCGGCAACGACGAGGCCGGGTACGGCTGGACGACGTACCCGGAGCGGCTGGAGGCGGCCGGGATCTCCTGGAAGGTGTACCAGGACGTCGGCGACGGACTGGACGCGAACGGCTCCTGGGGCTGGATAGCCGACGCCTACCGGGGCAACTACGGCGACAACTCGCTGCTGTACTTCAACCAGTACCGCAACGCCCAGCCGGGCGACCCGCTGTACGAGAAGGCCCGTACCGGCACGGACGCCCGCAAGGGCGAGGGCTTCTTCGACCGGCTCCGGGCCGACGTGCAGGGCGGCACGCTGCCGCAGGTCTCCTGGATCGCGGCCCCCGAGGCGTTCACCGAACACCCCAACTGGCCCGCGAACTACGGCGCCTGGTACATCTCCCAGGTGCTGGACGCGCTCACCTCCGACCCCGAGGTGTGGAGCAGGACGGCGCTGTTCGTCACGTACGACGAGAACGACGGCTTCTTCGACCACCTGGTACCGCCCTTCCCGCCGCAGTCCGCGGCCCAGGGCAAGTCCACGGTCGACGTCGGCCCGGACCTGTACGCGGGCGACGTGAGCCACGCGGCCGGACCCTACGGACTGGGCCAGCGGGTGCCGATGCTGGTCGTCTCGCCCTGGAGCAAGGGCGGCTACGTCTGCTCCGAGACGCTCGACCACACCTCGATCATCCGGTTCATGGAAGCCCGGTTCGGGGTGCGCGAGCCCAACATCTCGCCGTGGCGGCGCGCGGTCTGCGGTGACCTGACGGCCGCCTTCGACTTCACCCACGAGGACACCGCCCCGGTCACCCTGCCCTCCACCGACGGCTACCGGCCGCCGGACGGCGACCGCCACCCCGACTACGTGCCGACCCCGCCCGCGAACCCCGCGCTGCCCCGGCAGGAGCGCGGCTCACGCCCGACCCGGCCGCTCAAGTACGCGCTGCTCGTGGACGGTTCGGCCGACACCGCGGCCGGAAAGTTCACGCTGACCTTCGGGGCCGGCGCCAAGGCCGGCGCGGCCTTCCTCGTCACCTCCGGCAACCGCACGGACGGCCCCTGGACCTACACCGCCGCCGCGGGCAAGACCGTCTCGGACACCTGGAACTCGGCCTACTCGGGCGGCTCGTACGACCTCACCGTGCACGGTCCGAACGGATTCCTGCGCACCTTCAAGGGGGCCAACAGGACCGCGGGGCCCGAGATCACGGCCCGGCACACGGGCTGCGACGTGGAGCTCACCTTCGTCAACAAGGGCTCCGCCACGGCGACGCTCAGGCTCACGAACGGCTACGGCGGAGCGGCGCGGGTCTTCCGGGTCGGGGCGGGCGCGACCGTCAAGCACACGGTGGATCTGGCAGCGAGCAAGTGCTGGTACGACCTCAGCGTCGTCGTCGACGGGCAGACGGGCTTCCTGAGGCGATTCGCCGGACATGTCGAGAATGGCCGTCCCGGCGTGAGCGACCCCGCTCTCATCACGGTCTGATGGGTCCACAACCGACCGTTGTCTTCCGGCCATGTCACGGTAGGGTGCCCCGGTGACGACGCATTCGAACACTCCTGCAGGCTGGTACCCGGACCCGAACGGGAAGCCCCAGACACAGCGTTACTGGGACGGCTCGCAGTGGACCGACCAGGAGGCCCCGGCCGGAACGCAGGTGCCGCACCAGGGCACCCCGCCCCAGCAGGCCTTCCCCCAGCAGGCCACCTCCGCCGATCCGCGGGTCCAGCGCCAGGTGCAGCAGCAGGCCGGCGTGGCCCCGAGCGGTGTCGGCGGCGGCACGCTGTTCACCGAGCCGGTCCTGGTGGTGAACCAGAAGGCCAAGCTGATCGAGCTGACCAACGAGTACAAGGTCATGGACCAGCAGGGCAACGCCCTCGGTTCGGTCACCGAGGTCGGCCAGGGCATCTTCCGGAAGATCCTGCGGTTCGTCTCCAGCCTCGACCAGTTCCTCACCCACCGGCTGGAGATCCGCGACGCCCACGGTCAGCCGCAGTTGCTGCTGACCCGCCCGGCGAAGATATTCAAGTCCCGCGTGATCGTGACCCGTCCGGACGGCTCGGCCGTGGGCGAGATCGTCCAGAAGAACATGATCGGCAAGATCAACTTCGCGATGAACGTGGACGGCCGGCAGGTCGGCGCGATCAAGGCGGAGAACTGGCGCGCCTGGAACTTCTCGATCGTCGACGAGTCGGAGAACGAGGTGGCCCGGATCACGAAGACCTGGGAAGGCCTCGCCAAGACGATGTTCACGACCGCGGACAACTACGTCCTGCAGATCCACTTCCAGCTCCCGGAGCCGCTGCTGAGCCTCGTCGTCGCGACGGCGCTGACCGTCGACACGGCGCTCAAGCAGGACTCCCGCGGACTGGGCTGACGGGCACGGAACGACGGAAGGGCGGCCGCGGATCTCTCCGCGGCCGCCCTTCCGGCATGTGCCGTCCGTCTCCTACAGGGACGTGAGATGACCCCGACCGGTCTGCCGGGGCATCAACGAGGGTTCGTACGCCGCCCCGTTCGGCCCCAGCGCCAGCACCGCGGCGACCGGGTGCTCGTCGTCCGCCATGCCCTCCAGGTGGGTGGGCGCCGCCGGTGCCGCCGCGGGCTCGGGCGTCGAACGGGACAGTGTCACCACGCCCCACGCGGCGACCGACGCTCCCACGAGCGCGAGCAACAGGCCCGCCGCGCCGCCCTGGAGGCGTTCGCCGAGCAGGGACAGTCCGATCGCCGCCGCGGCCAGCGGGTTGGCGAGCGTCACGACGGCCAGCGGCGCGCCGAGCCCGCCCTGATAGGCGGTCTGCGACAACAGCAGCCCGCCCGCCGCGAAGGCCGCCACGAGCAGGGCCACCACGACGACCTGCGCGCTGAACGGCGAGTCCGAACGGTCCGTCGCGGCGACCGTCACGGTCTGGGTGAGGGCCGAGGCCACGCCCGAGGCGAATCCGGAGGCCGTCGCGTGCCGCAGTCCCGGCCGGGCACCGCGCGCCAGGACGCCGATCACCGCGGCGGTCGTGCCCGCGACGGCGAGCGCCTGCGGCAGGCTCAGCACCTCGTCCGGGGCGGTCCCGGACGCCGTGACGAGCAGCGCGGCCAGTCCGGTCAGCGTGAGCGCCGTACCGCGCCACTCGACCGCGCTCACCCGCCGCCCGGCGAGCCGTGCCCCCAGCGGCACGGCGGCCACGAGGGTGAGCGCCCCGAGCGGCTGGACCAGGGTGAGGGTGCCGTACTTGAGGGCGGCCACGTGCAGCAGGGCGGCCGAGGCGTTCAGTGTCACCGACCACCACCAGGCACCCTGGGCCAGCAGGCGCAGCGTGCCCGTGTCCGAGCCGGCCGACCGGGCGGCGAGCCGCTCCTGGGCGACGGCCGCGGAGGCGTAGGCGACGGAGGAGAACAGGGAAAGGACCACCGCGGCGAGCGTCGGGTTCATCGCCCCGCTCCCACGAGTTCGGGCAGATCGCGTACGGGCGTCCCGGCGGCCCCGTCGACCGCGTGCCGCCCCGCGGTCGTCGTCGTCCGGCGCGGCGGGGGGACCACGGCGAGGGCGACGCAGACCAGGGCGGTCGCGACGATCGCGTCCAGCCAGTAGTGGTTGGCGGTGCCGACGATCACCAGCAGGGTGAGCAGGGGGTGCAGCAGCCACAGCCCGCGCAGCCGCGACCGGGTCGCGGTGATCAGGCCGATCGCGACCATCAGCGCCCAGCCGAAGTGCAGCGACGGCATCGCGGCGAACTGGTTCGCCAGGGCGTCGGCGGCCGGGTGGGCGCCGTACACGGTGGGCCCGTACACCTGGCCGGTGTCGACGAGGCCGGTCCCGGCGAGCAGGCGCGGCGGTGCGAGCGGGAACACCAGGTGCCCGACCAGGGCGGCGGCGGTGACCAGGGCGAGGATCCTGCGGGCCCACACGTAGTGCGCGGGGCGCCGCAGGTACATCCAGACCAGGAAGGCGACCGTGGCCGGAAAGTGGACGGTGGCGTAGTAGGTGTTCGCGAGGTGCACGAGCGAGTCGCTGTGCAGCAGGGCGCCCTGCACGGCGCCCTCGCCCGGCAGGTGCAGGGTCCGCTCCCAGCCCCAGACGCGGTGCGCGTCGGCGAAGGCCTCGTCCGTGCGTCCGGTGGCCAGCAGGCGGCCGGCCTTGTAGACGACGAAGAGCCCGACGACGAGCAGCAGTTCCCGCAGCAGCGGCGGGCGCGCCGCGGTGTCGTCCGGGCGTACGGCGGTGGCGTCCGGGCGCGCGGCGTCGGCGCGCGTGGCCGAGTGCGGGCGCGGACGCGCGGAGGCGGCCGCGTCGTGCGACGCGGCCGCGGGCGGTGCCGCGTCGGGCGGCTCCGTTCGTGAAGCGGATCCGGATGCCGGATCCGCAGGCTCGGTTCGGGAAAACATCCCCCGGCCCCCTTGCTGACGGTCTGAAGTCGTGCGTGCGCGGTGAGCCCAGGACAGGATCCACTCGGGCTTCCCGGTGGGGGAGAGGAGTGGATCCTGTCCGAGGCTCATCGATACGGCAGTGTACCGATACGACACGGTACCGATACGCGAGTGTACCGATACGGATGCGTACCGGTACCCTCGCGTATCGATTACACTGAACGCAAGACCGCACCGGTCTATGCCGGATCGAGCGAGGAGAAGCGCCATGACGTCGCAGGCCGCGGACGGACCGGAGACGGTCGTCGCCTCGCGCCGCTCCAAGATCACGCCCGAGCGTGAGCAGGAGTTCTTCGACGCCGTGCTCGAACAGATCCGGGAGTGCGGGTACGAGGCGCTCACGATGGAGGGCGTCGCCGCCAGCACCCGGTGCAGCAAGTCCACGCTCTACCGGCAGTGGAAGACGAAGCCCCAGTTCGTGGCCGCCGCGCTGCGCAACAACCGCTGCCCGCGGTTCACGGGGATCGACACCGGCTCGCTCGCCGGCGACCTGCGCGCGGCGGCCGCGGCCGCGGGCGAATGGTCGGCCCGGGACAGCACGCAGCTCCTGCAGGGCCTCGGCAACGCCGTCATGCAGGACAAGGAGCTTCAGCAGGCGCTGCGCGACGCGCTCGTCGAACCCGAGGTGGCCGAGCTGCGGCAGATGATCAACCGCGGTGTCGAACGGGGCGAGGTCGACGCCGGGCACCCGGCGCTGGAGTTCATCCCGGCCCAGATGCTCGGGGTCCTGAGGGTGCGCCCCCTGCTGGACGGGCAGTACGCGGACGCGGCGTATCTCACACAATTCGTGGAGGCGGTCGTCCTGCCGACGCTCGGTCTCACCTGAGTCTCAGGCCGCTGTCCGTGGGATGACCGGACGTCGGCCTGTTCCGCGCCGCACCGTGGGGACGGGGGCGGCGCGCACCCCCCGGCCGGGTGGGGTTCCCCTTGAGCGGAGGGGCGCTCCACCCGGCCGATCCACGTCCACGGCGACACCCGGCCGGTCCGTGCCCACGGCGACACCCGGCCGGTCCGTGTCCACGGCGACACCCGGCCGGTCCGTGTCCACGGCGACACCCGGCCGATCCGTGCCCACGGTGTCCCGGCGACGGGACCGAGGCGGGCCGTTATGGGTGGAATCAGACGTTCTGGCCGTTCCCGCCGGTTCCGGCCGCCACCTTGATGCCCTTGGTGATCGTGTCGATGATCGACTGCTGCGGCGCCTTGGAGCTGATGTCGACACCGAAGCGGACGACGACCAGCGAGCCGGGGTCGGCCGGGGACGGGAACACGAGCGACTCGACGTACCCGTCGTCGCCCTTGCTCGTCACGACCTTCCAGCGCACCAGATAGCCCTTCTCGCCGGCCACCGTGACGGCCTTCGAGGCGAGCTCCGTGTGCGAGGTGATCGAGCCGTAGCCCTTGCCGTACGACTCGGTGGCGTTCTTGGAGATGTCCTCCTTGGCCGCCGCCTCCGCCGTCCTGGACTTCAGCTTCTGCGCCGTCGCCGGGGCCGAGTAGGCGCCACCGCGCTGGCAGTTCTGCGAGGTGTCGCCCGGGCACTTGTAGGTGTCCTTGGTGGAGACCGCGGCCGTGCCCGCACCGCTCTGGCCGGTCCAGCCGTCCGGCACCGGGATGCTGATGCCGTTGTAGACGTCCGTGGCGAAGCCGGGGTCGCTCTGCGGTCCGCCCGACCCGCCGGGCGCCGGGGTCTGCCCGCCGGAACCGCCCGAGCCGCCGGGGTCACCGGGGCCCCCTCGGCCGTCCGAGCCGCCGGAGCCACCGGGCGCCCCGCTCGGACCGCCCTCCTGGCCTCCGCCCGGTCCCCACGGCCCGCCCTGGCCGTTCTGTCCGCCCGAGCCGGGCGAGGCGGCGCTGCCGCCGCGTCCGTCGCTGGTCAGCGCGTACACACCGCCGCCGATACCGGCGAGGACGGCGACCGCCGCCGCGACGGCTATGCCCGTGCGCAGCCGGCGCCGCGGGCCGTCGGGGGCGTACGACGGATACGGCGCGGCCCCCGCCGGGTACGCCGGGGGACCCCATGCCGCCGCCGACCCGACGGGGCGGACCTGGTCCGTCCATGCCTTACCGTCCCACCAGCGCTCGGTGGCGGGAGCGTCATCTGTCTGCCCGGGGTCGGGATACCAGCCGGGGGGAGTCACCTGCGTCATGGGCCCACCGTATGAGTCCAGGGTGAAAGGCGGATGAGAGGGTTCCCCGAAGCCCCTCGGGAGCTGACGCGGCCATGCCGAAAGATCCTTCGGACGGATGAAGAACGCCTGTACCAGGAGCGCGCCCGGCCGGCACCGCGCCCGGGCCGGGCGCCGCCCTCGGGGGCGCGGGGCGCGAGAGCCCGGGGCGCCGGACGCGAAGGGCTCGGCCGGACGTCCGGGCGCACCCGCGGGCACGGCTCCGCGAGGCCGCGGAAGGGGAGGGCGTGCAGGTCACGGTCGCGCGCGGGGGCGCCTGTGCCGGTCCCTCCGCGAGGGCGCGGCGTCCTTCGGAACGCGCCCCCGCCGTGGTGCGCCGAGGAGGAAAATTACCTTCATTTTCCCGTTGATTGACTGTCCGTCACTTCCCTTCAGGACTAGGGCGGGTGCGGCGGCGTCGCCTCCGTGAGTCCACCGTCACCCGTCTCGGCAACTGGTGCCGGGTCCCGCCTCCGTCACGGCTTCCAGGAGGCTAGGCTCGTTGCAGTTACGTCGTTTGGGCGACCTGGGGAGGTAGCGGGATGACGGAGGTACGGCCCGGAGCGGTCGCCTCGGCTTCCCTGTGGGAGCGCGAAGAGGAGGTCGCCACTCTCGAAGCGGCGATCACCGCGCTGCGGACGGAATCCGCGACCTCGGGCGCGCTGCTGGTGCTCAGCGGAGAGGCGGGTCTCGGCAAGACCGCCCTCCTCGCCGAGGTGCGCAGGATCGCGGAGAGCAGCGGCTGTGCCGTGTGGTCGGCGCGCGGCGGGGAGACCGTCACGTCCGTCCCCTTCAATGTCGTACGGCAGTTGCTCCAGCCGGCGCTCGTCTCGCTGCTCCCCGAGGAGGCACGCGAATACCTCGGGGACTGGTACGACATCGCGGGACCCGCCCTCGGCATAGCCGAACCGGGAGACCGGCAGCCGGACCCGCAGGGCGTCTGCGACGGTCTGGTGGCCGCGGTCCGGCGTCTCGCGAAGCGGGACTGGCCGCTCGTCCTGCTCATCGACGACGCGCACTGGGCCGACCAGGAGACCCTGCGCTGGCTCGCCGCGTTCGCCGAGCGCCTGGACGACCTGTCCGTCCTCGTCGTGGTGGCCCGCAGGCCCGGCGGGGTCAGCGGCGAGAGCGCCCGGCTGCTCGACGCGGTGGCCGCCGCGGGCCGTCCGCTCGCCACCCTGACCGCGCTGACCCCGGCCGCCACCGAGGGGCTGACCCGCGCGACCCTCGGCGAGCACGCCGACGCGCCCTTCTGCCGCGAGGTGTGGGCGGTCACCGGCGGCAACCCGTACGAGACCGTCGAACTCCTCGCCAAGGTCCAGGACAGCGAACTGGAGCCGGCCGAGGGCTCGGCCGCCGAACTGCGCGACCTGAACCGCTCCGCCCGCGGCCGCGGGCTCGTCGCCCGCCTCGAAGGACTGGGGATCGACGCCACCCGGTTCGCCTGGGCGGCCGCCATCCTCGGCACCGGCATCTCCCTCGACCTCGCCGCCCAACTCGCCGGAATGCCGGACGAGGAGGCCTCCCGCTGCGCCGAACTGCTGGGCGCGGCCCGCATCCTGACGTCCGTGGGGCCCACGAACGGCCACCGGCCGGACGGCGAGCTGGAGTTCGTGCACCCGCTCATCGCCACGGCGGTCTACCGCTCGATCCCGGACGCCCTGCGCACCGCGATGCACGGCCAGGCGGCCTGGGCGGTCACCGAGTCCGGCCGCGGCGCGGCCGCGGCCTCCCGCCACCTCCTCGAAGTGCATCCGGACGACGATCCCGAACTCGTCGAGCAGATGCGCGAAGCCGCCCGCGAACACCTCGCCGTCGGCGCGCCGGACGCGGCCCGGCGCTGCCTGGAACGGGCGCTGAAGGAACCGCCGCTGCCCGAGGTGCACGCACGGGTGCTCTACGAACTGGGCTGCGCCACGCTCCTGACCGCGCCGGCCACGACCATCGGCCATCTGCGGGCCGCGCTCGAACGGCCCGGACTCGAGGACACCATGCGGGTCGACGCCGTCTTCCGGCTCTCCCAGGCGCTGCTCCACAACAACCAGTTGGACGAAGCCGTCCGCACGGTCGACGCCGAGGTCGAACGGCTGGAGCCGGGACCCGCCCGGATGCGGCTCCAGGCCGTCCACTACATGTGGGAGGGCATCCACGCGGGCGAGGAGCGCGCCGGACACTCCAGCGGTCTCGCCGAACTCGTCACGACCTGCACGGGACGCGACAACTCCGAGCGCGCGCTGCTCATACTGCGCGGCTTCGACGCGATGACCCGCGGCGAGAACGCCGAGGAGGTCGTGGAACTGTGCGACCGGGCCCTCGTCAACGGCCGCCTCGCACCCGGACTCGCCTGGACCGACACCGAGTGGGGCGTCGAACTGCTGCTCATGCTGGGCAGCGCGTACGCCTACACGGACCGGCTGGACCGGGCCGAGAGCCTGTTCAGCGAGGCCCTGCACGCCTACGTGAAGGCGGGCTGGAGCGGCGGTCACCTCTCCCTGGCCAACGCCTACCTCGGACTCGCCCACCGCAGGCGGGGCCGCCTCGTCGACGCCGAGCACTACCAGCGTGAATCGCTGCGCCTCGCGGAGCGGGTCGGACGCGGACTGCCCCTCTACTGGTCGGCGACCTGCGGCCTCATCGACACCCTGCTGGCCCGCGGACACGTCCAGGAGGCGGCGGAGATCGCCGAGCGCTACGGCTTCGCGCCTCCGTACCCCTCCACGATCGTCCTCCCCGACACCCGCTCGGTGCGCGGCCGTCTGCTGCTCGCCGTCGGCCGCACCAAGGAGGGCATCAACGAACTGGAGGCGGCGGAGAAGGCCGCCGCGGCCCGGGGCCACCACAACACGGTGCTCGCGCCGTGGGCCGTCGACCTCGCGAGGGCACTCGCCAACGAGGACCCCGCACGCGCCGCCTCGCTGGCCGGTGACGCCCGCCGCCAGGCCGAGCGGTTCGGTACCGACACGGCCATCGGCGAGGCCCTGCGGTGCGCCGCGGCCCTCGAAACCGGTCAGCGCGCGGTCCGGCTGGCGGCCCAGGCGGTCACCTATCTGGAGGCCTCTCCCTGCCAGTACGAACACGCGGCGGCCCGCATCGAGTACGGCATCGCCTCCCGCTCGGTGATGGAACTGAACAAGGGCCTGACCCTGGCCCGCGCGTGCGGAGCGGACGGCCTCGCGGCCAAGGCGGAAGCGGCACTGACGGGCCTGTAGCGAGCCCCGGCCACCATCTGGCCACGCCGTGTACCGCCGACGTGGCCAGGGCCGGCGCGCCGGCACCCGCCGTCAGAGCCGGCAGCCCGCCCGCGCCCAGCCCGAGCCAGCAGCCCGTGGGTTTGCCGGCCCGGCGACGGCTGACGCTTGCGTCCGGCCAAGGCGGCGGCCGGCCGGCGTGGCAGCTCGGCAGCCCGCGACATTCCCTGGCCAGGGTTGCGGCCTCCCGGGGCCCCGCCCGGAGGCCGGCCCCCGGCGCCCGGGGCGGGGTCAGTCCGAGGAGCCCGTCGAGCGGCCGCTCTCCCCGGCGTCGCCCTCCGCCAGTACCCGCTGGGCCACCGCGAAGGCCGCGTTGGCCGCCGGGACACCGCAGTAGACCGCCGTCTGCAGCAGCAGCGCGCCGATCTCCTCGGGCGTGAGTCCGTTGCGCCGGGCCGCGCGGACGTGCATCGCCAGCTCGTCGTGGTGGCCGTGGGCCACCAGCGCGGTCAGCGTGATCATGCTGCGCTCGCGGCGGCTCAGTGTCGTGTCGGTCCAGATCTCACCCCAGGCGTAGCGCGAGATGAAGTCCTGGAACCGGGCCGTGAACGGGGTCTGGCGGGCCTGTGCACGGTCCACATGCTCGTCGCCGAGGACCTGACGGCGTACCTCCATGCCGCGCCGGGCACCCCCCGCCGAGAAGTGCGCGCGCAGCGCCGTCAGCACGGCCTCCGGGCACTGGGCGGGCGCCAGATGGGAGGCGCCCGGGATCTCCACGAGCGCCGCGCCCCGTACCGCGTCCGCGATCTCCCGCAGATGCGCGGGCGGCGTCGCCGGGTCCTCGCGCCCCGCGATCAGCAGCGTCGGTACGGTGATCGACGCCAGCTCCTCGCGGATGTCGAACGCGGCGAGGGCGTCGCAACAGGCGGCGTACGCCTCGGGGTCGGCGTCGCGGTGGTCCTGGACCAGTTCCGGGACCGTGAAGCCCGCGGTGAACCAGCGGGCGTCGGCGGTCGCCGCGACGGGTCCGAGGCCCTCACGGCGCACCAGCTCGGCCCGTTCCTCCCACGGCTTCGATCCGTTGAAGTGGGCCGAGGAACAGATGACGGCGAGCGACGAGAGCCGGTCGGGGTGGTGGACCGCCAGGTGCAGGCCCACCGCTCCGCCCAGCGACACACCGGCGTACGCGAAACGCCCGATGCCCAGGGAGTCGGCCAGCTCCAGCACGAGCCCGGCCAGGTCGGCGACCGTGGCACCCGGGCCGATCGGACCGGAGGGCGCGCCGCCGTGTCCGGGCAGGTTCCAGCGCACCACCCGGTGGGCCGAGGACAGTTCGGGCGCGACCGCGTCCCACAGGGCGTACGACGTCCCGAGCGAGGGCCCGAGGATCAGCGGGGGAGCGGCGGGGGAGCCCTCGGTGCGATGGGTGAGCAGGTTCGCGGTCAACGTCGCTCCAGAGCACGGTCGGTGAGGACTCCGGCGGAGCCCGTGTAGCGGGTCGGGTCGGTCAGGTCGGCGAGGTCGACACCCGGGAGGTCCTTCAGGGCGGGCTCCTCGCCGAGCACGTCCGCGAGGGGCCGCCGCTCACCGGCGGCCCGCTCGGCGGCGCGGGTCAGCAGGTCCTTGGCGCGCGCCCGGCCGAGAACCGGGGCGAGTTCGGCGGCCAGCCGCTCGGAGACGATCAACCCGTGCGTCAGGTCGAGGTGTTCACGCATGGCCTCGGTGTCGACCTGCAGGTTCTCGGTCAGTTCGGCCGTGTCGCGGGCCGCTCCTCCGGTCAGCCGGAGCAGATCGCGCAGGGGTTCCCACTCGGAGTGCCAGGCCCCGGCCGGCCGTTCGTCCTCGGCCGCCAGCGCGCCGTACAGGGTGGCCGCGAGCAGCGGGGCACGCCGGGCGGCGGAGGCCACCAGGGTGGCCCGCACCGGGTTCCGCTTGTGCGGCATCGCGGACGAGCCGCCGCCGGAGCCCTCGGCCAGCTCGGCGATCTCCGTGCGCGAGAGGGTGAGCACGTCGACGGCCGTCCTGCCGAGCGCGCCGGCCGTGAACGCCAGGGCTCCGGCCAGGTCGGCGACGGGTGTGCGCAGGGTGTGCCAGGGCAACACGGGCTCGGCGAGGCCGAGTTCGCGCGCGTACGCGGCGGTCAGGGCGCGGGTGTCGTCCGCGCCGAAGGCGGTGAAGGCGGCCAGGGTGCCCGCCGCGCCGCCCAGTTGGGCGGGCAGTGAGGCCCGTACGGCGCGCAGCCGGTCCCGGGCGTCGAGCACCAGGGACCGCCAGCCGGCCGCCTTCAGCCCGAACGTCGTCGGCACCGCGTGCTGGGTCAGCGTGCGACCGGGCAGGACGGTGTCCCGGTGCCGTGCCGCGAGCCGGGCGAGGTGGTGCCCGGTCCGTTCCAGGTCGTCCAGGACCACGTCGAGGGTGCGGGCCGCGACGAGCATGGTGGCCGAGTCCAGGATGTCCTGGCTCGTCGCGCCCCGGTGGACGTACGGGCCGAACTCGGCGGCGACGGCGGCCGTCAGGTCCGTGACCAGCGGGATCACCGGGTTGCCGCCGCCCCGGGCGCGCAGCGCGATCGAGGCGAGGTCGAAGTCCGCGGTGGCGGCCGCCCGGGTCACCGCCGTCGCGGCCTCGGCGGGGGCCAGTCCGAGGGACGCCTGCGCCCGGGTCAGCGCGGCCTCCGCGTCGAGCAGGGCCCGCAGATAGGCGCTGTCGCTCGTCGCGGCCGACGCCGGGGAACCCACCCGGCCCGGAGCGAGGAGGCCGATGTCGGACGCGAGGGGGTCGGCGGCCGTCACCGGAACTCCAGGAAGACCGTCTCGCCCTCGCCCTGAAGGCGGATGTCGAAGCGGTACGTCCGCGTCGCGCCCTCGGCCGCGATCAGTGTGGCGCGCCGCTCGTCCGGCAGCCCGTCGAGCAGCGGATCCGTGCCGTCGGCCAGATAGGCGCGGGTGAACAGGTGGTGGGTCAGACCGCGCGCGAAGACGCACACGCCGATGTACGGCAGTCCGGTGTTCCCGGGTGGCAGCGTGCGCAGCGCGTAGCGGCCGTCGGCGTCGGTGGCGACCCGGCCGAAGCCGGTGAAGTCGAGGCCGTTGCGGCCGAGGAACCCGCCCGTGGACGGGTCGCGGCGCAGGGAGCCGGGGGCGCCGGTGAGTGAACCGTCGGGCGCGGCCTGCCAGAAGTCGAGCAGGGCGTCGGGGACCGGCGCGCCCGCGCCGTCGAGCACGTGGCCGTGCAGGGTGATGGTGTCGGGGTGGCCCGGGGGCGCGATGTCGCCGCCGCCCGGGAACGGCAGCGCGTGGCCGTAGAAGGGCCCGATGGTGTGGGCGGGGGTGGGGAGCGGTCGTCCGGCCATGCTCATCGGCCTTCCTCGATCCAGGTGGCGGAGGGACCGTCGAGGACGATGTCCCACTGGTAGCCCATGGAGAACTCGGGCCGCGAGAGATCGTGGTCGTACGCGGCGATCAGCCGTTCGCGGGCCGCCCGGTCCGTCACGGACCGCAGGATCGGGTCGTACGGGAAGAGCGGGTCGCCCGGGAAGTACATCTGTGTCACCAGCCGCTGGGTGAACGCGGTGCCGAAGACGGAGAAGTGGATGTGCGCGGGCCGCCAGGCGTTGGTGTGATTGCCCCAGGGGTAGGGTCCCGGCTTGATCGTGGTGAACGAGTACCGTCCCTGATCGTCCGTCAGGGTCCGCCCCACGCCGGTGAAGTTGGGGTCGAGCGGGGCGGGGTGCTGCTCGCGCAGATGGGCGTAGCGTCCGGCGGCGTTGGCCTGCCAGACCTCGATGAGCTGACCGCGCACCGGCCGCCCCTCGCGGTCGAGCAGCCGGCCCGCGACGGTGATCCGCTCGCCGATCGGTTCGCCCCGGTGCTGAAGGGTGAGGTCGTTGTCGATCCCGGTGATGTCGGTGACGCCGAAGACCGGGCCCGACAGCTCGACGGTCTCCGGGTCGCCGCTCACCGCGACCAGCGGCTGCTTCGGGTGGCGGAGCCGTGAGCTGCGGTACGGGGGATAGTCGCGCGCTGGGTGGTGCCGCACGGGCGCTCCGCCGGCCACCGCCTTGTCGTAGCCGTCCTGGAGATCCTTGATCTCGACGTCGATGTCCGACTGGGTGAGAGCCATGGTCGAGTTCCTAGCGTTCGAGGACGAGGGCGAGGCCCTGGCCCACGCCGATACAGAGGGTGGCGACTCCGACTCCGCTTCCCTCGCGGGCGAGTTGGTGGGCGACGGTTCCGGCGAGCCGGGCACCGGAGGCACCCAGGGGGTGGCCGAGGGCGATGGCGCCGCCACGCGGGTTGAGGATCGCGGGGTCGAACTCGGGCCATTCGGCGAGGCAGCCGAGCACCTGGGCGGCGAAGGCCTCGTTCAGCTCCAGTGTCGACAGGTCGTCAAATCCCTTTCCCGCCTTGGCCAGAGCGCGGTTCACGGCCTCGACGGGGGCGAGTCCGAAGTACTGGGGGTCGATCGCGGACACGCCGGTCGCGGAGACCCGGGCGAGGGGTTCGCGTCCGGTGGCCCGCAGCCCCTCGGCGTCGGTCAGCAGCAGGGCGGCGGCGCCGTCGTTGAGCGGCGAGGCGTTGCCCGCGGTGACCGTGCCCCCCTCGGGGCGGAAGGACGGCTTCAGCCGGGCCATGGCGTCGAGGGAGGCGTCGGCGCGTACGCATTCGTCGGCGGCGAACACCACCGGGTCGCCCTTGCGCCGGGGCAGGGTCAGCGGGACGGTCTCGGCGGCGAACAGGCCCTCCGCCTGGGCCCGGGCCGCCTTTCGGTGGCTGCCGAGGGCGAACTCGTCCTGCTGCTCACGGGTGATCGCATGCTTGTCGGCGATGACTTCGGCGGACTCGCCGAGCGGGATGGTCCACTGCGGGTCCATCCGCGGATTGACCAGGCGCCAGCCGAGCGTCGTGGAGTACAGCTCGGTGTGCCCGGCGGGGAAGGGCTTCTCGCTCTTGGGCAGGACGTAGGGCGCGCGCGTCATCGACTCGACACCGCCGGCCAGGACGATCGAGGCGTCGCCGAGCGCGATGGCGCGGGCCGCCTGGATGACGGCTTCGAGGCCGGAGGCGCACAGCCGGTTGACGGTCACGCCCGGCACCGAGGTGGGCAGCCCGGCCAGGAGGGCGGCCATCCGGCCCACGTTGCGGTTCTCCTCGCCCGCGCCGTTGGCGTTGCCGAGGTACACGTCCTCGATCAGCGCCGGGTCCAGGTCCGGGGTGCGGGCGAGGAGTTCGCGGATGGCGTGGGCGGCGAGATCGTCCGGGCGGACGGCGGCCAGCGAACCGCCGTACCTGCCGATCGGCGTCCGGACGGCATCGACGACGTAGACGTCCTTCACGGCCGGATCCCTTCCACGACACGGACCTCGGCCGCGGTCCTCGCCGCGACCTCCGCGGCCGTGACGCCCGGCGCGGTCTCCACCAGGAGCAGGCCCTCGTCGGTGACGTCGAGGACGCCCAGGTCGGTGATGATCCGGTTCACACAGGCCTTCCCGGTGAGCGGCAGTTCGCACTCCCGCAGGATCTTGGGTGAGCCGTCCTTCGCGGTGTGCGTCATCACCACGATGACCGTCCGGGCTCCGTGGACGAGGTCCATCGCCCCGCCGATGCCGGTGATCATCTTGCCGGGGACGGCCCAGTTGGCGAGATCGCCGCCGGCCGACACCTGCATCGCGCCCAGGACCGCGACGTCGATGTGCCCGCCGCGGATCATCCCGAAGGACAGTGCGGAGTCGAAGTAGGAGGCACCCGGCAGGACCGTGACGGTCTCCTTGCCGGCGTTGATGAGATCGGGGTCGACCTCGTCCTCGGCCGGGTACGGGCCGGTGCCGAGAATGCCGTTCTCCGACTCCAGGATCACCTCGACGCCCGGGGGGAGGTGATTGGGGATCAGGGTCGGCAGGCCGATGCCGAGGTTCACGTACTGGCCGTCCGTCAGCTCACGCGCGGCGCGCGCGGCCATCTCCTGCCTGTTCCAGGCCATCACTCGCCCACCGTTCCGTCTGCCGCGGGGGCCGAGACCGTCCGCTTCTCGATCATCTTGGCGCTCGCCTGCTCGGGGGTCAGGGCCACGACGCGCTGGACGAAGATGCCGGGCAGATGCACGGCGTCCGGGTCGATGCCGCCCGGTTCCACGAGCTCCTCCACCTCGGCGATCGTCACCCGGCCGGCCATCGCGGCGAGCGGGTTGAAGTTCCGGGAGGACTTGTTGAAGACGAGGTTGCCGTGCCGGTCGCCCTTCGCGGCCCGTACCAGCGCGAAGTCGGTGCGGATGCCGTGCTCCAGCACGTATGCGGTGCCGTCGAACTCGCGCACCTCCTTCGGCGGGGAGGCCAGCGTGACGCCGCCGTGGCCGTCGTACCGCCACGGCAGCCCGCCCTCGGCGACCTGGGTGCCGACCCCGGCGGGTGTGTAGAACGCGGGGATCCCGGCACCGCCCGCGCGCAGCCGTTCGGCCAGGGTGCCCTGCGGGATCATCTCGACCTCCAGCTCACCGGCGAGGTACTGCCGGGCGAACTCCTTGTTCGCGCCGATGTACGAGCCGGTGACGCGGGCGACGCGTCCGGCGGCGAGCAGGGTCGCGAGCCCGGAGTCCATGGCCCCGCAGTTGTTGGAGACGATGCCGAGTTCCTGGACGCCGCGCTCGTGGAGCGCCGCGATCAGCACGTTCGGTACGCCACTGAGGCCGAATCCGCCGACCGCCAGGGTCGCGCCGTCCGGTACATCGGCCACCGCCTCCAGTGCCGTGGCGACCACCTTGTCCATCCGTGAAGCCTCATCTCTGCCGACTGTCCTGCCGCTCAAATTAATCAGGGCACTGATTAATTCGCCGAGGTGCTCAGCACGCTGCCACCCGGACTTCGGTCCGTCAAGACCCCAATGTGTCGAGGGCCTGCGAAGGAGCGACCCGGTCGACGGAGGTGGGACAGTCGTCGAAGAGGGCAGGTATTGTTCAGTGCACCAACGAATTCGGGCATCGACGACGTCAGGAGCGCACATGGCCGCGGTGGACCTCTCCACCCATCCGGGGCACCTGGCCCGGCGACTCCAGCAGGCGCACTACCTGCTGTGGAACACGATGGTCTCCGAGGAGATCACCTCGCCCCAGTTCGCAGTCCTGAACGCGCTCGTCGCCGAGCCCGGCCTCGACCAGCGCACGGTGGGGGAGCGGGTGGGGCTCGACCGGTCCACGATCGCCGAGGTCATCAGCCGGCTCGGGCGCCGCGCGCTGCTGGACAAGGTGCGCGATCCCGCGGACGGTCGGCGGTTCCTGCTCCGCCTCACGGACGAGGGGGTCCGCGTCCACCGCAAGCTGACCGTGCGCACCGCGCGGATGAACCAGGTGTTCCTGGCCCCGCTCTCCGCCGAGGAGCAGGGCCTCTTCTTCGACCTCATCCAGCGCGTCGCGGACGCGGCCGAGGGGCTCCGCAACCCCCCGGAGCCCCTTCCCGCGCGGCACTGAGCGGCCTCTCACGCCTTGGCCAGGACCACCCACACCTGGCCGGGCGCGAAGTTCATCGGCGCGCCGTCCGGGGTGGTGAACCGCGTGCCGTCGGTCGCCTCGGGGCGCGTCCAGTTCGCGTCGTAGGCACGGCCGTCGCGCAGCACCTGGGCTTTGCCCGAGCCCACCGACTCCGTGAACGGCGTGTTGTTGCCGAGGAAGTCGTGGTACTTCGACGTACGCACCTTCACGTACTGGATGACCACCGTCGCCGGAGCCACCGTCTTGCCGTCCGTCGTCACCGTCGGGGTGCCGTCCATCGCCACCAGCCAGCGCCCCCGCTCGGCGGACCAGGTGAAGGTGAAGCGGGCCGAGGGGAAGCGGACCGTGCGCGAGGCCTGCGGGGTGCCGCCCGAGGGTGCCGCGCCGAAGTGGAAGCCCGTGGTCAGCGCCGCGTCGCCGGGTGCGGAGTCCATCAGCCGCCGCGGACGCAGATACAGGTTGTGCGGGGCGGCCTTGCCCGAGCCCCGGTACCAGGCGCCGGGCACCTTCCCGGCCGGCTCGGGATCCAGCGGGGCGTCGTCGATCAGCGGCAGCAGCTTGTGCTGGGCCCCGGAGAAGGCGAGCGTCGGCTCGTGGAACTGTCTCAGCAGTTCCAGATCCGACTCGCGGGCGCTGCGTACGGGCCCGACGGCGTCGGGCAGCGTGCTCGCGAAGACCGCCATGAGCCGGCTCAGACCGCCCTCGACCTGCTCCGCGTAGACCACGTCCGCCGCGTCGAGCCCCGTCTGGGGGCGGGCGTCGGGCGCGTTGTCGATCTTCACCGCGAGCACCGGTCCCGCGTTCACCGTGCCGGTCCCGCTCTCGCTCGGGCTCTGGCTCTGCGTCGGCGACCGGCCGTCGTCGGTGGCTCCGCCCCCCGAAGTGCAGCCCGACATCAGGGAACCCGTCACCGTGACGGCCAGCAGTGCCGCCGTCCACGCGCCCCGCCGCGTCCGCACCATCTCTCGCATGCCCACCGTGCCACCTGTCCCGTGCCATCGATTAATGCGTTCATCAGTTCATCGGTGGCCGAACCCGATCGTTTCTGATTGCGCGCGGCGACTGAGCTGATCGGCTCAGCGGGACGATCCGTGCAGGGTCGAAGGGGGTCGCGGAGGCGACGGTTCCGTGCCGGTGTGCCGGTGTTCCGGCGCCGCCCGGTGTCTGTCTGCCCCGGTGTCTCAGCTCCGCGGCCCCAGGATCTCCGCCAGGTCGTAGCCGACCGGCTCCTCCAGTTGTCCGTACGTGCAGCTCTCGGCCGTGCGGTCGGGACGCCATCGGCGGAAGCGGGCCGTGTGGCGGAACCGTACGCCGTTCTCCATGTGGTCGTACGCCACCTCGGCCACCCGCTCGGGCCGGACCGGAATCCACGACAGGTCCTTCTTAGCCGACCATCTGCTGGGCGCCCCCGGCAGCCGGGCGCTCTCGTGCGCCGACTCCTGGGCCCAGGCCGCCCACGGATGCCCGGCCGCGTCCTCGAGCCGCAAGGGCTCCAGTTCCTCCACCAGTTCCGCCCGCCGCTTCATCGTGAACGCGGCGCTCACGCCCACGTGCTGGAGCGTCCCCCCGGTGTCGTACAGCCCCAGCAGCAGCGACCCGACGACCGGCCCGCTCTTGTGGAAGCGGTAGCCGGCCACCACGACATCGGCCGTCCGCTCGTGCTTGATCTTGAACATGGCCCGCTCGTCCCGCAGATACGGCAGAGCGAGGGGCTTCGCGACGACCCCGTCGAGTCCGGCCCCCTCGTACTGTTCGAACCACCGCTGCGCCACCTCCCGGTCCGTGGTCGCGGGCGCCAGGTGCACCGGAGCCGTCACCTCGGACAGCGCCTTCACCAGCAGCGCGCGCCGGTCCGTCAGCGGTACGTCGAGCAGCGAGGCGTCGGCCAGGGCCAGCAGGTCGAAGGCCACGAAGGAGGCGGGCGTCTTCTCCGCCAGCATCCGCACCCGGGAGTCCGCCGGGTGGATCCGCTCCGTGAGCGCGTCGAAGTCGAGCCGCCCGTCCCTGGCGATCACGATCTCCCCGTCCATCACACAGCGCTCCGGCAACCGCTCCCGCAACGCCTCGACAAGCTCCGGAAAATACCTGGTCAGCGGCTTCCCGGTGCGACTGCCGATCTCGATCTCGTCCCCGTCACGGAACACGATGGCCCGGAAACCGTCCCACTTCGCCTCGTAGTGCATGTCCGGCGGGATCTTCGCCACGGCCTTGGCGAGCATCGGCTTGACGGGGGGCATCACCGGCAGATCCATACTTCGACTCTAAGAGCCGTCCATGGTGCGCGCCTGTTGCGTGTTCGGCCGCGAGGGTCGTGCTGCGCCGGGGTTCTACCGCTGATCCGGCACTCGGATCGGTCGGAGTGCTGTGTGCCGCTCCGTCGCCGCGACGGACGGCTCCGCCGTCACCGTCGCCGCCCCGGGCCTCGGGGCAGGGCCCTTCCGGGTCACAGGATCGCCACAGACCCACCACGTCATCCTCGGTGACGCCATGATGCCCTTCGGTGACCAGAACCACGGGGGGATCATGAACACTCGCACAGCCGCGTGCGGCGCGCTACTCGTACTCGCGGCAGCCCTGACCGCGTGCGGCGGCAGCGGCGCCGCCGACGCCGATCCGACGGCCTGCAAGGCCGCGCTGACCGCGGAGTTCAAGAAGGGCGCGGCCGCCGGAGACCAGGCCACCCCGGCCGACCGGCCGACCGCCTGCGACGGACTCGACGACAAGACGGTCCAGCGCCTCGCCACCGAGGTCCTCAACGAACAGATCAGCGACACGCTGAAGAACCTGCAGACACCCCAGCAGTAGCCGGGCGGCGCCCACGGCCCACACCGGCCGCGGGCGCCCCTCCGCACCCGTCCCACCCAGCCGTCGCGGACTCCTTCCCCGGCCCCATGTCACAACACGGATACCGCGGACACGCGCCCCGCCCACCTCTGCGCATGATGACCGTTCAGAACGGAAGTCCTGGGGGGACCATGCGCACCCGCACCACCGTCGTCGCCATCGCCATCGCGCTCGCCGCCGCCGTCACCGGCTGTAGCAGCGGCGACGACACCGACACCGACGCCAAGGCCACGCCCAAGCCCACGTCCACGCGCGCCCCGGGCAGCGAGCCCAGTGCCGACGTGAGCGCCGCCGAGAAGGCGGCCGGCATCCCGCCCGTGCCCACCGGGGTCAAGCGCGCCCAACTGCTCCGCGCCCTCGGCGCCGCCAACCCGGGCATCGTGAAGTACGAGGACAAGGCGATCGACGCCGCACGCAACCAGTGCATGGCGATCAACGGCGGTGGCCGCAAGCTCGACCGGACGGCCTCCCAGCGCTTCACCTACAAGGACGTCACCACCACCGAGACCCAGGGCAAGCAGATCAACGACGCGCTCAAGGGCCTCGGCTTCTGCAAGGCCTGACACCGTTTCCTGCGCCCGGAGTTCCTGCTCTCTTGTCCGTGGGGGCAGGTGTCCGTACCCGGGCGGATCCACCGGGCAGGGGTGGGGCCGGCGCAGTGCCGTCGGTGTCCGCCCGGTGTGCGGGGGCCGCGGGCTGCGCCTACCGTGGCTCGCATGGGCGATGCGGTGGAACTCGAAGCGGCCGGCAGGAGCGTGCGTCTGTCCAGCCCGGGCAAGATCTTCTTCCCTGAGCGCGGATTCACGAAGCTGGACCTCGCCCAGTACTACCTCGCCGTCGGCGACGGCATCCTGCGTGCCCTGCGCAACCGCCCCACCACCCTGGAGCGCTACCCGGACGGGGTCACGGGCGAGTCCTTCTTCCAGAAGCGGGCGCCCAAGAACATGCCCGACTGGATCCCGACCGCCCACATCACCTTCCCCAGCGGCCGCAGCGCCGACGAGATGTGCCCCACCGAGCCCGCCGCCGTGCTGTGGGCCGCGCAGTTCGGCACGCTCACCTTCCATCCCTGGCCGGTCCGCCGCGACGACGTCGACAGCCCCGACGAACTGCGCATCGACCTCGACCCGCAGCCCGGCACGGACTACACCGACGCGGTGCGCGCCGCCCACGAACTGCGCGAGGTCCTCCACGAGTACGGCGGTCTGCGGGGCTGGCCCAAGACCTCCGGGGGCCGCGGGCTGCACGTCTTCGTGCCCATCCAGCCGCGCTGGACCTTCACCCAGGTGCGCCGGGCCGCCATCGCCGTCGGGCGCGAGCTCGAACGCCGTATGCCCGACCAGGTCACCACCGCCTGGTGGAAGGAGGAGCGGGGCGAGAAGATCTTCGTGGACTACAACCAGACGGCCCGGGACCGCACCATCGCCTCGGCCTATTCCGTACGTCCCCGCCCGCACGCCCCGGTCTCCGCTCCGCTGCGCTGGGACGAGGTGCAGGAGGCCCGGCCCCGGGACTTCGACCTGGCGACCATGCCGAAGCGCTTCGCCGAACTCGGCGACGTGCACGCCGACATGGACGAGCACGCCTTCTCGCTGGAGGCCCTGCTGGAACTCGCCAGCCGCGACGAGCACGACCACGGCCTCGGCGACCTCCCGTACCCGCCCGAGTACCCGAAGATGCCGGGCGAGCCCAAGCGGGTCCAGCCCAGCCGCGCGAAGCACGAGGACGCCTAGGAAGGCCTGCCGGCCTTTCGCCAAGTCACCCCGTGGCGGGACTGGTTCGAGCCGTTCTCGAAGATCGGGGAGCACCCCCGCGGAGCGAGCGGTCGCGCGGCTATCCTGATCGGCATCCGCCGAGGAGGTGCCCTGAGGTGACCGAGACAGCGTCGCGCCCCACGCTGGAGGCCGTGGCCGCGCGGGCCGGGGTCTCCCGGGCCACCGTGTCACGGGTCGTGAACGGTGGGGACGGAGTCCGTGAACCGCTCGTCGAGCGGGTACGCCGGGCCGTCGAGGAACTGGGCTACGTTCCGAACCAGGCCGCCCGCAGCCTCGTCACCCGGCGCCACGACGCGGTCGCCGTCGTGATCGCCGAACCGGAGACCAGGGTCTTCGCCGACCCGTTCTTCGCCCTCCAGCTCCGGGGCATCAGCAAGGAACTGACGGCCAACGACTCACAACTGGTCCTGCTGCTCACGGAGGGCCGCGACGACCACGCGCGCGTCGCCCGCTATCTCGCCGGCGGCCATGTCGACGGCGCGCTCGTCTTCTCCCTGCACCTCGACGACCCGCTGCCGGGCCTCATCCACGGCGCGGGGGTGCCGACCGTGTTCGGCGGTCGGCCCGGCTGGGGCGACGGCGTCCGCGAAGCGGTGTACGTCGACTGCGACAACCGCGGCGGGGCGCGTCAGGCCGTCCGTCATCTCCTCGGTCTCGGGCGGACGCGCATCGCCCACATCACCGGTGCCCTCGACCAGACGTCCGCGGTCGACCGGCTCGACGGCTTCCGGGACGTCATGGCCGACGCCGGTCCGGAGCTCGTCGCGCAGGGGGACTTCACCCCCGCCGGCGGCGAACGCGCCATGCGGGAACTGCTGGAGCGCCGCCCCGACGTCGACGCGGTGTTCGTGGGGAACGACCTGTCGGCCCTCGGCGTGCTGCGCGTGCTGCGTGAGCACGGGCGACGGGTCCCCGACGACGTGGCCGTGATCGGCTTCGACGACATGCTGCCGATCGCCGAACAGACCGATCCTCCGCTCACGACAGTGCGTCAGGAGATAGAGGAGATGGGCCGGCTGATGGCCCGGATGCTGATCCGCGGACTCGAAGGCGGCCCGGCGGCACAGGTCCCGGCCCCCGATCCCGCCGGAGTGGTCCTGCCGACGACGATCGTCCGACGGGCTTCGGCGTAGGGCTGAAGGGCTGAAGGGCTGAAGGGCTGAAGGGCTGAAGGGCTGAAGGGTTCAAGGGGCCTGGGCACATGGCCGACGCTCGGCGCGGGGCCCATGAGCCTTGCCCCGCGCCGAGAGGGGGCGACCGAGGGAGCGTCAGCTCTGCTGCGGGGCGCTCTTGATCACCGCGAAGCGTGCCCCGTACGGATCGGCGAGTTTGGCCATGCGGCCGACGCCCTCCATGTCCGTGGCGGGCATACGGACCGCACCACCGAGTTCCTCGGCCTTGGCCACCACGGCGTCCGTGTCGGGGACCTCGATGTACGGCAGCCAGTACGCGCCGGTCTTCGCCTCGACCGGGTCGTCCGCGAGCGGCACCAGACCGCCGAACATGGCCTCCTCCTCCGTGTCCGCCGGGTTGACGCAGGTGTAGGTCCCGCCCGGGAACTGGGCCGCCGTCGTCTGCCACCCGAAGACGGAGTTGTAGAACCCGGCGGCCGCCGCGACGTCCGGTGTGCAGAGCTCGACCCAGCACAGGGAGCCCGGGTCGCCGGCCATGCCCAGGCCCTTGGTCCGGCCGGGCTGCCACACGCCGAAGACCACGCCCGCCTGATCGGCGAGCATCGCCATGTGTCCCTCGCCCATCACGTCCATGGGCGGCATGAGCACCGTGCCCTTGTGCTGTTCGACCACCTTCGCCGTGGCCTCGGCGTCGGCGGTCTGGAAGTAGACGTTCCAGGACGGCGGGCCCTGCTCGGCGGTGATCTGCATACCCCCGGCCACGGTCTTGCCGTCCACCTGGAAGAAGCCGTAGCCACCCGCCTCCGGCCCCGCCGACTGGAACCGCCAGCCGAAGAGGCCTCCGTAGAAGGCGATGGCGCCCTCGATGTCGGCCGTGCCGACATCCAGCCAGTTCGGGGAGCCGTTGACGAACCTGGTGGTGAGCATGATTGCCCTCCTTTGAGGGGTCCCGTTGCCTTTGGTGCCGAGTCTTCCACCGCCCACTGACAATCGCCCCGGAGACGCGCAAACCGCCCGCGACGGCGGCACCCGTCACTCCGAGTGGCCGCCGGGATTCGTATCGTCGCCGGTTCGTCGCCGGTTTCTCCGCGCGCCGCCGTGCCCGCGGCCCGCCCCCGGGGCCATCATCGAGGCCGCCGGAAGCCTTGGTACGCCGCGTTGATCCCGCGTTGATCGAACGTTTTTCGCCGCCGGGCACGCTCTGAGCATGTACTCGGTAACCATCACCCCGTCCGACCTCGCCTGGCAGGAGCAGGCGCTGTGCGCGCAGACGGGGGCGGACTTCTTCTTTCCCGAGCCGGGCAGCTCGGTGCGCGAGGCCAAGCGCATCTGCGGGATGTGCGCGATGCGTCCCGCGTGCCTCGAATACGCGCTGAGCAACGACGAACGCTTCGGCGTGTGGGGCGGACTCTCCGAGAAGGAGCGTCTGGGCCTGCGGCGCGCCCTGGAGTGACACGCACCCCCTCACCTCCGTCCGGCTGCCGTCGTGGTTCATCGGAGTGAGCTGTCTGGCATATGCGCTTGGACATTGCCAAATCTGCGTATGACGTCCTCTGATCGTTGTCACCGACACCGAAAGGGACGTCATGGCCGACAGCAAGGCCGACAAAGCCAGGAAAGCCGCGGGATCGATCGGGCTCGTCGCCCCGATGGGGAAGGCCGCACTCGCGCAGGCTCCCCGGGCCGACGAGGAATGGCAGCTACCGGGCGGCAGTGCCCGGGTGTACTACGGGGAGGGCCGCCAGGGAGTGGTCCGGCCCGTCGTCCTGGCCGACGGCTTCAACCTCGGGCCGACCGACTTCGACTGGCTGTGGGACGGGCTGGAGAACGGCAGGTTCCCGTTCATCGGCGAACTGCGACGGCGGGGACGCACGCTGATCCTCGTCGGGTTCGACGAGCGGAGCGAGTCGATCCTGCGCAACGCCGAGACGATGACCGCCGCGATCATGCGGACCATCGCCGAACAGCTCGACGACACCCGGCTGCTCGTCGGCGGGTTCAGCATGGGCGGCATCGTCGCCCGCTACGCGCTGGCCAAGATGGAGACGCAGCGCATGGACCACCGGGTCGGGGTCTACGCGTCGTTCGACAGCCCGCACCGGGGAGCGTGGGTGCCGATCGGACTCCAGGCGTTCGCGCACTACCTCGCCGCCGCTGGCGACGACACCTACCTGCGGCAGATCGGCAGCCCGGCCTCGCAGCAGATGCTCTGGCGCCACCTGGACGCCCTGGACGGTACGCCGAGGGAGAGTCCGCTGCGCCGCGCGTTCAAGGAGCAGTTGGAGCGGGTGGGCGGCTGGCCGCGCATCCCGCGCCTGATCGGGGTGTCCAGCGGGCGCGGCGACGGCGTGGGCAACGGCGTGCGCGCCGGGGCGAAGGCGCTGACCTGCGCCGGACCGCTCTTCGACGGTACGTACTTCCTCGCCCAGCCCAAGGGTGAGGACGTGGAGGTGGCCGTGCTCGACGGCGTCCTCGGCGGACCGCACACGGTCACCACGAGCGGGTTCCCCGAGCTCGACGGCGCGCCCGGCGGGACGCTGGAGTCGTTCGGCCTCGTCGGGGACACGCTCAGGGCGTTCGGCGAGAACGTCGACATGGTCCACCGGTCGGTGTGCTTCGTCCCGTCCGTCAGCGCGGTCGCCATCCGTGACCTGGACCGGCAGGAGAACCTGTACGCCGTCATCGACGAGCTGCCGCCGGAGGAGTCGGATCTCGACGACTTCCTGCTCTCGGCGGACAACGACCCGCACGCCGTCATGACGCAGGAGATCGGGGAGTGGGTCCTGGACCGGCTTCCCGACTAGACCCCGGCCCGGGACCAGACCCCGGCCCGAGGCCGGATCGTTCGGGGACCGTTCGGCCCGGGAACCGGGTGCGGGCCCGCAGGGCCCCGGCATGCGCGGGCGCCCCGGCAGGACCTGAACCCTGCCGGGGCGCCCGGGCGCTCGTCGGTCCACCCGCTCCCGCGTACGCGGGAGGGGGTGTCACGCGGTGGCGCGGGCCGCCATCCGGGCCTTGCGGGCGGCGAGCTTCTCGTCGAACTTCGAGGCCTCGGAGTCCAGGCCGCCCATGAAGTAGCCGAGCTCCTCCTGGGCCTTGAGGCCCTCGGGGCCGAGACCGTCGATCTCCAGGACCCTGAGGTGCCGCAGCACCGGCTGGAGCACGTCGTCGTGGTGGATGCGCAGGTTGTAGACCTCGCCGATGGCCATCTGCGCGGCCATGCGCTCGAAGCCGGGCATGCCGTGACCGGGCATCCGGAAGTTGACGACGACGTCACGGACGGCCTGCATGGTCAGGTCGGGAGCCAGCTCGAACGCGGCCTTCAGGAGGTTGCGGTAGAACACCATGTGCAGGTTCTCGTCGGTCGCGATGCGCGCCAGCATGCGGTCGCAGACCGGGTCGCCCGACTGGTGCCCGGTGTTGCGGTGCGAGATGCGGGTGGCGAGCTCCTGGAACGCGACGTACGCGACCGAGTGCAGCATCGAGTGGCGGTTGTCCGACTCGAATCCCTCGCTCATGTGCTGCATGCGGAACGCCTCGAGCTTGTCCGGGTCCACCGCGCGCGAGGCGAGCAGGTAGTCGCGCATCACGATGCCGTGCCGGCCCTCCTCCGCCGTCCAGCGGTGCACCCAGGTGCCCCAGGCGCCGTCGCGGCCGAACAGGGACGCGATCTCGTGGTGGTAGCTCGGCAGGTTGTCCTCGGTGAGCAGGTTGACGACCAGCGCGATCCGGCCGATCTCGGTGACCTTGGACTGCTCCTTCTCCCAGGCCTCGCCGTCCTCGAAGAGCCCCGGGAAGTTGCGGGCGTCGCTGAAGGGCACGTACTCGTGCGGCATCCAGTCCTTCGCCACCTTCAGGTGGCGATTGAGCTCCGTCTCGACGACTTCCTCCAGCGCGTACAGCAGGCGAGCGTCGGTCCAGGAGGTTGCCGGGCTGCCGAGGTCGGGGGAAGTGATCGTCACTGGTGCTCCAGGGGGGACGGGACAACGAGCGGAACTTCTAACCTACGGCATCGTAGGCTACGTCTCCGTAGGTTACGTCTCCGTAGGTTAAGAACCCCGTAAAGACCGCTGATCAGCGGTGTTACGGGCGCGGGCAGACCGCCTCCCGGCCCACGCCGACGAGACCCGGGGCGTCGAGACGCCTGGGCCGTACGGGTGGCTCGCTCACTCGTTCAGACGTACAGCTCCCGCATCCTCACCGAGAGGCACGTGACACAGCCCTCCAGCTTCTCGAACTCGCCGATGTCCACCACGACCGGTTCGTGCCCGAGGTCGGCGAGCAGTTCCGCGGTCTTCGGGGCGGACGCGGCCATCAGCAGCTTCCCGCCGCCCAGGAGCACCACGTGCGCCCCGGACTCCTCCGGGACGGCCAGGAAGCGCGGGAACAGCGAGGGCGTGTCCACGAGCGGCTCGTACCCGATCACGGTTCCGTCGGGCAGAGCGGTGACCGCCGACTTCAGGTGCAGCACCTTGCTGACGGGAACCGCGACGACCCGGGCCCCGAGCGGTTCGAAGACGGCGCGCACCTGCTGGACCCCGGCCGCGTTCGTCCGGCCGCCGCGGCCCACGTAGATCGTGTCGCCCACCTTCAGGATGTCGCCGCCGTCGAGGGTGCCCGGATCCCAGATCCAGTTCACCGAGCAGCCGAGGCGTGCCACGGCCTCCTCGACCCCCGGCGTCTCGGCCCGCCGCGACTCCGCGCCGGGCCGGGCGATGAGCGCGACATTGCGGAAGACGACGACGGCGTCCTCGACGAACACCGCGTCCGGGCAGTCCTCGGCCGGGTCCACCTCGATCGTCTCCCAGCCGTGCGTCCGCAGTGCCTCGGTGTACGCCTCCCACTGCTCGACCGCCAGATCGACGTCCACCTCCGTGCGTTCCACATGGGTCACCAGCCCCTCGGCGAGGCGGGGGCCGGGCCTGCGGACGAGCGCTTTCTGACTGGGCACGGGCGGTCTCCGAATCGGACGGGGGCATCGAACGCACCATCATGCAGTGCGGTCCGCGCACGCAGAAGACCCTCGGCCCGACGCCGGGCACCGCCCACCCCCGACGCTAGGCCGCCCGTGCTCCCCGCACTATGAGGAATACCCGACAGTTTCCGGAGCGATTTCTTTCAGTTCTCCTCCTTCCAGCAGCAGCCGTCGCGTGATGCCGATCGACTCCAGGAACGGCATGTCGTGGCTCGCGACGATCAGCGCCCCTTCGTACGACTCCAGTGCCGAGGTGAGCTGCCGGACGCTCGCCATGTCGAGGTTGTTCGTCGGCTCGTCGAGCATCAGGAGCTGCGGGGCGGGCTCGGCCAGCATCAGGGCAGCGAGCGCCGCGCGGAAGCGTTCGCCACCGGAGAGCGTCGCCGCCCGCTGGTCGGCCCTCGCCCCCTTGAACAGGAAGCGGGCGAGCCGGGCCCGGATCCGGTTGCGGGTGGCGGCGGGGGCGTACCGGGCCACGTTCTCGGCGACCGTCAGTTCCTCGTCGAGGACGTCGAGCCGCTGCGGCAGGAAGCGCAGGGGCACATGGGCGAGTGCCTCGCCGGACACGGCGTCCAGCTCCCCGGCGATCGTGCGCAGGAGTGTCGTCTTGCCCGATCCGTTGCGCCCGACGATCGCGACGCGTTCGGGGCCGCGAAGATCGAACACGCCGTTCACCCGTGCGCCGTGCTGGAGCTCCAGCCGGTCCAGGGTGAGGACGTCGCGACCCGGCGGCACCGCCGTGTACGGCAGGTCGATCCGGATCACGTCCTCGTCCCGTACGGCCTCCACCGCCTCGTCGAGACGCTCCTTCGCCTCGCTCAGCCTGCCCTCGTGCAGGAGCCGGTGCTTGCCGGCGGACTCCTGGGCCGACCGTTTGCGCGCCCCCATGACGATCTTCGGTTCGCGCTTCTGCTCGTTCATCTTCTGCCCGTACCGTCTGCGCCGCGCCAACTTGACCTGGGCGTCCACCAGTTCGCGCTTCTGCTTCTTCAGGTCGGACTCGGCGACCCGCACCATGCGCTCGGCCGCCTCCTGTTCGGCGGCGAGCGCCTCCTCGTACGCGGAGAAGTTCCCGCCGTACCAGGTGACCTCGCCGGAGTGCAGATCGGCGATCTGGTCGGCCAGGTCGAGGAGTTCACGGTCGTGACTGACCACGATCATGACCCCGGACCAGGCCTCCACGGCCGCGTACAGCCGCTGCCGCGCGTACAGGTCGAGGTTGTTGGTCGGTTCGTCGAGCAGCAGGACGTCCGGCCGGCGCAGCAGGAGCGCGGCCAGCCGCAGCAGCACCGACTCGCCGCCGGACACCTCGCCGATCGTGCGGTCCAGGTCGATGTGCCCGAGACCGAGTTCGCCGAGGGTGGCGCGGGCCCGTTCCTCGACGTCCCAGTCGTCGCCGACGACGTCGAAGTGCTCCTCGGACGCGTCGCCCGCCTCGATCGCGTGCAGGGCGGCGCGCACCGCGCGGATGCCGAGCGCCTCGTCGACCCGCAGCGCGGTGTCGAGGGTGACGTTCTGCGGCAGACGGCCGACCTCGCCCGCGACCCGGACGGTGCCGTCGGCCGGGGTGAGCTCTCCGGCGACCAGCTTCAACAGGGTCGACTTGCCGGAGCCGTTGACGCCGACGAGTCCGGTGACGCCGGGTCCGAAGGCTGCCTGGAGACCGTCGAAGACCTCGGTGCCGTCCGGCCAGGCGAAGGACAGGGAGGTACAGGTGACGGAGGTGGGGAACGTTGACATGAGGGCCTCGCGGTTGCTGGATGCGGTCGGGGGTACGCGTACGGGACACCGCGAGGCGACGACGATCCGGTTCGGAGGAGAGCGGGAAGAACGGGCTCCGCACCCTGGGACGGCTCGAACGCCGAGGTCGCACGCTGCGCACACGCGGGTCCGACGGGACCGGCTGTGTGACGCGGTGTCTCCGACCTCAGACGAGCAACGTCCTTCTCCATTCGACGGCAACAGAAGCGCTTCACACCGTAGAGACGGTCCCGAGGGCTGTCAAAGGATTAACGCGGCCCACCGACGAACCGAGGAGAACCTGTGCCGAACGGCCCACTCTCGTTGCCCGCCCGGCTCTACCTCCTGGCGTGGGACACCACCAAGGGGAAGATCACCGGGTCCACCCACCTCCACCACCTGGTGCGCGCCGGCGCCCTCACCGAGCTCGCCCAGCGCGGGCTGCTCGTCGACGACGACGGCATCGTCACCCCGGTCGACGCCGACACCCGGACCGGGGACGTCGTTCTCGACGGGCTCCTCGAACTCGTGGCGGAGTCCCGGCCCCGGCGGTGGAAGCCGTGGGTCACCTCACGGGCCCGGGTCACCCTGGACGCGGTCCGCGCCCAGCTCGCGGCCGAGGGGTACCTGCGGGCGGAG
Organism: Streptomyces sp. NPDC056738; assembly: GCF_042790435.1. NCBI lineage: Bacteria > Bacillati > Actinomycetota > Actinomycetes > Kitasatosporales > Streptomycetaceae > Streptomyces > Streptomyces sp. NPDC056738. The sequence goes on from NZ_JBHTZF010000022.1 coordinate 106,167, forward strand.
CGCAAGCGGGTCTTCGGGATCTTCCCGTCCGTCGAGTACGAGCTGGACCGGATCCCCGTGGTGGAGGCCCTGCGCCAGGACGCGCGGGAGGTGCTGGAGGGCCCGGTGCCCGTCGCCGACGTCGGTGACCGCGACGCGGCCCTCGTCGCCCTGGCCACCGCCGCCGAGCTGCGCACCTTCGCGTCGCCCAAGGAACGCAGGCTCCACCGCGACCGCATCGACCGGCTCACCGAGCGCGGGGGCGCGGCGGCTCCCGCCCTGAGGAAGGTCATCCAGGACGTCCGCACGGCGGTGGTCGTGGCGGCCACGACGGCCTCCTCCACGACCGCGGCCACCACGACCTCGAGCTGACGCTCCGGCCACGTCCACGTCGGATTCCTGCCAGCTCCCCTCGCGCCGGCCGTGCTTGGCTTGCCCCATGACCGACACCGAGAGCCTCCGCGACTCCGCCCTCGCCCTCCGCGCCCTGCACGTGCCCGGCCGGCCCCTCGTCCTGGCGAACGCCTGGGACGCGGTGAGCGCCCGGATCGTCGAGGACGCGGGCGGCGCGGCGGTGGCGACGACCAGCGCGGGCCTCGCCTGGTCGCTGGGCGTGGCGGACGGGGACCGGCTGGACAGGGACGTCGCGCTCGCGGCCGTGGCGCGGATCACCGCCGTGGTCCGGGTGCCGGTCAGCGCGGACATCGAGAGCGGGTACGCGTCCGGCGCCGAGGGCGTGGGGGACACGGTCCGGGCGGTGCTCGCGGCGGGCGCGGTGGGCGTGAACATCGAGGACGCCCTGTACGAGGAGGGGGCCGGGCCGCTGCGTCCCGTGGCGGAGCAGGCGGAGCGCATCGCCGCGGTCCGCGCCGCCGCGGACGCCGCGGGGGTTCCCCTGTTCGTCAACGCCCGCATCGACACGTTCCTGCGCGGCGCGGGCGGGGTGGAGGAGACCCTGGAGCGGGCCGCGGCCTTCCTGGCCGCGGGAGCCGACGGCGTCTTCGTCCCCGGAACCGTCGATCCGGCGATCGTGAAGGCGCTCGTCGAGGGCATCGACGGCCCGCTGAACATCCTGGTGGGCCCGGGGGCGCCGTCCGTGGACGAGCTCGCCGCACTCGGGGTGGCCCGGATCAGCGCGGGGTCGAGCATCGCGACGGCGGCGCACGCCCTGGTCCGGCGTGCCGCGCGGGAGCTGCTGGGCACGGGGACCTGCGAGAGCCTGACCGGCGGGTTCGACTACGCCGGCCTCAACGCCCTGATGGGGCGCGCCGGTTGACGGTACCCGCGAGGGTTCAGCAGGTGCCCCGCATGAGTTCCTCCAGATCGTGGTCCAGGTCCACCTGGAGGTGTTCGAGGCCGACCGGCACCAGCTCGGTGGTCTGCTGGAGGAAGGTTCTCACCTCGCCCGAACGCACATGGATCACCGCGGTGCCCTCGGGGGCGTGGAACTCCAGGACGGTGCGGTCGAACCCGTACGGCCGTACCCGTACGTCGCCGTACCCCACCGCGTCCTCCAGACCCGACACGAGCAGGTCCCGGGCGAAGGTCCAGCAGACCTCGACGCCTTCGAGCGTGGCCGGGGCAGGGAAGGTCATGCGGACGGCGAACGGGTCGGTCCGGTCGTAGTGCAGCGTGGCCGGAATGCTCGGCATCCGCGGCGCGGCGGCGACGAGTCGGGCCTCTACGGGCTGCTCGATTGCGGTGGACAACGCCTTGCTCCCTTGTGACGGCTGGACGAACTCCGGGCGGATGAAGCCGGTCAATTGAAGAGACGGAAGAATGACCCGGCGCGTGCACCTCTGACCCGAGTGACCTCTGTCACCGAGGCCATGCGCCGGGAGATCCACTTTCCCCGATCGTGATGATCCTTGTCGGAGATCGTGGTGATCCCTTTCCCTTCCGCGCTCACCCGACACCGAAGAGGACACCCGGGCGGCCCCCGAGGTTCCCTCCGGAGGCCATCTGGACGCGATCGGGGGAGTGGACTAGCTTCGCCCGCCATGAGGGGCTTGGGGAAGACGAGACGCACGGGCCGTACGGTCGGCGTGGGTTCGGCGGCCGCCGCACTCGCCGCCGCGCTGGTCGTGGCGGTACCCGGGGTGGCGGCGCCCGCGCGGGCGCACGACACGGCGCGGACCCCGCACTGGGCGCTCAAGGACACCGGCACGGACGCGCGTTTTCGCGGACTGTCGGCCGTCGGCAGGGACACCGCGTGGGTGGCCGGCTCGAAGGGGACCGTGCTGCGCACCACCGACGGCGGCGCGGTCTGGCGGAACGTGTCGCCGCCCGGCGCCGCGGACCTGGAGTTCCGCGACATCGAGGCGTTCGACGCCCGGCGTGCCGTGGTCCTGGCCATCGGCGAGGGCGAGGCGTCCCGCGTCTACCGGACCGAGGACGGCGGCGCCACCTGGACCGAGTCCTTCCGCAACACCGACGCGCACGCCTTCTACGACTGCCTCACGTTTCTCGACCGGCGGCACGGCCTGGCGATGAGCGACCCGGTGGACGGCAGGTTCCGCATCCTGTCGACCGGCGACGGCGGCCGTACCTGGAAGGTGCTGCCCGGCGACGGCATGCCGGCCGCCGAGGACGGCGAGGCGGGCTTCGCCGCGAGCGGTCAGTGCCTGGTCGGCTCGGGGCCCCGCGACGTGTGGCTGGCCACGGGCGGCGGGGCGCACGCGCGCGTGCTGCACTCCGCGGACCGCGGACTGACCTGGACCGCCACCGACACCCCGGTCCCCGCGGGCGACCCGGCGCGCGGCGTCTTCGCCCTCGCCTTCCGCGACCGCGTCCACGGCATCGCGGTGGGCGGCGACTACCGCGCCGACCAGCCCTCACCCCGGGCCGCGGCGATCACCCCCGACGGCGGCCGCACCTGGACCACCGCGGACCGGCCCCCGCCCGCCTACCGCTCCGGCGTCACCTGGCTGCCGCACAGCCGCACCGCCGCCCTCGCGGTCGGCCCCACCGGCACCGACCTGACAACCGACGGCGGCCGCACCTGGCGCACCCTCGACACCGGTTCGTACGACACCGTGGACTGCACCCCGGACCTCGGCTGCTGGGCTTCGGGCGAGAAGGGACGCGTCGCCCGGCTGGAGCGTTGAGACGAGGGGAGGGCGCCCGGGGCGGTCCTCAGCCGAGGGTCTCCCGGTAGCGCTCCAGGCCCGGTGCGGTCTTCGTCGCCACGAACTCGGTGACGCGGTACGCGCACACGCCCGCGGTGACGAACGGGTCGCCCGCGGCGATCTCCTCGATCCGCGCCCGGTCCTCCGCGACGGCGAGGATCACCCCGCCGTCGCGGGGGTTCTTGCGCCCCGAGGCGAGGAAGGTCCCGGCCGCGTACTGCTCGTCGAGCCAGGCGACATGCGCCTCCAGAACGGCATCGACGGCGTCGAGCGGCGCGGTGTAGGACAACTCCAGTACGAACATGATCGCGACCCTACGCCCACCGTCCGCCCGCCCCGGCCCACCCTCACGAGGACCGGCCCGTAGGCTCGTTCGCATCATGACGATCGTGAGCATTCCCGCGGGCTGGCCCGTCACCGAGGAACAAGCCCGTGCCGTACAGGACGAGTTGCGCGAGCGGGTGGTGCTCGACGAGCCGGGCCCGCCGCCCGGCACCGGCCACGTGACCGGCGTCGACGTCGCCTACGACGACGAGCGGGACGTCGTGGTCGCGGCCGCCGTCGTCCTCGACGCGGCCACCCGCGAGGTCGTGGCGGAGGCCACCGCCGTCGGCAGGGTCTCCTTCCCGTACGTCCCCGGGCTGCTCGCCTTCCGCGAGATCCCGACCGTCATGGCCGCCCTGGACGCCCTGCCCTGCCCGCCCGGCCTCGTCGTCTGCGACGGCTACGGCCTCGCCCACCCGCGCCGCTTCGGCCTCGCCAGCCATCTGGGCGTCCTCACCGGCCTTCCCACGATCGGGGTCGCCAAGAACCCGTTCACCTTCTCCTACGAGGAGCCGGGCACCCGGCGCGGCAGCGCCTCACCGCTGCTCGCGGGCACCGACGAGGTGGGCCGCGCGCTGCGCACCCGGGACGGGGTCAAGCCGGTGTTCGTGTCCGTCGGCCACCGCGTGGACCTCGACAACGCCTGCGCCCACACCCTCGCGCTGACCCCGAAGTACCGTCTGCCGGAATCCACCCGCCGCGCGGACTCCCTGTGCCGCCTGGCGCTCCGGCAGGCGACGTCCTGACAGCGAGGCGTCCTCGGCCCGGCCCGCACGGGTGAGTACGCCTCCTGAGTACCCGTACGGATGTACGGCCGGGCCGCGACCGGCAGGCTGACGGCATGACGACGAACCGGGCATCGAACCCCTCCGCCGAACCCGCGTGGCCCGACGGGCGCGCGGTGACGGCCGCGCTGGTCCTCGCCGTCCCGGCCGGCCTCGCCTGGATCGGCGGGATGATCTACACGGTGATCGCCTGGACATCGTGAGCACCGCCCGGCCCGCACCGTCACGCGAGGCCCCGCGGACAGGCCCCGGAGCGTGTCCGCGAAGTCCCGCCCGCCCGGCGAGAGCGCGTGCAGGGCGTCGCCGGGCAGAGGGCAGTCGCCGGACAGGCTCTAGCGCACCGCCGCCACACGGAAGGTGATCCCCGCCGCGCTCAGCCGTTCCAGGAGCGCGTCGCCCATCGCCACCACCGGGGTGACCTGCCCGGACGTCTTCGGCAGGTCGTCCAGGGCCAGCGACAGGGCCGACTCCGCGAGCATCTTCGCGGTCTCGCCGTAGCCGGGGTCGCCGCCCGAGACCTCGGTGAACACGCGACGGCCGCCGCCCTCGCCCACGAAACGCACCGAGAACCAGCTCTTCGCGCGTCGTTCGGCGCTGGGCCCCTCACCCGGCTTGATCCGGTCGGAGAGCCAGCGGCGGGCGGGCGGGACCTGGGCGGCGGCGAAGAGCGCGCTCACCCCGGCGACGCCGCCCAGGGCGATGGGCAGCCGCTCGACGGCCGCGTAGTGGCGGTAGCGGAAGTCCGGCCCGTAGCGGGCCAGGGCGCGCGCCGAGCGCTGCACCACCTGGGCGTCGATGGTGGGCAGCGGCAGCGCCCACGCCCCGACCTCCTTGGCGAACCGCGGTGCCCCCAGCGGGGCCTCGACCCGCCGCCCCATCAGGCGCGGTTCGTGGTGCCTGCGTTCCCGCGCCGCGGCCAGCATGTGCCGGCCCCGCGCGAACTGGTTGAGGGCGGAGGCGAACGTGCCGCCCGAGAACATCGCCTGCGAGCGGACGAACCCCTCCACCCTCAGCGGCACGTCCTCGGGGAGCTGCCGAACGGTGAACCAGGCGCCCAGGTCGTGCGGGATCGAGTCGAAGCCGCAGGCGTGCACGAGCCGAGCGCCCGTCTCCCGCGCGCGTGCGTCGTGCCGCACGTACATCAGGTCCACGAACTCGGGCTCGCCGGTCAGGTCCAGATAGTCGGTGCCGGCGTCCGCGCAGGCGGCCACCAGCTCCTCCCCGTAGGTGATGTACGGCCCCACGGTCGAGGCCACCACGCGCGCCTGCCGGGCGAGTTCGCCCAGCGAGTCCGGGTCGGTCACGTCGGCGCGCAGCACACCGGGGGCGCCGCCGAGCCGTTCCCGCAGCCGTTCCAGCTTCTCGGTGCTGCGTCCGGCGATCGCCCACCGCAGTCCCTCGGGCGCGTGGGCGGCCAGATACTCCGCGGTGAGCTCCCCGACGAAACCCGTGGCTCCGAAGAGCACGATGTCGTACGCGCGGTCCGGCTCGTTCACCCTGCTCATGACACCCTCCACCACACTGTGGGCTGCGCTCGAACGCGCGACCCGCGCCACGTCGTGCGCGAAGCGCCGTTGTCGGTGGCTGAGGCTAGCGTGAGGTACGAACAGCCGGACGACGAGGTGGTACGAACAGGCCGGAGGCAGCCGTGGCCGTGTCGGAAAACGCGCTGAAAAAGTGGCAGAAAGTGCGTGCGTTCGCGCTCGGCCTGCCCGGCGCCGCGGAGGAGTTCCCCTGGGGCGAGACCGTCGTGAAGGTCAACAAGAAGGTCTTCGTCTTTCTCGGTCTCGACGACGGCAGTCACCCGCTCGGCGTCACGGTGAAGCTCAAGGACGAGGCGGCGCACGCCCACGCGCTCACCGCGCCCGGGGCGGAGCCCGCCGGGTACGGCCTGGGCAGGGCCGGCTGGGTGCGTGTACCCCTGGGGGAGCAGGGGGCGCCGGCGGCGGAGCTGCTGTGCGACTGGGTCGAGGAGAGCTATCGCGTGATAGCACCCAAAAGGCTGATAGCCGAGCTGGACCAGCGCTGATCGCGACGGCGACCCGGTGGCGATCGAGGCCGGCCCCGACCGGAAGCCGGTCCTGAAGCCGGTCTTGAATCCGGCCCCGGATCCGGCTCCGTATCCGGCCCCGAGGCCGGAATTTAACTAAGCGCTTGCTCGCCGGGGGCTTGCCCGGAGTGGAACACGTTCTTAACATCACTGATGTCACATCAGTGGTGTCACAGTGCTGGGGGCTTGATGACAGCGGCAGGAACGCCGGGACACGGTCCCCTCGCCGGGGTGCGCGTGGTCGAGCTGGCGGGCATCGGTCCGGGCCCGTTCGCCGCCATGCTGCTGGCCGACCTCGGAGCGGACGTCGTCCGGGTGGACCGGCCCGGCGGCGCCGGGATCGGCGTCGACCCGGCCCACGACGTCACCAACCGCAACAAGCGGTCCGTGCTCGTCGACCTCAAGGCCGAGGACGGCCCGTCGCGCGTCCTGGACCTGGCCGAACGGGCCGACATCCTGATCGAGGGCTACCGCCCGGGCGTCGCCGAGCGGCTCGGCGTGGGCCCCGAGGACTGCCGGGCCCGCAACCCGCGGCTCGTCTACGGCCGGATGACGGGGTGGGGCCAGGAAGGACCGCTCGCCCAGCGCGCCGGGCACGACATCGCCTACATCGCGCTCACCGGCACCCTCGGGATGATCGGCGCCGCGGACGGGCCGCCGGCGGTCCCGGCGAACCTCCTCGGCGACTACGCGGGCGGCTCGCTCTACCTCGTCGTCGGTCTCCTCGCCGCCCTGCACCACGCGCGGGCCACCGGCACCGGCCAGGTCGTGGACGCGGCCATCGTCGACGGCACCGCGCACCTCTCGACGATGATCCACGGCATGATCGCGGCGGGCGGCTGGCAGGACCGGCGCGCCGCCAACCTCCTCGACGGCGGCTGCCCGTACTACGGGACCTACGAGACCGCCGACGGCCTGCACATGGCCGTCGGCCCCCTGGAGCAGCGGTTCTACGACCGGTTCGTCGACCTGCTCGGCATCCCCGAACTCGGTTCCGCCCACAAGGACTTGGCGCGCTGGGAGGAACTGCGCGCGGCGGTCGCCGACCGCTTCAGGACCCGTACGAGAGACGAGTGGACCGCCGTCTTCGAAGGCAGCGACGCGTGTGTGGCGCCGGTCCTGTCCCTGCGCGAGGCACCCGGTCATCCGCATCTCGCCGCCCGGGGCACCTTCGTGGAGCACGGCGGCATCACCCAGCCCGCCCCCGCGCCGCGCTTCTCGGTCACCGCCACCTCCGTCCGCGGCGGGCCCGCCCTGCCCGGCGCCGACACTGAGGACGTGGCCCGCGACTGGGACGTACCCGGACTGACGAAGGACGGCGGATGACGAGATTCCGCACGCCGCCCGTACCCGGCCGGGGCCCGGCGCCCGCCCGCGCCTGCGCGAGCCCCGGTACCGCCCGCCCCGAACGTTTCCGTACGCACTCCAGGAAGGCGCTTCCCGCATGAAGCGGCAGATCTTCACCGCCGAGCACGACGCGTTCCGCGAGACCGTGCGCACCTTCCTCGCCAAGGAGGTGCTGCCCCACTACGAGCAGTGGGAGAAGGACGGCATCGTCTCCCGCGAGGCCTGGCGCGCGGCCGGGAAGCAGGGCCTGCTCGGACTCGCCGTGCCCGAGGAGTACGGAGGCGGCGGCACCACCGACTTCCGCTACAGCGCCGTCCTGGCCGAGGAGTTCACGCGCGCGGGAGCGGCCGGCCTGGCCCTCGGGCTGCACAACGACATCATCGGCCCGTATCTGACCGGCCTCGCCACCGAGGAGCAGAAGCGGCGCTGGCTGCCCGGTTTCTGCGACGGCTCGATCATCACCGCGATCGCGATGACCGAACCCGGAGCCGGCTCCGACCTCCAGGGCATCACGACGCACGCCGAGGACAAGGGCGACCACTTCCTGCTCAACGGCTCCAAGACGTTCATCTCCAACGGCATCCTCGCCGACCTGGTGATCGTGGTCGCCAGGACCACCCCCGAGGGCGGCGCGCACGGACTGTCGCTGCTCGTCGTCGAGCGGGGCGCGGAGGGCTTCGAACGGGGCCGCAACCTCGACAAGATCGGCCAGAAGTCGCAGGACACCGCGGAGTTGTTCTTCAACGACGTCCGCGTGCCCAAGGAGAACCTGCTCGGCGAACCGAACGGCGCGTTCATCCACCTGATGACCAACCTCGCACAGGAGCGCATGGGCATCGCCGTCGCCGCCATCGCCGGCGCCGAACACCTCCTGGAGATCACCACCCAGTACGTGAAGGAGCGCGAGGCGTTCGGACGGCCGCTCGCCAAGCTCCAGCACATCCGCTTCGAGATAGCCGAGATGGCCACCGAGTGCGCCGTCACCCGCACCTTCCTCGACCGCTGCATCGTCGACCACTCGGACGGTGAACTCGACGCGGTGCACGCCTCCATGGCGAAGTGGTGGGCCACCGAACTGCAGAAGCGGGTCGCCGACCGGTGTCTTCAACTGCACGGCGGCTACGGCTACATGACGGAGTACCGGGTCGCACGGGCCTTCACCGACGGACGCATCCAGACCATCTACGGCGGGACGACCGAGATCATGAAGGAGATCATCGGCCGCTCCCTGCTCGGCTAAACCCTCCTCGAAAGGCTTACCAGTGAGCACCGAAGCGTACGTGTACGACGCGATCCGCACCCCGCGCGGTCGCGGCAAGCAGAACGGCTCCCTGCACGGAACGAAGCCCATCGACCTCGTCGTCGGGCTCATCCACGAGGTGCAGCGCCGCTTCCCCGGCCTCGACCCGGCCGCCGTCGACGACATCGTGCTCGGTGTCGTCGGCCCGGTCGGCGACCAGGGCTCCGACATCGCCCGGATCGCGGCCATCGCCGCCGGACTGCCCGACACGGTGGCCGGTGTCCAGGAGAACCGCTTCTGCGCCTCGGGCCTCGAAGCCGTCAACATGGCCGCGATGAAGGTCCGTTCGGGCTGGGAGGACCTGGTCCTCGCGGGCGGCGTCGAGTCGATGTCGCGCGTGCCGATGGCCTCGGACGGCGGCGCCTGGTTCGCCGACCCGATGACCAACCTGGCCACCAACTTCGTGCCGCAGGGCATCGGCGCCGACCTCATCGCCACCATCGAGGGCTTCTCCCGCCGCGACGTCGACGAGTACGCGGCCCTCTCCCAGGAGCGCGCGGCCACCGCCGTGAAGGACGGCCGCTTCGACCGGTCCGTCGTCCCGGTCAGGGACCGCGCCGGTCTCACGGTCCTCGACCACGACGAGTTCCTGCGCCCCGGCACCACCGCCGACTCGCTGGCCAAGCTGAAGCCGTCGTTCGCGGACATCGGCGAACTGGGCGGATTCGACGCGGTGGCGCTCCAGAAGTACCACTGGGTCGAGAAGATCGACCACGTCCACCATGCGGGCAACTCCTCCGGCATCGTCGACGGCGCCTCGCTCGTCGCCATCGGCTCCAAGGAGGTCGGCGAGCGCTACGGCCTGACCCCGCGCGCGCGGATCGTCGCCGCCGCCGTGTCCGGCTCCGAGCCGACCATCATGCTCACCGGCCCCGCGCCCGCCGCCCGCAAGGCGCTCGCCAAGGCCGGTCTGACCATCGACGACATCGACCTCGTCGAGATCAACGAGGCCTTCGCGGCCGTCGTCCTGCGCTTCGTGAAGGACATGGGCCTGTCGCTGGACAAGGTCAACGTCAACGGCGGCGCCATCGCGCTCGGCCACCCCCTCGGCGCCACCGGCGCGATGATCCTCGGCACCCTCGTCGACGAGCTGGAGCGCCAGGACAAGCGCTACGGCCTCGCCACCCTGTGCGTGGGCGGCGGCATGGGTATCGCCACGATCGTCGAACGCGTCTGACCTTCCCAACGGATCAAGGATCTACGGAGCATCCCCTGATGAGCACTGAGCCCACCACCATCCGCTGGGAACAGGACGAGACCGGCGTCGTCACCCTCGTCCTCGACGACCCCAACCAGTCCGCCAACACCATGAACGCGGCCTTCCGCGCCTCCCTCGCCGCGGTCACCGACCGGCTGGAGGCCGAGAAGGACTCGATCCGGGGCGTCATCTTCACCTCCGCCAAGAAGACCTTCTTCGCGGGCGGCGACCTGCGCGACCTCATCCGGGTCACCCCCGAGACCGCCCAGGACCTCTTCGACGGCGGCCTCGCGATCAAGCGCAACCTGCGCCGCATCGAGACCCTGGGCAAGCCGGTCGTCGCCGCGATCAACGGCGCGGCCCTCGGTGGCGGCTTCGAGCTCGCCCTCGCCTGCCACCACCGGGTCGCCCTCGACACCTCCGGCACCAAGATCGGCTGCCCCGAGGTCACGCTCGGCCTGCTCCCCGGAGGCGGCGGAGTCGTCCGCACCGTGCGGCTGCTGGGCATCGCCGACGCCCTGCTGAAGGTCCTCCTCCAGGGCACGCAGTACAACGCCACGCGCGCCCGGGACAACGGCCTCGTGCACGAGGTGGCCGCCACTCCCGAGGAACTGCTCGCCAAGGCCCGCGCGTTCATCGACGCCAACCCCGAGTCGCAGCAGCCCTGGGACAAGCCCGGCTACCGCATCCCCGGCGGCACCCCGGCGAACCCGAAGTTCGCGGCCAACCTGCCCGCCTTCCCGGCCAACCTGCGCAAGCAGACCAACGGCGCGCCCTACCCGGCCCCGCGCAACATCCTCGCGGCCGCCGTCGAGGGCTCCCAGGTCGACTTCGAGACGGCCCAGGTCATCGAGGCCCGCTACTTCGTCGAGCTGGCCGCCGGCCAGACCTCGAAGAACATGATCCAGGCCTTCTTCTTCGACCTCCAGGCCGTCAACTCCGGCGCCAACCGCCCCAAGGGCGTCGAGCCGCGCCCGGTCCGCAGGGTCGCCGTCCTCGGCGCCGGGATGATGGGCGCGGGCATCGCCTACTCGTGCGCGCTCGCGGGCATGGACGTCGTCCTCAAGGACGTCTCGGCCGACGCGGCCGCCAAGGGCAAGGCGTACTCCGAGAAGCTGTGCGCCAAGGCCGTCTCGCGGGGTCGTACGACCCCGGAGAAGGCCGACGCGCTGCTCGCCCGCATCACGCCCACCGCCGACCCGAACGACCTCGCGGGCTGCGACGCGGTCATCGAGGCGGTCTTCGAGGACACCGCGCTCAAGCACAAGGTGTTCCAGGAGATCCAGAACATCGTCGAGCCCGACGCCCTGCTCTGCTCCAACACCTCCACCCTGCCGATCACCGCCCTCGCCGAAGGCGTCGAGCGGCAGGAGGACTTCATCGGGCTGCACTTCTTCTCGCCCGTCGACAAGATGCCGCTGGTGGAGATCATCAAGGGCGAGCGCACCGGCGACGAGGCCCTGGCCCGCGCCTTCGACCTGGTCCGCCAGATCAAGAAGACCCCGATCGTCGTCAACGACTCGCGGGGCTTCTTCACCTCCCGGGTCATCGGGCACTTCATCAACGAGGGTGTCGCGATGGTCGGCGAGGGCATCGAGCCCGCCTCCGTCGAGCAGGCCGCCGCCCAGGCCGGCTACCCGGCGAAGGTCCTCTCCCTCATGGACGAGCTGACCCTCACCCTGCCGCGCAAGATCCGCAAGGAGTCGAAGCAGGCCGTCGAGGAGGCCGGCGGCACGTGGGAGACCCACCCGGCCGAGGCCGTCATCGACCGCATGGTGGACGAGTTCGAGCGTCCCGGCCGCAGCGGGGGAGCGGGCTTCTACGAGTACGGCGAGGACGGCGCGCGCGGTCCGCTCTGGCCCGGTCTGCGCGAGCACTTCACCAAGCCGGGGTACGAGATCCCGTTCGAGGACATGAAGGAGCGCATGCTCTTCTCCGAGGCGCTGGACACCGTCCGGCTCCTCGAGGAGGGCGTCCTGACCTCCGTCGCCGACGCCAACATCGGTTCCGTCTTCGGGATCGGCTTCCCGGGCTGGACCGGTGGTGTCCTCCAGTACATCAACGGCTACGAGGGTGCGACCGGTACGGGACCGGCCGCGTTCGTGGCCCGCGCGCGGGAGCTCGCCGAGCGCTACGGCGACCGTTTCCTCCCGCCGGCGCTGCTCGTCGAGAAGGCGGAGAACGGCGAGCGGTTCGCCGACGCGTCCTGATCCGGGCCGCCGCCCGATCCGGTCCCGGAT
>NZ_JBHTZF010000023.1:0-113425 GCF_042790435.1 Streptomyces sp. NPDC056738
GCCGGCCCCGCCCCCCCCCCGCGGGCCCCCCCCCCCCGCGGCCCTCGGAAAAGACGCGCCCGTGGCTAGTGGGCGGCCGACTCCCAGTCCCGGCCCACGCCGACCGAGACGTCCAGCGGGACGTCGAGCCGGACCGCCGACGCCATCTCGCGGCGCAGCAGCTCCTCGGTCCGCTCCCGCTCACCGGGGGCGATCTCCAGGACGATTTCGTCATGGACCTGGAGGAGCATGCGGGAGTCCAGCTTCGCCTCGCGCAGCGCCCGGTCCACGTTGAGCATCGCGATCTTCACGATGTCGGCGGCCGTGCCCTGGATGGGCGCGTTCAGGGCCATGCGCTCGGCCGCCTCACGGCGCTGACGGTTGTCGCTGTTGAGATCCGGCAGATAGCGGCGGCGCCCGAACAGCGTCGCCGTGTAGCCCGTGGCCCGGGCCTCGTCGACCGCGCGGCGCAGATAGTCCCGTACACCGCCGAAGCGCTCGAAGTACGTGTCCATCAGCCCACGGGCCTCGCCCGCCTCGATGTTGAGCTGCTGCGACAGACCGAACGCCGACAGCCCGTACGCGAGGCCGTACGACATCGCCTTGATCTTGCGGCGCATCTCGGCGTCCACCGCGGACCGCTCCACCGAGAACACCTGGGAGGCGACGGTGGTGTGCAGGTCCTCACCGGAGGTGAACGCCTCCAGCAGACCCTCGTCCTCGGACAGATGGGCCATCACCCGCAGCTCGATCTGGCTGTAGTCCGCGGTCATCAGGCACTCGAAGCCCTCACCGACGACGAAGCCACGGCGGATCGCGCGGCCCTCGTCCGTACGCACCGGGATGTTCTGCAGGTTCGGATCGGTCGACGACAGACGGCCGGTCGCCGCCACCGTCTGGTTGAACGTCGTGTGGATACGTCCGTCCGGCGCGACCGTCTTGATCAGACCCTCGACCGTGGACCGCAGCTTGGCCTGCTCACGGTGACGCAGCATGATCACGGGCAGTTCGTTCTCGGTCTGCGCCGCCAGCCAGGCCAACGCGTCCGCGTCCGTCGTGTAACCCGTCTTCGTCTTCTTCGTCTTCGGCAGGGCCAGTTCACCGAAGAGGACTTCCTGGAGCTGCTTGGGCGAACCGAGGTTGAACTCGTGCCCCGCGGCCGCGTGCGCCTCCTTCACCGCCTGCTGCACCGCGCCGGCGAACGTCTGCTCCATGGCCTCCAGGTGCGCCCGGTCCGCCGCGATGCCGTACCGCTCCAGCCGCGCCAGCAGACTGGACGTGGGCAGCTCCATGTCCCGCAGCAGATCCGCCGCGCCGACCTCCTGGAGCTTCTCCCCGAACGCCTCCCCCAGATCGAGGATCGTGCGGGCCTGCGCCATCAGCGCGTCGGCCTCGGCCTGCTCGTCCGTACCGAACGCGAGCTGTCCGTCGGCAGCGGCGGCGGGCCCGAGCTCCCGGCCCAGATACTCCAGGGACAGCGCGTCCAGCGCGAAGGAACGACGGCCCGGCTTGACCAGATAGGCCGCGAGCGCCGTGTCCATCGTCACGCCCTCGATGGTCCAGCCGTGCTCGGCGAAGACCCGCATCACACCCTTGGCGTTGTGCATGACCTTGTGCCTGTTCGGGTCGGCGAGCCACGCGGCGAACGCGTTCTCGTCCGGCTCGTCCAGCCGGGACGGGTCGAACCAGACCGCCGGACCCGCGGCCGCCGCGAGCGCCACCTCGGCCACCGACCCCGAGCCCAGCGCCCACGAGTCGACCGTGGACACGCCCAGCGCCTCACCGCCGTGCTCGGCGAGCCACGGCTTCAACTCGCCCGCGCCCAGCACCACCCCGTCGATCTCGACACCCTCGGCGACCGGCCGCGCCTCCTCGGCCTCGCCGGCCCCCGGATCCACCGCGAGCAGCCGCTCACGCAGCGAGGGGTTACGGATCTCCAGCGTGTCCAGCACCATCGCCACGGCCGTACGGTCGTACGCGGCCCGCTCCAGGTCCGCCACCGTCCGGGACAGCTCGACGTCCTTGACCATCTCCGTGAGACGGCGGTTGAGCTTCACCGCCTCCAGGTGGTCACGCAGGTTCTGCCCGGCCTTGCCCTTGACCTCGTCGACCCGCTCCACCAGCTCCGCGAACGAACCGAACTGGTTGATCCACTTCGCGGCCGTCTTCTCACCCACACCGGGAATGCCCGGCAGGTTGTCCGACGGGTCACCGCGCAGCGCCGCGAAGTCCGGATACTGCGCCGGCGTCAGCCCGTACTTCTCGAAGACCTTCTCCGGCGTGAACCGGGTCAGCTCGGAGACACCCTTCGTCGGATACAGCACCGTCGTGTGCTCCGAGACGAGCTGGAAGGAGTCACGGTCACCCGTGACGATCAGCACCTCGAAACCCTCGGCCTCCGCCTGCGTGGCGAGCGTCGCGATGATGTCGTCCGCCTCGAACCCGTCCACCGCGAACCGCTGCGCGTGCATCGCGTCCAGCAGCTCGCCGATCAGCTCGACCTGCCCCTTGAACTCGTCCGGGGTCTTCGACCTGTTCGCCTTGTACTCGGTGAACTCCTCGGAACGCCACGTCTTGCGCGAGACGTCGAACGCCACCGCGAAGTGCGTGGGCGACTCGTCGCGCAGCGTGTTCGCCAGCATCGACGCGAAACCATAGATGGCGTTCGTCGGCTGCCCCGTCGCGGTGGTGAAGTTCTCCGCGGGCAGCGCGAAGAACGCGCGGTAGGCCAGCGAGTGCCCATCCATGAGCATCAGGCGCGGGCGGCCCGTACCTGCGGTTTTCTCGGTCTTCTTCGATGCTGTCTCTGCCACACCCCCGATCCTGCCACGGCCCGCTGACAACGAGAGCCCTCCCGGCCCGGCGCACCCCCTCCCCACCCCGGATTCCCACAACCCACGGACCGCGCCGTCGGCCACGCGTGCGAGGATCGAAGAGGTACGAACACACGCACACCGACGTGCGCACGCGAAGGGGTTCACCGATGGCCAGCAAGCCGCCGAAAAGCGATCCGGTCCAGGACGCACCGCAGGTAGCCGGACCGAAGCACGCCGCGGCCGGGCTCCCCGCCATCGGACACACCCTGCGCATCGCCCAGCAGCAGATGGGCGTCCGCCGCACCGCGCTCACCCTCCTGCGCGTCAACCAGAAGGACGGCTTCGACTGCCCCGGCTGCGCCTGGCCCGAACCCGAGCACCGGCACACCGCGGAGTTCTGCGAGAACGGCGCCAAAGCCGTCGCCGAGGAAGCCACCCTGCGCCGCGTGACCCCCGACTTCTTCGCCGCGCACCCCGTCTCCGACCTCGCCGGCCGCAGCGGCTACTGGCTCGGCCAGCAGGGCCGCCTCACCCACCCCATGTACCTGGCCGAGGGCGCCGACCACTACGAGGCCATCCCCTGGGAACGCGCCTTCGACATCGTCGCCGAGGAACTCGCCGCGCTCGGCTCCCCGGACGAAGCCCTCTTCTACACCTCGGGCCGCACCAGCAACGAGGCCGCCTTCCTCTACCAGCTCTTCGCCCGCGAACTCGGCACGAACAACCTGCCCGACTGCTCGAACATGTGCCACGAGTCGTCCGGCTCCGCGCTCAACGAGACCATCGGCATCGGCAAGGGCAGCGTCCTGCTCGAGGACCTCTACCGCGCGGACCTGATCATCGTCGCCGGACAGAACCCCGGCACGAACCACCCGCGCATGCTCTCCGCCCTGGAGAAGGCCAAGGCCAACGGCGCGAAGATCATCACCGTCAACCCGCTGCCCGAAGCGGGCATGGAGCGGTTCAAGAACCCCCAGACACCCCAGGGCATGGTCAAGGGCGCCGCGCTCACCGACCTCTTCCTCCAGATCCGCATCGGCGGCGACCAGGCCCTCTTCCGCCTGCTGAACAAGCTGATCCTCGACACCGAGGGCGCCGTCGACGAGGCGTTCGTCGCCGAACACACCCACGGCTTCGAGGACTTCGCCCAGGCCGCCCGCGCCGCCGACTGGGACGAGACGCTCACCGCGACCGGCCTCACCCGCGACAGCATCGACGAGGCCCTGAAGATGGTCCTCGCCTCCCAGCGGACCATCGTGTGCTGGGCCATGGGCCTCACCCAGCACAAGCACTCCGTCCCCACCATCCGCGAAGTCGTCAACTTCCTGCTGCTGCGCGGCAACATCGGCCGCCCCGGCGCCGGCGTCTGCCCCGTCCGCGGACACTCCAACGTCCAGGGCGACCGCACGATGGGCATCTTCGAACGCCCCGCCCCCGCCTTCCTCGACGCCCTGGAGAAGGAGTTCGGCTTCAAACCGCCCCGCGAACACGGCTACGACGTCGTACGCGCCATCCGCGCGCTCCGCGACGGCGACGCGAAGGTCTTCTTCGCCATGGGCGGCAACTTCGTCTCCGCCTCCCCCGACACCGACGTCACCGAGGCGGCCATGCGGCGCGCCCGGCTCACCGTCCACGTCTCCACCAAGCTGAACCGCTCGCACGTCGTCACCGGAGCACGCGCCCTCATCCTGCCCACCCTCGGACGCACCGAACGCGACCTCCAGGGCAGCGGCGAGCAGTTCGTGACCGTCGAGGACTCCATGGGCATGGTGCACGCCTCACGCGGCCGCCTGGAGCCCGCTAGCCCCCACCTGCTGTCCGAGCCCGCCATCGTCGCCCGCCTCGCCCGCAGGGTCCTCGGAGAGGCCAGCACCACCCCCTGGGAAGAGTTCGAGAAGGACTACGCGACCATCCGCGACCGCATCGCCCGCGTCATCCCCGGCTTCCAGGACTTCAACGCGCGCGTGGCCGACCCCGCCGGCTTCGCCCTGCCGCACGCCCCCCGCGACGAACGCCGCTTCCCGACGGCCACCGGCAAGGCCAACTTCACCGCCGCGCCCGTCGAACACCCCGAACTGCCCGCAGGACGCCTGCTGCTGCAGACCCTGCGCTCCCACGACCAGTACAACACCACCATCTACGGACTCGACGACCGATACCGGGGCATCAAGAACGGCCGCCGGGTCGTCCTCGTCAACCCCGACGACGCCCGCGATCTGAAGATCGCGGACGGCTCGTACGTCGACCTCGTCGGCGAGTGGAAGGACGGCGTGGAACGGCGCGCGCCCGGCTTCCGCGTCGTGCACTACCCCACCGCCCGGGGCTGCGCCGCCGCCTACTACCCCGAGACGAACGTCCTGGTCCCCCTGGACTCGACCGCGGACACCAGCAACACCCCTGCCAGCAAGTCCGTGGTCGTCCGTCTGGAACAATCGACAGCCGACTGAGCGTTCGCTCAGCGAGGGACATCCACGACGACGTGGTCCACGACGAACGGAGCCGGGCCCCATGGGCGAACAGCACACCCCGAAGTTCCCGCAAGGGGTCATCGACGAGTACGCCGCGCTCGGCGTCGACCTGCCCGCCCTGTTCTCCGCGGGCCACCTCGGCAACCGCATGGGCGTCCAGATCACCGAGGCCTCCGCGGAACGCGTCGTGGGCACCATGCCCGTCGAGGGCAACACCCAGCCCTACGGCCTGCTCCACGGAGGGGCCTCCGCCGTCCTCGCCGAGACCATCGGCTCCGTCGGCGCCATGCTCCACGGCGGCATCACGAAGATCGCCGTCGGCGTCGACCTGAACTGCACGCACCACCGCGGCGTCCGCTCCGGCCTCGTCACCGGCGTGGCCACCCCCGTCCACCGGGGCCGCACCTCGGCGACGTACGAGATCGCCATCACCGGCGAGGACGGCAAGCGCGTCTGCAGCGCCCGCCTGACCTGCATCCTCAAGGACGCCCCACAGGGCTGACGCCGGGCGCCACGGGCACCCTGGGGCTCCCTGCGAACCTCGGGGCGCCCGGAAGCCCCGGGGTCCCGCCTGGAAGTCCGGGGTGCCCGGAAGTCCGGGGCACGCGGGAGCGCGGGATTCATGGGAGCCCGGGGCGCGGGAGCCATGGGAGCCCGGGGCGCGGGAGCCCGGAGCGACGGAAGTCCTGAGCGCGCGCGAGCACGGGAGCCCGGTATGCGGGAACCCGGGGCACTCCGGGAGGCACGGCCCCGGGGTTTCCGGGCGCCCGGACCCTCCGAGGGGTCACCCTCCCCGAAGTCGCGCAGTTCGCCGTTCTCCGGAACTATGCAGAGCCCACGCAAGTTCCGCGCCTCGACGGAGTCGCGCGGAGTCCGCGGAGGTTCCCCGCCCGGCCGAAGTCGCACGGAGCCCACGCAAGGTTCTCGACCTCCCGTAGCGCGGAAGCCGCGGAAGCCGCCGACCCTCCGGAGTCCCTCCGGGCCTCGAAGTCCAACCCCCTTACCCCCGGCTCCCGTTGGAGCCGTACGCCCAGCGCGGCTCGGCGCGACCCGGCACGGATCCGCGGTGAACCGCACCGGCACTGAATGTCGTCGCGATCGCAATCGACGGCCCCGTCGCCCGCCTCCGCGCCGTCCGTGATCGCCGAGGGGGCCGCGCCCCGGCCACAAGTGCCCCGGCGGCACGCGCACTTCCTTCCGCTTCGGGCGCCGGCACCGGGCGACGCGCGGGCGGCACCGACCGCCAAGTGGACTTCGGGACGCCCGAGTTGGGTGCGGCGGCCCCAGCTCGGCTGCCACTGACAGTGAAGGCCGGAAACGCCCGCCTCATCACCTTGCGCGACCCTGTATACAACCGCGCCTCCCCGCCGCCCGGCTTCCGGGCTCCCCGGCCCCGACCTGCCCGTACGCGAAGACAACGCACAGCAACAGCAAAGCCTCACTTCGGCGGCACGCCGAAGCCCGGCGCGAAGCGCGTCACACGCGCCCCCCGCTGCCCCAACACGCCCTCCCGCACACCCACTTCGCCCGGCCAGGACACCGCCGACCGCCTCATGCGGCGGTAACACACGGTTACCTCTGCCGCAATAAAGCAATCCCCACACCGCGAGCCGCTCCGCACCACGCCCCCGACGACCCACCGAACGGTCACCGCGCGTACAGCTTCCGGTCTCCACCATCAACCCGGGCCAGCACGTTCTCACCATGCGAACACACAACCGTCTCCGGCCAACACGCCGAAATGCTCCGATCGTCCGCCCCACCCCCCGCAAGGCACCCCCCGGATAACAAGAGCGTCACAGCCTTCCCCACGCTCCTCCCCACCCCCCCAACCTGCGCTTATAGTCACGGCCAGTCACCGCGCCGCCGGGCGCGTCACTGCACGGCCCTGCTTCATCCAGTACGGCCCGGCGAGAAACACGGCCCCCACCCTGGGGTGCCGCGCCAGGGAGAGGATTCAACGTGCGACAGCGTTCTATGGTCATACTCACCGCCGTGCTCACGACAGGAGCACTCACGCTGACCGCCTGCGGCTCGCGCGACGACAGCGGCGACAGCAAGAGCAGCAAGAAGACCGAGATCATCATCGGCGTGGACGCGCCGCTGACCGGTCAGAACTCGGCCACGGGCCTCGGCATCCAGGGCGGCGTCCAGATCGCCGTCGACGACGCCAACAAGAACAACACCGTCCCCGGCGTGACCTTCAAGGTCAAGGCGCTCGACGACAAGGCGATCCCGGCCTCCGGCCAGGCCAACGCCACCCAGCTCGTCCAGGACGACAAGGTCCTCGGCGTCGTCGGCCCGCTGAACTCCGGCGTCGCCACCCAGATGCAGCAGGTCTTCGACACCGCCGGCCTCGTCGAGATCTCTCCGTCGAACACCGCGCCCGAGCTGACCCAGGGCAAGAACTGGCAGACCGCCAAGTCCCGCCCGTTCAAGACCTACTTCCGCACCGCCACCACCGACGCCCTCCAGGGCGGCTTCGCGGCCGACTACGCCTACAACACGCTGAAGAAGCGCAAGGTGTACGTGGTCGACGACAAGCAGACCTACGGTGCCGGCCTCGCCAAGCTCTTCAAGGCGGGCTTCACCAAGGCCGGCGGCAAGCTCGCGGGCGAGGACCACGTCAACACCGGCGACACGGACTTCTCCGCGCTCGTCACCAAGATCAAGAACTCCAAGGCCGACCTCGTCTACTACGGCGGCCAGTACGACGAGTCCGAGAAGCTCACCAAGCAGCTCAAGGACGGCGGAGTCAAGACCCCGCTGTTCGGTGGTGACGGCATGTTCTCCGACACCTACATCCAGACCGCCGGCAAGACCTCCGAGGGCGACCTCGTCACCTCGGTCGGCCAGCCCGTCGACTCCCTGCCCTCCGCCGCCGACTTCATCAAGAAGTACAAGGCCTCCGGCCTCAAGGGCGACTACGGCACCTACGGTGGCTACTCCTACGACGCCGCCACGGCCATCATCAAGGCCATCGGCGCTGTCGTGAAGGACGGCAAGATCCCGGACGGCGCCCGCGCCAAGATCGTCGCCGAGGTCCAGAAGACCAAGTTCGACGGCATCGCCGGCCCCGTCTCGTTCGACGAGTACGGCGACACCACGAACAAGCAGCTCACCGTCTACCAGGTCGTCGACGGTAAGTGGAAGGCCGTCAAGAGCGGCACGTTCAACGGCTGATCAGCAACACCCGGGACACTCCGGTGGATCGGTTCACCACCAGGCGACGGCGCCCCCAGCGGCACCACACGCCCGGTCCGATCCACCGGACAGGCCCTCCGCACAACCCCAGGGCCGCGCGGCCACGACCACACGTCACCGCGCGGCCCGATTCATACGCCCTGATCAACTCTCCCCACCACATGGAGGCCACGCGGTGAACACCCTGCCGCAGCAGCTGGCCAACGGGCTGTTCCTCGGCTCGATGTACGGGCTGATCGCCATCGGCTACACGATGGTGTACGGCATCGTCCAGCTCATCAACTTCGCCCACGGCGAGATCTTCATGACCGGCGGCTTCGGCGCACTCTCGGTCTACCTGTACGTTCTGCCAAACGGCACATCCATGTGGATAGCCCTCCCAGCGATGCTGATAGGCGGCGGAATCGTCTCCGTCCTCATCGCCGTCGGGGCCGAACGCTTCGCCTACCGACCACTACGCGGAGCACCACGCCTCGCACCCCTCATCACCGCCATCGGTCTGTCGCTGGCCCTCCAGCAGATCGTCTTCAACACCTACCCCGACGCCAAGACCGACCTGAAGTTCCCCCAGCTTCCCTTCGGCCCCTGGCACATCGGCTCCGTCAGCATCCAGAGCGGCTCGGTCTTCGTCATCGTCGCCGCCCCCCTGTGCATGGCGGCCCTCGCCCTCTTCGTCAGCCTCTCCCGCACCGGCCGCGCCATGCAGGCCACCGCGCAGGACCCTGACACCGCGCAGCTCATGGGCATCGACACCAACCGCATCATCGTCATCGCCTTCGCCATCGGCGGCTTCTTCGCCGCCGTCGCGGCCGTCGCCTACGGCCTGCGCTACGGCACCGTCAAGTACGACATGGGCTTCCAGATGGGCCTCAAGGCCTTCACCGCGGCCGTCCTCGGCGGCATCGGCAACATCTACGGCGCCATGATCGGCGGCCTCGTCCTCGGCCTCGCCGAGACCCTGGCCACCAGCTACATCGACGGCATCCCCGGCATGCAGCAGCTCGGCGGCGGCGGCTGGTCCTCCGTCTGGGCCTTCGTACTCCTCATCCTCGTACTGCTGTTCAGGCCACAAGGCCTCGTCGGCGAACGCGTCGCGGACAGGGCGTGAGCACCATGGCAACCACCGAGACCACCACCCCCGCGCGCGGCCTGATCGCACTGCCCGAGAGCGCGGCCCGCGTCCTCATCGCGGTCGGCGCCATCGCCACCATCGCCAGCACCTTCATGTCCTGGACCTACACGTCCGACTTCCCCGGGGACCTCACCTACTACGGCTCCCCGGCCGGACTCCAGGTCCTCGACATCGTCGCCGGCGCCCTCACGCTCCTCTTCGCCCTGACCCTCTGGAACGTCCGCGGCCTCGGCTGGCTCAACCCGGCGGGCGCCACCCAGCCCGTCGTCCTCGCCGCCGCCTCCGCGTTCGCCGTGAGCTGGTTCAGCGCCATCGCCATCGCCGTCGACCTCAAGGGCCTCGTCGCACTCGACCCCGGCGCCTACCTCGCCGCCGTCGGCTCCCTCGTCGCCCTCCTCGGCACCCTGGCACTCCCCAAGCCCGGGGACACGTTCAAGGACTACATCACCAAGCCCGACCTCATCCCGCCGGCCGCCAAGCTGGACGGCTGGGTCGAGCGCCTCGTCATCACCGGCGCCACCGCCGTCGCGCTGATCGTCTTCAACTACGGCATCGGCGTCGACCCCGACGCGAGCGAAACGTTCCTGGGCTACCTGTTCCTCGTCGTCTTCGGCGCCTGGGCCCTGCTCACCGCCGGACTCTTCGACCGCTTCGCGCAGCTGAACGCCCGCCACAAGGGATTCGCCACCAGCATGGCCTTCCTGGCCGCGGCGATCTTCCCGTTCCTCGCGAACAACGAGCACAACTCCAACCTCGGCGTCAACATCCTCGTCGTCGCCACCGTCGCCCTCGGCCTCAACATCGTCGTCGGCCTCACCGGACTCCTCGACCTCGGATACGTCGCCTTCCTCGGCGTCGGCGCCTACGCCGCGGCCCTCGTCTCCGGCTCCGAGTTCTCCCGCTTCTCCGGCGTCCAGTTCCCCTTCTGGGCCGCCATGCTCACCGGCATGGCCGCGTCGCTCGTCTTCGGCGTCCTCATCGGCGCCCCGACCCTGCGACTGCGTGGCGACTACCTCGCCATCGTGACCCTGGGCTTCGGAGAGATCTTCCGCATCGCCGTCAACAACATGGACGGGACCTCCGGCCCCAACCTCACCAACGGCCCCAACGGCATCTCCATGATCCCGGACCTCGACATCTTCGGGTTCAACTTCGGCTCCGAGCACAACATCCTCGGCTTCCCGCTCGGCCGCTTCGCCAACTACTTCCTGCTGATGCTCGTCATCACGGCAATCGTCGTCGTGGTCTTCAACCGCGCCGCCGACTCGCGCATCGGCCGCTCCTGGATCGCCATCCGCGAGGACGAGACCGCCGCGACCGCCATGGGCATCAACGGCTTCCGCGTCAAGCTCATCGCCTTCGCCCTCGGCGCCTCCCTCGCCGGCCTCGCCGGCACGGTCAGCGCCCACGTCGGCTACAGCGTCAACCCGGCGCCGTACCAGTTCGCCGGCTCCGTGCCCCCGAACTCCGCCTTCCTCCTCGCGGCGGTCGTTCTCGGCGGCATGGGCACCGTCAACGGACCCATCCTCGGCGCCACCCTGCTCTACCTCCTCCCCGAGAAGCTCAGCTTCCTCAAGGAGTACGAGCTCCTCGCCTTCGGCATCGCGCTCGTCATCCTGATGCGCTTCCGCCCCGAAGGCATCATCGCCAACCGCCGCCGCCAGCTCGAGTTCCACGAGAGCGACGACAGCGACAAGGCCGTCCACATCCCCGAACAAGGCCTGCCCGACTCCACCGTCGGCGTCACCAAGGCAGGGGCGTAACCAACATGACCACCACCACAGCCCCCAGCCCGGTCCTCGAAGCCACCGGCGTCACCATGCGCTTCGGCGGCCTCACCGCCGTGCGAGGCGTCGACCTCACCGTCAACGCCGGAGAGATCGTCGGCCTCATCGGCCCCAACGGCGCCGGCAAGACCACCTTCTTCAACTGCCTCACCGGCCTCTACGTCCCCACCGAGGGCAAAGTCGCCTACAAGGGCACGGTGCTGCCGCCCAAGCCGCACCTCGTCACCAGCGCAGGCATCGCCCGCACCTTCCAGAACATCCGGCTCTTCGCCAACATGACCGTTCTGGAGAACGTGCTCGTCGGACGCCACACCCGCACCAAGGAAGGCCTCTGGTCGGCCATCCTCCGCGGCCCCGGCTTCCGCAAGGCCGAAGCCGAATCCCGCGAACGCGCCATGGAACTGCTGGAGTTCATCGGCCTCGACCACAAGGCCGACCACCTCTCCCGCAACCTCCCCTACGGCGAACAGCGCAAGCTGGAGATCGCCCGAGCCATGGCGAGCGAGCCGGGCCTGCTCCTCCTGGACGAGCCCACCGCCGGCATGAACCCGCAGGAAACCCGCGCGACCGAAGAACTCGTCTTCGCCATCCGCGACCGCGGCATCGCCGTCCTCGTCATCGAGCACGACATGCGCTTCATCTTCAACCTGTCCGACCGCGTGGCCTGCCTCGTCCAGGGCGAGAAGCTCGTCGAAGGCACCTCCGAGGTCGTCCAGGGCGACGAGCGCGTCATCGCCGCCTACCTCGGCACCCCCTTCGAAGGCGCCCCCGGCGCCGACGAACTCGCCGAGGTCGAGGCCGCGGAAGCCGCCGGAACGACCGAGGCCGTGACCGCGACCGACACCGCGCCGGAGACCGAGGAAGCCGCCGACACCCCGGCAGCCACCCCGGCCGACGACACCACGGAAGCCCCCGCGACCGAGGAAGCCGAGACGACCCCGGCAGCCGAGGACACCACGGACACCGACGAAGCCCCCCAGGCCTCCGAGGCACCCGAGGACGCCACCCCGTCCGACGACTCCGACGCGCAGGGCAGCACCACCAAGGAAGGAAACGCCCAGTGACCGCACTGCTCGAGGTCGAAGACCTCAAGGTCGCCTACGGCAAGATCGAAGCCGTCAAGGGCATCTCCTTCACCGTCGAAGCCGGCCAGATCGTCACCCTCATCGGCACCAACGGCGCCGGCAAGACGACGACCCTGCGCACCCTCTCCGGGCTCCTCAAGCCCAGCGGAGGCCGCATCCTCTTCGACGGCCAGCCCCTCGCCAACATCCCCGCCCACAAGATCGTCTCCCTCGGGCTCGCCCACTCCCCCGAGGGACGGCACATCTTCCCCCGCCTCACCATCGCGGAGAACCTCCAGCTCGGAGCCTTCCTCCGCAGCGACAAGGCGGGCATCGAGAAGGACATCCAGCGCGCCTACGACCTCTTCCCCATCCTGGGAGAACGCCGTAAGCAGGCCGCAGGCACCCTCTCGGGCGGCGAACAGCAGATGCTCGCCATGGGACGCGCCCTCATGTCCCAGCCCAAGCTGCTCATGCTCGACGAGCCCTCCATGGGCCTCTCGCCGATCATGATGCAGAAGATCCTCGCCACCATCGCCGAACTCAAGGCGTCCGGCACCACCATCCTGCTCGTCGAGCAGAACGCCCAGGCGGCGCTCTCCCTCGCCGACCAGGCCCACGTCATGGAGGTCGGCAGCATCGTCCTCTCCGGCACCGGCCAGGACCTCCTCCACGACGAGTCCGTCCGCAAGGCCTACCTCGGCGAGGACTGATCCGCCCACGACCCCGGTCGTACGAAAAGGCCCGCACCTCCGTCAGGGGTGCGGGCCTCTTCCGTCCGCCACTTCGACGCGGACCGAGCTCTGCTGCGGGGGGACTAGCCCTTCGCCGCCTTCTTCTCCGCGGCGTCCTCGATGACCGCCTCGGCCACCTGCTGCATCGACATACGACGGTCCATCGACGTCTTCTGGATCCACCGGAACGCCGCCGGCTCCGTCAGGCCGTACTCCGTCTGCAGGACCGACTTCGCCCGGTCCACCAGCTTCCGGGTCTCCAGACGCTGCGTGAGATCCGCGATCTCACCCTCCAGCGCCTTCAGCTCCGCGAACCGGGACACCGCCATCTCGATCGCCGGCACCACGTCGCTCTTGCTGAACGGCTTCACCAGGTACGCCATCGCGCCCGCGTCACGGGCCCGCTCGACCAGGTCGCGCTGCGAGAACGCGGTCAGCATCAGCACCGGGGCGATCGACTCCTCGGCGATCTTCTCCGCCGCCGAGATGCCGTCCAGCTTCGGCATCTTCACGTCGAGGATCACCAGGTCGGGCTTGTGCTCCCGGGCCAGCTCGACGGCCTGTTCACCGTCGCCGGCCTCGCCCACGACGGTGTAGCCCTCCTCCTCCAGCATCTCCTTGAGGTCGAGACGGATCAGCGCCTCGTCCTCGGCGATGACGACACGGGTCGTCAGCGGAGGCACGTGCGACTTGTCGTCGTCGGGCGCGTCTACGGGCTGGGGCGACTCGGGGGCGGTCACGGGGGCTCCTCGTTCAGGGCGGGGACTGCTGACAAGAGCCTACCTAGCTGCGGTAAGGTGAGGGCACGGCGGGTGATCGCTACCCTTTGTTTCAGAGGAAGCCCCGGTAGCCCAGCGGTAGAGGCCATGGATTCAAAACCCATACAGCGTCGGTTCGAATCCGACTCGGGGCACTTTTCCTTGGATGTCAAGGTTGCTTCACGAAAGCGGATGTTCCCATTCTGGTGAACATCCGCTTTTTGCTGCGTGTCGTCGATGCCGCGAACGCAGAGTGACCATATGTACGACATTGGCACACGCAAGCAAGCGCTGGCACTACTGAACCAAGGGCGCAGCCTGAACTCGGTGAGCAAGGAGACCGGGATCTCCCGAGCCGCGATCCGTTCATGACAAGTGCGCATCAAGCCCCTCGAAGGCAACCGCGGCAGGCCCTGCCCAAGGTGCCGCACCACCCCCGAGGATCCTGACGATCCCGCCGCGTACGCCTACCTGCTGGGCCTCTACCTCGGCGACGGCTGCATCAGCTCCTTCCGGAGAGGCGTCCACTTTCTCCGCATCGCGTGCGCCGATGCCTGGCCCGGTCTGATCGACGCCTGCGCGTCGGCAGTACGGTCACTGCGCCCCGACAACAAAGTGTTCCGCGTGCAGCGGCAGGGTTGCCAGTACGTCACCTGCTACAGCAAGCATTGGCCCTGCCTGTTTCCCCAGCACGGCCCCGGCAAGAAGCACGAGCGGCCGATCGTGCTCGAACCCTGGCAGCAGGACATCGTCGACGCCCACCCCTGGGAGTTCGTCCGGGGTCTCATCCACTCGGACGGCTGCCGCATCACCAACTGGACGACCCGCCTCGTCGCCGGGAGACGAAGCGCTACGAGTACCCCCGGTACTTCTTCACCAACAAGTCGCCCGACATCATGCGCCTCTTCACCGACACTCTCGACGCGGTCGGCGTCGACTGGAGGCAGCCGAACTCCCGCAACATCTCCGTCGCCCGCAAAGCCTCTGTAGCCCTGATGGACATCCACGTCGGCCCCAAGTACTGACCAGGAAGGGCCCCTCGGGCGGCTCAGGAGGGGCCCGTCGGGCGTGGTGCGGTGCTACTTGGGGCTGTCGTCCTCGCCCACGTGGTGGACGCGGACCAGGTTCGTGGAGCCGGAGACTCCGGGCG
Source organism: Streptomyces sp. NPDC056738 (assembly GCF_042790435.1). Lineage (NCBI taxonomy): Bacteria > Bacillati > Actinomycetota > Actinomycetes > Kitasatosporales > Streptomycetaceae > Streptomyces > Streptomyces sp. NPDC056738. The sequence goes on from NZ_JBHTZF010000023.1 coordinate 15,093, forward strand.
GGGAGCCGGCGGTGATCACGACGATGTCGCCCTTGTTGCAGCGGCCGTACTTGAGGAGGAGTTCGTCGACCTGGTCGACCATGGCGTCGGTGGAGTCGACGTGCGGGCCGAGGAAGGTCTCGACACCCCAGGTGAGGTTGAGCTGGGAGCGGGTGGCGGGGGTGGGGGTGAAGGCGAGGAGGGGGATGGGCGAGCGGTAGCGGGACAGGCGGCGGACGGTGTCGCCGGACTGGGTGAAGGCGACGAGGAACTTGGCGCCGAGGAAGTCGCCCATCTCCGCCGCGGCTCGGGCGACGGCGCCGCCCTGGGTGCGGGGTTTGTTGCGTTCGGTCAGCGGGGGCAGTCCCTTGGCGAGGATGTCCTCCTCGGCGGCTTCGACGATGCGGCTCATCGTCCTGACCGTCTCGATGGGGTATTTGCCGACGCTGGTCTCGCCGGAGAGCATCACGGCGTCGGTGCCGTCGATGACGGCGTTGGCGACGTCGGAGGCTTCGGCGCGGGTGGGGCGGGAATTGTCGATCATCGAGTCGAGCATCTGGGTGGCGACGATGACCGGCTTGGCATTGCGTTTGGCGAGTTTGATGGCGCGCTTCTGGACGATGGGTACCTGTTCGAGCGGCATTTCGACGCCGAGGTCACCGCGGGCGACCATGATGCCGTCGAATGCGGCGACGATGTCGTCGATGTTGTCGACGGCCTGCGGCTTTTCGACCTTGGCGATGACGGGGAGGCGCCGGCCTTCTTCGTCCATGATGCGGTGGACGTCCTGGATGTCCTTGCCGCTGCGGACGAAGGAGAGGGCGATGACGTCGAAGCCGGTGCGCAGGGCCCAGCGGAGGTCGTCCTCGTCCTTGTCGGAGAGGGCGGGGACGGAGACGGCGACGCCGGGGAGGTTGAGGCCCTTGTGGTCGGAGACCATGCCGCCTTCGATGACGGTGGTGTGGACGCGGGGGCCGTCGACGGAGGTGACTTCGAGGCAGACCTTTCCGTCGTCGACGAGGACGCGTTCACCGGGAGTGACGTCGGTGGCGAGGCCGTCGTAGGTGGTTCCGCAGGATTCGCGGTCTCCTTGGGCGCCTTCTTCGACGGTGATGGTGAAGGTGTCCCCGCGTTCAAGGAGTACGGGTCCTTCGGTGAAGCGGCCGAGGCGGATCTTCGGGCCTTGAAGGTCGCCGAGGATTCCGACGCTGCGGCCGGTTTCGTCGGAGGCTTTCCGGACGTGCCGGTAGCGCTCTTCGTGGTCGGCGTGGGTGCCGTGGCTGAGGTTGAAGCGGGCTACGTCCATTCCGGCTTCGACCAGGGCTTTGATCTGGTCGTATGAGTCGGTTGCGGGGCCCAGTGTGCAGACGATTTTCGCTCGGCGCATGATTCGAGCCTAGGCCTTACCGGTCGGTAGAGAATTGGTCGCGCATGACTACTCAACAACCTTTGCGTGAAGGGTTATTGACAACTGTTGAATTGTGCGCCGCACCGCTCCGATGAGCGGAGCGTGATGCCCGGTGCGGTCGGCGCCTTCTTCGACCTGTGCCCGTCCAGTGTGCGCCGGGCTGTGGGGTGGGTGCGCGGAAGAGTCGTGTGGTGACGTTCCGTGATGCTGTCAGGTGGGGCTAGAGCCGTGGTGGCGCCATGGTGAAGCGGGCGACGACCTGGGCGTGGACGTGCTGGCGTTGGGGTTCGAGGTCGAGGGGTGCGGGTTCGTCCTCGGTGGGGGCGGCGCCGTAGGCGGCGCGGCTGAGCGCGCGGGTGGTCTGGGGGACGCGGGGGTGGGTGTCGTCGGTGCCGGTGTCGGCGAGTTCGACGAGGGCGGTGAGGGTGGTGTCGAGGGCTTCGGCGTATTCGCGGGCGCGCTGGACGGCTTCGTGGACGGCTTGCCGGCGTGCCGCGCGGTGGGCCGGGGAGTCGGGGCGCAGGGTCCACCAGGGGCCGTCGACGCGGGTGAGGTCGAGGTCGGCGAGGGCGGTGGTGAGTTCGCCGAGTGCGGTGAAGTCGTTCAGTTGGGCGGTGATGTGGACGAGTCCGTGGTGGGTGCGGGTGCGTTCGCCGCGGCTGTGCCGGCCGAGTTCGGGGGTGATGGTGAGGGCGCTGGTCTCGAGGTGTTCGACCGCGTCGCCGTGGGTTTTGACGAGGTCGAGGGCGCGGGCGTTGCGGTGGGTGAGGTCGGTGAGGGTCTGGCGGCGGTCTTTGCCGCGGGCGGTGACGGTGATGGTGATGCGGGCGAGTTCGGGGTCGACTTCGAGGTGGGCTTCGCCGCGGACGGCGATGCGGGGTGTGTCAGGGGTGCCGTAGGGGACGGCGGGTGGGGTGGGGGTGGTGGCCGGGGTGTGCCGGTCGGTGGGGCCGGTGTCGGGGGTCATACGTCCCACTCTGTCACTGGGTGGGGGGTGGGCGGTGTCGTCCGGCCATCAGATGGAAACCTCCAGGGTCTTTTGCGGGGGCGGGTGTTGGGCCAGAATCTACGCGCGTCGTCACCCCCGTCCACGAGGAGTTCGTGCCATGCCGTTGAATCGCCGGAAGTTTCTGAAGGAGTCCGCCGTGACCGGTGCGGGGGTGGCGCTCGCGGGTGTGGGTGCGGCTCCGGTGGCGCAGGCCGCGGAGGGGTCGAAGGGGGGCCGGCCGGTGAAGCGGTACGAGCTGACGGTGATGGGGACGACCGATCTGCACGGTCATGTCTTCAACTGGGACTACTTCAAGGACGCGGAGTACTCGGACAAGGCGGGCAACGCGCAGGGTCTGGCGCGGATCTCGACGCTGGTGAACGAGATCCGTGCGGAGAAGGGGCGTTGCAACACGCTGCTGCTGGACGCGGGTGACACGATCCAGGGCACTCCGTTGACGTATTACTACGCGAAGGTGGATCCGATCACCGCCAAGGGTGGTCCGGTGCATCCGATGGCGCAGGCGATGAACGCGATCGGCTATGACGCGGTGGCGCTGGGGAACCACGAGTTCAACTATGGGATCGAGACGCTGCGGAAGTTCGAGTCGCAGTGCCGTTTCCCGTTGCTGGGTGCGAACGCGCTGGACGCGAAGACGCTGAAGCCGGCGTTTCCGCCGTACTTCATGAAGGAGTTCCGTGTTCATGGGGCTCCGCCGGTGAAGGTGGCGGTGCTGGGGCTGACGAATCCGGGTATCGCGATCTGGGACAAGGCCTACGTGCAGGGGAAGTTGACGTTCCCGGGTCTTGAGGAGCAGGCGGCGAAGTGGGTGCCGAAGCTTCGGTCGATGGGTGCGGACGTGGTGGTCGTGTCGGCGCATTCGGGTACGTCGGGTACGTCGTCGTACGGTGATCAGGTGCCGTACGTGGAGAACTCGGCGGCGCTGGTGGCGCAGCAGGTGCCGGGGATCGACGCGATCCTGGTGGGTCACGCGCACCTGGAGATCCCGGAGCTGAAGGTCACGAACACGGCGACGGGCAAGACGGTGGTGTTGTCGGAGCCGTTGGCGTTCGCGGAGCGGTTGTCGGTGTTCGACTTCGGGCTGGTCTTCGAGAAGGGGCGTTGGCGGGTCGAGTCGGTGGCGGCTTCGGTGCGCAACACGAACTCGGTGGCGGACGATCCGAAGATCACGCGGCTGCTGAAGGACGAGCACGATCTGGTGGTGGCGTACGTCAACCAGGTGGTGGGTACGGCGACGGACACGCTGACGACGGTGGAGGCGCGTTACAAGGACGCTCCGATCATCGATCTGATCACGAAGGTCCAGGAGGATGTGGTGCGGGCGGCGCTGGTGGGGACGCAGTACGCGTCGTTGCCGGTGATCGCGCAGGCTTCGCCGTTCTCGCGGACGTCGGAGATCCCGGCCGGTGATGTGACGATCCGGGATCTGTCGAGTCTGTACGTGTACGACAACACGCTGGTGGCGAAGGTGCTGACGGGTGCGCAGGTCCGTGCGTACCTGGAGTACTCGGCGAACTATTTCGTGCAGACGGCCGTGGGTGCGGTGGTCGACACGGAGAAGCTGACGAACGCGAACGGTCGCCCGGACTACAACTACGACTATGTGTCGGGTCTTCAGTACGACATCGACATCGCGCAGGCGGAGGGTTCGCGGATCAAGAATCTGACGTACCAGGGTGCGCCGTTGGCCGATGCTCAGCAGTTCGTGTTCGCGGTGAACAACTACCGTGCCAATGGCGGTGGCGCGTTCCCGCATGTCGCCACGGCGACCGAGGTGTGGTCGGAGTCGACGGAGATCCGGACGCGGATCGCGGAGTGGGTCACGGCGAAGGGTGTGCTGGACCCGAAGGACTTCGCGTCGGTGGACTGGAAGTTGACGCGTGAGGGTGTGCCCGTGTTCTAGGGCGTTCTTGGTTCAGGTGTGCGGCGTCGGCGCGGTTTTTTCGCGTCGGCGCCGTTTGTCTTGGGCGGGTGGCGGGGGTGGTCCGGGGATTTCGGGCCGGTGTGTGAACCGTTGGGCGGGGCTCGTCCGATGAGGGGATGTGGGGGTGGGCCTCATCGCCCTTCGACGAGGGGGATGAGCGGGACCAGGCGGGTGAGGGGTCGGGGTTCCTGGCGGGCGGCGGGGACGCGGGGGGTGTGTTCGAGGCCGAAGGTGGTGAAGGCGGTGCGGCCGGGGAGCGGGTAGGGGTCTTTGCCGGTGAGGGAGTTGAGGATGGTCGCGCTGCGCCAGGCGGCGAGGCCGAGGTCGGGGGTGCCGACGCCGTGGGTGTGGAGTTCGGCGTTCTGGACGTAGACGCGGCCGGTGACGGTGGGGTCGAGGACGAGGCGGAACTGGTCGTCGATGTCGGGGCGTGCGGCGTTGTCGCGGCGGAGGTAGGGGTCGAGTCCGGCGAGGAGGGGGGCGATGGGGCGTTCGCGGTAGCCGGTGGCGAGGACGACGGCGTTGGTGGTGAGGCGGGAGCGGGTGCCCTGCTGGACGTGTTCGAGGTGGAGTTCGATCTTGGTGGTGGCGATGCGTCCGGCGGTGCGGACGGTGACGGCGGGGGTGAGGACGGCGTCGGGCCAGCCGCCGTGGAGGGTGCGGCGGTAGAGCTCGTCGTGGATGGCGGCGATGGTGTCGGCGTCGATGCCCTTGTGGAGTTGCCACTGCGCGGCGAGGAGGCGGTCGCGGACGGGTTCGGTGAGGGCGTGGAAGTAGCGGGTGTAGTCGGGGGTGAAGTGTTCGAGGCCGAGTTTGGAGTACTCCATGGGGGCGAAGGCCTCGGTGCGGGCGAGCCAGTGGATCTTTTCTTTTCCGGTGGGGCGGTTGCGGAGGAGGTCGAGGAAGACCTCGGCTCCGGACTGGCCGGCGCCGATGACGGTGATGTGGTCGGCGGTGAGGAATCGGTCGCGGTGTTTGAGGTAGTCGGCGGCATGGATGACGGGTGCGTCGGGGGCTTCGACGAGTGGTTTGAGGGGTTCGGGGATGTGGGGGGCGGTGCCGACGCCGAGGACGATGTTGCGGGTGTGGGTGCGGCCGAGGGCCTGTGCCTGGCCGTGGGCGTCGAGGCGGGTGAAGTCGACTTCGAAGAGGTCGTGTTCGGGGTTCCAGCGGACGGTGTCGACCTGGTGGGCGAAGCGGAGTCCGGGGAGGTTGTCGGCGACCCAGCGGCAGTAGGCGTCGTATTCGGCGCGTTGGATGTGGAAGCGCTCGGCGAAGTAGAAGGGGAAGAGGCGGTCGCGGTCCTTGAGGTAGTTGAGGAAGGACCAGGGGCTGGTGGGGTGGGCGAGGGTGACGAGGTCGGCGAGGAAGGGGACTTGGAGGGTGGCGCCGTCGATGAGGAGGCCGGGGTGCCAGTCGAAGCCGGGGCGTTGTTCGTAGAAGACGGTGTCGAGTTCGGTGAGGGGGTGGGCGAGGGCGGCGAGGGAGAGGTTGAAGGGGCCGATGCCGATGCCGACGAGGTCGCGGGGGGTTTCGGCGGTGGGGCGCTGGGGCTGGGGTGTCGGTCTCATCGGGGTGTGTGTCCTTCCACCAGTTTCAGGAGCGTGGCCAGGTCGCCGGGCCGGGTGTGGGGGTTGAGGAGGGTGGCTTTGAGCCAGCGGCGGCCGTCGAGGGTGGCGCGGCCGAGGACGGCGCGGCCTTGGTCGAGGAGGGTGCGGCGTACGGCGGCGACGGTGTCGTCGGTGGCGCCTTCGGGCCGGAAGAGAACCGTGCTGATGACGGGGTGGTCGTAGAGCTCGAGGCCGGGGTGGGCGGCGACGAGGTCGGCGAGTTCGTGGGCGTGGGCGCAGACCTGGTCGACGAGGTTTCCGATGCCGTGGCGTCCGAGGGTCTTGAGGGTGACGGCGATCTTGAGGATGTCGGGGCGGCGGGTGGTGCGCAGGGAGCGGCCGAGGAGGTCGGGGTGGCCGGCTTCGGTGTCGTCGTCGGCGTTGAGGTAGTCGGCGCGGTGGCCGAGGGGGGTGAGGTCGGTGGGGTCGCGTACGGCGAGGAGTCCGGCGGCGACGGGTTGCCAGCCGAGTTTGTGCAGGTCGAGGGTGACGGTGTCGGCGCGGGTGAGTCCGTCGAGTTTGGGGCGGTGCCGGTCGCTGAAGAGGAGGCCTCCGCCGTAGGCGGCGTCGATGTGGAGGCGGGCGCCGTGGGTGGCGCAGAGGTCGGCGATCTCGGGCAGTGGGTCGATGAGTCCGGCGTCGGTGGTGCCGGCGGTGGCGGCGACGAGGTGGGGGCCGCGCAGTTCGGTGAGGGCGCTGTCGAGGGCGGCGGGGTCGAGGGTGCCGGCGGGTGAGGGGAGGACGACGGGTTCGGGGAGGCCGAGGAGCCAGGCGGCGCGCTGGAGGGAGTGGTGGGCTCCGGCCGCGCAGACGAGTTGGATGCCGTGGTGTTTCTCGCGGGCGAGGAGGAGGGCGAGTTGGTTCGATTCGGTGCCGCCGGTGGTGATGAGGGCGTCGCTGTGTGCGTCCGGGGTGGGTGCGGTGTCCGGGTCGCCGTAGACGAGGTGGGCGAGGGTCCGGGTGAGGACCGCTTCGAGTTCGGATGCGGCGGGGGCCTGGTCCCAGGAGTCGAGGGACGGGTTGAGTGCGGAGGCCGCGAGGTCGGCGGCGGTGGCGACGGCGAGGGGCGGGCAGTGCAGGTGGGCCGCGCACAGGGGGTCGGCGGGGTCGGCGGCGCCTTCGGCGAGGGCGCGGACGAGGGTGTGCAGGGCGTCGGGGGTGCCGTGCGGGGGCAGGGGGTCGCCGAGGGCTGTGCGCAGGCGTTCGGCGACGCGTTCGGGGCCTCCGGCGGGGAGGGGCCCTCCACGGGCGGCGCTGCCTTCGGCGAGCGCGTGCAGGACGGTGTCGAGCAACGGCCGCAGTGCGTCGGGGCCTTCGGGGCCTGAGGCGAGGGGCGGCGTGCTCATGGGTGTCCTCCGATGGACGTGCGGCGGGTCCTTCCCGGCGTGTACGTGTTTTGGGCAGGTGCGCCCGCCAAGGAGAACGATTCGGCCCCGGCGGGGGTACTGCCGTACGGAGGATTTGTGTGAACGGGACCGGAGACGCCGGACGCCGGATCGCCGCGCGCTGGAGGGGGACACCGGGCCCCGAACCGCTGCGCGGGCAGGGGTGACGCCGGACGCCCGACCGCGGCGCGGGACCGGAGACGCCGGACGCCGGATCGCCGCGTGGGGCGGCGTCCGGCGTCCGGGTTCGCTGGGGTGGGCCCGGGTCGGTGCCGGGTCCGGTGGTTAGGCCTGTCGTACCCGCAGTGCGCGGGCGAGGTCGTCGAGTTGGTCGGCGAGCTTGCGGCGCAGGGCCGGGATGGGGTCGGCCTCGTTCAGGCAGTTCTCGCCGAGGGCGAGGGTCTCCGGGGTGACGGCGCCGGCGGGGAAGGCCCAGCGGCCGGCGGCTTCGGCGATGGCGGGGCCGCGTCGTTCGGCGAGGGCCACGGCGTCGGGCCAGTACCGCTCGACGTACTCGCGGACGAGGTCGGCCTGTTCGGGCTGCCAGAAGCCCTGGGCGGTGGCGGTGAACAGGTAGTTGGAGAGGTCGTCGGTGGCGAACATGGCGTCCCAGGCGGCGCGCTTGGCCTGGGGGTCGGGCAGTGCGGCGCGGCAGCGGGCGGCGCCCTCCTGGCCGGTGGCGCTGGGGTCCTGGACGAGTTCGGCGTCGATGACGGCGTCGTCGACGGCGCCGAGGACGCTGAGCCGGGCGAGGATGCGCCAGCGCAGTTCGGGGTCGAGTTCGGGGCCGCCGGGGACGGTGCCCTCGGAGAACCAGGCGCTGATGGTGTCGGGGTGGACGGCGACGTCGATGAGGTGGCGTACGGCGGTGAGGCGCAGGCCGGGGTGGGAGCCGTCCTCGGTGCGGCGGATGAGGTCGCGGCACAGGTCGGTGAGGGTGGTGAGGGCGATGGGCCGCTGCTCGGGGCTGAGGTAGCGGTCGGCGACGTGGGCGGCGGCGAAGGTCAGGACGCCCTGGACGACGGCGAGGTCGGTCTCGCGCGGCAGGTGGGTGCGGGCGGTCTCGATGTAGTCCGCGGCGGGCAGTTCGCCGTCGCGTACGGCGTCGCGCAGGGCGTTCCAGACGACGGCCCGGGTGAGGGCGTCGGGGAGGCCTCCGAGGGCGGCTCGTACGGTCTGGAAGGACTTGGCGTCGAAGCGGACCTTGGCGTAGGTGAGGTCGCCGTCGTTGAGGAGGAGCAGGTCGGGGCGGCGGCCGGGCCTGGGGGCGCCGGTGTCGCCCTGGGGGACGTCGAGTTCGAAGCGTTCGCGCAGGACGAGCCGGTCGACCTCGCCGGGGACGGTGTCGTAGGCGCCGACGGCGATGCGGTGGGGGCGGCTGCCGTCGTGGTCGACGGTGAGGTGCCACTGTCCGTCGGCTTCGGTGATCTCGGGCCGGAGGGTGTCGACGCCGGTGGTGCGCAGCCAGGCGTCGGCCCAGGCGTGGACGTCGCGTTCGGTGGCGGAGGCGAGGTTGTCGATGAAGTCGGCGAGGGTGGCGTTGGCGAACTTGTGGCGGGCGAAGTGGGTGTTGATGCCCGCGAGGAAGTCCTTCTCGCCGAGCCAGGTGACGAGCTGGCGCAGGGCGGAGGCGCCCTTGGCGTAGGAGATGCCGTCGAAGTTGAGCATGGCGGACGCGGTGTCGGGGACGGCGTCCGGGTCGGGGGCGACGGGGTGGGTGGAGGGGCGCTGGTCGGCGTCGTAGCCCCAGGACTTGCGGGCGACGCCGAAGTCGACCCAGGTGTCGGTGAAGCGGGTGGCTTCGGTGAGGGTCTGGTAGCCCATGTACTCGGCGAAGGACTCGTTGAGCCAGATGTCGTCCCACCAGCGCAGGGTGACGAGGTCGCCGAACCACATGTGGGCCATCTCGTGGGCGATGACCATGGCGCGGGTCTGCCGCTCGGTGTCGGTGACGGCGGAGCGGTAGACGAATTCGTCGCGGAAGGTGACGAGTCCGGGGTTCTCCATGGCACCGGCGTTGAACTCGGGGACGAACGCCTGGTCGTAGGAGTCGAAGGGGTAGGGCTCGTCGAACTTCTCGTGGTAGCGGTCGAAGCAGGCGCGGGTGACGTCGAGGATTTCGTCGGCGTCGGCGTCGAGGTAGGGGGCCAGCGAGCGGCGGCAGTGGAGGCCGAAGGGCAGGCCGGCGTGTTCGGTGCGGACCGAGTGCCAGGGGCCGGCGGCGACGGCGACGAGGTAGGTGGAGATGAGGGGGGTGGGGGCGGCCTGCCAGCGGCCGTCTCCGAGGTGTTCGGTGACGCCGTTGGCGAGGACGGTCCAGCCTTCGGGGGCGGTGACGGAGAGTTCGAAGACGGACTTGAGGTCGGGCTGGTCGAAGGCGGCGAAGACGCGCTGGACGTCTTCCATGAAGAGCTGGGTGTAGAGGTAGGTCTCGCCGTCGGTGGGGTCGGTGAAGCGGTGCATGCCCTCCCCAGTGCGGGAGTAGCGCATGGAGGCGTCGACGCGCAGTTCGTGCTCGCCGGCGGTGAGTCCCTTGAGGGGCAGCCGGTTCTCGTCCAGGGTCTCGGGGTCGAGGGGCCGGCCGTCCAGGGTGACGGAGCGCAGTTCGGCGGGCTTCAGCTCGACGAAGGTGTCCGCGTCGGTGCGGGCGGTGAACCGGATGACGGTCAGGGAGTCGAAGGTGTCGTCCCCTCCTGTCAGATCGAGTTCGATCCCGTAGTGGTGGACGTCGAGGAGCTTGGCACGGGTCTGCGCTTCGTCGCGCGTCAGTACGGACATGAGGCCATGCTGCCCGATGGCGCGGGTCGGGACACAGGGGTGGTGCGGTATGTACGCTCTGCGCATTTCCGGTCGCGGGGCGCGGTCGCGGCGTGCCGTGGGGCGGTCGCCGCACGGCCGGGCAGCGGTCGTCGCACGGCCGGGAGCCGGTCGCGGTGCGGCTGGGGGGCGGCCGGGGCGCGGTCACGGCGCGGCCGGGGTGGGCACGGGCCGGCGGCGGGACGGCGCCCCGCCCCTGTCACTCCCCCGTGTCGGAGGTGCCGCCGGCGTCGTCGGCGATGCGCTCGTGGTGCCGGATGACCTCGGCGATGATGAAGTTCAGCAGCTTCTCCGCGAAGGCCGGATCCAGCTTGGCGCTCTCGGCGAGGCGGCGCAGCCGGGCGATCTGGTGGGCCTCGCGGGAGGGGTCGGCGGGCGGGAGCTGGTGGGCGGCCTTGAGGTGGCCGACCTGCTGGGTGCACTTGAAGCGTTCGGCGAGCATGTGGACGACGGCGGCGTCGATGTTGTCGATGCTGTCGCGCAGCCGGGCCAGTTCCGTGCTGACGTCGGGGCCGGCTTCCTGGGGCTTGCTGGTGGTCATGACAGCCAACCCTACGTGGCTCGTGGGGGCCGGGTCCTGAGGGGAGGGCGTGCGCGGTCGCCCGCGACCGGGGTCGCGGGCGCCGCGTTCACGGCCGTACGGGATCCGTTTTCACGGGCCGTGCGGGATCAGAGTCCGGCAGCCGCCCTGGCTATGTCGGCGGCGAAGGTCGAGACCTCGCTGTAGACGCCGGGGTAGCCGGGCTCGGCGCAGCCCTCGCCCCAGCTCACGATGCCGACCTGGAGGTAGGCGCCGGTGTCGTCCTTGCGGAACATGGGTCCGCCGGAGTCTCCCTGGCAGGTGTCGACGCCGCCCTGGGCGACGAATCCGGCGCAGATCTCGTCGCCGGGGACGAGGTCGCTGCCGTAGGCCTGCTGGCAGGTGGCGTCGTCGACGAAGGGGACGGTGGCCTTGAGGAGGTAGCGCTGCTGTCCGCCGCCTTCGCGGGTGGCGCCCCAGCCGGCGACGGTGAAGTTGCCGTTGTTGTAGGCGGTGTTGGTGGCGATCTTCAGGGTGGGCAGGGCGATGGGCCTGGCGAGCTTGATGAGGGCCCAGTCCTTGCCCTTGCCGTTGTAGCCGGGGGCCTGGAGCACCTTGGTGGACTTGACCTTGACGGCGCTGCTGCTCTGGAGGTCGACGACGCCGGCGGTGGCGGTGATGGAGGTGTTGGTGCCGGAGCCGTTCACGCAGTGTGCGGCGGTCAGGACGATGCTCTGGGTGTAGAGGGCGCCGCCGCAGCCCATGGAGAGGCGGACCATGAAGGGGAATTCGCCCTGGGCGGCGCGTGTCCCGCCGACGACGGGTGCGGGTGCGGCGTGTGCGGTCAGCGGCTGGAGGGACACGGTGGCGAGGGCGACCGCGGCGACGGCGAGCAGTCTTCTGATGACGCCGTACTTCCTGGGAGACTTCAACGCGCTTCCTTTCGTGGGGGGTTGTCCGCGAGGCGGGCGCGCGGGGACATGCACGGGAAAACCGTCCATGGCATGCACCTGCCAAGCTGGTGGGGATTATGGGGACCAGCCGCGGCACCGGGCAAGAGCCGCATTCCGGCCAGTCGCGCCCTCCCTCAGCCCTCCCCCGCCCCGCTGCGCCGCCCGGCTCCCCCGCCACCGGGCGGAACCCCGCCTACAGTGGAGAGGAGTTCCGGCGTCTTCTGGGGGTGCGGGCGTGGCGAACGGCGGACCGGTCGAGCACGGCTACCCGCATCTGGACACGGTGCGGGCATCGGTCACCGCGCTGTACAAGCGGCTCTCGTACGACACCGTCCACACCTTCGCGACCAGCGTGGCGCCCGCCGACGTGGCGTTCGCGGACATCGACGACCTGCATCTGGGCGCCCAGCGCGTCGCCCGCGAGATGGTGCGGCACTACCGGCTGCCGGACGCCCGGATGATCGTCGGCTTCCGCGAGATGACCCACGCGGCGCACGTCGAACTCGCGGCGGGGCCCGAGTACTTCATCGAACTCAACGACCGCTTCCGCACCCATCGCCGGGACATCGGCGCCGCCCTCGCCCACGAGGTGATGCACGTCTATCTGCACCGCCTGGACCTCTCGTTCCCCGGCACCCGCGACACCGAGATCCTCACCGACACCGCCGCGGCCTATCTCGGCGCGGGCTGGCTCCTCCTCGACGCCTACCGCGAGGACGGCGCCTCCTCGCAGAAGCTCGGCTATCTGACTCCCGAGGAGTTCGGCTACGTCCTCGCCAAGCGCGCCCTGGTCTTCGACGAGGACCCCTCGGTGTGGTTCACCAGCCCGCAGGCGTTCACCGCGTACACCAAGGGCATGGAACTGGCCCTGCGGGACGGACGGCAACCCCCGCTGACCGCGGCCGGCTGGGCGGGCCGCCGCCGCTACGCAAGGGACCGCAGGCACGCCTTGGACCATCACATCCCCGACCACTCCGGCGTCCCCTACGCGTTCGCGCCCGACGACCGCGGACCGCTGCGCGTCTCCTTCCCGTGCCCGACCTGCCATCAGCGCATCCGGGTGCCGGTCCGGGGCCGGGTGCGGGCGCGGTGCGCGCTGTGCCGGACGGTGCTGGAGTGCGACACCTAGGCGCCGGACGGGCCCTGGGGCGTGTCCGCAAAGCCTCGCCTGCCCGCCGCCCCGCGCGTGCGCCGTTCGTGGCACCGGCGGGCGGGACGGGTGAGGCAGAACACCCCGAAAGCCTTTGCCTCGCGCGTCGGTGCCGAGCGAGGGTCGAAGGATGAGCACGAACGACCCGACCGCACTCCTCTTCCCCGCCGTGTACGAGGGGGACGAGGACGCGGTCGTACGGCTGCTGCGCGCCGGGGTGAGCCCGGAGGCGGTCGACGAGGACGGCCAGAGCGCCCTGTACCTGGCCGCGGTGAGCGACCGTCCCGGAGTCGTACGGCTGCTGCTGGCGGCCGGTGCCGAGCCCGACCGGCTCAGCCTGGGCACGGACGCTCCCCTGTGCGGCGCCGCCTGCGGCGGTCACACGGAGGTGGTGCGCGCGCTGCTCGCGGCCGGGGCGTACCCGGACACGGTGGAGGCGTTCGGTTTCACCGCGCTGACCTGGGCGCTGCGGCGCGGGCACACCGCCGTCGCGGAGGCGCTCCTGGCGGCGGGCGCGGACCCCGGCAGGCCCGGGCCCGCGGGCGAGCCCCCGCTGGTGACGGCCGCGCACCGGGGCTCGGCCGGCTGCGTACGGGCTCTGCTCGCGCACGGGGCGGGCGCGCGGGGCGAGGCGTTGGCGGAGGCCCGCCGGCTGATCGGCGTCGGTGTCGAGGCCGAGCTGCGGGAGGGCCTGGCCCGCACGCACGGCGCCGGCCACGCGTCGGTCACCCACCGGCATCCGTCGCCCGAGGGCGTCACCGTCGAGGTCCAGCTCCTGGACGAGCGGGGCAGGCCGTTCGCGGGCGACGACCTGGAGACCGGTCACGCGGAGATCGTCACCCTGCTGAAGGCGAGCACGACCCGGCCCGGGCACTGAGCCCGGACGGCTCCGCGAGCGGTACGACCGCGCCTACCGCGCCCCGTACACCGCGCCCGGAGTCGCGGCCCGTGTCAGCAGTTCACGGGCCGTCTCGCCCGCCTCCGCCGGGGTCCGGCGGGCTCCCTTGTCGGCGCTCGGGCCCGGCCGCCAGCCCTCCATGACCGTGATGCGGCCGCCCTCGGTCTCGAAGACCCGGCCGGTGACGCCGGCGCTGGCCGCCGATCCGAGCCAGACGACCAGCGGCGAGACGTTGCCGGGGTCCATGGCGTCGAATCCGCTGTCGGGGGCGGTCATCGTGTCGGCGAAGGCGCGCTCGGTCATCCGGGTGCGGGCGGCCGGGGCGATGGCGTTGACCTGGATGCCGTGGCGTTCCATCTCGGCCGCCGCGACCAGCGTGAGAGCGACGATGCCGGCCTTGGCGGCGCTGTAGTTGCCCTGGCCGACGGAGCCGAGCAGGCCCGCGCCGCTGCTGGTGTTGACGACTCTGGCGTCGGGCGTGCGGCCCGCCTTGGCCTCGGCGCGCCAGTGCGCCGCCGCCTGTCGGAGCGGCAGGAAGTGCCCCTTCAGGTGGACCCGCATCACGGCGTCCCAGTCGTCCTCGTCGAGGTTGACCAGCATGCGGTCGCGGAGGAATCCGGCGTTGTTGACGAGGGTGTCGAGACGCCCGTACGTGTCCAGCGCGGCGCGGACGAGGGACGCGGCGCCCTCGGCCGTCGCGATGTCGCCGCCGTGGGCCACCGCCTCGCCGCCCGCCGCGCGGATCTCCTCGGCCACCTGGCGGGCCGGGCTGTCCGCCGCGGGGGCGCCGTCGAGGCCGACGCCGAGGTCGTTGACCACGAGCCGGGCGCCCTCGGCCGCGTACGCCAGCGCGTGCGCCCTGCCGAGCCCGCGGCCCGCGCCGGTGACGATCACGACCCGCCCCTCGCACAGCAGTGGTGCGCTCATCGTGTCTCTCCTGACCGGTCCTTGTCGGCGGTGGCGGCGTCGAGGAAGGCGGGCCGCTCGCCGCCTCCGTGGACGAGGACGGAGGCGCCGCTGATGTAGGCGGCGGCGTCGGAGGCGAGGAAGACGGCGGCGGCGCCGACGTCCGAGGGCCGGGCGAAGCGGCCCAGCGGGACGGTGCGGGCGACGGCGGCGAGGCCGTCCTCGCCGCCGTAGTGCAGATGGGCGAGTTCGGTGCGGACCATGCCGACGACCAGGGTGTTGACGCGGATCTCCGGCGCCCATTCGACGGCCATCGAGCGGGCCAGGTTCTCCAGTCCCGCCTTGGCGGCGCCGTAGGCGGCGGTGCCGGGCGAGGGGCGTGAGCCGCTCACGCTGCCGATCATCACGATCGAGCCCCGGGTCCGTCTGAGGTGGTCGCGGGCCGCGATCGACGCGGTGAGGGGAGCGATGAGGTTGAGCTCGACGACCCGGGCGTGCCGTTCGGCGTCCGCGTCGGCGAGCGGGCGGTGGGGGGTGCCGCCCGCGTTGTTGACCAGGACGTCGAGCCGGGGCAGGGCGTCGAAGAAGGCGCGTACCGCTGCCGCGTCGCGCAGGTCGAGGGGGACGAAGTCGGCCTTGCCGAGGGGGATTTCGGGCGGCCGTCGGGCGCAGACGACGACGTGGGCGCCGGCTCGCTGAAAGGCGCGGGTGATGCCCGCCCCGACGCCTCGGGTGCCGCCGGTGACGACGACGGTCCGGCCGTCGAGGTCCGGCGTCGCGTCGGACCGGGGCACGGCGTCAGGGTTGCCCGGAGTGCTGGGCCGGTTCGTGGTGTCCGGGTTGTCCACAGGGCCTCCCGCGCGGCCGCGATCGCTGCTAGCTTCGCATCACACCTAACAAACGTTTGGTGGAAAGGTAGCTGATGCGGCCATGGGTGTCTCCACCTCGTCCCCGGAAAAGGGGATTTCCGTCGTCACGGTCGACTTCCCGCCGGTGAACGCGCTGCCGGTGCGCGGTTGGTTCGCTCTTGCCGACGCGGTGCGCGCGGCGTGCGCCGATCCGGGGGTCCGCTGTGTGGTCCTCGGAGCGGAGGGGCGCGGGTTCAACGCGGGCGTCGACATCAAGGAGCTGCAGCGCGACCCCACCGGCGGGGGCGCGCTGATCGGCGCCAACCGCGGCTGCGCTGAGGCCTTCGCCGCGGTGTACGAGTGCGAGGTGCCCGTGGTGGCCGCGGTGCACGGTTTCTGTCTGGGCGGCGGCGTCGGGCTCGTGGGGAACGCGGACGCGATCGTGGCGAGCGAGGACGCGGTCTTCGGGCTGCCCGAGCTGGACCGCGGGGCGCTGGGGGCGGCCACACACCTGTCCCGTCTCGTCCCCCCGCATCTGATGCGGGTCCTGTACTTCACCTCGCGGACGGTGACGGCGGCCGAGCTGCGCGCTCACGGTTCGGTGTGGCGGGTCGTGCCGCGCGAGGAGCTGCGGTCCGCGGCGCTGGAGCTGGCGCGCGAGATAGCGGCCAAGGACGGGCAGCTCGTCCGGCTCGCCAAGGCCGCGATCAACGGCATCGATCCCGTCGACGTGCGCCGCAGCTACCGCTTCGAGCAGGGCTTCACGTTCGAGGCCTCGCTCGCCGGTGTGGCCGCGCGCGTCCGTGACACCTTCGGCAAGGGGGACCCGGGTGAGTGACAAGACCATGTCGGCGCGGGACGTCGTCGGCCGGCTGGAGAGCGGGATGACGCTCGGCATCGGCGGCTGGGGCTCGCGCCGCAAGCCGATGGCCCTGGTGAGAGCGTTGCTCGACAGCGAGATCACCGATCTGACGGTCGTGTCGTACGGCGGCCCGGACGTCGGTCTGCTCGCCGCGGCGGGCCGGATCCGCACCCTGGTGACCGCCTTCGTGACGCTCGACTCCGTTCCGCTCGAACCCCACTACCGCGCGGCCCGCGAGCGTGGCGCGTTCGAGCTGAGGGAGGTGGACGAGGCGATGTTCATGTGGGGGCTGCACGCGGCGGCGAACCGGCTGCCGTTCCTGCCGGTGCGGGCCGGGCTCGGCTCGGACGTGATGCGGGTCGATCCGAGTCTGCGGACGGTGACTTCGCCGTATCCGGACCCGGTCTCGGGCATCCCGGAGGAGCTCGTCGCCATGCCGGCGCTGCGCCTGGACGCGGCCCTGGTCCACATGAACCGGGCGGACCGGGCGGGCAACGGCCAGTATCTGGGCCCCGACCCGTACTTCGACGACCTGTTCTGCGAGGCGGCGGACGCGGCGTACGTCTCCTGCGAGCGGATCGTCGACACGGCGGAGCTGACCAAGGAGGCGGCGCCGCAGACGCTGGTGCTCCAGCGGTCGTCGGTGACCGGCGTGGTGGAGACGCCGAACGGGGCGCACTTCACCTCGTGCGTCCCTGACTACGGACGCGACGAGGCCTTCCAGAAGCTGTACGCGACCACGCCGTACGCCGAGTTCGCCGAGCGGTTCCTCGGCGGCGGGGAGCACGGCTATCAGAACGCGGTGCGGGACTGGCGGGCGGAGCGGGAGCGGTGAACGGGCAAGCAGCGGGAGCGGTGAACGGGACGGGGTGGGAGCGGTGAACGGGGCGGGAGCGGGAGCGATGGACGGGAAGGGGCGGGAGCGGTGAGCGTCACCCGAGCCGAGTACTGCGTGATCGCGTGCGCCGAGGCGTGGCGGGGCGACGGAGAGGTGCTCGCCAGTCCGATGGGCCTGATCCCGTCGATCGGCGCCCGGCTGGCCCGGCACACCTTCTCGCCGGATCTGCTGCTGACCGACGGCGAGGCACTGCTCGTCGGTCTCGACGGCACCCCGGAGGGCTGGCTGCCGTACCGCAGGCATCTGACGGCGGTGACCGGCGGACGGCGGCACGTGATGATGGGCGCGAGCCAGATCGACCGGTTCGGCAATCAGAACATCGCGTGCGTCGGCGACTGGTCCCGGCCCCGGCGCCAGTTGCTGGGCGTGCGCGGAGCTCCGGTCAACACACTGAACAATCCGACCAGTTACTGGATCCCCAGACATTCGACCCGGGTGTTCGTGGAGCGGGTCGACATGGTGTGCGGGGTGGGGTACGACCGGGCCGCCGCCGCGGGCCCGAGCGCCACCCGCTTCCACCGCCTCCCCCGGGTGGTGACCGATCTGGCGGTCCTCGACTTCGCGACGCCGGACCGCTCGATGCGGCTGGTGTCCGTCCATCCGGGGGTGAGCGTCGAGCAGGTGGAGGAGGCGACGGGTTTCGGGCTGAGCGTGCCGGAGGATGTGCCGTTCACCCGTGAGCCGAGCGCGCGGGAGCTGGAGCTGATCCGCACGGTGATCGACCCGGCGGGCCGGCGGGAGCAGGAGGTGCCCGATCCGCGGGGCGCCCCGGCGGGCGGTCCGGGCGGGGGCGGGCGCTGATGGAGACGGCGCTGACCCGGCTCGTCGGCGTCCGGCACCCCGTCGTGCAGACCGGCATGGGCTGGGTGGCGGGGCCCCGTTTGGTCTCGGCGACGGCGAACGCGGGCGCGCTCGGTGTGCTGGCCTCGGCGACGATGACGCTCGATCAGCTCCGTGACGCGGTACGGGAGGTCAAGTCCCGGACGGACCGGCCCTTCGGGGTGAATCTGCGGGCGGACGCCGGGGACGCGGGCGACCGGGTGCGGATCATCGTCGAGGAGGGTGTGCGCGTCGCGTCGTTCGCGCTCGCCCCGTCCCGCGAGCTGATCGCCGGGCTGAAGGAGGCGGGGGTGGTCGTCGTGCCGTCGGTCGGGGCGCGGCGGCACGCGGAGAAGGTGGCCGCGTGGGGTGCCGACGCGGTGATCGTGCAGGGCGGCGAGGGCGGCGGCCACACCGGGGAGGTGGCGACGAGCGTGCTGCTGCCCCAGGTGGTGGATGCCGTGGACATCCCGGTGGTGGCGGCGGGCGGCTTCCACGACGGGCGGGGGCTGGTGGCGGCGCTGGCCTACGGGGCGGCGGGCATCGCGATGGGCACGCGCTTCCTGCTGACCTCGGACTCGACGGTGCCCGACGCGGTGAAGGCGAGGTATCTGGCGGCGACGGTGCGGGACGTGACCGTGACGACGGCCGTGGACGGGCTGCCGCACCGCATGCTGCGCAGTGAGCTCGTCGAGGCGCTGGAGGGGGCGGGGCGTGCCGGGAGGCTGGTCCGGGCGGTGCGCCGGGCCGCCGGGTTCCGGCGTCTGTCCGGGCTCTCCTGGCCGGGGATGATCCGCGACGGTCTGGCCATGAGGCACGGCAGGGATCTGACCTGGAGCCAGGTCCTGCTCGCCGCCAACACCCCGATGCTCCTGAAGGCGTCGATGGTGGACGGCCGGACGGACCTGGGGGTGATGGCGGCGGGCCAGGTGGCGGGCGTGATCGAGGACCTCCCGTCGTGCGCGGAACTGATCGACCGGGTGATGGCGCAGGCCCGGGAAACCCTCAACGCCCTTACGGAACACGGTGATTGAATGCCGGGATGAATCAGTCGATCAGACAACCGTGGGGCCTCAGCGTCTTCGGTGCCGGAAGTGTGCGGGCCGAGCCGCAGTTGGTGCGGATCAAGCTGGCCGTCGACATCCTGGAGCCCTCGCCGGACGAGGCCTTCCAGAAGGCGGGGACAGCGGTGTCCTTGCTGCGTGAGGCGGTGCGCCGGCACGGGATACCGGACGCGTCGGTCTCCGGCTCGAAGCTGAAGCTCAACTCCGAGTACGACGGCTACGGTGCGGGCCGCAAGTTCCTGGGGTACCGCTGCCTGGCGTCGTACACCGTCCAGACCGAAGCGGTCGACGATCTTCAGCAGCTCATCGTGGACATGGTCGACGCCGGCGCCAACCGTGTCGACGACGTCACCTTCGACGTGCTCGACAAGCCCGCGATGCGGGACGAGGCGCGGCGCAGGGCCGTCGCCGCGGCCCGCCGCAAGGCCGAGGTGTACGCGGAGGCCGCGGGCATCGCGCTGGGCCAGGTGCTGCATCTGCAGGACGTGGACGCCGAGTCCTGGGAGTTCCAGGGGCACAGGGGTCACGGCGGTGGCGGTGGCGGCTCGGAGGGTGATCTGGCCCCGGGCATGGTCGAGGTCCACGCCGGTGTCCTGCTGGGGTTCTCACTGGGCGACTGAGTCGTAGTCGTCGGTGCGGCTGGACGGGAGGGGGTCCCGTCCGGCCGCGCGGACCGGGGTGCCTCAGAGGCGTTCGATGATCGTCACGTTGGCCTGGCCGCCGCCCTCGCACATCGTCTGGAGGCCGTAGCGGCCGCCGGTGCGTTCCAGTTCGTGGAGCAGGGTGGTCATGAGCCGGACGCCCGTGGCGCCGAGCGGGTGGCCCAGGGCGATGGCGCCGCCGTTGACGTTGACCTTGCCGGGGTCTGCGCCGGTCTCCTTGAGCCAGGCGAGGACGACGGGGGCGAACGCCTCGTTGATCTCGACGAGGTCGATGTCGGCGAGGGACATGCCGGTCTTCTTCAGGGCGTGGGCGGTGGCCGGGATGGGGGCGGAGAGCATGCGGATGGGGTCCTCGCCGCGTACGGAGAGGTGGTGGACGCGGGCGCGGGGGGTGAGGCCGTGTTCGCGGACGGCCCGTTCGGAGGCGAGCAGCATGGCGGCGGCGCCGTCGGATATCTGGGAGGAGCAGGCGGCGGTGATGGTGCCGCCCTCGACGACCGGCTTGAGAGCGGCCATCTTCTCCAGGGTGGTGTCGCGGCGCGGGCCCTCGTCGGCGGTGACGTCGCCGAGGGCGACGGTCTCGCGGGCGAAGCGGCCCTCGTCGGCGGCGCGGATCGCCCGCTGGTGGGAGCGCAGGGCGAACTCCTCCTGGTCGCGGCGGCTGATGCCCCATTTGGCGGCGATGAGTTCGGCGCCGTGGAACTGGTTGACGGGCTGGTCGCCGTAGCGTGCGCGCCAGCCCTCGCTGCCGGCGAAGGGGCCTTCGGTGAGGCCGAGGGGTTCGGCGGCCTGGCGGGAGGCGAAGGCGATGGGTATCCGGCTCATGTTCTGGACGCCGCCGGCGACGACGAGGTCCTGGGTGCCGGACAGCACGCCCTGGGCGGCGAAGTGCACGGCCTGCTGGGAGGAGCCGCACTGGCGGTCGACGGTGACTCCGGGGACCTCTTCGGGCAGTCCGGCGGCCAGCCAGCTCGTGCGGGCGATGTCGCCGGCCTGCGGTCCGACGGTGTCCAGGCAGCCGAGGACGACGTCGTCGACGGCGGCCGGGTCCACGCCGGAGCGTTCGACGAGGGCCTTGAGCACGTGCGCGGCGAGGTCGGCGGGGTGGACCCCGGAGAGTCCTCCGCCGCGTCGCCCGACGGGGGTGCGGACCGCTTCGACGATGTAGGCCTCGGCCATGACGACTCCCTTGGGGGTGTGGGTGGTTCGCTTACGTCTCCTCGCGGACGGAGATGCCGTCGAGCACCATCGACAGGTACTGGCGGGCGATCTCCTCGGGGCTGTGCTGACCGCCGGGCCGGTACCAGGAGGCGGCGACCCACACGGTGTCGCGCACGAAGCGGTAGGTGAGGCGGATGTCGAGGTCGGCGCGGAAGACCTCGGCGCCGACACCGCGTTCCAGGGTGCTCAGCCAGGCCTTCTCGAAGTTGCGCTGGGACTCGGCGAGGAAGGCGAAGCGTTCCTGGGCGGCGAGGTGGCGGGCTTCCTTCTGGTAGATCGCGACGGCCGCGCGGTGCCGGTCGATCTCGCGGAAGGATTCGGTGACCAGGGCTTCCAGGGTTTCGCGGGGGCCGAGTCCGGCGTCGAGGACGGTGTCGTAGCCGTCCCAGAGTTCGTCGAGGAAGGTCCGCAGGATCTCCTCCAGCATCGATTCCTTGGAGTCGAAGTGGTAGTAGAGGCTGCCGGCGAGCATCCCGGCCTCGTCCGCGATCTTGCGGACGGTGGTGGCGTTGTAGCCCTGTTCGGCGAACACCTCGGCGGCGGTGCCGAGCAGTTCGCGGCGTCGCTCGGGGGTGGCGGTCACCTGGGGCTTCTTCTTCGTAGGCACCGGGTCATTGTCGTCCTAGGCGTGCTGGCTGCTCACGGACACGACCTCGCCGGTGAGGTACGAGGAGTAGCCGGAGGCGAGGAACACGATCACGTTGGCCACCTCCCAGGGTTCGGCGTGGCGGCCGAAGGCCTCGCGGGCGGTGAGTTCTTCGAGCAGTTCGGGGGTGGTGACCTTCACCAGGTGGGGGTGCAGGGCGAGGCTGGGTGAGACGGCGTTGACGCGGACGCCGTAGGTGGCGGCCTCGACGGCGGCGCAGCGGGTCAGGGCCATGACGCCGGCCTTCGCCGCGGCGTAGTGGGCCTGTCCGCTCTGGGCGCGCCAGCCGACGACGGAGGCGTTGTTGACGACGACTCCTCCGCCGCCGTGTTCCCTGAGCCGTACGAGGGCGGCCCGGGTGCAGCGGAAGGTGCCGTTCAAGGTGACGTCGAGGACCCTGGACCACTGTTCGTCGGTCATGTCGACGAGGGACGAGGTGCCGCCGAGGCCGGCGTTGTTGACGACGATGTCCAGTCGGCCGTGGAGGTTCTCGGCGGTGTCGAAGAGGGCCTGGACCTGGTCCTCGGCGGTGACGTCGCAGGGCAGTGCGGCGACCTGGCCGGGTCCGAACTCCGCGACCAGGGTCTCGGCGGACTCCTTGAGCCGGCGGGTGTGGGCGTCGCTGATCAGGACGCGGGCGCCCTCCTCCAGGAACCGGCGCGCGGTGGCTCCGCCGATGCCCGCGCCCGCGGCGGCGGTGATGACGGCGGTGCGGCCCCTCAGCAGTCCGTGGCCGGGTACGTACGCCGGGCTCTCGACGTCACTCATGACTCCAAGCTAACCTACCAAACACTTGTTAGGGAAGCTCCGCCGGAAGGTGCCCCCGATGGATCTCACCCGCTCCCCCGCCGACGAGGCGTTCCGCGCCGAGGCCCGCGCCTGGCTTGACGACCATGTCCCGGCGGTCCCGCTGCCCTCGCTGGAGACCGAGGAGGGCTTCGCGGCGCATCGCGTGTGGGAGGCCGAACTGGCCGCGGACCGCTGGTCGGTGGTGTCGTGGCCGGCCCGGTACGGCGGGCGGGACGCGGACCTCGTGCGCTGGCTGGCGTTCGAGGAGGAGTATCACGCGGCGGGCGCGCCGGGCCGGGTCGGGCAGAACGGCATCAGTCTGCTGGCGCCGACCCTGTTCGAGCACGGCACCGCCGAGCAGCGGGCGCGTGTGCTGCCGTCGATGGCCACGGGCGAGGTGGTCTGGGCCCAGGCCTGGTCCGAGCCCGAGGCGGGCTCCGACCTGGCCTCGCTGAGGTCGCGCGCGGTGCGCGTGGACGGCGGCTGGCTGCTGCGGGGGCACAAGACGTGGTCGTCGCGGGCCGCGTTCGCCGACCGGGCCTTCGGCCTGTTCCGCGATGAGCCGGGCCTGGAGAAACGCCACCAGGGCCTGACGTATCTGATGTTCGACCTGCGCGCGCCGGGTGTGACGGTCCGCCCGATCGGGCGTCTGGACGGCCGGCCGGCCTTCGCGGAGCTGTTCCTGGACGACGTGTTCGTGCCCGACGCGGACGTGATCGGCGAACCGGGGCAGGGCTGGCGGGTGGCGATGTCGACGGCGGGCAACGAACGGGGGCTGACGCTGCGTTCGCCGGGCCGTTTCCTCGCGGCCGCGGACCGGCTGGCCGCGTTGTGGCACACGCACGGCGACCCGTCCGACTCGGCGCTGCGCGACCGGGTGGCCGACGCGGTGATCGGTGCGCGCGCCTACCAGCTCTTCACGTACGCCCACGCCTCCCGGCTGCTCGCAGGGGAGCACCTCGGACCGGAGTCCAGCCTGAACAAGGTGTTCTGGTCGGAGCTCGACATCGCGCTGCACGAGACGGCGCTGGATCTGCTGGGAGCCGAGGGCGAGGCGGCGGACACCGAGTGGTGCGAGGGGTACGTCTTCGCGCTCGCGGGTCCGATCTACGCGGGCACGAACGAGATCCAGCGCGACATCATCGCCGAGCGGCTGCTCGGCCTTCCGAAGGGCCGCCGCTGATGCGTTTCCTCCTGGACGCCGAACAGCGCGCGTTCGCCGCCTCGCTGGACGCGATGCTGGCGGCGGCCGACACGCCGTCGGTGGTGCGCGCGTGGGCGGGCGGCGACCACGCGCCGGGACGTGCCCTGTGGTCGCGGCTGGCCGAGGCGGGCGTGTTCGCGCTGGCGGTCCCGGAGGCGTACGAGGGGGTGGGGCCGCTTCCGGTGGAACTGGCGGTGGCTTTCGTCGAGTTGGGGCGGCACGCGGTGCCGGGTCCGGTGGTGGAGACGGTCGCCGCCGCCGTGCTGCTGGGGGAGCTGAGCGCGCTGGGCGAGCCGGGTCCGGCCGAGCGGCTGCTGCCGGGGCTCGCCTCGGGCAAGAGCCCGGCCACCCTGGTCCTGCCCGACAGCCCCACGCCCGCGGCGGGCGCCTCGCCAGCTTCCGCCGGGCCCACGCCCGACGCGAAGGCAACTCCGTCCGGCGGCCACGCGCCCGACCCGAACCCCGCGGCCCCGTCCGGCGGCCACGCGCCCGACCCCAACCCCGCGACCCCGTCCGGCGGCCACGCGCCCGACCCCAACCCGGCAGCCCTGTCCGGCGGTTACGCGCTCGACGCGGACGCGGCGGTGTCACTCGTGGTGGACCGTGACGGGCTGCGGCTCGTGTCCGGACACGGGCCGGTGCGGGTGTCCGTGGACCGGGCGCGCCGGCTCGCCCGGCCGCAGGACGGCGGCGAACTCCTGGCCGCCGGACCGCAGGTCGCGCACGCCGTGCCGCGGGCGCTGCTCTGGGCCCGGCTCGCCACAGCCGCGCAGGCCCTGGGGGTGGGCCTCGCGCTCCTGGGCCGGACCGTCGACCACGTGGGCCGGCGGACCCAGTTCGGAGTGCCCGTCGGTTCGTTCCAGGCGGTCAAGCACCGGCTCGCGGACGCGCTGCTCGCCCTGGAGTTCGCCCGCCCGCTGCTGTTCGGGGCCGCGCTGTCGATGACACCGGCGGAGGTCGCCGCCGCGAAGGTCAGTGCCTGCGAGGCGGCGTACTCGGCGGCGCGGGCCGCGCTGCAGTTGCACGGCGCGATCGGCTACACGGCCGAGTACGACCTGTCGCTGTGGTTCACCAAGGCCCGTGCCCTGCGGACGGCCTGGGGCACCCCGGCCGAGTGCAGGGCCGAGGCGCTGGCCGGACTCAGTGGTGGCCGTCCTCCCCGCTCGTGAGCTCCCGGTACTCCTCGGCCGTCGGCTTCGCGATCCTGGTGCCGGGCCCGTACAGGGCGCGGGCCAGCCGGGCGCGCAGCCGTGCGGCCGGGCCGACCCGGCGGGCCACGCCGTTGGCGTCGACGAGCGGGCCGACCTCGTAGGGCGGTGCCTGTTCGTGCTGGGTGAGGGTGAACCTCCGGGCCGGGGTGAGGGGTTCGTGGACCTCGATGTACTCGCCGTGCGGCAGCATCTTGATCGTGCCGGTCTCGCGTCCGTGCAGCACCTCGTCGCGGTCGGCGCGTTGCAGCCCCAGGCAGATCCGTTTCGTGACGACGTAGGCGAGCGCGGGCCCGGCGAAGACGGCGACGCGCACGAACCAGGTGATCGCGTTGATCGACAGGTGGAAGTGGGTGGCCCACAGGTCGTTGCCGCCGCCGACGAGCAGGACGGCGTACAGCGTCAGCCAGGCGACGCCGAGCGCGGTGCGGGTGGGCACGTTGCGCGGCCGGTCCAGGATGTGGTGCTCGCGCCGGTCGCCGGTGACCCAGGCCTCGATGAAGGGGTAGGCGGCGATGGCGGCCATGATGAGCGGGAACAGCGCGAAGGGGATGAAGACGCCGAGCTGGAGGGTGTGGCCGAAGGCGTTGATCTCCCATCCCGGCATCACGCGGATGAGTCCTTCGGAGAAGCCGAGGTACCAGTCGGGCTGGGCGCCGGTGGTCACCAGGTCGGGGCGGTAGGGCCCGAACGCCCACACGGGGTTGATGGTGGCGATCGCGCCCATCATCGCCAGGACGCCGAAGACCAGGAAGAAGAACCCGCCGGCCTTGGCCATGTAGACGGGCATGAAGGGCATGCCGACGACCGACTTCTGGTCCTTTCCGGGCCCCGGGTACTGCGTGTGCTTGTGGTAGAAGACCAGGATCAGATGGGCGACGACCAGTCCCAGCATGATGCCCGGCAGCAGCAGGACGTGGATGGGGAAGAACCTCGGGATGATGTCGTGCCCGGGGAACTCCCCGCCGAAGAGGAAGAAGGAGAGGTACGTCCCCACGACGGGAATCGACAGGATGGCGCCGTCGGCGAAGCGGACGCCGGTGCCGGAGAGCAGGTCGTCGGGGAGCGAGTAGCCGGTCAGTCCGGTGATGAGGCCGAGCATCAGCAGGGTCCAGCCGAACAGCCAGTTGACCTCGCGCGGCTTGCGGAACGCTCCGGTGAAGAACACCCGCATCATGTGCACGAGCATCCCGGCGAGGAAGACGAGCGCGGCCCAGTGGTGGATCTGGCGGATCAGCAGTCCGCCGCGCACGTCGAAGCTGATGTCGAGCGTGGACTCGTACGCCCGTGTCATGACGATGCCGTTCAGCGGCCCGTAGGAGCCGTGGTAGACGACCTCGACACCGCTCGGTTCGAAGAACAGGGTGAGATAGACGCCGGTGAGGATCAGGACGAGGAAGCTGTAGAGGCAGACCTCGCCCAGCATGAACGACCAGTGGTCCGGGAAGACCTTGCGCATGTTGGCCTTGGCCAGGGAGTAGACGCCGAGGCGCCCGTCGGCCCAGTCGGCGAGCCGCTCCCCCTTGCCGGTCTCCGGCGCGCGCCGGGCCCGTACGGCCGTGTCGCCCGCCTCGGGCGAAGTGCCGCTCCCGGGTGCCGCGTTCGCCGACGTGCCCGCGGTCCGTCCGGAGTCGATCTCTCGTGCGCCCATTCGCCGCTCCCCTCGGCCCACCAGGGTGGCACGTCGGCCGTTCGAAGCCAACGGGGCGTCATGGGCGGGGTGTTGGGGCGGACCGGGCCGGGGCGGGCGGTGTCCGCACCCCGGCCGTGGTGGGCGGAAGGACGCGTCAGGCCAGGATTCCGCGGGCGCGTGCCGCCGCGAGCCACCGCGGGAACTCCGCGACCAGCCGGTCGTACAGTTCCCCGTCGCTCACCCGGCTCGGATCCGAACCGGCGTGGAAGAAGCCCGCGTTGTCGACGGCCCGCTTGTGCGGCACGGCCAGTTCGTCGAGTCTGCGCAGGAAGTCGAACTGTCTGCTGCCCCGGTCGCCGAACCCGACGAACTGCCAGAACATCGGCAGCCTGGCGGCCTTGCACACATACCGTTCGGCGGCGAGCTTGTTGATCGGTCCCCCGTCGGTCTGGAAGACGACGAGGGCCGGGGCGTCCGAACCGCTGTCGAGATAGTGGTCGATGACGGCGTCCATGGCGAGGTGGTAGCTGGTCCGGCCCATGTGTCCGAGCCCGGCGACGATCCGTTCGATCCGCCCCCGGTGGTTGTCGAGCGCGATGTCGGTGACCGCGTCGACGTCCGTGGAGAAGAAGACGACCGGGACGGTGCCGTCGTCGTCGAGGTGGGCGGACAGGCCGAGCACCCGGTCGGCGAGTGCCTGCACACTGCCGTCGTCGTAGTACGGCTTCATCGACCCCGAGTAGTCCACCACCAGGTACACCGCGGCCCGTTGGCCGCTCAGTCCGTGCTTGGTGAGACTGACTCCGGCGCTCTTGTAGGGACCCACCAGCGCCGGCGCGGTCTCCTCGATCTTGGTGAGGCTGATTCCGGCCATGCGGGCTCCCGTCGTACGAGGACTGCGGAACGCCGAGATTACGTGACCGTCCCGGCACCGTTGCGGCCGCTCCGGAGCGCGGGCACCGGGGTCCCTCCGCGGCGGGTCCGGATCGTGGCCCTGCCGTTCCCCGCGGGCCGGGGGGTTGGATAGTTTGATCACCGCCGTCCCCACCGGCTCACCTTCCCCCCTGTACCCGCGCGTTCCAAGGAGCCGGCCGTGGAGTCCGAGTCCGCCGTCACCACCTGCTACCGCCACCCCAAGGTGGAGTCGCATGTGCGCTGCACCCGTTGCGACCGCTACATATGTCCGAGCTGCATGCGTGAGGCGGCCGTCGGCCATCAGTGCGTGGAGTGCGTGAAGGAGGGCGCGAAGTCCGTCCGGCAGGCCCGCACCGCCTTCGGCGGCCGGATATCGACGGTGCCGGCGGTGACGTACGCCCTCATCGGTCTGAACGTGCTGGCCTACGTGGCCGAACTGCTGCGCTCCTCGGTCGTGGACCGGTTCGCGATGCTCGGCGCGGGGCTCGCGGACTCGGAGGGGGGCCACTACCTCTGGGTCTTCCCCCACCCCTCGTCCTTCCACGCGGAGGGCCTCGTCGACGGGGAGTGGTACCGGCTGCTGACCGGCGCGTTCCTGCATCTGCCGCCCACCGAGGGCACGTTCGGGATCGCCCACATCGTGATGAACATGTTCGCGCTGTGGAACATCGGCCGGATCGTCGAGGCCCAGCTCGGCCGGGTCCGCTACCTCGCGCTGTATCTGCTGTCGGCGCTCGGCGGCTCGGTCCTCGTACTGCTGATCGCTCCGCAGGAGCAGACGATCGGCGCGTCCGGCGCGATCTTCGGCATCGGTGCGGCCTACTACGTGATGGCCCGCCGCGTCGGCGCGGACATGAGCGGCGTCAACCGGTTCATGGCGGGCCTGCTGATCTGGCTCCTGATCTCGGCGGGGCTCACGTCCTGGCAGGGGCACCTGGGCGGGCTGCTGGCGGGCGGGCTCGTGACCGCGGCCTACGCGTACGCTCCCCGCGACCGCCGCCGGACCCTGGTCCAGGCGTCCGTCTGTGTGGGACTGCTCGCCGTGCTGGTGGTCCTGACGGTACTGAAGGTGTCGGCGCTGCGGACGGGAGCGGTGTGACGGGACCGGACACCGGGCCCGCCCACGGAGGCGGGCCCGCTCCGGACCCCGGCGGTCCACCGACACGGCCCCGCGCACCCAGGTCCGCGGGGCACACCGATGCGGCCTCACACGCCCCGGTCCCCGCGGACACCAGCGCTACGCCGGCACACCACGCCCCCTGCACACCGGCCCGCGTGACACACCGGCGCCACCCCGACACCCCGGTCCGCGGAGCACACCTGCGCGGCCCTCGTACGTCCGTCCGGTGGCACATCTGTGCATCGCCCGTGCGGCCGCCCGAACCCCCTCGGCCGCGCGGCCGCCCTGCGTAGCCTGTGCGGCATGAAACGAGCGGGTTGTCTGTTCTTCGTTCTGGCCGCCGTTCTGATCACGGCGCTCGTCCGTCTCGCCACGCCCGAGCACGCCACGGCCGACGCCAAGGGCGGCGCGTCACCCGCGGCGAGGTCCCGCGTGCAGGCCAAGCCGGAGCCGGCGGGCGGCGACAGGACCACCGCCGCGCCGGCGACAAGCCCCGCCGCCCCGGCGCGGTCCACCGCCCCGGCACGCCCCGCCGCCCCGGCGAGGTCCGCCGGCCTGGCCGCCCCGGACAAGAAGGAACTCGCCCAGGAGATCGTGGCGAGTGCCGAGAACTCCACGCTGAAGTGGCGGGAGGCGTACGGCTACATCGAGGACATCGGCGACGGCCAGGGCTACACGGCGGGCCTCATCGGC
The DNA here is from genome assembly GCF_042790435.1 of Streptomyces sp. NPDC056738. Classification (NCBI taxonomy): domain Bacteria; kingdom Bacillati; phylum Actinomycetota; class Actinomycetes; order Kitasatosporales; family Streptomycetaceae; genus Streptomyces; species Streptomyces sp. NPDC056738. Next base: position 44,234 of record NZ_JBHTZF010000023.1, read on the forward strand.
TTCTGCACCGGCACCCACGACCTGCTCACCCTCGTCGAGCGCTACACGAAGGCACACCCGGACAACGGGCTCGCCCGGTATCTCCCGGCCCTGCGCGAGGTCGACGGCAGCGACTCCCACGAGGGCCTGGACCCGGGCTTTCCGGCGGCCTGGCGCCACGAGGCCGGCCTCACCGCGTTCCGCGAGGCCCAGGACTCCGAGCGCGACCGGATCTACTTCGACCCCGCGGTCCGGGCCGCCCGACGCGACGGTCTCGGCACGCTCGGCCAGTTCATCTACTACGACGCCATGGTGCTGCACGGTCCCGGCACGAGCGACCACGGCTTCTACGGGCTGCGCGAGCGGGCCCTGCGCGAGGCGGCCCCGCCGTCCCGGGGCGGCGACGAGAGGACGTACCTCGGCATCTTCCTGGACATCCGCCGCGCGGCCATGAAGTCCGAGAACCCCGACCGTGACACCACCCGCATCGACACGGCCCAGCGCCGGTTCCTCGACGAGGGGAACCTCGCCCTGCGCACACCGCTGGAGTGGAAGGTGTACGGCGAGACCTACCGCGTGCCCTAGCCGCGACGCGGCTAGATCCACCCCGTGCCGCGGCCGCCCGGCGGGCGCGGACATGCGGCGGCGCCTGCCCGGTCGTCCGGTCGGGGACAGGGGGGCAGGCGCCGTCTCGTGTTCCGCACGCCTTTGTGCGGGACGTTCTCGAGTGACCGTGTCAGGTCACGCATCCATGGGTCAGACCGTCAGCGACCGGTCCGTCGGGCGGATCGGGGCAGGCAGGTCGCTCGCTCCGGTGAGGAAGCGGTCGACACCGCGGGCGGCCGAGCGGCCCTCCGCGATGGCCCAGACGATGAGGGACTGGCCGCGGCCCGCGTCACCGGCGACGAACACGCCCGGGACGTTGGTCGCGAAGTCGGCGTCGCGGGCGATGTTGCCGCGCTCGTCGAGCTCCAGGCCGAACTGGGAGACCACGCCGTTCTCGACGTCCGTGCCGGTGAACCCCATCGCCAGCGTCACGAGCTGGGCGGGGATCTTGCGCTCCGTGCCCGGCTTCTGGTTCAGCTTGCCGCCGGTGAACTCTACCTCGACCAGGTGGAGCCACTGGACGTTGCCGTCCTCGTCGCCCTCGAAGTGGGTGGTGGAGACCGCGTAGACGCGCTCGCCGCCCTCCTCGTGCGCGGAGGTGACCTTGTAGAGCATCGGGAACGTCGGCCAGGGCTGGCCCGGGTTCCGCTCCTCGCCCGGCCGCGGCATGATCTCGAGCTGCGTGACCGAGGCCGCGCCCTGACGGTGGGCGGTGCCCACGCAGTCCGCGCCCGTGTCGCCGCCGCCGATGACCACGACGTGCTTGCCCTCGGCGGTGATCGGGGGCGCCACGAAGTCGCCCTCCTGCACCTTGTTCGCCAGCGGCAGGTACTCCATGGCCTGGTGGATGCCGTTCAGCTCCCGCCCGGGGACGGGCAGGTCGCGGGCGGTCGTGGCGCCGGCGGCGATGACCACGGCGTCGTACCGCTTGCGCAGGTCCGTCGCCTTGAGGTCGCGGCCGATCTCGATGCCCGTACGGAAGCGGGTGCCCTCCGCGCGCATCTGCTCGATGCGGCGGTTGATGTGCCGCTTCTCCATCTTGAACTCGGGGATGCCGTAGCGGAGCAGACCGCCGACGCGGTCGGCGCGCTCGTACACCGCGACCGTGTGACCGGCCCGGGTGAGCTGCTGGGCGGCCGCGAGACCGGCGGGACCGGAACCGATGACCGCGACGGTCTTGCCCGACAGGCGCTCGGGGATCTGCGGGGCGACATCGCCCGTGTCCCACGCCTTGTCGATGATCGAGACCTCGACGTTCTTGATGGTCACGGCGGGCTGGTTGATGCCCAGCACACACGCGGACTCGCACGGCGCGGGGCACAGCCGGCCGGTGAACTCCGGGAAGTTGTTCGTGGCGTGCAGGCGCTCGGAGGCGGCCTGCCAGTCCTCGCGGTAGGCGTAGTCGTTCCACTCGGGGATCAGGTTGCCCAGCGGACAGCCGTTGTGGCAGAACGGGATGCCGCAGTCCATGCAGCGCGAGGCCTGCTGGGAGATGATCGGCAGCAGCGAGCCCGGAACGTAGACCTCGTTCCAGTCCTTGAGACGCTCCTGCACCGGCCGGGACCTGGCGACCTCACGGCCGTGGTTCAGAAAGCCCTTGGGATCAGCCATTGGTCGCCGCCTCCATCATCTTCTCGGTGATCGCGGACTCGTCGAGTCCGGCTCGCTCGGCGGCGTCCTTGGCGGCGAGCACTGCCTTGTACGTGCTGGGAATGATCTTGCTGAAGCGCTCCACGGCGGCGGGCCACTCGGCGAGCAGCTTCTCGGCGACCGTGGAGGCGGTCTCCTCCGCGTGCCGGCGCACGACGTCGTGCAGCCACTGCTTGTCGGCGTCGTCGAGTTCCTCGACGGCGTCCACGCTGGCGACGTTCACGTTGTCGCGGTCCAGGTCGATCACGTAGGCGACGCCACCGGACATGCCGGCCGCGAAGTTGCGGCCCGTCTCGCCGAGGACGACCGCGTGACCGCCGGTCATGTACTCGCAGCCGTGGTCGCCCACGCCCTCGGAGACCACCAGCGCGCCGGAGTTGCGGACGCAGAAGCGCTCGCCGGTGCGGCCGCGCAGGAACAGCTCGCCGCCGGTCGCGCCGTAGGCGATGGTGTTGCCCGCGATCGTCGAGTACTCGGCGAGGTGGTCGGCGCCCCGGTCGGGGCGGACGACGACACGGCCGCCGGAGAGGCCCTTGCCGACGTAGTCGTTGGCGTCGCCCTCCAGGCGCAGCGTGACACCGCGCGGGAGGAAGGCGCCGAAGGACTGGCCGGCCGAGCCGGTGAAGGTGATGTCGATGGTGTCGTCGGGCAGGCCCGCGCCACCGAACTTCTTCGTCACCTCGTGGCCGAGCATGGTGCCGACCGTGCGGTTGATGTTGCGGATCGCGACCTGGGCCCGGACCGGCTGGGCGTCGGTGGCGGAGTCCGCGGCCAGCGCGTCGGCGGCGAGCTTGATGAGCTCGTTGTCGAGCGCCTTCTCCAGGCCGTGGTCCTGCTCGATGACCTGGTGCAGGGCCGCGCCCTCGGGCAGTTCGGGCACGTAGAAGAGCGGGGACAGGTCCAGGCCCTGCGCCTTCCAGTGGGTGACGGCGCGCTCCACGTCGAGGTTCTCGGCGTGGCCGACGGCCTCCTCGATGCTGCGGAAGCCGAGCTCGGCGAGGATCTCGCGGACCTCTTCGGCGATGAACTTGAAGAAGTTCACGATGTACTCGGCCTTGCCGGCGAACCGGTCGCGCAGCACCGGGTTCTGGGTGGCGATGCCGACCGGGCAGGTGTCCAGGTGGCAGACGCGCATCATGACGCAGCCGGAGACGACGAGCGGCGCGGTGGCGAAACCGAACTCCTCGGCGCCGAGGAGCGCGGCGATGACGACGTCGCGGCCGGTCTTGAGCTGGCCGTCGGTCTGCACGACGATGCGGTCGCGCAGGCCGTTGAGCAGGAGGGTCTGCTGGGTCTCGGCGAGGCCGAGCTCCCAGGGGCCGCCCGCGTGCTTGAGCGAGGTCAGCGGGGAGGCGCCCGTTCCGCCGTCGTGGCCGGAGATCAGGACGACGTCCGCGTGGGCCTTGGACACGCCCGCCGCGACCGTGCCGACGCCGACCTCGGAGACCAGCTTCACGTGGATGCGGGCCTTCGGGTTGGCGTTCTTGAGGTCGTGGATGAGCTGGGCGAGGTCCTCGATGGAGTAGATGTCGTGGTGCGGCGGCGGGGAGATCAGTCCGACACCCGGGGTCGAGTGACGGGTCTTGGCCACCCACGGGTAGACCTTGTGGCCGGGGAGCTGGCCGCCCTCGCCGGGCTTGGCGCCCTGGGCCATCTTGATCTGGATGTCGTCGGCGTTGACCAGGTACTCGGAGGTCACGCCGAAGCGGCCGGAGGCGACCTGCTTGATGCTGGAGCGGCGCGCCGGGTCGTACAGGCGGTCCGGGTCCTCGCCGCCCTCACCGGTGTTCGACTTGCCGCCGAGCTGGTTCATGGCGATGGCGAGGGTTTCGTGCGCCTCCTTGGAGATGGAGCCGTACGACATGGCGCCGGTGGAGAAGCGCTTGACGATCTCGGAGACCGGCTCGACCTCGTCGAGGGAGATCGACGGGCGGTCCGAGGTGCCGTTCTTTTCTGTCTTCAGGGCGAACAGGCCGCGCAGCGTCATGAGGCGCTCGGACTGCTCGTTGACGCGGTCGGTGTACTTCTTGAAGATCTCGTAGCTGCCGGAGCGCGTCGAGTGCTGGAGGCGGAAGACCGTCTCCGGGTCGAACAGGTGCGGCTCGCCCTCGCGGCGCCACTGGTACTCGCCGCCGATGTCCAGGGCGCGGTGCGCCGGGGCGATGCCGGAGGCGGGGTAGGCCTTGGCGTGCCGGGCGGCGACCTCCTTGGCGACGACGTCGAGGCCGGCGCCGCCGATCTTGGAGGCCGTGCCGTTGAAGTACTTCTCGACGAAGGCCTGCTCCAGGCCGACGGCCTCGAAGACCTGGGCGCCGCGGTAGGAGGCGACGGTCGAGATGCCCATCTTGGACATGACCTTCAGGACGCCCTTGCCGAGGGCGTAGATCAGGTTGCGGATGGCCTGCTCGGGCTCGATGCCGGACAGGAAGGTGCCGGCGCGGACGAGGTCCTCGACGGACTCCATCGCGAGGTAGGGGTTGACGGCCGCGGCGCCGTAGCCGATGAGCAGGGCGACGTGGTGGACCTCGCGGACGTCTCCGGCCTCGACGAGCAGGCCCACGTGGGTGCGCTGCTTGGTGCGGATGAGGTGGTGGTGGACGGCCGCGGTGAGCAGCAGCGAGGGGATCGGCGCGTGCTCGGCGTCGGAGTGACGGTCCGACAGGACGATCAGGCGGGCGCCGTTCTCGATGGCGGCGTCGGCCTCGGTGCAGATCTCCTCGATGCGGGCGGCGAGGGAGTCGCCGCCACCGGAGACCCGGTACAGGCCGGACAGGGTCGCGGCCTTCATGCCGGGCATGTCGCCGTCGGCGTTGATGTGGATGAGCTTGGCCAGCTCGTCGTTGTCGATCACCGGGAAGGGCAGGGTGACGCTGCGACAGGAGGCGGCGTTCGGGTCCAGCAGGTTGCCCTGGGGGCCCAGCGAGGAGCGCAGGGAGGTGACCAGCTCTTCGCGGATCGCGTCCAGCGGCGGGTTGGTGACCTGGGCGAAGAGCTGGGTGAAGTAGTCGAAGAGCAGGCGCGGACGCTGCGAGAGCGCGGCGATCGGCGAGTCGGTGCCCATCGAGCCGATCGGCTCGGCGGCGGCCTTGGCCATCGGCGCGAGGATGATCCGCAGCTCCTCCTCGGTGTAGCCGAAGGTCTGCTGGCGGCGGGTGACCGAGGCGTGGGTGTGCACGATGTGCTCACGCTCGGGCAGGTCGGAGAGCTCGATCTCGCCGGCTTCCAGCCAGTCCGCGTAAGGCTTCTCGGCGGCGAGGCCGGCCTTGATCTCGTCGTCCTCGATGATGCGGTGCTCGGCGGTGTCGACGAGGAACATCTTGCCGGGCTGGAGGCGGCCCTTGCGGACGACCTTGGCGGGGTCGATGTCGAGGACGCCGACCTCGGAGCCGAGGACGACGAGGCCCTCGTCGGTGACCCAGTAGCGGCCGGGGCGCAGGCCGTTGCGGTCGAGGACCGCGCCGACCTGGGTGCCGTCGGTGAAGGTGACGCAGGCCGGGCCGTCCCAGGGCTCCATCATCGTGGAGTGGAACTGGTAGAAGGCGCGCCGGGCCGGGTCCATGGAGTCGTGGTTCTCCCACGCCTCCGGGATCATCATGAGCACGGAGTGGGGCAGCGAACGGCCGCCGAGGTGCAGGAGTTCGAGCACCTCGTCGAAGGAGGCCGAGTCGGAGGCGTCCGGGGTGCAGACGGGGAAGATCCGCTCCAGGCCCTTCTCGCCGAACAGCTCCGAGGCGAGCTGGGACTCGCGGGCGACCATCCAGTTGCGGTTGCCCTTGACCGTGTTGATCTCGCCGTTGTGCGCGACGAAGCGGTACGGGTGGGCGAGCGGCCAGCTCGGGAAGGTGTTGGTGGAGAACCGGGAGTGCACGAGCGCGATCGCGGAGGCGAAGCGGCGGTCGGACAGGTCCGGGAAGAAGGGTTCGAGCTGGCCGGTGGTCAGCATGCCCTTGTAGACGATGGTCCGCGCGGACAGCGACGGGAAGTAGACGCCGGCCTCGCGCTCGGCGCGCTTGCGCAGCACGAACGCGGTGCGGTCGAGGGCGATGCCCTCGCTGGCGCTGTCCGTGACGAAGATCTGGCGGAAGGCCGGCATCGTCGAGCGGGCGGTGGCGCCGAGGAGCTCGGGGGCGACCGGGACCTCGCGCCAGCCGAGGACGGTGAGGCCCTCTTCGGCGGCGATCGTCTCGATCTGCGAGACGGCCTCGGCCGTGCCGTCGTTCGGGAGGAAGGCGATGCCCACCGCGTACGAACCGGCTGCGGGAAGTTCGAATCCGGTCACTTCGCGGAGGAAGGCGTCCGGGACCTGGGACAGGATGCCGGCGCCGTCACCCGAGTCGGGCTCGGAGCCGGTGGCACCGCGGTGTTCCAGGTTGCGCAGAACGGTGAGCGCCTGCTCGACCAGCGCATGGCTCGCCTCGCCGGTGAGGGTGGCCACGAAGCCGACGCCACAGGCGTCGCGCTCGTTGCGGGGGTCGTACATACCCTGCGCAGCAGGGCGAGCATCCATGAAGGACCACTTCCGGTCGTTCGTGGAGTGCTGGGACGGCTGGCGCGGCGTACGCATCGGCTCTCCCGTCGTCGTCGGGGCGGGGGGTCTCCCAGGCTCTCGGGCGCTGGGGAGACAACTGCCGAGGGACGACTCTGGCCCTCTGCGGGGTGCAAAATTTCGTGCAGGTTACATGATGGAGTGGTTCTCGGGAACCGGATACTGCGTTCCAACATGCGGACACCACAGGGGTGCGGAGGGGGTATCCCGCCCAGCGGTGGAGAAGTATGGGACCTAAGCGGACAGATCGATGACCATCGGCCCGGTTCGCGGTGGAGGTCGTGATCCGCCGCGGGTGATGCGGCGCAGGCGTCATTGCCTGCGGCGCTTACGGCTCATTCCCAGCAGCCACGGAATCGAAACCGCCGGGTAACAACTACTTATGCGGTCCCTCGCATAAGTGATCGAGGCCTCATCCTACGGCCGCGCCGAACAAAGTGCCGAGGGCGTACGTCACACCTGCCGCCGCGCCACCGAGAGCGAGCTGCCGCAGACCGCTGAACCACCAGGACCGCGCGGTCACCTTGGCCACGACGGCACCGCAGGCGAAGAGCCCGATCATGGCGAGCAGCAGCGCGGGCCACAGCACGGTCGCACCCAGCAGATACGGCAGTACGGGCAGCAGCGCGCCGAGCGCGAACGAGCCGAAGCTGGACACGGCGGCGACGGCCGGGGAGGGAAGGTCGCCGGGGTCGATGCCGAGTTCCTCGCGGGCGTGGATCTCCAGGGCCTGCTCGGGATCGCGGGAGAGCTGCCGGGCGACCTCGCGGGCCAGGTCGGCCTCGACGCCGCGGGCCTCGTAGAGCGCGGCCAGCTCGCGCTCCTCATCCTTGGGGTGCTTGCGCAGTTCGCGCCGCTCGACGTCGAGTTCGGCCTCGACGAGCTCGCGCTGCGAGGCGACGGAGGTGTACTCGCCGGCGGCCATGGAGAAGGCCCCGGCCGCCAGGCCCGCGAGCCCGGTGATGACGATCGTCTGCTGGGACACGGAGCCGCCGGCGACACCGGTCATCAGGGCGAGGTTGGAGACCAGGCCGTCCATGGCGCCGAACACCGCCGGGCGCAGCCATCCGCCGTTGACGTCGCGGTGGGTGTGGTTGTCGCGGTGCGCCACGTGCAGCGCGGCCTCGGTCTCGATGATCGCCATACCGGTCCCCCAGAGAGCTTTATTGGACTGCTTCCACTTTTCGACAACCCCAAAAGTACGCCGGGAAATTCCCGGCCGCCAGCAAGGAAAGGCTGGGCTAACCTGCGGTTTTACCCTTCGACGCTCATCCGTGGCATGTCATGCACATATGTCGACCGGGTGACAGTGGAGCCCGCGAGGCTCCTGTCAACCGCCAAGGTGGGACAGATCCGCAAAGGGTTCCGCGCGCCGCATTCCGCGCCGGCAGGGGCCCTGAGAGGAGAAGCACGTATGGCTTCCATCGCCTGCATTCCCTCGGCCCCGGCGGCCCGGAGCGCCGCCGCTCTCCGTGACCGGGCCCGCGGCGCACTGCTCGGACTCGCCGTCGGCGACGCGCTGGGCGCGCCCGCCGAGAACATGAAGCCGTCGCAGATCCGCGCCCGGTGGGGCCGCATCACCGGGTACGTGGCCGAGCATCCGGCCGGGACCGACGACACCGAGTACGCGATCTTCTCGGGGCTGCTGCTGGCCCGGCACGGCTCGGCGCTGACCGTGGCGCACGTGGAGTCGGCCTGGCACCAGTGGATCGCGGACCGTGACGAGGGGCCGTTCCGCGGCGCCGGGTTCAGTGAGCGCGGCACGCTGGAGAACCTGCGCCGGGGGCTCGCGGCGCCCATCTCCGCCCAGCACCGGCACGCCTGGAGCGACGGCCTGGCCATGCGCGCGGCGCCCTTCGGCGTCTTCGCCGCGGGACGGCCGGCCGAGGCGGCCCGGCTCGTGGCCATCGACGGCTCGGTGAGCCACGAGGGCGAGGGCATCTACGGCGGGCAGGCCGTCGCGGCCGGGGTCGCCGCCGCGATGGCCGGCGCCTCCACCGCCACGGTCGTCGCCTCCGCCCTGGCCGTCGTCCCGGACGACTCCTGGACGGCCCGCTCGCTGCGCCGGGCCGTCGCGGTGGCGCACCGCGGCGAACGCGCGGTGCGCTCCGCGGTCGTGATCGGCGGCTACCCGTGGACCGACCTGGCCCCCGAGGCCGTGGCCCTCGCCTTCGGCGCCTACGCGGCGGCGGACGGGGACTTCACCGAGTCGGTCCTGACCGCGGTGAACATGGGACGCGACGCCGACACGACGGCGGCGGTGGCCGGGGCGCTGGCGGGCGCGACGCGGGGGATGTCCTCGGTCCCCGCCGAGTGGGCGGCGGCCATCGGGCCGGCCCGCGGGAGCTGCCTGCCTTCCATGGAGGGTCACCACATCCTGGACGTGGCGGAACTGCTCACCCCGGAGCACGAGGAGAAGTGGGGCGCGGAAGGCCGCGTGCCGCCCACCCCGGAAACCGGGTACGCGGTCCGGCCGCCGGACGTGGCCGGACACACCCCCACCGGCCGCGAGGACGACGAGGCCCGGTCATGAGCCCCGGCCCGGCCGGGGACGAGTCCGCCCCGGCACCCGGCGAGGGCGCCGCACCGACGACACCCCCGCAGGACACCCCGCCCGCCGCGCGGGCGGAGACCGTGGTGCTCGCCGCCGGGGCGGAGGCGGCGGCCGTCGCCGGGGGTGTCCTCGCCGATGCCCTCCGGGCCGGGGCGCTGCTCGGAGGTGATCCGCACGACCGCGGGACCGCGGAGCCGGGCGGCTCCGTACCGGGCTCCTCCGCGTCGCGCGCCCCCGCCTCGGCCGATCCCGCCTCGGCCGATCCCGCATCCGGCGCCTCCCCGCCGGGCACCCCCGCGTCGGGCGCCGCTGCCGCGGAGACCGGGGGCTCACCGGGTGAGGCGCCCGGGGAGCCGGGTGCGCGGCGGATCGAAGGGCTGCTGCTCGGGCTGGCCGTCGGGGACGCCGCCGGGTGGCCCGCGGCGCGGCACCGGGCCGCGCGGATGCCCGAGTGGACCCGGCGGCTGACCCGCGAGCTGGACACCTTCGCGGAGCAGAACGCCACGACCACCCTGCCCGTGCCGATCGCGCTGAACCAGCCGCCCGAACCCCTGCGGCTCGGCCCCTCGGACGACGCCGAGTGGGCGGCGTTCGCGGCGGAGGCCGTCCTGCGGGCCGGGGAGACCGGCGCGCTCGGCGACCTGAGCCTCGGCCGCAGGATGCGCGCGTCCATCGACCTGTCCTGGAACGCCGTCGCCAGCGAGGTCGCCGCCGCCGCGGACCGGGCCCCCGAGGTCGAGTCCGCCCTGCTCCCGCTGCGCGCCCGGATCTCGGTACGGGCCGGACTCGGCAACCTCGCCACCGGTCTGCGCCCGCCCGCCACCGGCCACGACAACCCCCACTACTTCGACGACGCGGCCTGCGTACGGGCCTGCGTACTCGCCGTGGCACACCCGGGAGACCCCGGACTCGCCGCGGAACTCGCCGAGTTCGACGCCCGCTACACCCAGGACGGCGACGGGGTGCACGGCGCCCGCGCCATGGCCGCCGCCGTATCGCTCGCCCTGGCCGGCCACGACGTCGGCACCTGCGTGGAGGCGGCCCTCGCCGAACTGCCCGCCGCCACGGAGATCGGCCGCAACGCCCGCGACGCCCTCGCGCTGGCCCGGGACAGCGAGAGCACCTTCGCACTGGTCCCGCTCCTGGAGCACCAGATCGTCGACCACGTCTACAGCTACGGGATCGCGGCCGCCGAGACCGTCCCCGTCGCGCTGGCCCTCGCGCTGGCCGCGCACGGCCGCGTCGCCGAGGCCGTACCGGCCGCCGCCTGCCTCTCCCGGGTCGCCGACTCGGCCCCCGCCCTGGCCGGAGCACTCACCGGGGCCCTGGGCGGCGCCGCCGCGATCCCCGCCTCCTGGCGCGACGCCTGCCGCACCCTCTCCGGCTGCGCGCTGCCCCGGCTGACCGGCACCGATCTGATCGGGCTCGCCGAACTCCTGGAGGCGACAGGACTCGCCGACCCGCTCGATTCCCCGGAACTGTCCGCCCCAGAGGGATGATTCGGGCATGACGCCCAAAGGAGAAGGAACGGGAACCCTCGACGAACGGATCACCGGAGCCCTCGTCGGAGCCGCCGTCGGCGACGCCCTCGGCGGACCCGTCGAGGGGTACTCCCCGGAGCAGATCACCGAGCGCCACGGCGGCCGTGTGCACGGCGTCGTCGGCCCCTGGAACGGTGACGCCTGGTCCACCGCCCGCCCCATCGCCCCGTACCACAAGGGCGACGGACACGTCACCGACGACACCCTCATGACCCACGCGCTGGTACGGGTGTACGCGGAGGTCCGCGACCACCTCGACGCCTACGCCGTCGCCGAGCACCTCGTCCCCGACCTGATGACGACCCCCCGCTGGATCCCGGAGCTGGAGGCCGAGGCCCTCCCCCTCCAACGGATCTTCCTCGCCGAGAAATGGCTGGTCGCCCGCCTCCACTACGGCCATGTCGACCCCCGCGAGGCCGGCACCGGCAACATCGTCAACTGCGGTGCCGCGATGTACATGGCCCCGGTCGGACTCGTCAACGCGGCGAACCCGGCGGGCGCGTACGCCGAGGCGCTCGACATCGCGGGCGCCCACCAGTCCTCGTACGGCCGCGAGGCCGCGGGTGTCTTCGCGGCGGCCGTGGCCGCGGCCTGTACCCCCGGCGCCACCCCCGCCTCGGTCGTCGCCGCGTGCCTGGACCTGGCCAAGGACGGCACCCGCGCCGCCGTCGAGGCGGTCTGCGAAGTCGCCGCACGCCACACGGACTTCGAGTCGGCTCTCGTCCCGCTGCGCCGGGCGGTGGCCCCCTTCGACACCGTCGGCCCCGACTACCGCTCCCCCTCGCTCGGCGCCCGCCGCCCCTCGCGGCTCCACTCCATCGAGGAACTCCCCGTCGCGCTGGGCATGTTGCTGGTCTCCGGCGGCGACTTCCGGCACGCGGTCCTCGGTTCGGTCAACTACGGGCGCGACTGCGACTCCATCGCGACCATGGCGGGAGCCCTCGCGGGCGCGCTCGGCTCCGAGGTCCCGCACGACTGGGCCAAGACCGTGGCCGAGTCCAGCCGCCTCGACCTGGACGCCCCGGCGCGTACGCTCGCCGAGGTGACCCGGGAGATCTTCGACCGTGACCTCCACCGCCGCCGGGCCCACGAGGCGGCGTACAGCGCGCTGACGGGAACGCCGTGCTCCGGCTGACCTGGGTCCAGCCCGAGGACCTCCTCGGGCACGAGCTCCACCAGGCCGCGCAGGACGGCCGGGACCCCGCGGCCGTCGCCGCCCGCTGGTACGCGGCGGGCGGCCGGCCCGCCCCGCTGCGCGCGGGCGCGTCGGCGGCCCCGGCCTCGCCGTCCCTGCGCCGCCTGGCGGCCCGGCTCCTCGACGAACTCGCCGCCCTGCCGGGCAGGCTGTCGGACGACGAACCCACGGATCTGGCCCTGATCAAGGCCCAGTGCCCCGACTGGCCGCCCCCGCGGTACGCGCCCCTGCCCGCTCCCGGCCCGGCCCGTCTGGAGGCGGCCTGGCTCGGCCGGGCCGTCGGCTGTCTGCTCGGCAAACCCGTGGAGAAGCTCCCCCTCATGGCGATCCGGGCCCTGGCCGGAGCGTCCGGCAACTGGCCCCTGCGCACCTGGTTCACCGCCCGGGGCGTCCCCCGGGACCTGCTGGACGCCCATCCCTGGAACCGGCGCTCCGCCACCACCTCCCTGGCCGAGAACATCGACGGCATGCCGGAGGACGACGACCTCAACTACCCGCTCCTGAACCTGCTGTTGCTCCAGCGGTACGGCCGGGACTTCACCACCGCGGACGTGGCCCGCCTCTGGCTCGACGAACTCCCCGCCGGCCGCACCTTCACCGCCGAGCGCGTCGCGTACCGCAACCTCCTCGGCGGGGTCGAGCCCCCGGACACCGCCCGCCACCACAATCCGTTCCGCGAGTGGATCGGCGCCCTGATCCGGGCGGACGTGCACGGCTGGACCAACCCGGGCGACCCGGCGGCCGCCGCCGAGCAGGCCCACCGCGACGCCGCCCTCACCCACACGGCCAACGGCGTCTACGCGGCGATGTTCACCGCCGCCGCCATCGCGGAGGCGGCCGGCGCGACCCGCGACGTCCACGCCTGTCTGCGCACCGGACTGCGCGTGGTCCCGCCCGGCTCCCGGCTGGCCCGCGCGGTCCGCCACGCCGTCCGGCTGGCCCGTACGACACCGGACTTCGACACCGTCGTGGACGAACTGCACGCCACCCACCGCGACTGCCACTGGGTCCACGCCGTCCCCAACACCGCGCTGATCGCCGCCGCCCTCACCCACGCGGACGGCGACTTCGGCGGCTCCGTCTGCCGGGCGGTGTCCGGCGGTCTGGACACCGACTCGAACGGGGCGACGGCCGGAAGCATCGCCGGCCTCCTCACGGGCGACCCCGCCGCCCTGCCCGACCACTTCACGGGCCCCCTCAAGAACCGGCTCGCCACCTCCGTCGCCGACTTCAACGGCATCGGCTTCGACGCCCTCGCCCACCTCACACAACGGGAGACCGTTCGCCCATGACCCACATCGCCGTGCTCGGCAGCACGAACATGGACCTCGTCGCGTATGTCGCCAAAGCCCCGCAGCGCGGAGAGACCGTGACGGGACGGGAGTTCCGCACGGTCCCCGGCGGCAAGGGCGCGAACCAGGCGGTGGCCGCCGCGCACGCGGGCGCCGACGTCTCCCTGATCGGCGCGGTGGGCGCCGACTCCTTCGGCAGCCAACTCCGCTCCACGCTGGAGCACTTCGGCGTGAACACCGACCATCTGCGCACCACCGAGGGCCCGTCGGGCACCGCCCACATCGTGGTGGACGACGAGGGCGGCAACGCGATCGTCGTCATCCCCGGCGCCAACGGGACCGTCACCTCCCTGGCCCCCGGCGACGAGGGCCTCATCGCCAGCGCCGACGCGCTGCTCCTCCAGCTCGAGATCCCGCTGGAGGCCGTGCTCTCCGGCGCGGAGGCCGCCCGCAGACACGGCGTCCGTACGATCCTGACCCCCGCCCCCGCCCAGTTCCTCTCACCCCAACTGCTGTCCGCCATCGACCTGTTGGTGCCCAACCAGCACGAGGCCGCCGCGCTCACCGGCTTCACCGACCCGCGCGGGGCCGCCGCCGCGCTGCTCGAACAGGTCCCGGAGGTCGTCGTCACCCTGGGCGCCGCGGGCAGCCTGTACGCGACCCGGGGCGCCGAACCCATCACGGTGCCCGCGCCCAAGGTGACCGCCGTCGACTCCACCGCGGCGGGCGACACGTTCGTCGGCACCCTGGCGGTGGCGCTCGCCGAGGGCCGGGAGATGTCGGAGGCCATGGTGTGGGCGTCGGCGGCCGCCTCCGTGTCGGTGCAGCGGCCCGGGGCGACCTCCTCCATGCCCTACCGCTCCGAGATCGACACCCAGGCCGGCGCGTGACCGGGCCCAGCGAGGGCGGCTCCCTCGCCGGCCTGCGCGTCCTCGACCTCGCGACCCTGTTCGCCGGACCGCTCGCCGCCACCATGCTCGGCGACTTCGGCGCGGAGGTCGTCAAGGTCGAACACCCCGCCCAGCCGGACCCGTCCCGGGGGCACGGCCCCTCGAAGGACGGCGTCGGTCTGTGGTGGAAGCTCCTCGGCCGCAACAAGCGCACGATCACGCTCGACCTGTCGAAGCGCGGCGGCCGCGCGACCCTGCTCCGGCTCGCCGCCGACGCCGACGTGATCATCGAGAACTTCCGTCCGGGCACCCTGGAGAAGTGGGACCTGGGCTGGGCGGAACTGTCGGCGGCCAACCCGCGGCTGATCCTCGCCCGGGTCACCGCCTTCGGCCAGTTCGGCCCGTACGCGCACCGGCCCGGCTTCGGCACGCTCGCGGAGGCCATGAGCGGCTTCGCCGCCGTCACCGGCGAACCCGACGCTCCGCCGACCCTCCCGCCGTTCGGCCTGGCCGACTCGATCGCCGGCCTCACGACCGCGTACGCCGTGCTCACCGCGCTGCGGGCGCGCGACCGCACCGGCGAGGGCCAGGTGATCGACATGGCGATCATCGAGCCGATCCTGACCGTCCTCGGCCCCCAGCCGATCTGGTACGACCAGCTCGGCCATGTCCAGCCCCGCACCGGCAACCGCTCGGCGAACAACGCGCCCCGCAACACCTACCGCACGGCGGACGGCTCCTGGGTCGCGGTCTCGACCTCGGCGCAGTCGATCGCCGAGCGGGTGATGCGGCTGGTCGGCCGCCCCGACGTGATCGACGAGCCGTGGTTCGCGACCGGCGCGGACCGGGCCCGGCACGCCGACGTCCTGGACGGGGCGGTCGGCGCGTGGATCGCCGAGCGCAACCGGGACGAGGTCCTCGCCGCCTTCGAGAAGGCGGAGGCGGCGATCGCGCCGGTCCAGGACGTCCGGGACATCATGAGCGACCCCCAGTACCAGGCCCTGGACTCGGTCACCCGCGTCGACGACCCCGAACTGGGTCCGCTGCGCATGCAGAACGTCCTCTTCCGGCTCTCCGCCACACCCGGCGCGATCCACTGGGCGGGCCGCCCGCACGGCGCGGACACCGACGCCGTGCTCGGCGAACTCGGCCTGACGGCGGCCGAGATCGGGGCACTGCGGGCGGAGGGGGCGCTGTGACCGCCGACCTCCTGCCGCTGACCTGGCTGTACGTGCCGGGTGACCGTCCCGAGGTGGTGACCAAGGCGCTGGCCTCCGGCGCGGACGTCGTGCTCGTCGACCTGGAGGACGCGGTCGCGCCGCACCGCAAGGAGTACGCCCGCTCCGCCACCGCCGATCTGCTGACCGAGGCACCGCCCGTCCCGGTGCACGTGCGGATCAACGCCCTCGACGGTCCCTTCTGCGACGCCGATCTGAAGACGCTCTCGCCGCTGCGCGGCCTGTCCGGCCTGCGGCTGCCGAAGGTCACCTCCCGTTCCGACGTCGTACGGGTGGCGGAGAGCGCGACCCCCGCGGAGGGCGGCACGGTCCCGCTCTACGCCCTGCTGGAGACGGCTCTGGGCGTCGAGCGGGCCTACTCCATCGCCTCGGCCCATCGTGCGCTGCGCGGGGTCTCGCTCGGCGAGACCGATCTGCGGGCCGATCTCGGTGTCCGTGACGACACGGGCCTCGACTGGTCCCGGGCCCGCCTGGTGGTGGCCGCGCGGGCGGCGGGGCTGCCGCCGCCGGCCCAGTCGGTCTACCCCGACATCCGCGACGTCGAGGGCCTGGCCTCGTCCTGCGCACGGGGGCGCGCCCTCGGCTTCCTCGGACGCGCGGCGATCCACCCCCGCCAGCTCCCCATCATCGAGCGGGCCTACCTCCCCACTCCGGCGGAGGTCGACTCCGCCGAGGCCGTCATCCGGGCGGCGGCCGTGGATCCGGGCGCGCAGGCCCTGCCGGACGGCCGTTTCGTCGACGCGGCGGTGGTCACGGGCGCCCGCCGCATTCTCGCCCTCGCCCGGCGCCGCGCCTGACCCGAGACCACCGTCCGGGCACCGCGAGCCCGGGCGACACGAGCCCGGACGACACCGAGCCCGGACAACACGAAGGGGGCGCCGCGTCCCGGACGCGGCGCCCCCTTGGCGTGTACGGGGAGAACTCAGCCCTTCTTGGCCGACCCGGCCTCGTCCCGCGCCACGGACCCGGCGTCGGAGCCGTCCTCGGTGTCCTCCTCGGACTCCGGCGCGGCGGCGGAGCCGGCGGTCGTGGCGGAGTCGCCGGTCGCCGTGGGCTCACCCACGGTCTCCTTGCCGAGACCGACCGAGCCGTCGCCCGTCCCGTCCTCGCTCCTGCTCCCGGCCTTGCCGTCGGACGTGTTCTCGGCCTTGCCCTCGGTCTTGTCCTCGGTCTTGTCCTCGGCGGCGGTCCCGGTCCCGCCCTCGGCGTCGGAGGTGCCCTCGGCGGCAGCCGACTCGTCGCCCTCGGCCGGCGCGTCCTCCTCGGTGCGCGGCTCCACGATCTCCTCCCGGCCCGGACGCAGCCGGGACGAGATCACGATGTAGAGCACCGCGAGGAGGAAGACCACGAGCGCGGTCCAGTCGTTCAGACGCAGGCCCAGGATGTGGTGGGCGTCGTCGACCCGCATGTACTCGATCCAGCCGCGGCCGACGCAGTAGGCGGCGACGTACAGGGCGAAGGCGCGCCCGTGGCCGAGCTTGAAGCGGCGGTCGGCCCAGATGACCAGGAATCCGACGCCGACGCACCACAGCGACTCGTACAGGAAGGTCGGGTGGTAGTAGCCGGGGACGCGGCCGTCCGTGGAGGACGTGATGTGCAGCGCCCACGGGAGGTCCGTGGCCCTGCCGTACAGCTCCTGGTTGAACCAGTTGCCCCAGCGCCCGCACGCCTGGGCGAAGGCGATGCCGGGTGCCACGGCGTCGGCCCAGGCGGGCAGCGGGATGCCGCGGCGGCGGCAGCCGATCCAGGCGCCCAGCGCACCGAGGGCGATGGCGCCCCAGATGCCGAGCCCGCCCTGCCAGATCTTGAAGGCGTCCACCCAGTCACGGCCCTCGCTGAAATACAGCTCGTAGTCCGTGATCACGTGGTAGAGCCGGCCGCCGACGAGGCCGAAGGGCACGGCCCAGACCGCGATGTCGGCCACCGTGCCGGCCCGCCCTCCCCGGGCGATCCAGCGCTTGTTTCCGAGCCAGACGGCCAGAAAGACGCCGATGATGATGCAGAACGCGTAGCCGCGCAGCGGAATGGGGCCGAGGTGCAGCACACCGTGCGACGGGCTGGGAATGTAGGCAAGTTCCATGGCAAGGTCGACGCTACCGTGCCGGACGCCACCCACGGCGGGCGGCCCCGCAACGGGTCCATAACGTGCGGTGCCCCCGGCCGGTGGAGGGCGGGGGCACCGGGGCCGCGGAGGCGGCTCAGCCCTTGTTGGCCTCTTCCACCATCTGCTTGAACTTGGCGGGGGTCATCGACTGGTCCGCGTAGATGTTCTTGCCGCCCAGGAGCACGGTCGGGGTGCCGGTGAAGCCACCGGCCTGGAAGGCCGCGTGCGACTTCTGGACCCAGGCGTCGTGCGTGCCGTCGTTCACACAGGCGCGGAAGGCCGGGGTGTCCAGGCCGTCGACCTTGCCGGCGAGCTCGATGAGCTTGGCGTTGTCGGCGAAGGCGTCGTCGGTCTCCTTGGGCTGGTTCTCGTACAGCACGTCGTGGTACGCGCGGAACTTCCCGGCGTCCTGGGCGCACGCGGCGGCGTTGGCCGCCTTGCGGGAGCCGCTGCCGCCCATGTTCCCGTCGATCAGGGTGACGAGGTGGTACTCGACGCGCAGCTTCCCGGCGTCGGTCAGTTCCTGGATCGTCGGGCGGTAGGCCGCCTCGAAGGCCTGGCAGGCCGGGCAGCGGAAGTCCTCCCACACCGTGAGGGTCGACTTGGCGCCGTCCTTGCCGACGGGGATCGCGAGACTGTCCTTGCCGGTGGCGCCCGAGGGCGACACGACCGGGCCCGACGTGTCGCTCTTCTTGTCCTTGCCCGAGTTGGCGGCCACCACGCCGATCACGGCGGCCAGGCCGAGGACGCAGATCACCGACGCCCCCACGATCAGCGCGCGGCGGCGCTTGTCCGCGGCCTTCTGCTTCTCTCGCTCGACCGCCAGCCGCTCGCGGGCGTTGCGCTTTCCGTCACGGTTCTTCTCGCTCACATCCGGCAGAACGAACCGGGGAGGCGCAGCGCGCCTCCCCGGTCCAAGGTCCACTCGTTCGAGTGAGCGGATTGTCCGTTACGCGCGGAATGACCCGACCGTTCACCCGCGGATCCGCGCTGGTCGGGTCCGCGCGGATCCGCCCGGTCGTGTCCGGGCGGCCCGCTCCGTCGCGTCAGGCCGTCTTACGCACGCCCTTCGCGAGGTCGGCCGCGAGCTCCCGGACGGCTTCGAGGCCGGCCGCCTCGTCCGGCGCGTCCAGCATCCGCTTGACGAACGCCGAGCCGACGATCACGCCGTCGGCGAAGCCGGCCACCTCGGCGGCCTGCTCGGCGTTGGAGACGCCGAGGCCGACGCAGACGGGCAGCCCGGTGGTGGCCTTGGTACGGGCCACCAGGTCCTGGGCCTGGTTCCCGACCGACTCCCGGGTTCCGGTGACCCCCATCAGCGAGGCCGCGTACACGAAGCCGCTGCCGGCCGCGGTGATCTCGGCGAGGCGGGCGTCCTTGCTGCTGGGCGCGACGACGAAGACGGTCGCGAGACCGTGCTTCTCGGCGTGCTCCCGCCACAGGGCCGACTCCTGGACGGGCAGGTCGGGCAGGATGCAGCCCGCGCCGCCCGCCTCGGCGAGTTCGGCCGTGAAGCGCTCGACGCCGTAGCGGTCGATCGGGTTCCAGTACGTCATCACGAGGACGGGCTTGCCGGTGGCCTCGAAGGCCTCCCGGACGGTCCGCATGACGTCCGCGATCCTGACGCCGCCGCGCAGGGCGATGTCGTCGGCGGTCTGGATGACGGGGCCGTCGAGGACGGGGTCGCTGTGCGGCAGTCCGACCTCGACGACGTCGGCGCCGCCGTCGAAGACGGCCTTGATCGCCGCGATGCCGCCGTCGACGGTCGGGAAGCCGGCCGGCAGGTACGCGATGAGGGCGGACCGTCCCTCCGCCTTCGCACCGGCCAGGGTGTCGCTCAACAGCCTGATGTTGCCGCTCACTTGGCGTCCCCCTCGATCTCGGCGTTCTCGCTGTCGGCGTCCGCGGCGACGACCGCGTCGACGCCGTTGTCGTAGAGGCCGAAGTAGCGCGCGGCCGTGTCCATGTCCTTGTCGCCGCGTCCGGACAGGTTGACGACGATCAGCCCGTCCTCGCCCAGCTCCCTGCCGACCTCCAGGGCTCCGGCGAGCGCGTGGGCGCTCTCGATGGCGGGGATGATGCCCTCGGTGCGGGAGAGCAGCCGCAGGGCCTGCATCGCCGCGTCGTCGGTGACCGCGCGGTACTCGCCGCGGCCGCTGTCCTTGAGGTAGGAGTGCTCGGGGCCGATGCCGGGGTAGTCGAGGCCGGCCGAGATCGAGTAGGGCTCGGTGATCTGGCCCTCGTCGTCCTGGAGGACGTACGACCGTGATCCGTGCAGGATGCCGGGCTCGCCCGCGGTCAGGGTGGCCGCGTGCTCGCCGGTCTCCACGCCGTGCCCGGCGGGCTCGCAGCCGATCAGGCGGACGCCGGCGTCGGGGATGAAGGCGTGGAAGAGGCCGATGGCGTTGGAGCCGCCGCCGACGCAGGCGATGGCGGCGTCGGGCAGCCGTCCGGCCCGCTCCAGGATCTGCCGGCGGGCCTCGACGCCGATGACGCGGTGGAAGTCGCGGACCATGGCGGGGAAGGGGTGCGGTCCCGCGACGGTTCCGAAGAGGTAGTGCGTGTGGTCGACGTTGGCGACCCAGTCGCGGAACGCCTCGTTGATGGCGTCCTTGAGGGTGCGCGAGCCGGACTTCACGGCGATGACCTCGGCGCCGAGCATGCGCATCCGGGCCACGTTCAGCGCCTGGCGCTGGGTGTCGATCTCGCCCATGTAGATGGTGCATTCGAGGCCGAAGAGCGCGCAGGCGGTGGCCGTGGCGACGCCGTGCTGGCCGGCGCCGGTCTCCGCGATCACCCGGGTCTTGCCCATCCGCTTGGTGAGCAGGGCCTGGCCGAGCACGTTGTTGATCTTGTGCGAGCCGGTGTGGTTCAGGTCCTCGCGCTTGAGGAAGATCCGCGCGCCGCCGGCGTGTTCGGCGAAGCGCGGCACCTCGGTGAGGGAGCTGGGGCGTCCGGTGTAGTGGACGAGCAGGTCGTCGAGCTCGCGGGCGAACTCGGGGTCGGCCTTCGCCTTGTCGTACTCGACGGCGACCTCGTCCACGGCGGCGACCAGCGCCTCGGGGATGAACTTGCCGCCGAACGCGCCGAAGTAGCCCTCGGCGCTGGGGACTTGACCGTCGGGGTCGGGAATGAAGAACTCGCTGGGCATACGGATACCTCGCAGGGGCGACAGCCCCGGTCACGGGATCGGGCAGGGGTCAGGGAAGCCGGACGCACCCGCGCTCCACCGCCACCGGCGCGTCGGCCGGTGGCACCGCCCGTCCCGCCGCGGCCCGCCGCGCACCGACGGACGTGCCGTCGCGGGACCGGTTGGGCCGGATTCCGGCTCGGTCCCCGTGCGGGGCGGCTGCGGCCCGGTCCACCTCCGCCTCGGACCCGGCCCGGCCCACGTGTGCCGTGGAGGGGGCCCTGTCCGCGGGTGCGGTGGACCCGGCCCGATTCCCCCGGAAGGGGGATCAGGCCGGAAAGGGCGTGAGCGCGCGTACGCGCTCGGGCCATCGCATGCCGTTGACCTGACCCGGCTCGTCGCCGATGACGTAACGGACCCGGCGCCCGTGCACCCGGCGTGCGGGGGCCCGGCAGCCGCGCGGACGGCAGCCGCGGGCGAGACGGGCGTAGGGGTCACGGGCCGCCGACGGCACCGGGAGCACGGCGGCCGAGGGCACGCCGAGGTGCCCGCCGTACGGGTCCCCGGGGAGCGGGAGGTGTGCGAGGGGCTGCGGGCCCTCGTCGTGCGCCGCGGGCCCGGGCGATGCGGCCCTCGCCCGCGGGAGCGCGCCGGCACGAGCCGGAGCGGCCGGCCCCGCGCACGCCGCTGCCCCGTCGGGGCGGGAGCCCGGACGGGGTACGGCGGGGGCGAGGGCCGGGGCGGACACCTGCGGGTCAGTCCCGTCCGTGCCGCAGGGCCGGGTGGGCGCCCGCCGCCACGAGGTCGGAGACGGCGGTCTTCGGGTCGCGGCCGGTGACGAGGGACTCGCCGACCAGGACCGCGTCGGCGCCCGCGTTGGCGTACGCGATGAGGTCGTGGGGGCCGCGGACACCGGACTCGGCGATCTTGACGAGGCCGTCGGGGATCTCGGGGGCGACCCGCTCGAAGGTCGAACGGTCGACCTTCAGCGTCTTCAGATTGCGCGCGTTGACACCGATGATCTTCGCGCCGGCGTCCACCGCGCGCTCGACCTCGTCCTCGTCGTGCACCTCGACCAGCGGCGTGAGCCCGATGGACTCGGCGCGCTCGATGAGGGACTCGAGGGCGGGCTGTTCGAGGGCCGCGACGATGAGCAGCGCCAGGTCGGCGCCGTACGCACGGGCCTCCCAGAGCTGGTACGAGGTGACGATGAAGTCCTTGCGCAGCACCGGGATGTCCACCCGGGCGCGGACGGCCTCCAGGTCGGCGAGCGAGCCGCCGAACCGGCGCTGTTCGGTGAGTACGGAGATGACGGCCGCGCCGCCCGCCTCGTAGTCGGCGGCGAGGGCGGCCGGGTCGGCGATCGCGGCGAGCGCGCCCTTGGAGGGGCTGGACCGCTTGACCTCGCAGATGACCTTGACGCCGTCGCCGCGCAGGGCGGCCACACCGTCCTTGGCAGCCGGAGCCTTCGCCGCGCGCTCCTTGAGCTCGTCGAGGCTGACGCGCGCCTGCCGCTCCGCGAGGTCGGCACGGACTCCGTCGATGATCTCGTCGAGCACACTCAC
This sequence comes from Streptomyces sp. NPDC056738, assembly GCF_042790435.1. Lineage (NCBI taxonomy): Bacteria > Bacillati > Actinomycetota > Actinomycetes > Kitasatosporales > Streptomycetaceae > Streptomyces > Streptomyces sp. NPDC056738. The sequence continues at coordinate 66,524 of NZ_JBHTZF010000023.1, forward strand.
GCGAGCGGCCCCCTTCCCTGCGGTGGACGGTTGAAGCGGTCGATCGGTGACCCGGGTTCACCGTCCCTGACGGAAAAGTCGGGTCACTGCGATGGTATCCGGAGGATGGCGTAGCCCTCGCATCCGGTTGACGCCGGTCCCACTACCTGGACATTTGTCATTTGATCAAGGGTGCAGCCAGCCACCGGAGGGAAGATTCCGGACAACGGTGAAGACCAGCGCCAACGCGCCCAGGCTCCACAGGTGGACGGGTCCGAGGTCGAGCCGGGTGGGCCGTCCGCGCACGAGGCGGATCACCCAGACGGACCACAGCACCGCGAAGGCCAGGTACCCGCCGACGGCGAGCGCGTTGTCCGTGAGCGCCGCGGCGAGGTCCCCGTGCGCGAAGGCGTGCGCGCTGCGCAGTCCGCCGCAGCCGGGGCAGTACAGGCCCGTGAGGCGCTGGAGCGGGCAGACGGGGTAGTGGCCGGGCTCGTTCGGGTCGACGGCCCCGACGTAGGCGAAGGCCCCCGCGACGGCCGCGAGCAGCCCGCCGGGAACGGCCAGCCGTCGCAGCACACCCGCGTCCGGCCCGGTCCGCGTCACCCTCTGAGTCTCGGCGTTCACGCGACGCATTCTGCCCCTCGCGGGGGCCGGGCGCTCACCCGGGTACGCGGAAGGCGGCCCCGGCGCATGGCCGGGACCGCCTTCCGTTCAGCCTCAGTGGGTCAGGCGTCGGCGCCGACGGTCGAGCGCGCCGTGTTCGCGGGGTGCGCGGCGGCCTTCGGCTGGCCGAGGCCCATGCTCCGCATGACCATGCCGACGACACCGCCGAGGGCGACGACGACCATGCCGGCCCAGAAGCCCAGCGGTTCGGCCTTCACCATGAAGGCGCCCGCGACGCAGAAACCGATGAAGGCGATGATGACACCGGTCCAGGCGGCCGGGGTGTGACCGTGGCTGCTGCCCGCCATGACTTGCTCCTCGTTGCTGAATGCGTGTGTGAGTCGGACGCTCACCGCCCATTGTCCCGTACGCACGGGTCCGCCGTGAGCGGGGGGTCACCCCGCGCGTGCCGGTCCGCGCCGTTCACGGCGGAGGACCCGGGCGGGAGGACCTCCGCGGACAGGGACTAGGTCCCGGCCGGGTCGGGGCCGGTGGGGTCCTCGCCGCGGTCGAGGGCCTTCCAGAGGTCCTCGGGGCGGTCCGGGTCGACCGGCTTGGCCTTGCGGGGCCGGGGCCTGCCGTCCCGCTCGTAGCGGCCGGACATGGCGGGCCAGGAGCGGCCGTGGCGCAGCGCGAGCAGCCCGGCCAGCAGGATGAGCGCGCCGGCCGCCGCGGCCACGTACGGCCAGACGGTGTGGCCGATCCCGGCCGCGGTGGCCGCGGTGTTGCCGGAGACGGAGGCGGCCCGCTCGTCGAGGGCGGAGCTGTCGCTCGCGCCGAGGACGGAGGCGACGGCGATGCCCGCGCCGGAGAGCGCGAGGAGCGCGGAGACCAGGAGGCGGCCGGAGCGGCGGACGGCGAAGACGGCGACGAGCGCGGCGAGGCCGACTATCGCAAGCGCCGCGGGCACACCCGTGACGTCGCTGCCCTTGACGGTCAGCGGAAAGTCGCCGCCGGCCACGGTCGCGGTCCCCCGCGCCCAGCTCTGCCGGCTGGCGAGCAGGGCCACGGCCGCGCCGAGCGCGCCGCTCAGCAGGGTCACGGCAAGGCTGCGGCGGCCGGACCGGGCGGGTCCCGCGGCTTCGGTTCGGGGGTGAGGTACAGCAGTCACAGACCCCACTATCGCCTGAACCCCGGGTGATGCGTCAGTCGGGGTTACGTGAGCCTCGTCCTATTCGGGCTGATCGGGCGCGGTTCGGGCGCGGTTCGTACGGGTCGTACGGCCCCGAGGGACGGCTTGGGCCGTACGACCGGGCGTGGGGCCGACCGGGTCCGGCCTCCCGTCTCCCGGCGTCGCGAGCCGGTCCGCCGTGCCGGACGGCCGGGTCGGCCGTGGCCGTCCGGCACGGCGGTGAGGCCTAGCCGCCGAGGCGGTTCGCGGTGTGGACCGCTCGCAGCACCGCCGCCGCCTTGTTGCGGCATTCGTCGTCCTCCGCCTGGGGGACCGAGTCGGCGACGATGCCGGCACCGGCCTGGACGTAGGCGGTGCCGTCGCGCAGCAGGGCCGTACGGATGGCGATGGCGGTGTCGGAGTCGCCCGCGAAGTCGAGGTAGCCGACGCAGCCGCCGTACAACCCGCGCCGGGACGGTTCCAGTTCGTCGATGATCTGCATCGCGCGCGGCTTGGGCGCCCCGGAGAGCGTTCCGGCGGGGAAGCAGGCGGTGAGCACGTCGAAGGCCGTACGGCCCGCGGCGACCCGGCCGGTCACCGTGGAGACGATGTGCATCACGTGCGAGTACCGCTCGATGGACATGAAGTCGACGACCTCGACGGAACCGGGCTCGCAGACCCGTCCGAGGTCGTTGCGCCCGAGGTCGACGAGCATGAGGTGCTCGGCGCGTTCCTTGGGGTCGGCGAGCAGTTCGTCGGCGAGGGCCTGGTCGTCCTGGACGGTCGCGCCGCGCGGCCGGGTGCCGGCGATGGGATGCACCATGGCCTGTCCGTCCTCGACCTTGACCAGGGCCTCCGGTGAGGAGCCGACGACGTCGAAGCCGTCGAAGCGGAACAGGTACATGTACGGCGACGGGTTGGTCGCCCGCAGGACGCGGTAGACGTCCAACGCACTGGCCGTGCACGGGGTTTCGAAGCGCTGGGAGGGGACGACCTGGAAGGCCTCGCCGGCCCGGATGCGCTCCTTGATGTCCTCGACGGCGTCCTGGAAGTCGGGACCGCCCCAGAGCGCGGTGTACTCGGGGAGTTCGGAGGGCGGGAGCGCGGCGGGCGGCTGGGACACCGGCCGGGAGAGGTCGGCCTCCATGGCGTCCAGCCGGGCGACGGCGTCCGCGTACGCCTCGTCGACGCCGGTGTCCAGGTCGTTGTGGTTGATCGCGTTGGCGATGAGCTGGACCGAGCCGTCCCAGTGGTCCAGGACGGCGAGGTCGCTGGTGAGCAGCATGGTCAGCTCGGGCAGGTTCAGGTCGTCCCGCTCGCCGGGGCCGATCTTCTCCAGGCGGCGCACGATGTCGTAGCCCAGATAGCCGACCATGCCGCCGGTGAACGGGGGCAGTCCCTCGGTCCCCGGGGTGTGCAGCGCCTCGATGGTGGCGCGCAGGGCCGCGAGGGGATCGCCGTCCACGGGGACGCCGACGGGCGGGGTGCCGAGCCAGTGCGCCTGTCCGTCCCGCTCGGTGAGGGTCGCGGCGGAGCGGACGCCGACGAAGGAGTAGCGGGACCAGGACAGGGAGGTGCGGCCGTTCTCAGCGGATTCGAGCAGGAACGTGCCGGGGCGCTCGGCGGCCAGTTTGCGGTAGAGCGCGACCGGCGTGTCGCCGTCCGCGAGCAGTTTGCGGCTGACGGGGATGACACGGCGGTCGGTGGCCAGCTTGCGGAACGTCTCGAGGTCCATGGCGGCTGACCTTACTGATTCCGGGCCGGTGCGCCGGAATCGGCGGCCTCGGTCCCGTCGCCGGTGTCCTTGAGCAGCACGTCCGCGTCGAAGCAGGTGCGGGCGCCGGTGTGGCAGGCGGCGCCCACCTGGTCGACGCGCACCAGCAGGGTGTCCGCGTCGCAGTCCAGGGCCACGGATCTGACGTGCTGGAAGTGGCCGGAGGTGTCGCCCTTGACCCAGTACTCCTGGCGGCTGCGCGACCAGTAGGTGCAGCGGCCGGTGGTGAGGGTGCGGTGCAGCGCCTCGTCGTCCATCCAGCCGAGCATCAGCACCTCACCGGTGTCGTACTGCTGGGCGATGGCGGGGACGAGTCCGTCGGCGCTGCGCTTGAGGCGGGCGGCGATCTCGGGGTCCAGGCTGCTGGCGGGAGGCGTGCTGGTCATGGGTGCCATTGTGCCGCGCCGGGCCGGCCCGCCCGGCCGTTGTCCACAGGCCGGACCTCGCGTTCGTCCACAGGCGGGACCCGGCCGGTCGTGCCGCGCTCTCCACTGGGCGGGGCGGCCGCCCGGTCGTAGGCTGGCTGGCATGTCGACCCATGCGAAGCGCGAACGGCTCCTCCTGGCCGATCTGTTGGAAGCCGTGGGACCGGACGCCCCCACTCTGTGCGAGGGCTGGAACGCCCGGGATCTCGCCGCACACGTGGTGGTGCGCGAGCGCCGCCCCGACGCCGCGGGCGGTCTCGTCGTCAAACAGCTCGCGCCCCGGCTGGAGCGGGTGATGACGGAGTTCGCCGACAAGCCGTACGAGGAGCTGATCCGGCTCATCCGTACGGGGCCGCCGCGGTTCTCGCCGTTCACGCTGAAGCAGTTGGACGAGGCGTCGAACGTGGTGGAGTTCTACGTCCACACCGAGGACGTGCGGCGGGCGCAGCCGGGCTGGACGCCGCGCGAGCTGGACGGGGTGTTCCAGGACGCCCTGTGGTCGCGCCTGGACCGCACGGCCCGGCTGATGGGCCGCGGCGTTCCCACCGGTGTGGTGCTGCGCCGCCCGAACGGCCAGACGACGGTGCTGAACAAGGCGACGCCGGTGGTGACGGTGACGGGCGAGCCCTCGGAGCTGCTGCTGTTCGTGTTCGGCCGGCAGGCTGTGGCGGACGTCGAGCTGGACGGCGACAAGGACGCGATCACCAAGCTCCACGAGGCGAAGCAGCTCGGGATCTGAGGGAGCCGGGAGCCGGGGACCCGGAGCCCGCCCGGCGGGGGCGAACGCCGCCCACGAGGGGGCGGCCGGTCCCGGCCCGGCGGGGTGGGTGTCGGCGGTCCGCCGGGCGGGCCGGGCCGTCGGGACGGCGGCGCCGGTCGGTGGGGCGGGGGACGGCGGCGCCGGTCAGTGGGGCGGGGGACGGCGGCGCCGGTCAGTGGGGCAGTTCGGCGCGGCGCAGGTCGCGTACGCACAGGGTGAGGACCCCGCCGAGGCCGCACACGGCGGCGCTGGTGACGAAGACCGGGCCGGTCCCCCACCAGCCGATCGCGGCGGCCGTCACCGGCATGCTGAGCGGCGCGAGGCCGAGGCTGACGATGCCGGCGACGGCACTGACCCGGCCCAGGTAGGCGGGGTCGGACCAGGTCTGGATCAGCGCTCCGCACAGGGCGCCGCTGAGCCCGGCGAGCAGTCCGACGAGCAGGGCCACACCGACGGCCCCGGCGACGCCCGGCACGAAGGCGAGGGCGCCGATCGCCACGGAACCGACGAGGATGGCCACGCCGGCGACGGTGCCCGCGCGCGGGAGCCGTCCGCGCAGGGTCAGCAGCAGGGCCGCGGCTCCGGCGCCGGTCCCGAACGCGGCGATCACCCAGCCCATCCCGGAGGCGCCCCAGCCGCGCCGGTCGGCGAGCAGGGTCAGTCCCACGTTGAGCGGTCCCACGAAGCCGAGGTCTCCGAGGGCGATGACCGCGATGAGCGGGGCGAGGACGCGGTGGCCGCGGATGTAGCGCAGACCGTCGCGGAGGTCGTTCCAGGCCGTGCGGCCGGCCTTATCCGTCTCGTCGTCCGGGGTGAGGTCCCGCATGCGTACGGAGATCAGCAGCGGCAGCGACACGGCGATGAGCAGGCCGGCCAGCGCGAACGCCGCGGCCGCGCCGCCGAGGGCGACGGCGAGCCCGCCGAGCGGGGCGCCGAGCACGTTGGCGGAGCGGACGGCGAGCCCCCGCATGCCCTGCACCCGGGCGAGCTGGTCACGGCCGGTGACACGGGCGGGCAGGGCGCCCACGGCGGGCATGAACACGGCGTCGACGACGCCGAAGACGACGGCGACCAGGCCCAGCAGCCACAGTCCCGGGCTGGTCGCGAAGAGCAGCGCGGCGACCGCCAGCACGGCCGCGCAGCGCACCGCGTCGCTGCCGATGACGACCTTCCGCGGCCCGAAGCGGTCGGCGACCACTCCCCCGCCCAGCATCAGCAGGGCCCTCGGGACGGCGCTGACGGACATCACGAGCCCGGCCTGGGAGGGGCTGCCGGCCTGGACGGCGGCCCAGGACAGGGCGATGTAGTAGACGTTGTCGCCGATCATCGACGAGGTGTAGGCGCCGAGCCAGCGCAGGACGTTGCCGTCGCGGTGGGCGGGCCCGGCGGGGGCCTGGGCGCCGTCCTGGGCAGGGCTCGGTATGACGGTCGCGGTCACGGGGCCGGGTCCTTTCGGCGCGGTCACGGAGTCCGGTCCTTTCGGCGCGGTCGCGGTCACGGGGCCGGGCCCCTTCGCGGCGGACGTGCTCTCGGGGTCAGACACGGAACGGGAATCCGTACATGTGCAGCGCGACGTTCTCGCGGCCCTCGGTGTCACCGGCCGCCTCGTTCGCGCGGCCCGCCTCGTCGTACTTCCGCACGACGGCGAGCAACTCCTGGTTGAGCTCGGCCAGTTCGGCCGGCGTCAGTCGCAGGGTGGACTCTGTGTCGGAGGACGCGCCGCCCCACTCGGGGCCCCAGGCGTGCCGTTCGTCCAGATAGCGCCGGTAGAGGTCGGCGCGCTGGTCGACGAGGAGCCGCGCGAACGCGGTGTGGGCGGCGGCCGTCTCCGGCGCGCTCCGGAAGTCCTCGTCGTGGACGCTCAGCCCTTCCGAGGCGGGCTGCCACCAGCGCTCGCGCCCGTCCCCGCTGCGCGGCTCCGCCTCCTCGATCAGCCCGTGCTCGGCGAGCTTGCGCAGGTGGTAGCTGACCAGCGAGGGCGCCTCGTCGACCTGCTCCCCCAGTTGGGAGGCGGTGGCGGCGCCCGCGATGTGCAAGGCGCGGTAGAGCTGCATGCGCAGCGGATGGGCGATCGCCTTGAGCGTGCCCATGTCCGTGATCCGGCGGTCTTCCTTGCGTGTCATGCCTTCACGGTAGATACGAAGGAAAAGTTGCGCAACCAATATTGCGCAACTTTCCTTTCGCATCTCGCCTCCGGGAGGGGAGCCCTCACGGATCGAGCAGAGAATGCGCCGCCAGGGCCAGCGACAGTTCGACCACGTCCGCCGGCCGGGTCAGCGAGCGGCCGGTGAGCTGTTCGCAGCGGCGCAGCCGGTTCAGGACCGTGTTGCGGTGGCAGTAGAGGCGGCCCGCGGCCCGCTGGGCGGAACCGTCGCAGGCGAGCCAGACGGTCAGCGTGTCCAGCATGATGTCCCGGTCGGACAGGTCCAGGCGCAGCAGCGGCCCGAGGACCCGCTCGGAGAGCGCCGCGCCGAGGACCGGCGCGGAGACGACGAGCGCGGCGGGCAGGTGCTCCTCCAGGACGATGGTTCCGCCGGAGCGCGGACAGGCACGCAGCGCGGTGTCGGCGAGGCGGCGGGCGTCGCCGATCGCCGCGAGCCCCTCCACGACCGGGCTCACTCCGACCCGGGCCGGCGGCGGGGCGGACAGCCGGCGGGCGATCTCCCCCGCGTCCAGGCCGGGCCCGTGCGTCCCGGGGCACTCACCGCCCCGGCCGCCCGCGCGCTCGCCACGGTCCCCACGGCCCGCACGCTCCGCACCGTCCGTCCGGCCCGCACCCTCCCCCCTGCCCGCACGGTCCACACCGCCCGCACGGTCCGCGCCACCCGTTCGATCCGCGCCGCCCGGCCCCGCTCCGTCCTCCGGGGTGGACGCCGGGGTCTGCGCCGGAGCGGACGCCGGTCCGGGACCCGCGTCGAGGAGACCTCCGTCGTGCCCGCGGCCGGACCAGCCCCCGTCGTCGCCCTCGTCGCGGCCCTGGTCGTGGGGACGGTCGCCGAGGAAGACGATGCCGTAGTTGCCCTCGGCGTCACGGTCCCGGTCGCGGTACCAGAGGACCCGCAGGCCGGAGAGTCCCACCTGGCCGCGTACGTCCGCGAACGCCCGGCCGGCCGGCAGCCGGACCAGCACCACCGCGTACCGGCCCTGTTCGGGGAGCCCCAGGGCGGCGGCGGTGGCCGGCAGATCGGCGATCCTGGCGGTGCCGTCGAGGAGCGCGGCCGTCATCAGCCGCAGCCGGTTCTCCCTGCGCCACATCAGCTCGCGCTCGGTCTGCCGGTAGGCGTCGGCGACCACGGCACAGTGGTCGTCGACGAAGTTCCAGACGTCGGCGGCGACATGCACGAGCAGACGCGCGTCGGAGGGATGCCGACGGGTCGTCTCGTCGACGAGCTCCTGCCAGATCATGCCGCCGCCCAGCCGGAAGGCGCGCAGCAACGCGTCCAGCGGAAGGCCGCGTTCGGCGCGGGTCCTGCCGATGGCCCAGGAGCAGCGGCGGGCGGCCTCGCGCAGTTCACCGGGCTGGATCAGGGAACCGACGTTGAGCCGCAGCGAGCGCCGCACCTCGTCGCGCACGCTCTCCGCGTCCGTCTCCATGGCCGCGCGGTACGCGGGTTCACGCGCCACCAGGAGGTCCACCAGGCGTTCGGAGAGTTCGGGCAGCCCCGCGATCAGCGCACGGGCGGCGCGGTGCAGCACCGAGAGCGCCTCGGCGTCGACGGCCGGGCGAGTGGCCCCGGCCGGGGGCCGGGGCCCGGGCTGGGACCGGACGTGGGCGGGTACGAGGTGCTGCATCGCTGTCCTCCACCGGGGTCGGCTCGGCCGGGCCGCCCGTTCGGCCGACGCGCGGCACACGGGTGGCCCGGACCTCCTGATCCCGCAGGATGACATACCGCCCGGTCGGTACCTAGGGGTCTGCGGTGGTCTTCTCGGCCCGGTCCACCAGACGGGACAGCTCGACGCGGGAGCGGACCCCCAGGGCGGCGAAGACATTGCGCAGGTGGTGGTCCACGGTGCGGGGGCTCACGGACAGGCGCAGCGCCACTTCGCGATTGGTGGCTCCCTCGGCCACGCAGCGGGCGATCCGGAGCTGCTGGGGCGTCAGGAGCGTGAGCTGACCGGCGGGTTCACCCGGTCCTGCGTCCCCGGTGGCCCGCAGTTCCGCCCGCGCCTGAGCGGCCCAGCCGAGGGCCCCGCCGCGCTCGAAGGACACCAGCGCGTCCCGCAGCCGGCCGCGCGCCTCGCCGGGCCTGCGCCGCCGTCGCAGCCAGGACCCGTAGAGGAGTTGGGTGCGGCCGCGCTCGAAGTCCCCGGCCACGGCTTCGTGCCGGGCCAGCGCGGCGGCGAACAGCGCCTCGCACTCCTCGGGGCCGCTCAGCAACGCCCGGCAGCGTGCCAGTTGGGCCGGGGCCTGAGGATCCGCGCTCTGCTCGGCCCAGCGGGCGAACGCGGCGACCGCCGCACGGGCGGCCTCCGTCTGCCCGGTGCGGGCCGCCGCTTCCACGAAGCAGGGGACGGCGAGCATCCGTACCGCGAAGTGACCGCGGCGCGGGCCCGCGCCGACCAGGGGGCCGAGCCGCGCCGCGGCCTCGGGAAGCCGGCCGCGGGCCAGGTCGGCGCGGGCCCGGGCCCACTGGGACAGCGTGGCCGCCTGGGCCAGACCGTGGGCCGCGGCGACGTGTTCGGCGGCCGCGGCGTGCTCGGCGACGGCCTCCGGGGAGCCCTCCACGGACGCCACCAGGGCGAGGATCGCGTGGTGGTGCGCCGCGAGGTTGTCCTGGCCGGCGCCGAGCGCCGTGCGCAGGCCGTCCTCGGCGTGGGCGCGGGCACGGGCGTGACGGCCGGCTCGCAGCTCCCCGTAGGCCAGCCGTTCCAGCGCCTGGGCGACCAGGATGTACGGGCCCCGGTCCCTGGCGACGGCGAGGGCACGGGAGTTGGCGCGGGCGGCGGCGGCGAGGTCCCCGACGACGAGGGCGGCGCTCCCGGCCCGCAGCAGGGCCTCGGGGGCGTCGTGGACCCCGGCCGCGACCCCGGCCACCACCTCGCGCAAGGGCAGCCGGCCGGCGTCCGGGCGGCCGTGCACGACCGCGGACATCCCCTCCCGGTACGCCGCGAGCAGCGGGTCGGATCCCGGCTGCGCCGGACCCTGGTCCAGGGCTTCCACGCAGGCCGCCGCGTCTCCCGTCACCCAGGACGCCTCGACGGCGGCGAGCCGGGCGGCCAGGGCGCGGGGCGGGTCGGCCGGGTCCAGCGACGCGGCGGCCAGCAGCAGCACTTCGCGCGCGTCGGCGACCGGGCCGTCCTGGAGCGCGAGCAGCCCGCTCACCAGTCGGGCCGCGCCGCGCACCGCGCCGGCCGGACGCTCGCCGTCGGCCCGGGCGAGCAACTCCCGCGCGCGGTGCGGCAGTCCGGCCAGCCGCGCCTGCTCGGCCGCCTCGACCAGGCGGACGGCGCGCAGTTCCTGGTCGACGGCGAGTTCGGCCGCCCTCGCCCACGCCGCCGCGCGCTCCGCGTGCGTCGGCCGTCCGTCCCGCGACCGTGCCGCCACGGCGAGCGCGTCACCGAGCCCCGGGGCGGGCGCGACGGCCGCCGACGCCCGGTGGAAGAGGACGGGCAGGGTGTCCGGGCCCCCGGTGTGGGCGTCGGCCAGCAGTCGGTGCGCCGCGCGCCGGCGGGCGGGCGGGACGGAGGCCCGTACGGTACGGGCCAGGCGCGGATCGGGGAATCGGATACGACCTCCGTCGAGCCGGAGGTGCCCCGCGGCCTCAGCGGCATCGAGGACAGCCGCCCCGAGGCCCCAGGCCTCGGCCGCCCGGAGAACCACCGCGGCATCCACCCCGCCGGCTCTCGCGTCCCGCTCCGACTCGGCCACCACCAGGGCCAGAAGCACTGCCACGGCCGGACCGGCCCCCTCGGCGTCGACGGGTCCGACCGGGCTCACGGGCGTCTCGACGGGGCCGGGCGACCCGGGCCCGGCAGGCGCGGAACATGCCCGGGGCGGGCGGGACATCCCGGGCGGCGGTAACGGGGGCCGGGCCGGCGCCCCGAGGGGAATGCGCGCAGTCACGTTTCCGGTCACGCCGTCACGTTACTTCTGCGTAAACAACGGCGGAAGCCCCGCGTTCGCTTGCCCGGGCGGCTACTGAACCCCCGCTGACCTGCACGGACACGGCCATCACTGGGCATGGTCCCACGCCCGGTAGGGAAGGCTTGTGCGCCCGCACAAGGACCCGGCATGGCCCCGGCAAGGCCCCGGCGATGCCCCCGCACGGAGCGCGGGCCGAGGCCCCATGACGCGCACGGGGGTGACGGCCACCGGGTTCGGCGGCCGTCACCCCCGCACGGACGGACCGTGCGGAACGGACTGTGCGGTGCGGATCGTGCGGTGCGGATCGTGCGGTGCGGGTCAGGAGGTGTGCGGGCAGTTGCCCCGGTACTCGGCGATCGTCAGCGAGGCCTGGGGCAGCGGGCAGAGGAACTGCTCGTAGCGGGTGTCATTGTCGATGAATCGCTTGAGCCACGAGATGCTGTACTTCGCGATCGTCGTGTTCGAGCTGTTGGGCGTGAAGTGCGTGGCACCCCTGAGCTCCAGGTACGCCTTGTCGAGCGTGCTGGGCAGGCTCGCGTAGAAGGGCTCGGAGTGCGTGGCGACCGGTGCGATCGTGTCGCCGTCCGCGCCCACGACCAGTGTCGGCGTCTTGATCTCCGGCCAGGTGGTGTCCAGGTTCCAGCCGGTGAGCGGGATCGCCGCCTGGAGCGAGGGACGGCTCTTCGCGGCCTCCAGCGTGCCGCCGCCGCCCATGGAGTGGCCCATGACGCCGAGCCTGTTGCTGTCGATCCTGGTCCGCACGGAACTGCTCTGCGTCAGGTAGTCGAGCGCGGCCAGCAGTTGCCTGCCACGGCTGTCGGGCTGGTCGAGCGTGGTGAGGGTGTCGATGGTGAACACGACGAAGCCCTGTGACGCGAGCCGGGGCCCGAGCCAGGAGATGGAGGACTGGTAGGCGGTGTACCCGGGCGAGATGGCGACCGCGCCGAAGGTTCCGTCGGCGGTCGAGGTCGGGTAGTAGATCGTGCCGCCGCCGAAGCCGCTCACGGACAGGGAGGAGACGGTGGTGGTGGACACGGCGTAGGAACCACGGGAGGCCTCGATGCTGGCGACCGTGGGGGCGGGGCCGCGCTCGTACGGGTTCGCGGCGGCCTGCGCCGAGACGGCCTGTGCTCCGACGACGGCCTGCGCTCCGGTGGCCTGCGCGGCGACGAGGCCACCCGCGGCCAGGAGCACCGCGAGTCCGGCCCGCACCAGACGGCTGGTCAGCCGGTGCGGTCGGCGGGGCGACGGTTCGGTTCCGACGGGTGCGACGGGGAGTGCGCGGTTCGGCTGCTGCACGGTGGGTGCGTCCTCTCGGTGGGCGGGGTGAGGGAGGAGGGACCCCCCGCCGCGGTCCGGGCGCCGCCCCGGCACGGGGTACCGGTGGGCGCTCGTCACGTCACGGCGGGGGGGGTCGTCTCCGTGGGTGCGCTGGCCACTGTCCGCCCCCGCGTCCGCCCCGCACATCGGCAGAATCACCGGCCACCCGCCCGGCCCCGCTCCCGGCCTCCCAAGAAGTCCCCGCCGCCCGCCGCCGAACGCCCCCGCCCCGAGAACACACCTCCCCGGAAAGGGACTTCGCCGCCCACGACGAGCACCCCGTTCCGCGAACGCGCCTCCCGGGAACACGAGGGCGCCCGCCCCGCGGCACGACCGCGCCGGCCCACGGACACGACCCCACCGGTCCTACCGGCCCTAGCGGCCCCGGAAAACGGCCACGGCCCGCCCCCGGTGGCGAAGGCCGCCCGGGTGCGGGCCGTGGCATGACGTGACGTGACATGAGCCGTACCCGCCGGTGGCCGCCACCGGCGGGAGGTCGGCCGCCGGAAGACCTGGTGAAGGCCCCCGGCCGGAACCGTCAGCGGACGGGATGCCCCGCCTCGCGCAGGGTCTCCTTGACCTCGCCGATCCGCAGGTCGCCGAAGTGGAAGACGGACGCGGCCAGCACCGCGTCGGCGCCCGCCCCGACGGCCGGCGGGAAGTGGTCGAGCCGGCCCGCGCCGCCGCTGGCGATCAGCGGAACCGTGACGTGCTTGCGTACGGCCTCGATCATCTCGATGTCGTAGCCGTCCTTCGTGCCGTCGGCGTCCATCGAGTTGAGCAGGATCTCGCCCGCGCCCAGCTCGGCGGCCCGGTGCGCCCACTCGACGGCGTCGATGCCGGTGCCCTGACGGCCGCCGTGGGTGGTCACCTCGAAGGAACCGTCCTCGGTCCTGCGCGCGTCCACCGACAGCACGAGCACCTGCCGCCCGAACCGCTCCGCGATCTCGCGGATGAGGTCGGGGCGGGCGATGGCGGCCGTGTTGACGCCGACCTTGTCGGCGCCGGCCCGCAGCAGCTTGTCGACGTCCTCGGCGGTGCGGACACCGCCGCCGACCGTCAGCGGGATGAAGACCTGCTCGGCCGTGCGGCGCACCACGTCGTACGTGGTCTCACGGTTGCCCGAGGACGCGGTGATGTCCAGGAAGGTGAGCTCGTCGGCGCCCTCGGCGTCGTACACCTTGGCCATCTCGACGGGATCGCCCGCGTCCCGCAGGTTCTGGAAGTTGACGCCCTTGACGACCCGGCCGTTGTCCACGTCCAGGCAGGGAATCACTCGGACCGCCAGGGTCATGACTGGGTTTCTCCCCGCTCCGTGTGGTCTGCGCGGAACGCCTCCACCTCGACCTCGACCACCAGCCGGGGGTCCACCAGACCCTCGACGATGATCATGGAGGCGGCGGGGCGGATGCCGTCGAACAGCGCCTTGTGGGCGCGGCCGACCTCCTCGACGTCCCGGGCATGGGTGATGTGCATGTGGGTGCGGACGACGTCCTCGCGTCCCAGGCCGATCCGCTCCAGGGCCGCGAACGCGACGCCGAAGGCGTTGACCGTCTGCTCGTAGGGGTCGTCCTCGACGACGTCGCCGTCGATGATCGAGCTGCAGCCGGACACCAGCACCAGGCCGTTCGGCAGCTCCACCGCGCGGGAGTACCCGAAGGCCTCCTCCGCCGGAGAGCCGGTCGACAGGCGGCGTACGGCGCTCACCGGGCTACCGCCGCCAGGGCCTCTTCGAGGGTGAACGCCTTGGCGTACAGGGCCTTCCCGACGATGGAGCCCTCGACCCCGAGTGGCACGAGTTCGGCGATGGCCCGCAGGTCGTCCAGCGAGGACACCCCGCCGGAGGCGACCACCGGACGGTCGGTCGCCGCGCACACGTTGCGCAGGAGTTCAAGGTTCGGGCCCTGGAGCGTGCCGTCCTTGGCGATGTCCGTGACCACGTAGCGGGCGCAGCCCTCGGAGTCGAGGCGGGCCAGCGTCTCGTAGAGGTCGCCGCCGTCGCGGGTCCAGCCGCGGCCGCGCAGGGTCGTGCCGCGGACGTCGAGGCCGACGGCGATCTTGTCGCCGTGCTCGGCGATGACCTTGGCGACCCAGTCGGGGGTCTCCAGCGCGGCGGTGCCCAGGTTGACACGGGTGCAGCCGGTGGCGAGCGCGGCGGCGAGGGTGTCGTCGTCGCGGATGCCGCCGGACAGCTCGACCTTGATGTCCATCGCCTTGGTGACCTCGGCGATCAGCGCGCGGTTGTCGCCGGTGCCGAACGCGGCGTCCAGGTCGACGAGGTGGAGCCACTCGGCGCCGGAGCTCTGCCAGGCCAGGGCGGCCTCCAGCGGGGAGCCGTAGGAGGTCTCGGTCCCGGACTCGCCGTGCACGAGGCGGACGGCCTGGGCGTCGCGGACGTCGACGGCGGGGAGGAGTTCGAGCTTGCTCACAGTGTTCCGATCCAGTTGGAGAGGAGCTGGGCGCCGGCGTCGCCGGACTTCTCGGGGTGGAACTGGGTGGCCCACAGGGCGCCGTTCTCGACGGCCGCCACGAAGGGCTTGCCGTGCGTGGACCAGGTGACCAGGGGGGCGCGCAGCAGCGGGTTGCCGACTTCGAGCGACCAGTCGTGGACGGCGTAGGAGTGGACGAAGTAGAACCGCGCGTCGGCGTCGAGGCCGGCGAAGGCCTCCGAGCCCTCCGGGGCGTCTACGGTGTTCCAGCCCATGTGGGGCACGACGTCGGCCTCCAGGGGTCCGACCGTGCCCGGCCACTCGTCCAGGCCCTCGGTCTCCACGCCGTGCTCGATGCCGCGGGTGAAGAGGATCTGCATGCCGACGCAGATGCCCATGACGGGGCGTCCGCCGGACAGCCGGCGGCCGATGATCCAGTCGCCGCGCGCCTCCTTGAGGCCCTGCATGCAGGCGGCGAAGGCGCCGACGCCCGGTACGAGCAGTCCGTCCGCGTTCATCGCGGTGTCGAAGTCACGGGTGATCTCGACCTCGGCGCCCGCGCGGGCGAGGGCGCGCTCGGCGGAACGCACGTTCCCGAAGCCGTAGTCGAAGACGACGACCTTCTTCGACTCGCTCAACTCCACACCTCCAGCCGCATGACGCCCGCGACGAGGCACATCGCGGCACCGATGGAGAGCAGCACGACGAGGCTCTTCGGCATGTCCTGCTTGACGAAGGAGTAGATCCCTCCGGCGAGGAAGAGACCGACGACGATGAGAATGCTGGAAAGGCCTGTCACAGTGCGCCCTTAGTGGAGGGGAGGATGCCGGCTGCGCGCGGGTCGCGCTCGGAGGCGTAACGCAGGGCCCGGGCCAGCGCCTTGAACTGGCACTCCACGATGTGGTGCGCGTTGCGTCCGTAGGGGACGTGCACGTGCAGGGCGATCTGGGCCTGGGCGACGAAGGACTCCAGGATGTGCCGGGTCATCGTCGTGTCGTACTCGCCGATCATCGGCGCCATGTTCTCGGGCTCGGTGTGCACGAGGTACGGGCGGCCGGACAGGTCGACGGTCACCTGGGCGAGCGACTCGTCCAGCGGGACGGTGCAGTTGCCGAAGCGGTAGATGCCGACCTTGTCGCCGAGGGCCTGCTTGAAGGCGGCGCCCAGGGCGAGGGCGGTGTCCTCGATGGTGTGGTGCGAGTCGATGTGCAGGTCGCCCTCGGTCTTCACGGTGAGGTCGAACAGACCGTGCCGGCCGAGCTGGTCGAGCATGTGGTCGTAGAAGCCGACGCCGGTGGCCACGTCGACCTTGCCGGAGCCGTCGAGATCGATCTCGACGAGGACCGACGTCTCCTTCGTCACCCGCTCCACGCGTCCTACGCGGTTCATGCGCTCTGCTCCTTCGGGGATGCGGGGTTCTCCCCCGTGGATCCCAGTAGTTCACGTACCGCGTCGAGGAACGCGTCGTTTTCCTTCGGGGTTCCGGCGGAGACCCGCAGCCACCCCGGTACCCCGTTGTCCCGGACCAGGACGCCCTGGTCGAGGATCCTCCGCCAGGCCGCGTGGGTGTCGGCGAACCGTCCGAACTGCACGAAGTTCGCGTCCGACTCGGTCACCTCGCAGCCCATCGCGCGCAGTTCGGTGACCAGCCGGTCCCGTTCGGACTTGAGCTGCTCCACGTACCCGAGGAGGGTGTCGGTGTGTTCCAGGGCCGCCAGCGCGGTCGCCTGGGTGACGGCCGAGAGGTGGTACGGCAGCCGCACGAGCTGGACGGCGTCCACGACCGCCGGGTGGGCGGCGAGGTAGCCGAGGCGCAGTCCGGCCGCGCCGAAGGCCTTCGACATCGTCCGGGAGACGACGAGATTCGGCCGTCCTTCGAGCAGCGGCAGCAGCGAGTCGCCGTGGCTGAACTCGATGTAGGCCTCGTCGACCACGACCATGGACGGCTTCGCCGCCTGCGCGGCCTCGTACAGCGCGAGGACCGTCTCGGGCGGGACCGCGTTGCCGGTGGGGTTGTTGGGGGTGGTGACGAAGACGACGTCGGGCCGGTTCTCGGCGATGGCCCGCTCGGCGGCGGCGAGGTCGATGGTGAAGTCCTCGCCCCGCGGGCCGGAGATCCAGGCCGTGCCCGTGCCGCGCGCGATGAGCGCGTGCATCGAGTACGACGGTTCGAAGCCGATCGCGCTGCGGCCGGGGCCGCCGAAGGTCTGGAGCAGTTGCTGGATGACCTCGTTGGAGCCGTTGGCGGCCCAGACGTTCTCGACGCCGACGGGGTGCTTGCCGGTCTTCGTCAGATAGGCGGCCAGCCCGGTGCGCAGCTCCACCGCGTCCCGGTCGGGGTAGCGGTTGAGTCCGCGGGCGGCCTCACGGACCCGCTCGGTGATCCGCTCGACGAGCGCCTCGGGCAGCGGGTACGGGTTCTCGTTGGTGTTCAGGCGTACGGGGACGTCGAGCTGCGGTGCGCCGTAGGGGGTCTTGCCACGCAGTTCGTCCCGTACGGGGAGATCGTCGATGCCGGTCACTTGCCCTCGGGTACCTTCCAGCCGCGCGACACTTGTTCGTCTCCGACAAACCTTGCCTTCACTGCCGCGCCGTGCGCGGGCAGGTCCTCCGCCTCCGCCAGCGTCACCACGTGATGGGCGACGTCGGCGAGCGCGTCCTTCGTGTAGTCGACGATGTGGATGCCGCGCAGGAAGGACTGGACGGACAGGCCCGAGGAGTGGCAGGCGCAGCCGCCGGTGGGCAGGACGTGGTTGGAGCCCGCCGCGTAGTCGCCGAGCGAGACCGGGGCCCAGGGGCCGACGAAGATCGCTCCGGCGTTCCTGACCCGGTCGGCGACGGCGGCCGCGTCGGCGGTCTGGATCTCCAGGTGCTCGGCGCCGTACGCGTCGACGACCCTGAGGCCCTCGTCGATGCCGTCGACGAGGACGATCGCGGACTGCCTGCCGCTGAGAGCCGGGACGATCCGGTCGTCGATGTGCTTGGTGGCCGCGATCTGCGGCTCCAGCTCCTTCTCGACCGCGTCCGCGAGGGCCGGCGAGTCGGTGACGAGGACGGCGGCGGCGAGCGGGTCGTGCTCGGCCTGGCTGATCAGGTCGGCGGCGACGTGCGCCGGGTCGGCGGTGTCGTCGGCGAGGACCGCGATCTCGGTCGGGCCGGCCTCGGCGTCGATGCCGATCCTGCCGGTGAAGTAGCGCTTGGCCGCGGCGACCCAGATGTTGCCGGGGCCGGTGACCATGTCGGCCGAGGGGCAGGACTCGGTGCCGTACGCGAACATCGCGACGGCCGTGGCACCGCCGGCCGCGTACACCTCGTCGACGCCGAGCAGCGCGCAGGCGGCCAGGATCGTCGGGTGCGGCAGGCCGCCGAACGCGGACTGGGCCGGGGAGGCGAGCGCGATCGAGCCGACCCCGGCCTCCTGGGCCGGGACCACGTTCATGATCACGGACGACGGGTACACCGAGCGGCCGCCGGGCGCGTACAGCCCGACCCGGTCGACCGGCACCCACTTCTCGGTGACCGAGCCGCCGGGCACGACCTGGGTGGTGTGCGTCGTACGGCGCTGCTCGC
The DNA here is from genome assembly GCF_042790435.1 of Streptomyces sp. NPDC056738. Classification (NCBI taxonomy): domain Bacteria; kingdom Bacillati; phylum Actinomycetota; class Actinomycetes; order Kitasatosporales; family Streptomycetaceae; genus Streptomyces; species Streptomyces sp. NPDC056738. The sequence continues at coordinate 84,643 of NZ_JBHTZF010000023.1, forward strand.
GGTGGACGAGACGGGTGCGGCGGATGGACTCCTCCAGGGCCGCGCGCACGTCCGGGTCGAGCTGTTCCAGGGCGTCGGCGAGGGCCTGGGCCGGAACACGTACGGACTCCAGCCGTACTCCGTCGAACTTCTCCGCGTAGTCGATCAGCGCCGCGTCGCCCCGATGATGCACGGCCTCGCAGATCGGCCGCACCTTCTCCAGGGCGGCCGAGACGTCGAAGTCGGCTCGGGGCAGCAGGTCGCGCAGGGCGGGGCCCTCGGGGAGGGCGTCGCCGCGCAGATCGATTCGGGAGATCACGGACTCAATTCTCTCAGACCGCGGGAGGGCGCCGGACGCCTGTATCAGTGGCTGATACAAGCCGGCTTCCCCTCCCGCGGAAGATCCCCTTCACCAGGAGCGTTCGCGCGGTCACTGAGCGGGCATTGCAGGACCGTACGAACCCGCGAGTAGCAGGGGAGGAAGTGACATGCCGTGACCGAGGGTGCCGATCTGCGCGCCGGTGACCTGCCGGACGAGCTGACCGCCGCCGAGGCGGGGATGTGGCAGGCCTTCCGCAACGGCAGCGTGTACGACCTGCGCAGCGGGGACAGGGCCGTCGACGATCCGCACGGCGGCCATCCCTGGGGTCCCGAGCGCAGCGTCCGGGCCCGGATAGTGGCCTGGCTGCTGCTGGACGGGCCGCCCGCCCTCCAGGGCCGGGTCGCCTCCCTGAAGCTGACGGGCGTCCGGATCACCGGCGTGCTCGACCTCGCGGGCGGCACGGTGGTGCCGTACGTGGAGCTGAAGGGGTGCCGGTTCGAGAAGGAGGTGCTGCTGCCGGAGTCCCGCTTCACGACGCTGCGGCTGGTGGACTGCGCGGTGCCCCGGCTGGAGGCGGCCCGGCTGCACACCGAGGGCGACCTGCATCTGCCGCGCTGCCACTTCCACAACGGGGTACGGCTGACCGACGCGCACATCGGCACGGATCTGCTGCTCAACCAGGCGGTCGTCTACCGGGACCGGCGCGGGCAGTCGATCACCGGCGACGGCATGACCGTCGGACAGGACCTCCAGGCCGAGATGCTGGAGTCGCACGGTGAGCTCAGTCTGCGCGGCGCGACCGTCGGCGTGTCGCTGAGCCTGCGCGGCAGCAGGCTCCGCAACCCGTACACCCGGCTCGCCCTCAACGCCCCCCAGCTCACCGTCAACCGCACGCTCTACATGACTCCCGCCGGCCTCGGCAATCCGCTGGTGACCAGCGGCACCACCCCGGCGCGAGGCACCCTGGTGCAGCGGTTCGAGTGCCAGGGCGGGATCCGTCTGGACGACGGGCGCTTCGGTGACGCGGTCGACCTCGACCGGGCCCGCTTCGCCTTCGACGACGATCAGGGGCTGTCGCTGCTGCGGGTCCAGACGCCCGAGCTGCGCTTCCTCGGCGAGCGGCCCGAACGCGGCAAGGTCGTGCTGTCCGGCGCGCGGATCGTCAACCTGGTCGACCGGGCGTCGAGCTGGCCGGGCCCCGGCAGCCTGCACATGGGCGGTTTCACGTACGAGAACCTGGTCCCGCAGGGCGCCTTCCCGCTGACCCGGCGTCTGGAGTGGGTGGCGGCGGCCACCGCCGAGTACGCCCCGGAGCCGTACGAGCGCCTCGCCGCCGTGCTGCGCGACTCCGGTGAGGACGAGGACGCCCGCGAGGTGCTGCTGGCCAAGCAGCGCCGCCGCCGCGAGACCCTGCCGCCGGCCGCCAAGCTCTGGGGCTACGCCCAGGACTGGACGGTCGCCTACGGATACCGGCCGGGCCGGGCCGCCCTGTGGATGGCGGTGCTGTGGGCGGCGACGTCGATCGCCTTCGCGCACGCCGACCGGCGGCCGGTCAACACCGACGGGCACCCCGCCTGGAACGCCTCGCTGTACGCGCTGGACCTGCTGCTGCCGGTCATCGACCTGGGCCAGGCCGGGTTCTGGCAACTGCGCGGCGGCTGGCAGTGGCTGGCCGCGGTGGTGGTCCTCCTCGGCTGGATCCTGGCCACGACGGTGGCAGCCGGCGCCACCCGGCTGCTGCGCCGCGGCTGACGCCGTCCCGGGACACGGCCGGGGCCGAACCGCCGCTCAGGGGTCGCGAGGACAGCGTGTGCTTCCGCACATCCGACGGGGTCCCGCAGTCCGACAAGGCGCCTTCCCGCCCATCCGGCGGGGTGACTTCCCGCACATCTGATGGGCCGACATGCTTTTACCGGTCCTTGACCCCGGCGCGCACAACCAATCGGCTTTACGAAAGCGTCACCGATCGCCTCTGGCCCTGCTCCGACCTGCGGTTTTCAATGGTCGACACCATGGCACTGCTGAGCGCGCTCCTCCGTACCGCCCGGATGGCACGGCACACCTCACGCCTCGCCGCCGGAATGCCGGCCGACGAGGAGGTGATGCTCGACGCCCCCGACCACCGCCTCGGCCCCGCGCTGGTCGCCGCGGCCCAGGGCGACTACGCCCCCGCGGCGGCACTGCTGGCCGCCACCCGCGAGTCCGCCGAGTGGGAGAACCGCGACCGGTACGCCGTACGCCTGGCCGCCTTCGCCCGCTCCCGCGACGAATGGCTCCGGCAGTGGCAGGCCGACGACCCGCACGACCCGGACGTCCTCCTCGTCAGGGCCGAACTGGCCGTCCGCCGCGGCTGGGAGTCCCCCGCCCGGGTGGAACTGCTGCGCGAGGTCGGCCCGCTGATCACGTCCGCCGCCGAGGGCGCCCCGCGCGACCCGGTGCCGTGGCGGATCGCCCTCGACCACGCCCGCGGCACCAACGTCCGGCACACCGAGTTCGAGCAGCTCTGGGCCGAGGCCGTCCGGCGCTCCCCGCACCACTACGGCTGCCACGTGGCCGCGCTCCAGTACCTCTCCGCCGCCTGGTACGGCTCGCACAGCGAGTGCTTCGACTTCGCCGAGCCCGCCGCGCAGGACGCCCTGCCGGGCTCCCTGGTCCAGGCGCTGCCGGTGCGCGCGGCCTTCGCCTATCTGACCGAGGGCGGCGGGCCCGAGGTGCCGCGCGAGCGCCTGGACGCCGCGGCCGACCTCGCGATCTCGGTGTCGGCCTGCTACGCCGCCGCCGACCCGTGGCCCGCCGAGGTGCGCAATCTGCTGACGTACGTCCTGGTCCGGCTGGAACGCTGGCAGGACGCCCTGGAGCAGCTCCGCCTCATCGGCCCGTACGTGACCTCGTTCCCCTGGGCCAAGGTCTCCGACGACCCGCTCGGCCAGTATCTGGAGCTGCGCGACGGGGTCCGTCTGGAGGTCGCCTCGGGCCTTCCGCTGCGCGACGGCGCCCCCGGCCGGCTCCCGCGGATCGGGTACGGCGGACTCCTCCGCTCCGTCGACCATTAGGCTTTCCCGTCGTGACCACCGTCCGGCTCCCGCTCTTCCCCCTGAACTCGGTGCTTTTCCCCGGGCTCGTGCTTCCTCTGAACGTGTTCGAGGAGCGCTATCGCGCCATGATGCGCGAGCTGCTCAAGACGCCCGAGGACGAATCCCGCCGATTCGCCGTCGTCGCCATCCGCGACGGCCATGAGGTCTCGCCCAGTGCGCCCGGCATGCCCGACGGGAGCGCCGTGCCCGACCGCGGGCCCGCCGCCGGGTTCGGGGACGATCCGCTCGCGGCCTTCCACGAGGTGGGCTGCGTCGCGGACGCGGCCACCATCCGGGAGCGCGCCGACGGCAGCTTCGAGGTGCTGGCGACCGGCACGACACGGGTCCGGCTGCTGTCGGTGGACGCCTCCGGGGCGTTCCTGACGGCCGAGCTCGAGGAACTGCCCGAGGACCCGGGCGACGAGGCGGGCGCGCTCGCCGAGGGTGTTTTGCGGGCCTTCCGGCAGTACCAGAAGCGGCTGGCCGGGGCGCGTGAGCGTTCGCTGTCGACCGGCGCGGACCTGCCGGACGAACCGGCGGTCGTCTCCTATCTCGTCGCCGCCGCCGTGATGCTGGACGTGCCGGCCCGGCAGCGGCTGCTCCAGGCCCCCGACACGGCCTCCCGGCTGCGCGAGGAGCTGCGGGTGCTGCGCGCGGAGACGGCGATCATCCGTAATCTGCCGTCGTTGCCCGCGTCGGACCTGACGCGCGGCCCGACGAGCCTGAACTGACGCTTGCGAGAAGGTCGATGGCCAAGAAGGCGAAGAAGCAGTCCGGGGGCACCCCCGCCACGGTGGCGCTGACGGAGGCGGGCGTCCCGTTCACCGTCCACGCCTACGAGCACGATCCCTCCCACCCGTCCTACGGCGAGGAGGCGGCCGAGGCGATGGGCGTGTCGCCTGAGCGGGTCTTCAAGACCCTGGTGGCGGACGTGGACGGCGCGCTCGTGGTCGCGGTCGTCCCGGTGGCCGGCTCGCTCGACCTCAAGGCCCTCGCCACGGCCGTGGGCGGCAAGCGGGCGGCGATGGCCGACCCGGCCGCGGCCGAGCGCACGACGGGGTACGTGCGCGGCGGCATCTCGCCCCTCGGCCAGCGCAAGAGGCTCCGTACCGTCCTGGACTCCTCGGCCTCCGGGCACGCCACGATCTGCGTCTCGGCGGGCCGCCGCGGCCTGGAGGTCGAGCTCTCCCCCGGTGACCTCGCGAAACTCACGGAGGCGGTGTCCGCACCCGTCGGACGGACGTGACCGGCCCGCGGCGCCCGGGGGCGGCCCGGCCCGCGCGGCCCCTCGACGGATGCCCCTTCCTCGGTTAAGCACGAGGGGCATGTCGAAGAGAACCCGCAAACGCAAGTGGCGCATCAAGAAGGGCCGCTCCAACCACGGCCGCCGTCCCGCCTGACCCCCGCCGTACGCGGGAAGGCCGGCCCGGCAGCCGTTCCCACGGCGTCCGGACCGGCCCTGACTCCCCGAGGCTCTGCGACAGGCCCTGGGGCCTGAAGTCCTTTCGGCGGCCCTAGGCGGCCGGAGGCCCCTTCGGCGGCGTGGCGGCCGGGTAGGGCTGCTGCTGGTACGGGTCGGGGTCGCGGGGGCCGAAGAGGGCCATGAGGCCGAGGTGGACCACCAGCGCGCTCAGCGACCACGCCAGCAGCGCGCCCTTGGCGCCGAGCTTCAGCGGCGCGGAGAACGTGACGCCCTTGCCCACGGCCTTGGCGTGCGCGACCACGTTCTGCGTGGGGCCGAGCCAGATCCCGACCCGCCAGGCGAGCAGCGAGCCGAGCAGTCCGCCGAGGGCGAGCGCGATCACCAGCGGCACACCGCCGCGCCGCCGCACGAGGAACACGACCAGCGCGCTCAGCGCTCCGAAGCCGAGCGCGAGCAGGGTGAAGGTTCCGTCGACCCCGATCGCCTGCTCCCCCTCGGTGTCCTTGAGATACACCGCGGTGGCGTCCGCGACCAGCGGCACATGGGGGGTCAGCCACGCCCAGAGCACCCCGAGCAGAGCCCCCGCGAGGGCGACCACGACCGTGATCACGGCGGCCTCCCGCACTTCGGTCTTCATGCCGGGTCCGTCCTGTCCGTAGGAGACCTCGTACGCGCCCGGGTACACGGGGTGCCCCGCGGGGCCGGGAGCGGGCTGAGTCTGCCAGGCAGGGTGCGGTTGCCGCCGGTCCTCGGGGGACTGTTCGTGCGGCGGGGGAGGTGGAGTCAGCGGAGCGGTCACCCTGCCATCGTGCCAGGCCCCGCTGTGGGCCGCGTCACCGGAGCCGCGTCACCGCACGGCGGCCCGGCGGTAGGCCCAGGCCGCGAGGGCCAGCGAGACCGCCCCGACCCCGCCGCAGACGGCGAGATCACCGACGACGGCGGCCCAGTCCGGACTCGGGCCGAAGGTGCGGGCGAAGGCCTCGACCCCGTAGGTCGAGGGCAGCAGGTCGCGGAGGTACTGCACCGGGGCCGGCATCCGGTCCGCCGGGAGGACGCCCAGCAGCAGGGCCGCGGACATGCCCATCTGGCCGAGCAGCGTGGCCAGCTCGGGCCGCGGCGCGAGCAGCCCGAACGCGGCCCCGAGCCCGGCGAGCGCGGCGCCCGCCAGGGGGACGACCGCGGCCAGCACCCACAGATGGGCGAGCGGCAGCCCGAAGAGCAGGCAGCCGAAGACGGCGGTGACGAGGGTGCCGGGCACGGTGAAGGAGGCGTACGCGGCCGCGGCCCCGAGCACCACGGCCGCGGGCGGCACCGGCAGCGTCGCGTAGTGGTCGAGCCCGCCGCTCGCCCGCAGTTGCCCGAAGTACTGGGCGAGCAGGTTGAGCGCGACGAAGGCGACGACCAGGACGGTGGAGCCGGCGACCACGGCCCGCGCCTCGGCGCCTCCGTCCACCACCCCCCGCATCATGATCATGATGCCGAGGGACTGGAAGGTGGCCACGAACAGCAGCGGGATCCGGGCGACACGGGCGCGGGAGAGCTGCGCCCGGTACACGGCGGCCAGCGAGGGCCACAGCCGCGCCCGCGGCCCCAGCTCAGCGGCCGTGCCGGCGTCCTCGGCCAGGGGCAGCGCGCTGCCCGGCAGAACTCCAGCGGGTACGGCACTCACGTCGAACTGCTCCCCTTCGTCGGCAGCCGTCCTGTTCCGCTCACGTACGACGCCCCTCTCCCGTACGGATTCCACGCCCTGGACACTCACGCCTTCACCAGTCCCTGCGTCGCGTGGCCGCCGAGTGCCAGGTACACGTCCTCCAGGCTCGGCGTGGCCAGGGTGAAGTCGTCGAGTGCGGCGAAGGCGGCGCCGCCGGTGACCGTGGCCACGGCCGCGCGGGCCTCCTCGGGCGCGAGCCGCAGCGTCCAGCGGCGGCCCGACTCGACGGCGCGGTCCCGCAGCGCGGCGACCTCGGGGACGTGCAGCGGGGCGTTCTCGCGCCAGACGAGCTCGACCCGCACCTCGCCCGCGACCTGTTCCTTGAGCCCGGCCGGGGTGTCGCAGGCGATGACCCGTCCCTCGTCGAGGACGGCGACCCGGTCGAGGACCGTCTCGGCCTCGATGACGTTGTGGGTGACGAGCAGGACCGTGGCGCCGTGTTCCGCGCGGCGCCGGTCGACGGCGGCCCACACGGCGCGCCGGGCCACCGGGTCCATGCCGGTGGTGGGCTCGTCGAGGACGAGCAGCGGGCGCCGCCCGACGAGGGCCGCGGCGAAACAGGCGAGCCTGCGCTGTCCGCCGGAGAGCTTCCTCAGGGGTCGGGAGGCGAGCGCGGTCAGGCCCAGTTCGTCGAGGACGGCGTCCCGCTCGGCCCGTGCCGCGCGCAGGTCGAGCCCGCGCAGCCGCCCGGTCGTCTCGGCGGCCAGGGACACGGTCAGCTCGTCCAGGGCGGTGGACTCCTGACCGAGGTAGGCGAGGATGCGGGCGGCCCGTTCGGGGTGGCGCACGATGTCGTGCCCGAGGATCTCGACGCTGCCGCTGTCGGGGCGCATCAGCCCGGTGAGCTGGCGTACGAGGGTGGACTTGCCGGCGCCGTTCGGCCCGAGCAGTCCGAAGATCTCGCCCCGGCGGATGTCGAGACGTACCCCGTCGGTGGCTCTGACCTCGGGCGTGGCGGGTCGTCCGCGGCGGCCGCGGACGGCCGGATAGGTCTTGGTGAGACCTCGCACGGCGCACACGACATCGCCCCTTTGTCCCGTAGGGGCCGTCTGTGCCGTGCGCGTACTCACGAAGGACGAGAGTACGTGGTCCGGAGCCCCGGGATGCGCCCGGGGCCGTGGCGGGCCCCGGGCGAAGGCCTGCGCGGCCTGTGTCCGGGGCCGGGGATCACTCCCCCGCGGGCGCGTGCTCCGTCGCCGTGCGCACGTCGATCTCCCGCCAGAATCCGGCGCGGATCGCGTACCGGTCGTGCTCGTCGATCTGGTCGTCCTTGTGCGCGAGCAGGCCGAAGCGGGCGGCGTAGCGCAGCAGCTCGCCGTCCACCCGGTGGGGGACCCGCGGGTACATCGCCGACAGCTTCTGCAGATGGCTCGGGTCGGTGAGGCGTCCCATCCAGCGGCGCGCGAAGACCTGGCCCACCTCGTACGGGTCGCCGCCGACCGTGGTGATGTCCTCCTCGCGGTCCGCCCAGCGCTGCTCGGCGGAGGTGAGCTGGGCGAGCGTCGGCAGCGCGGCGGCCTCGGGGGACTCCGCGGTGGCGCCGGGCCGGTCGACCCAGCCCTTGTCCGAGGACCAGCGCAGCGTGGCGTTGGCGGGGTGCTGGGCGGGCTGGGTGCCCGGTCCGCGGAGCGCGGCCAGGTCCTTCGGCGTGGGGACTCCCTTGGCCGAGGGCACCCGTTCCTGGGTGCCGTTCGGCGATTCGGCCGCCTGGTGGTGCTCGGTCTCCTGGGCGGAGCGCTCGGCGGCGGCCGCGAGCGCGGACTCGGGCAGCGGCGCGGAGAGGATGGCGGCGATCTCGGGGCGCGGCACGGGCGGCGGGGCGCAGACCCCGCCGACCTCCTTGGCGCGGACCGCCTTGATGATCCAGGCACGGTCGAGCACCCGCCGCTCGTCGGCCTCGGCGACCAGGTCCTCGGACTGGTTGTAGTCGCCGTCCGCGGCCTGGACGGCCCACAGGTGTACGGCCACGCCGTGCTCCTTGGCGGCCATCATGCCCGGCAGCAGATCGCCGTCGCCGGTCACGAGGACGATGTCGGAGCAGGCCCGGTTGCGCGCGAGCTCGGTCAGCTCGGCGTGCATGGCGGCGTCCACGCCCTTCTGCGCCCACCGCCCGTCGCTGCGGGTCAGGGCGCCGAGGCGCACCGTGACCCGGGGCATCACGCGCAGCCTGCGGTGTTCGGGCTGGGGTACGCGGTCGGGGGCGCCGTCGAACCAGTAGATGCGCAGCAGGGGCCGTTCGGTGTCGGACTCGGCGCGCTCCCGCAGACCCTGGATGAGGGCGGTGTGGTCGACGGTGATCCGGGATCGGGACGGCTCCCCCGCGAGGAGGCTCGCGGCGGCCCCGAGCAGATACCCGGCGTCCACCAGGACGATGCAGCGGTCCACGCGATCCACCCTCTTTCCGGGAGGTTTGCTTCGGGCTTCCTTGGAGTCTGCCCGACCGTGCGGAGGTTAACGGCCGGAACTCGATCTTCGGCGTGGCGGATCGGAAGAACACCTGCCGACAGGTCTTATTACGCACGGTAATTCTACGAAATGCGCTGCTTGTCAGCCTATGTGAATCTGGTCGCGGCCCTGGCCCCTAGATCCCCCACAGGAGGCAGATCACCATGGCCAAGAACAAGAATCGCAAGCAGGGCGGCCATCAGGACCGCTCCTCGCAGGCCGAGCGTGCGCAGGAGCAGGCCCAGCGGTCGTCGGCGCAGGCACAGCAGTCGCCGATGTCGCAGGCCCAGGGCAGCCCCGCTGATGTTGCCCGTAAGCATCAGAGGCGTTTCGGCCACAACTGAGGCCGCCGCGCGGGCCGTTGAGGCCCAGACACGCATCGAGGGGCGCATCCCGTACCGGATGCGCCCCTCGATGCGTCTGCGTGTCTCCGCCGCGCGGCGGTGGTCTAGCCGGCCAGGCAGGCCGGGCCGAGCAGCACCTTCAGGTCGCCGAAGAGCGCCGGGTCCGGCTTCACCCGGTGCCGGTCGAGCCGCAGGACCGTGGTCTTGCTCGGGCCCTGGAGCCGGATGCGGACCTCGCTCTCGCCCTTGTGGTGGCTGAGGATCTCGCCGAGACGGCTGACCATCGGCGGAGTCACCTTCAGCGCCGGGATGGTGAGGATCACGGGGGCGTTGGTGCCCGCGTTCGACAGGTCCGGGACCTGGAGTTCCATCGCGACCAGCCGCGGCACGTCCTCGCGCTTGTCGAGGCGTCCCTTGACGAAGACGACCGCGTCCTCGACCAGTTGCGTCGACACGAGCTGGTAGGTCGCGGGGAAGAACATGCACTCCATGGTGCCCGCGAGGTCCTCCACGGTGGCGATCGCCCAGGCGTTGCCCTGCTTGGTCATCTTGCGCTGGAGGCCCGAGATGATGCCGCCGATCGTGACGACCGCGCCGTCCGCGTGCTCGCCGCCGGTGAGCTGGGAGATGCCCGCGTCGGCCTTGTCGGACAGCACGTGCTCCAGGCCGAAGAGCGGGTGGTCGGAGACGTACAGGCCGAGCATCTCCCGCTCCTGGGCGAGCAGATAGGCCTTGTCCCACTCGTCGGTGGTGAACTCCACGTCGAGCCCGAAACCGGGCTCGCTGGTGTCCTCGTCCCCCATGCCGCCGAAGAGGTCGAACTGGCCCTCGGCCTCCTTGCGCTTGACCGCCACCACGTTGTCGATCATCGGCTCGAACTGCGCGGTGAGGCCCTTGCGGGTGTGCCCCATCGTGTCGAACGCGCCCGCCTTGATCAGCGATTCGGTGGTGCGCTTGTTGCAGGCGACCGCCTCGACCTTGTCGAGGTAGTCCGGGAAGGAGCCGTACTTCCCCTTGGCCTTGCGGCTGCGGATGATCGACTCGACGACGTTCGTGCCGACGTTGCGCACGGCGGAGAGGCCGAAGAGGATCACGTCGTCGCCCTGGGCGGCGAAGTTCTGCTCGGACTCGTTCACGTTGGGCGGGAGCACCTTGATGCCCATGCGCCGGCACTCGTTGAGGTAGACGGCCGACTTGTCCTTGTCGTCCTTCACCGAGGTGAGCAGGGCGGCCATGTACTCGGCCGGGTAGTTCGCCTTCAGGTAGCCGGTCCAGTACGAGACGAGGCCGTACGCGGCGGAGTGCGCCTTGTTGAAGGCGTAGCCGGCGAAGGGGACCAGCACGTCCCACAGGGCCTGGATCGCCTCGTCGCTGTAGTTGTTCTTGCGCGCGCCCTCCTGGAAGAGGACGAAGTTCTTCGCCAGCTCGTCGGGCTTCTTCTTGCCCATCACGCGGCGCAGGATGTCGGCCTCGCCGAGCGAGTACCCAGCGATGATCTGGGCGGCCTTCTGCACCTGCTCCTGGTAGACGATCAGGCCGTAGGTGACGGCCAGCACCTCTTCGAGCGGTTTCTCCAGCTCGGGGTGGATCGGCGTGATCTCCTGGCGGCCGTTCTTGCGCTCCGCGTAGTTGATGTGCGAGTTCATGCCCATCGGGCCCGGGCGGTACAGGGCCGAGACGGCGGAGATGTCCTCGAAGTTGTCGGGCTGCATCTGGCGGAGCAGCGAGCGCATCGGGCCGCCGTCGAACTGGAAGACGCCGAGCGTGTCACCGCGGCAGAGCAGTTCGAAGGTCTTGGGGTCGTCCAGCGGCAGGGCGAGCATCTCCAGGTCGACGCCCTTGTTGGCCTTCACCATCTTGATGGCGTCGTCCATGATCGTCAGGTTGCGCAGACCCAGGAAGTCCATCTTGAGCAGGCCCAGCGACTCGCACTGGGGGTAGTCCCACTGGGTGATGGTCACGCCGTCGGTGTGCCGCACCCAGATGGGCGCGTGGTCGACGATGGGCTCGCTGGACATGATCACGCCGGCGGCGTGCACGCCCATCTGCCGGACCAGGCCCTCGACGCCCTTGGCGGTGTCGATGACCTTCTTCACGTCCGGCTCGTTCTCGTACATCCCGCGGATCTCGCCCGCCTCGCCGTAGCGGGGGTGCGAGGGGTCGGTGATGCCGTTCAGGTCGATGCCCTTGCCGAGGACGTCGGCGGGCATCGCCTTGGTGAGCCGGTCGCCCATCGCGTACGGGTAGCCCAGCACGCGCGCGGAGTCCTTGATGGCGTTCTTCGCCTTGATCTTGCCGTACGTGCCGATCATGGCGACCTTGTCGGCGCCGTACTTCTCGGTCACGTACCTGATCACCTCGACGCGCCTGCGCTCGTCGAAGTCGATGTCGACGTCGGGCATGGAGACGCGCTCGGGGTTGAGGAACCGCTCGAAGATCAGGCCGTGCGGGATCGGGTCGAGGTCGGTGATGCCCATGGCGTACGCGACGATCGAGCCGGCCGCGGAACCACGGCCCGGTCCCACCGCGATGCCCTGCTTCTTGGCCCACATGATGAAGTCGGCGACGACGAGGAAGTACCCGGGGAACCCCATCTGGATGATGACGTCCATCTCGTACTCGGCCTGCTTCTGGCGGTCCTCGGGGACGCCGCCGGGGAAGCGGCGCTCCATGCCGAGGCGCACCTCCTCCTGGAACCAGGTGACCTCGGTGAAGCCGTCGGGGATGTCGAACTTCGGCATGAGGTTCTTCGCCTCGAACATGCCGGTCGTGTCGATCTGCTCGGCCACCAGGAGCGTGTTGGCGCAGCCCTCCTGCCAGGCGTCCGAGGAGTCGACGGCGTACATCTCGTCCGTCGTCTTCAGGTAGTAGCCGGTGCCGTCGAAGCGGAAGCGGTCCGGGTCGGAGAGGTTCTTGCCGGTCTGGATGCACAGCAGGGCGTCGTGCGCCGTCGCCTCGTGCGCGTACGTGTAGTGCGAGTCGTTCGTCACCAGGGGCGGGATGCCGAGCTTCTTGCCGATCTCCAGGAGCCCGTCGCGGACCCGGCGCTCGATCTCGATGCCGTGGTCCATCAGCTCCAGGAAGTAGCGGTCCCTGCCGAAGATGTCCTGGTACTCGGCGGCCGACTTCAGTGCCTCGTCGAACTGGCCGAGGCGCAGCCTGGTCTGCAGCTCGCCGGAAGGGCAGCCGGTGGAGGCGATGAGCCCCTCCGACCACTGGGAGATCGTCTCCTTGTCCATCCGGGGCCACTTCTGGAGCCAGCCCTCGGCGTACGCGTCCGAGGAGAGCTTGAAGAGGTTGTGCAGGCCCGTCCGGTTCGCCGCCCAGATCGTCTTGTGCGTGTAACCGCCCGAACCGGAGACGTCGTCGCGCTTCTGGTGCGGCTGGCCCCACTGGATCTTGCGCTTGTTGCGCCGGGACTCCGGGGCGACGTACGCCTCGATGCCGATGATCGGGGTGACCCCCGCCTTCTTCGCCGTGTGGAAGAAGTCATAGGCGCCGTGGAGGTTGCCGTGGTCGCTCATCGCGATATGGGTCATGCCCATCTCGTTGCACGCGTCGAACATGTCCTTCAGCCGCGCGGCACCGTCCAGCAGCGAGTACTGGGTGTGGACGTGCAGGTGCGTGAACGGCGGCTTCGACACGGTTTCGGCCTCCAGGAAGAACCATCGGTTACAGGCTGCGGACAGTCTGGGGGGTCAGCGTCGAAGTCTATGACGCGGGACTGACACTCGGCGGAGGATCATCCGTACCGTCGTACGGGGGCCCGTCGTCCGGCGTGTGCGTTCGACGCCGGAACCCGGGCACTCCCGCGTATGTTCGTCCGTTGGAAGTGGACGGACCCCCTTGTCCCGGGGCGGCTCGCCCGCCTCGTCATGTCACGCACCACCTGCACCAGGAGGCACCCAGCGATGTCGGTCCCGCAGCTCAGCGCCGAGCAACGCGGCGAGCAGATCCTCGCCGTCTTCGACACCGCCTTCGGCGAGCTCCTGGCCGCCGACCCGGCCGCGTTCCGCGTGAAGTTCCGCAAGATGGCGGCGTCCGCCTTCGCGTTCTACCGCGGCACGGCGGCGCTCTTCTACCACGACCTCGACCAGGACCGGCGGGGCGGCCCGTACCTGGACGAGCGCACCTCGCGCGTGTGGATCCACGGCGACCTGCACGCCGAGAACTTCGGCACGTACATGGACGCCCAGGGCCGTCTGATCTTCAACGTGAACGACTTCGACGAGGCCTACGTCGGACCCTTCACCTGGGACCTCAAGCGCTTCGCCGCCTCCGTGGCCCTCATCGGGTACGCGAAGGCGCTCAGCGACGAGCAGATCACCGAGCTGGTGCGGGTGTACGCGGCCGCCTACCGCGAGCGCATCCACGCGCTGGCCACCGGCGCCAAGAGCGACGAGGTGCCGCCCTTCACCCTGGACACCGCCGAGGGCCCGCTCCTGGACGCGCTGCGCGACGCGCGCTCCCTGACCCGCTTCGGGCTCCTGGACTCGATGACCGAGATCCGTGACTTCGAGCGCCGCTTCGCCCCGGGCGGCGGCTCCATCGAGCTGGACGCCGCCACCCGGTACAAGGTCCTCGCGGCCTTCGACGGCTATCTGGAGACGCTCCCGGAGTCCTCGCTGACCCGCCCGGACTCGTACCGCGTGAAGGACGTCGTCGGCCGCCGCGGCATCGGCATCGGCTCGGCCGGCCTGCCCTCGTACAACATCCTTCTGGAGGGCAACAGCGACGCCCTGGAGAACGATGTGGTGATCTACATCAAGCAGGCCCAGACCCCGGCCGTCTCCCGGCACATCACGGACGCCGCGATCCGCGGCTACTTCCGGCACGAGGGCCACCGCACGGTGATCTCGCAGCGCGCCCTGCAGGCGCACGCCGACCCGTGGCTGGGCTGGACCGAGCTGGACGGCGCGGGCCAGCTCGTCGCCGAGGTCTCCCCGTACGCGGTGGACCTGGACTGGGGCGACATCGACGACCCCGAGGAGATCGCCTCGGTGGTCGCGGACCTCGGCCGCTCCACCGCCACGATGCACGCGGCGGCGGACGACGAGAGCGGCCACTCGGAGCTGGTGCCGTTCTCCACGGAGCGGGCCATCGACGCGGCCATCGCGGCCGACGAGGACGGCTTCGCCGACCTCCTGGTGGACTTCGCGCACAGCTACGGCGGCCGCGCGCGAGCCGACCACCAGATCTTCGTGGACCTGTTCCGCAACGGACGGATCCCGGGCCTGTAGAGCACACGGCCGCCCACGGACCGTCACCCACGGCCGGCCGCCCCACAACGCTCCCGTAACGCACAGGAACCCTTTAGGGGACGCTTACGGGAGCGCGTGGGAGACTCACCTCTGCTATGGACATATCCGGGACCCAGCTCAGAGCCGCGCGCGCGGCCGTGTTCACGGCTGTCGTCGTGACGCTCTCCGCCGCGTCGCACGTGCTGCTGTCCCGGATGCCGCTGCCGCTGACCACCGTGGCCGCGATCAGCGCCGCCGTCTTCGCGCTCTCCTTCGCGCTCGCGGGCCGCGAGCGCGGCTTCGGCCGCATCGCCGCCCTGCTCGTCCCGCTGGAGCTGGCCGCCGACACCGTGTTCACGACCGGCCAGCACGTCTGTTACGGCGCGGCGGGCGGCCCGGTCGCGGGCCCGCTGCGCTCCGTCGGCCTCGACGTGCTGTGCGGCGGCACGGTGGGGACCCCGCTGTCCCGGGTGACCGGCGGCGCCCCCGACCGCGCCGCCGCCCTGCTCACGCACGCCGACCCGGCCGCGGCCTGGCTGCTGCTCGGCGCGCACGTCGCCGTCGGCCTGCTCGCCGCCGCGTGGCTGCGCCGGGGCGAGCGCGCCCTGGACCAGCTCGTGCGCGCGGTGGCCGCCTCGACCTTCCGGCCGCTGCTGCTCGCCGTCGCCGCGGTGACCGTACGGCCGGCCCCGGCCCTTCGGCCGGCCCGCACCGCGCACCGGCCGGCCGCCGCCCGGACCCGACTGTTCACGCACTCCCTGGGACGCCGCGGACCGCCCCTCAGGGCCGTTTCCGCCTGAACCCTGAGCATCAGCAGTCCCCCTTACGTATTCCGCGTACCACGTTGTGCGCGTCCCCGATGGAGAACACCACCATGAGCAAGCGGAACAGCCAGGCGTCGAAGACGGCGGCGCGCGAGAAGCTGCGCCTGGAGCGCGAGCGCCAGGCCAAGCGCGACAAGATCAAGCGCCAGGGGATCGTGGCCGGTTCCCTCGTCGCGGTCCTCGCGATAGCGGGCGGCATCGGCTACGCCGTCGTGCAGAACAACAAGCCCTCCCAGTGGGAGGCCGTCGCGAGCGACACGGTGGTCGCCCCGGCGAACACCACGGGCAAGGACGGCACGACCGTCGTCATCGGCAAGGACACCGCCAAGAAGACCCTGAAGCTCTACGAGGACCCGCGCTGCCCGATCTGCGCCTCCTTCGAGCAGACCGTCGGCCCGACCGTCACGAAGGACCTCGACGCCGGCAAGTTCAAGATCCAGTACATCGGCGGCACGTTCCTCGACGGCGACTCCGACAAGAGCGGGAAGATCAAGATCGGCTCCCGCGGCGAGGGCTCGAAGAACGCCATGAGCGCCATGGGCGCCGCGCTGAACGTGAGCCAGGACGCCTTCCTGGAGTACAAGAGCGCGCTCTACTCGGCGAAGTACCACCCCGAGGAGACGACCGACAAGTTCAAGGACGACGCCTACCTGATCAAGGTCGCGAACACCGTCCCGGCGCTGAAGAACAACGCCAAGTTCCAGGACGCGGTCAAGAAGGGCACGTACGACGCCTGGGCGCTGGCCATGTCCGAGACCTGGAACAACAACAAGGACGGCGTCACCGGCACGCCGAGCCTGGTCATGAACGGCAAGAAGCTCACCGGCTCGGACGGCCAGAACGCCCCGATGACCGCCGCCGAGTTCACCACGGCGATCGACGCGGCCCTCAAGGCCTGACCGGGCGGCACCACGGCGGCCCCGCGCGATCCCGGACCGTACCGGGAGCGGGGCGGCCGACCCGGGTGACCTGTGTGGTCCTGGTGACGTGAGCGGCGAAAAGCCAAAGAGCGGGCGAACTTTTCCAGTTCGCCCGCTCTTGGCTTGTACTGATCGGTAACCTCATCGCCCGTGACCAGTCGACTCAGATCAACCAACCCCGGGGACGCCCTCAACTCCCGCGCCCCGCGCCGCCGTACGGTCGTCAAGGCCGCGGCCGCCACCGCCGTCCTCGCCGCCCCGCTCGCGGCCGCCCTGCCGGCCCGCGCCGCCGAGGCACCCGTCTTCCTGCACGGCGTCGCCTCCGGTGACCCGCTGCCCGACGGCATCCTGCTGTGGACCCGGGTGACGCCCACCTCCCAGGCGATACCCGGCTCCGGGCTCGGCCCGGACACCGAGGTGAGCTGGACCGTCGCCCGGGACAAGGCGTTCACCTCCGTCGTCGCCACCGGTTCCACCGTCGCCACGGCCGCCACCGACCACACCGTCAAGGCGGACATCCGCGGCCTGCAGCCCGCCACCGACTACTGGTTCCGCTTCTCCGCCGGCGGCACCGACTCGCCCGTCGCGCGCACCCGCACCACCCCGGCCGCCGACGCGTCCGTCGCCGGCCTGCGCTTCGGCGTGGTCTCCTGCGCCAACTGGGAGGCCGGCTACTTCTCGGCGTACCGCCACCTCGCCGCCCGCAACGACCTGGACGCCTGGCTGCACCTCGGCGACTACATCTACGAGTACAAGTCCGGCGAGTACGGGACCCGCGGCACGGTCGTACGGCCGCACGCCCCGGCCAACGAGATCCTCACCCTCGCCGACTACCGCACCCGGCACGGCCGGTACAAGACCGACCCCGACCTCCAGGCCCTGCACCACAAGGCGCCGGTCGTCGCGATCTGGGACGACCACGAGTTCGCCGACAACTCCTGGTCGGGCGGCGCGGTCAACCACACCGAGGGCGCCGAGGGCACCTGGACGGCCCGTCAGACCGCCGCCAAGCAGGCCTACTTCGAGTGGATGCCGGTCCGTCCGGCCATCGCCGGAACCACCTACCGCCGGCTGCGCTTCGGCAAGCTCGCCGACCTCGCGCTCCTCGACCTGCGCTCCTTCCGGTCGCAGCAGGCGTCCACCGCCAGCGGCTCGGTCGACGACCCGGAGCGCACCATCACCGGCCGCGCCCAGCTCGACTGGCTGAAGTCGGGGCTCAAGTCCTCGGACACCACCTGGCGGCTGGTCGGCAACTCGGTGATGATCTCGCCGTTCGCGGTGGGCTCGCTCTCCGCCGACCTCCTCAAGCCGCTCGCCAAGCTCCTCGGGCTCCCGCAGGAGGGCATCGCCGTCAACACCGACCAGTGGGACGGCTACACCGACGACCGCCGCGAACTGCTCGCGCACCTGCGGTCCAACGCCATCCGCAACACGGTCTTCCTGACCGGTGACATCCACATGGCCTGGGCCAACGACGTGCCGGTGGACGCCGGTACGTACCCGCTGTCCCCGTCCGCCGCCACGGAGTTCGTCGTCACCTCGATGACGTCCGACAACCTCGACGACATCGTCAAGGTCCCCGAGGGCGTCGTCTCGGCCGTCGCCTCCCCGATCATCCGCGCGGCCAACCGCCATGTGCACTGGGTCGACACCGACCGCCACGGCTACGGGGTCCTGGACATCACGGCCGACCGCGCGCAGATGGACTACTACGTGCTGTCCGACCGCACGAACCCGAACGCGACCTCGTCCTGGGCCCGTTCGTACCGCACGCGCAGCGGCACGCAGACGGTGGAGCGGACGTACGACCCGGTGTAGTCCCCCGGGGCTACAGCGAATCGAGGAAGCCGAGCGCCACCTTCCAGGTGGCCTCGGCCGCCTCGGCGTCGTAGTCCGGCAGGTCCGGGTCGGTGTAGAGGTGGCCCGCGCCCGCGTAGCGGTAGATCTCCACGTCGGCTCCGGTTCTCTGCATCTGGAGATACCAGGCGCTCAGCCAGTCGTCCGTCTCGAACTGGTCGGGCTCGGCGACATGGAGCTGGACCGGGAGCTCGTCCACCGAAGCGCTCTCGGCGATGTCCGACGTGCCGTGCAGCAGGAGGAGTCCGCGGGCCTTCTCGTCGCCGAGGGCCAGGGTCTGCCCGACCGAGGCGCCGAGGGAGAAGCCCGCGTAGACGAGGCCGCGGTCGGAGTAGGGCGCGGCGGCCAGGACCGCCCGCTTGAGCAGCTCGTCCTTGCCGATCCCGTCACTGAAGGCCATGCCCTCCTCGACGGTCTCGAACGTGTGCCCCTCGAAGAGGTCGGGGGTCCACACCTCGTGGCCCGCGGCGCGCAGCCGGTCCGCCGCCGCGCGCACCGCCGGCCGCAGACCGTAGGTCGAGTGAAAGAGCATGATGTTCATGGACTCCATGGTGCCAGCCGGCACCGACAGCGCCGCTCCGGGCCGTCCGGCGGGGTGGGCGCCGGAGCGTCCGGTGGGGTGGATCCGGGCCGGTCGCCCGGATACCCCGTCCCTGTCGCCCGGCCGGCCCGGGCGGGTTCGGCGGGGTGCCCCGGAGCGAGCCCCTGGGATACCCCGTTCCGCCCGGAGAACACATGTTCATGACGCCGGTGGCCGGTTAGCTTCTCAGGCATGGAGAACGTACTGCGCCCGGTGATCGTCGTCGGTGGCTCGGTCGTCCTCACGCTGCTCATCGGATGGTCCGTCGACCGTCTGCTGCGGCGGGCTGACGACCGGCACAGCGAGACCTCCCTGTGGGGTCTGCTCCGCCGCGGCCGAGTCCCCTTCCAGCTCGTCCTGTTCGCCGCCCTGCTCAGAGGCTCCTACGCCCAGGTGACGCTCCTGGTCGAGCACCGGATCGGCATCGGCCGGACCCTGACCCTGATCCTGATCGGCGCGGCCGCCTGGCTGGTGGTGAGCATCGCCACGGCGGTCGTCGAGACCTCGTACAGCCGCTACGCGAACGCGCACCGCGATCCGGCGCGGATCCGCCGGGTCCGCACCCAGGTCACGCTGATCCAGCGGGTGGTCACCGCGGTCGTCGGTGTCGTCGCCGCCGCCGCGATGCTGCTCACCTTCCCCGCGATGCGCGCGGCCGGCGCCTCGCTGCTGGCCTCGGCCGGGATCCTCGGCATCGTCGCCGGTGTCGCCGCCCAGTCCACCCTCGCGAACCTCTTCGCCGGACTCCAGATCGCCTTCGGCGACATGGTGCGGCTCGGCGACACCGTGGTGGTCGACGGCGAGTGGGGCACGGTCGAGGAGATCACCCTGACGTTCCTGACGGTACGGACGTGGGACGAGCGCCGGATCACCATGCCGGTGTCGTACTTCACCTCGAAGCCGTTCGAGAACTGGTCGCGCGGCACCCCCCAGATGACCGGCATCGTCTTCCTGCACCTCGACCACTCCGCGCCGGTGGAGGCGATGCGCGGGAAGCTGCGCGACATCCTGCGCGAATGCCCGGCCTGGGACGGCCGCGACTACGGCCTGGCCGTCACCGACTCGACGCCCAACACCATGCAGGTGCGCGCGCTGGTCACCGCGAAGGACGCGGACGACATCTGGACGGTACGGGTCACGGTCCGCGAGCAGTTGATCCGCTGGCTGACCGAACAGCACCCCTACGCACTCCCCCGCGTCAACACCGCCGAGGCGGCGCTCCTCCCCGGCCAGGGCCCCCGTACGGGCCGCACGGAGCCGGAGGCGGCGGCGTCCCGCCCCCACCACGCCCGCCACGCCCACGAACCGCCCCGCACGGGCCCGGGCCGCGGCTGACCCGGGTGCTCCACCGGTGCCGGGCGAACGCGCCCGGCGCCGGTGGACGCCCCGGCGGGCGTCAGCGGAGGCTTCGGACGTCCAGGTGTCTCAGGACGCGGTCCACGATCTCCGGGTCGGCCCCGGGCTCGCTCCGCGCGGACAGCACCTCGTGCCGGGCCGCGCTCATCATCTCGCCCTGGATCCGCCGCATCCGCTTCATCCGCCGGACCCGCTGCACATGCGCCTCGCGGCGTTCCTCGTCCCCCATGTCGGGGCTGATCCGCACACCGATCTCGAAGGCCCGGCGCAGCAGTTGCTCGGAGACCTCCTCCGGCAGCTCCTCCACCTCCTCGATCTCCCGCAGCCTGCGCTTCGCGGCCTTGGCGGCCCGTACCGCGAGCTCCTTCTCGAAGGCCTTCTCGACGTCCTCGTCGGCCCGCACCCCGAGCCTTCTGACGAGCCAGGGCAGGGTGAGCCCCTGGATCACGAGGGTCGCCATGATCACCCCGAAGGCGATGAACACGATCTCGTCGCGGTCCGGGAACGGCGAACCGTCGTCCATCTCCAGCGGGATCGCGAGCGCCAGGGCCACGGAGGCGACCCCGCGCATCCCGGCCCACCACATGACCACGGTCTCCCGCCACGAGGTCGGGATCTCCTCGTCGTAGTCCCGCTTGGCGTGCAGCCGCTTGGTCAGCCAGGTCGCGGGCAGCAGCCAGGCCAGGCGTACGAGCACGACCACGACCACGATGGTGGCGGCCCAGCCGAGCATCTCGCCCCAGCGGCCCGACGCCGTACGGATCGCGTTGTGCAGTTCGAGGCCGATGAGCCCGAAGGCGACGCCGGTGACGAGCGTGTCCACCACGTCCCAGACGGTCGACCCGGCGAGCCGGGTCAGGACGTCGTCGGCGTCGGTGGCGTACTCCGCGAGGAACAGGGCCGTGGTGAGCACGGCGAGCACCCCGGATCCGTGCAGTTCCTCGGCCGTGACGTACGCGACGTACGGCACGAGCAGGGTCAGCCCGATCTGCAGGGTGGCGTCGCCGACCAGCGTCATCAGCTTGTTCGCGGCCCAGCCGAGGGCCACCCCGACGACGAGGGCGACGACGGCGGAGAGCACGAGGTCGAGTCCGGCCCGCCAGGGCGAGAAGGTTCCGCTGACCGCGGCGGCGATCGCCACGTGGTAGAGCACGATGGCCGTGACGTCGTTGAAGAGGCCCTCGCCCTCCAGGATCGACACCAGGCGGCGCGGCAGCCCGAGCTGTCCCGCGACGGCGGTCGCCGCGACCGGGTCGGGGGGCGCCACGAGGGCGCCCAGCGCGAAGGCGGCGGCGAGCGGCAGGCCGGGCACGATCGCGCTCGCGACGGCGGCGACCGCCAGGGTGGTGACGAACACCAGGGCCACCGCGAGCAGGAAGATCGGGCGCCGGTTCGCGGCGAACTGTCTCCACGAGGTGCGGCGCACCGCGGCGTACAGCAGCGGCGGCAGCAGCGCCGGCAGGATCAGCTCCGGCGGGATGTCCACGTTCGGGACGAACTCCAGCACGGCCAGCACCATGCCGAGCAGGGTCATCAGGACCGGCGCGGGAAGCCCGAACCGCTCTCCGACCGGGACGCTGACCACGGCCCCGAGCAGCAGCACGAACAGCAGGGCCAACTGATCCACGGTCAGCGCTCCGGGTCTAGACGATCAAGGGCGGTCCAGACCTCAAGCGTGCCACGCCGCTAGGGCGATACCTCGCTCACAGGGCCTTGCGCATCGCGCGGTGCGGCATGTCCGCGTCCTCGAACTCCGGACCGTACGCCACGTATCCGAGCCGTTCGTAGAACCCCAGCGCGTGGGTCTGCGCGTGCAGGTCCACTGCGGTCAGGCCCCGAGCGCGTGCGGCGGCCTCGATGGCCCCGACGAGCGCGGCGCCGACGCCGAGCCCGCGTGCCTCGCGCGTCACGGCGAGCCGCCCGAGCGAGCCGACGGCCGGATCCCCGCCGACCTTCGCCGCGGCGGCCTCGCCCTCCAGCAGTCGCCCGGTGCCCAGGGGCACGCCGTCCTCGCGGATCGCCAGCACGTGCAGGGCGCCGGGGTCGTACGCGTCGTACTCGATGTCCTGGGGGACGCCCTGCTCGCCGACGAAGACGTCCTTGCGCACCGCGAAGCAGGCCTCACGGTCGGTGGCGTCCTCGGCGACCCGCACCTCGTAGGCGACGCCGCGCACGGCCCGGGAGAGGCCCGTCGCCGCGTCCGGACCGCCGCTCACGCGTTGCTCTCCTCACGGACCTTGTCCAGGGCGCGCTGGAGGTCCTCGGGGTAGCCGGTCTCGAACTCCACCCAGCGGCCGTCCGCGGGGTGCTCGAAACCGAGCCGCACCGCGTGCAGCCACTGGCGGGTGAGGCCGAGGCGCTTGGCGAGCGTGGGGTCCGCGCCGTAGGTGAGGTCGCCGACGCAGGGGTGGCGGTGGGCGGACATGTGGACGCGGATCTGGTGGGTGCGCCCGGTCTCCAGCTTGATGTCGAGCAGGGAGGCGGCGCGGAACGCCTCGATCAGGTCGTAGTGCGTGACGGAGGGCTTGCCCTCGGCGGTGACCGCCCACTTGTAGTCGTGGTTCGGGTGGCGTCCGATGGGCGCGTCGATGGTGCCGCTGGTCGGGTCCGGGTGGCCCTGCACGAGCGCGTGGTAGCGCTTGTCGACCGTGCGCTCCTTGAACTGGCGCTTGAGCGAGGTGTACGCGTACTCCGACTTGGCGACCGTCATCAGGCCCGAGGTGCCCACGTCGAGGCGGTGGACGATGCCCTGGCGCTCGGCCGCGCCGGAGGTGGAGATGCGGTAGCCGGCGGCCGCGAGACCGCCGATGACGGTCGGGCCCGACCAGCCGGGGCTGGGGTGCGCGGCCACGCCGACGGGCTTGACGATCACGAGCACGTCGTCGTCGTCATGGATGATCTCCATGCCCTCGACGGGTTCGGCGACGATCTGCACGGGCGCGGGGGCTCCGGGCATCTCGACCTCGAGCCAGGCGCCGCCGTGCACCCGCTCGGATTTGCCGACCACCGAGCCGTCGACCGTGACCTTCCCCGCCGCGGCGAGCTCCGCGGCCTTGGTACGGGAGAAGCCCAGCATGCGGGAGATGGCGGCGTCGACGCGCTCGCCCTCCAGGCCGTCGGGCACGGGCAGGGTGCGGATCTCGGGAATGGTGCTCACCCGTCGAGTATGCCGGACGGCTCGGACACCGCCTGACCACCGTCCGAACGCCAGTGCCCGGCGGGAGCCTCCCCGCGGCGTCGTACGGGCCGCGGGACGGCCCCGTACGGCGGCGGGGAGCTGGTCAGTCCTTGTGGACGGTGCCGTCCGGGTCCAGGCCCCGGAAGGACAGCAGCACGATCAGGATGCCGCCGCAGACGATCGCGGAGTCGGCGAGGTTGAAGACGGCGAAGTGCTTGGGTGCGATGAAGTCCACGACCGCGCCCTCGAAGACGCCGGGCGACCGGAAGACGCGGTCGGTCAGGTTGCCGAGCGCGCCGCCCAGCAGCAGGCCGAGCGCGATGGCCCACGGCACGCTGTAGAGCTTGCGGGCGAGCCGGGCGATGACGACGATCACGGCCGCCGCGATCACCGTGAAGATGATCGTGAACGCCTGGCCGAAGCCGAAGGCGGCGCCCGCGTTGCGGATCGCCTCGAACCGCAGCCAGTCCCCGAGGATGTCGATCGAGTCGTGGTGCTCCAGCTTCGCCACCACGATCATCTTGCTGACGAGATCGAGGGCGTACGCCAGCACGGCCACCGTGAAGAGCACGGCGATCCTGCGCTTGCCCCGGGGCCGCTCGGCCGGGGCCGGCGCGTCGGCGCCGGACCGGTCTCCGGACGCCGCGTTCCCGCCGGTGTGATCCGGTTCGGCCCCCGCCGTCCCTGGAATCTCCGGCGTACCGATGATGCGCTCCGCCTCTGCCACGTGAGTGAGTCCCTCGACCTAGGTTCCTGACTGAGGACGAGGGTACGGCACACGCTCGCGGGCCCACGTGCTCAGGAGCGCTCGGGGCCGCGAGGCGGTGCCGCTCCCCCGCGGCACCCGGGGGATCAGTGCCTGCGCTCCTGCTTCTGCTTGCACTCGACGCACAGCGTGGCGCGCGGGAAGGCCTGCATACGGGCCTTGCCGATGGGATTGCCGCAGTTCTCGCAGAGCCCGTAGGTGCCCGCGTCGAGGCGGTCCAGGGCGTGCTCGGTCTGCTCCAGCGTTTCCCGCGCGTTCGAGTTGAGCGCCATCTCGTGCTCGCGTGTGATGTTTTTCGTACCCGTGTCCGCCTGGTCGTCGCCCGCGCCGTCGCCGGAGTCCCGCATCAGGCCCGCGAGAGCCTCCTCGGACGACGAGATCTCGGCACGCAGCCGCAGCGCCTCCGACTGGAGCTCCGCGCGGGCCGCCGCGACCTCGTCCGGGGTCCAGGGGTCCTCGCCCGGCCGCACCGCGAGCTCGCCGGGCTCGACCGCGGCGATCCTCGCCTTCGGTACGGCGGTGGCCTTCTTGGCGGCCGTGGCCGCGCCACGGGTCTTCTTCGCAACCACCGTCGTGGCTCCCGTCGTCTTCGCGGCCGCTGCCGCGCCCTGGGCCGCGGAAGCGGCCGTCTTCCTGGCCGTACCGGTGCTCTTCCTCGCCGTGCCCGTGCTCTTGCGCGCCGCGGAGGCGGCGGATCTCCCGGACGCGGGCTTCCCCGCGGCGGTCGCCGCCTTCTTCGCGGTGGTCTTCCCGCCGGCCGTCTTCCTGCCCGCGGCCTTCGCGGACGCGGTCCCGGAGGAGGCCGCCTTCGCCGCGGACGTCTTCGTCCCCGGCGTCTTCGCCCCGGCCGCCTTGGTCCCGGCGGCCTTCGTCCCGGCCGTCTTCGTCCCGGCCGTGTGCGCGTCCTTCTTCCCGTCCGTCTCCCTGGCCGCCGCACTCGTGGATCTGCCCGACGCCGACTGCTGTACGGCGGTCTTCTTCGCCACCATGGCCGCGGCCCCTTCACATATTGTGATCTTGCTCGCGAATCGTGCTGGGACGATAAATCGACTTCCGGCCCGCGGCAACGGGACCCGGCCACGATTCGCCCGCCACGCGAGCCCCGCGCGGCGAGTCTGCCTCCGTTGTGCCCAGCTCCCCGCCGGGTAATCCGCCAGGACCGGCGTCCCGGGATCCGGACCCGCGCACCTCGCCATTCGGGTCACCGCGCAGGCCACGGCCGTGACCGGGAAAACCGGTCGGCCGGCGGCCCGGGGGCGCCGTACACTGGGCGCAGCGAGAAGCGTGGATGGGGACGAGTAGCGGCGTACGCGGCCAGGAGCGACCCGGGGACGGTGGAAGCCCGGGGGCCAGCGCGACGTGAAGATCACCCCGGAGCCGCCGGCAGAACACCCCTGTGGGGCCAGTAGACCCGGCATCGCGACCCCAATGAGGGGGCTCACCGACACGAACGGCGCGTCGGAGGGCCAAGGAGGGTGGTACCGCGGGAGCGCGCCGCACACGGCGTCCGTAGCAAGACGGCTCTCGTCCCTCCGACGGAAGGCAGAAAGTCCGTTGGAGGAAGCTCGCCGATGACAGCGCCGACGTACCGCCAGGTGCCCGCCCAGGTCGACCTGCCCGCACTCGAGCACGCCGTGCTCGATTTCTGGCGTGAGCAGAAGATCTTCGCCAAGAGCCTCGAGCAGTCCGAGGGCCGGCCGGAGTGGGTGTTCTACGAGGGCCCGCCCACCGCCAACGGCATGCCGGGCGCCCACCACATCGAAGCGCGCGTCTTCAAGGACGTCTTCCCGCGCTTCCGGACCATGCGCGGCTATCACGTGGCCCGCAAGGCCGGCTGGGACTGCCACGGCCTGCCGGTCGAGCTGGCGGTCGAGAAGGAACTCGGCTTCACCGGCAAGCAGGACATCGAGGCGTTCGGCATCGCCGAGTTCAACGACCGGTGCCGCGAGTCCGTGACCCGCCACACGGACGCGTTCACCGAGCTGACGAACCGCATGGGCTACTGGGTCGACCTCGACGACGCCTACCGCACGATGGACCCCGAGTACATCGAGTCCGTGTGGTGGTCGCTCAAGCAGATCTTCGACAAGGGCCTGCTGGTCCAGGACTACCGCGTGGCGCCCTGGTGCCCTCGCGACGAGACGGGCCTGTCGGACCACGAGCTGGCCCAGGGCTACGAGACGATCGTCGACCCCTCCGTGTACGTCCGTTTCCCGCTCACCTCCGGTCCGCTGGCCGGCCGTGCCTCGCTCCTGGTGTGGACGACCACGCCGTGGACGCTGGTGTCCAACACCGCGGTAGCCGCCCACCCGGGTGTCACCTATGCCGTCGTGACGAACGGCGAGGAGCAGCTCGTCGTCGCGCAGCCGCTCGTCGAGAAGGCGCTCGGCGAGGGCTGGGAGGCCACGGGCGAGTCCTTCACGGGTGCCGAGATGGAGCGCTGGACGTATCAACGTCCGTTCGAGCTCATCGAGTTCCCCGAGCCCGCCCACTTCGTGGTGAACGCCGAGTACGTGACGACCGAGGACGGTACGGGTCTGGTCCACCAGTCCCCCGCCTTCGGCGAGGACGACCTCAAGGTCTGCCGCTCGTACGGCCTTCCGGTCGTGAACCCGATCCGCCCGAACGGCACCTTCGAGGAGAGCGTCCCGCTCGTGGGCGGCGTCTTCTTCAAGAAGGCGGACGAAAAGCTCACCGAGGACCTCCAGAACCGCGGCCTGCTCTTCAAGCACGTCCCGTACGAGCACAGTTACCCGCACTGCTGGCGCTGCCACACGGCGCTCCTGTACTACGCGCAGCCGTCCTGGTACATCCGCACCACGGCCGTCAAGGACCGTCTCCTGGAGGAGAACGAGGGGACCAACTGGTTCCCGGAGTCCGTCAAGCACGGCCGCTTCGGCGACTGGCTGAACAACAACATCGACTGGGCGCTCTCGCGCAGCCGTTACTGGGGCACCCCGCTGCCGCTGTGGACCTGCGAGGAGGGCCACCTCACCTGTGTCGGCTCGCGCGCGGAACTGTCCGAGCTGACCGGCACCGACCAGTCGGACCTCGACCCGCACCGCCCGTACATCGACGCGGTGACCTTCCCGTGCCCGCAGGGAGGCTGCGGTCTGACCGCGACCCGCGTGCCCGAGGTCATCGACGCCTGGTACGACTCGGGCTCGATGCCGTTCGCGCAGTGGGGCTACCCGTACAAGAACAAGGAGATCTTCGAGAGCCGCTACCCGGCGCAGTTCATCTCCGAGGCCATCGACCAGACGCGCGGCTGGTTCTACACGCTGATGGCCGTCGGCACCCTGGTGTTCGACAAGTCCTCGTACGAGAACGTCGTGTGCCTCGGCCACATCCTCGCCGAGGACGGCCGCAAGATGTCCAAGCACCTGGGCAACATCCTTCAGCCGATCCCGCTGATGGACCAGCACGGCGCCGACGCGGTGCGCTGGTTCATGGCGGCCGGGGGTTCCCCGTGGGCGGCGCGGCGCGTGGGTCACGGCACGATCCAGGAGGTCGTCCGCAAGACGCTCCTCACGTACTGGAACACCGTCGCCTTCCAGGCGCTGTACGCCCGCACCAGCGACTGGGCGCCCAGCGCGGCCGACCCGGCGCCGGCGGACCGTCCGGTCCTGGACCGCTGGCTGCTGTCCGAACTCCACGCGCTCACCGACCAGGTGACGCAGGCTCTGGAGGCGTACGACACCCAGCGGGCCGGGAAGCTCCTGTCGGCCTTCGTCGACGACCTCTCCAACTGGTACGTGCGCCGTTCCCGCCGCCGCTTCTGGCAGGGAGACAAGGCCGCGCTGCGCACGCTGCACGAGGTCGTGGAGACCGTCACGCGGCTGATGGCCCCGCTGACCCCGTTCATCACCGAGCGGGTCTGGCAGGACCTGATCGCCCCGGTCACCCCGGACGCCCCCGAGTCGGTGCACCTGTCGACCTGGCCCGAGGCGGACCTGTCCGCCATCGACCCGGAGCTCTCGCGCCAGATGCTCCTGGTGCGTCGTCTCGTCGAGCTCGGCCGGGCCACGCGCGCGGAGTCGGGCGTCAAGACCCGGCAGCCGCTGTCCCGCGCGCTGATCGCCGCCACCGGCTTCTCGACGCTCGACCCCGAGCTGCACGCGCAGATCACCGAGGAACTGAATGTGAGTTCCCTCGCGTCGCTCTCCGAGGTCGGCGGCTCACTGGTCGACACCACCGCGAAGGCGAACTTCCGCGCCCTGGGCAAGCGGTTCGGCAAGGGCGTCCAGGATGTGGCGAAGGCCATCTCCCAGGCCGACGCCGCGGCCCTGTCCCTCGCCCTGCGCGAGGGCACCGCGTCGGTCGAGGTCGGCGGCGAGACCGTGACGCTGGCCCCGGACGAGGTCATCATCACGGAGACCCCGCGCGAGGGCTGGTCGGTCGCCTCGGACTCCGGCGCGACCGTCGCGCTCGACCTGGAGATCACCGAGGAGCTGCGGCAGGCGGGCCTCGCCCGTGACGCGATCCGGCTGATCCAGGAGGCCCGCAAGAACAGCGGCCTCGACGTGGCCGACCGCATCGCGCTGCGCTGGACCTCCACGGACCCGGCGGTCGTCGCGGCGCTCGGCGAGCACGCCGGTCTCATCGCCGACGAGGTCCTCGCCACGGACTTCGCCCAGGGCGAGGCCGACGGCGCGTACGGCGAGGCGTTCACCGACGAGGGGCTGTCCCTGGTGTTCCGTCTCCGCAAGGCGTGACGCGGATCTCCCACCCGCAGCGAGGGCCCGGGGCCGCCAGGATCTCCTG
>NZ_JBHTZF010000024.1:0-106416 GCF_042790435.1 Streptomyces sp. NPDC056738
TTTCGCGCGTCCCCGCGCGAAAAGCATTCCGCCTCCGGCGCAGGTTTATGAATTCGCCCTCCGGGCGGAATTCATAAACCTGCGTGCCTCCGGCACGAATTGAGGGGATGTCAGGAATCCTCCGGATTCCTGGAGAGAGAAAGAGAGTTGGGGTTGGATTCCGTGGGGAGAGAACTCCACGGAATCCGGGGAGGGTTGGTCCCTCCGGGCCCAACCCGGCCGGGCCGGTACGTGGGTGAGGGAGTGTCAGAGAGGGGGTGAGAGGAGCTGTAGGCACCCTCCGGGCGCCCAGTACCCGGAGCGCCGTCCACCGGCGCTCCACGCGCCTCCGGCGCCAGCCGGACAACAGACCCCGAATCCCCGAGGCGACCCCGTCCCGTTGTGCCCGCCCGCCTATCAAGGCGGGCACAACGGGACGGGGAAGCTGAGGGGATGTCAGACCACCCCACCACCTGAAAACACCCTCTGTGCAGGCACGTTTGGCGAATTCCCGAAGGGAGCGGGAACAGCCAGCGCAGCAGGTAGCGCAACAGCTAACGCAACATCAAAAGCCGAACCTGGGGGGGGTACCAAACACACGCCTAAGCATCTATTATGGGTATTGCAGGGGCAAGGCGAGCCCCGGCACCGTCACCAAGCAGGACAACGAAGGGGAAGCCGTGGAAATCAAGATCAGCGACGGGATCGTACGGCCCGTCACGGGCGGCATTGACGCCCCCATGACTCCGATTGCCATTCAGGCCCGCACTATCGCCAACCTGTTGCCGCTCATGTGCCAGCGGCTCGGGGCAACAATCGTTCACAACCAGGATTCCCTTTACACCGGAATCCGGTTCGACACGAAGGCCGGCGCGGTCGTGCTGGAAATTCCCAGGGCCAAAGAGTCGTACCGGCTGGTCCACGAATTCATTGAGCCCGACAAGAAAACGGGCCGCACCGGAAAGGTGATCCACCAGATTCCCCAGCTCTACAGCGCAAACGGGATCGCTCACATGACGTCCGAATTCCTGCGCTCGCGTGGATTCCTCGCATAGCGGCACCACCGCACCGGGGCGCCCTCCGGGCGCCCCGGTATCGACCGGACAGGAATCCACGACAAGGAGTGGCAATGGACGAGACCCAGATGGGCGCAGCGGCAGAACTCCGGGGCGAGCCGTACTCAGAGCTTGAACTGGACGCGTCAGCGCATGCTCTCCAGGAATTGGCCCGAAGCGACCGCGACCCCGAAGCGCTGCGGGTGCCCGCGCGCTTCCTCGAAACGGTGCGCCCCTTCTTCAGGTTGGGTTGGGCGACCGGCGTACGGACGGGACACACGGGCCCGGCACTGGCCGGGGTGCCCGTAGACAGCGAGAACATCGACGCCGCATTCGCCACACTCATGGCGGAGGCAGTGGCAAACCGGCTCGCGCTGGACACCGCCCGGCGTCTGCCCTACGACATCCCCGCACTGTGGCAGAAGGTCACCTATCACGGCAGCCTGCCCCGCATGCACGGTGACTACTGGGTGGTGGGCATGCACGTCGACAGCCGCGAACTTGGATACGAGCCGGAAGTCCGGTTCGACCTGGGACGGGTGGTCGGTTCGTCCGTCGCACCGCTGGTCATGAAGGTGCGTCGCCAGAGTCTGACGCCTCATCAGGAGTACTACTGGCACTCATAGCCGCAGGTCACAGGCAGGGTTCACAGGAACCCAGAAGCCTCTATTATTAGTGGTGTCGGGGGGCGGTGGCCCCGCCCCCCGATTCCAAGCATCAGCAACGAAGGGGAACACCGCATGACTCAGCAGTACGCCGAGCGCGCCACGACAGCAGCCCCCCGAAGTGCCCGGAACGCCGATCTCCGCGATCTGGTCACCATGCTGGAGGACCACCGGGAGCGGAAACTGGACGTCGTGACGTCCGCGTCCGCCCTGTCGTTCCGGGACGGGAACGTCCAGGTCGAGGGCATAGAGCGGCAGATCACGGCCGACGGGGTCACCACCGTTGACGGCACCTACCGCCCCACCGCCGTTGCCGACGAGCACGTTGCGGAGAAGCTGAGCATCCCGGTCAGCTACCTGCGTCGCATGCGTGCCGAGAACGTGCCGCTCCTGGACGAGAACGTGAACGCGTGGCTCCGGAAGGACCCGAGCCGCCGTTTCATGCTCCGCGCGCTCCGGGGCGACAGCACCCCCGGCGCCGCGCCCGCCGAAGGCGTGGCCCGCGCGCTCATGTCCGACAGCTACAAGGTCATGGACAACCTTGACATCCTGTTTGCCGCGCTGGAGGGCGTGCAGGAGGCGGGGCACCCGACCGACGTCACCGGGTGTGACCTCACGGACCGGCGCATGTACGTGCGGGTGGAGTCCAAGGCGGTCGAGGTCATGGCGCCCGAGCTTCTCAGCGGGTACCGCTCCCCGTTCGACGGCCGCAGCGGCAACGAACTCCCGGTCGTCTCGGCCGGGTTCGTCATCACGAACAGCGAAGTCGGATCCGGCGCGTGGTCGGTCACCCCGCGCGTGGTCATGCAGGTGTGCACCAACGGCCTGACTCTGCCTATGGACGTCATGCGCGCCGTGCACGTCGGCGCCAAGCACGGCGAAGGCGTCGTGTCCTGGTCGCAGGAGACTCAGAAGAAGGAACTTGCGGTCATCACGTCCAAGACCGCCGACGCCGTCCGCACCTTCCTGTCGCGGGACTACGTCGAGGCGAAGCTCCGCGAGATCCAGGCCGCAGCCGGTAAGCCCGTGGCGGAGCCGACGAAGACGATCGAGCACGTCACGAGCGCCCTCAAGATCAACAAGGAGACCAGGGACACCATCCTTGCCCACTTTGTGCGGGGCGGACAGATGACGGCCGGAGGCGTGATGCAGGCCGTCACGTCGACCGCGCAGACGCTCACCGACGCCGACCAGGCCGCCGCCCTGGAAGCGCTCGCGCTGCCCGCCCTCACAGCCGCCGCCGCGCACGGCTGACAAGACCCCCGTGCGGGCCGGGTGACCCCGACACCCGGCCCGCACGGGCCCAGCCTCCCGAGCGCGGAGCGCGCCGCGTCCCCCGACGGAGCGCGCCGGCCTCGGCCCTCTGCCGCATAGCGGCAGAGCATCGCGTCTGCGGAGCAGACCGCGCGCCAAGGCCGCCGGGGCCATGAGCGAGTGCGGCATCGCCCACCGCCCCACCGCCGTCCGGGCGGCCCCGCCGGCCTTTTGCTGTCCCCCCTCTCGCCAAGGAGTGATTCGACATGCCCGCACGCCCCGGAATCAGCCGCCCAGACGACGCCGCCACTCAGGCCGCTATGGAGCGCACCTTGTCAGCGCTGGCCGCCGTGTTCGAGACCATCGGCCCCGGGCATCGGACCCTGGACATCGCGATCCTGCGGACCGATGACGTGCCCCTGTGTCAGACCGTGGAGTTCTCCCCTACAGCGGACGTCCAGCTCAGCGGCATTCTCGGTTCTGACGACTTTTACACGCTGGCCGTGTTCCTCGTGTTCGCGCTGGAGGGCAGCACCGTCACCGGCGCCACGCTCATAGCCACCACAGCCGCCGAGCCGCGCCCCCGCACCTGCGGTTGGACGGTACGTGACGGATGGCTGCACCCCATGGACCGCACGACCCTCGAGGTCGCGCTCATGCCCTGCCCCGGTGTGCCCGCTGAGGACCGCGAGATCTACGCCGCGCCGTCTCTCCCGGAGCCGCCCGCCAGCGACAAGGAATCCGGCCGTGCCTGACGCGCCTGCCACCGCGGATCCCATCGACATCCCCGCCCGTCAGCCGCTCCCCGGTACGCGGCTGATTGCCTACCGCATCCCGGAGTGGGGGATTGAGGGCCCGTACATCCACATGGCCGTCGCCGACATCCACGCGCGCTATGCCCAGACCGCAGGCCGCGCGGGGGACTTCCCCGCCCGCACCGCCCAGTTCGGCCGCACCACCGACGGCGAGGGGCTGGACAGGTTCCTACGCGGCAACCTCAACTTCTGGCGGTTGAGCGAGGCCCGGATTACGGACGACGGCATCATCCGCTACCGCCAGACCCGCAACCACGTTCACCCCCGACAAGGCGTCCGGCATCCTGATCAACAGGCCGGACGAGCAGGTGACCGCCCCCGCCTACCGCGTCACCGGACCGGCCGGTATCCCACAGTTGTGGCGCGGCCGTGCCGTCCGCGATGCCGTCGCCCGGTGCCGCCGCAAGCCCGTTGTCGGGTGGCCCGCAGGGTGGGCCCACCTCATGCCCGACGCGTCCGTCCGGTCCGACCCCGGAGGGTTCCCGTGGAGCACCCCGGACGTCTACACGGCCGAACCGGCCGCCGAGCCCGAATCCTGGGGCCCGCCGTGCGCCGAGTGCAAGTACCCCGATTCTGAACACGATCTCTCGCGTCTGTGGCCCCGTTCCCGAGCCGACGGCAGCGGCCACACCTGCTCGACCTACACCATCCCGCAGACGTAGCCCCCTGGCCCCGTGTCCCTCTCCAGCCCCCTGAGGGACACGGCCCCGGCCAGCACGCCACTGGCCGCAGTCTGTCTCCCCGCGCCCGCCCCTCCCCTTCGTCAGGCGCGGGGAGACCAGAACCGCCCACCCAGCACGACCATCATCTGAGGAGCCGTCATGCCCACCGCCAGCAGGCACACGTTCCGCTGGGCACACATGCCGTTCGACGACGAAGAGGACGAACCCACCTCCCTCATGGGCACGGTGGCGCAGCAGGTCGTTGCGCTTCTGGGGGACCAGTGCCAGTGGGGCGCCGCCGAGGGCCCCGGGGGCCGTACCGGGCACCTGCGCAACGCGCATCAGGCCGTGTTCACCATCGGGGTGTGTGAGGCCGGATGCGTGTTCCTGCGCAATGACGTTTCCGGCGCCGTGATGCACCTGCCGTACGTCGATGCGGACAGCAGTGCCGACGAGATCACCGAAGCCGCGCACGAGCACATCGACGAACTGTTCTGACCCCCGCCGCCCCGGTGCGGCCCGGCGCACCTGCCGGGCCCCACCGGGCACCGGCTCCGCCCGTTCACCGCGTCGACCGCCTCCAGGAGCAGCCGCCCATAAACCCGAGCCTCAGCGTCGAGACGCCCGCCGGCGCCGTCCACGCCACCGCCCGCCCCCGCGAAGGCGACTCCGTCGTGTTCGACCTTGGAGGAGCGATGCGCGGGAGCGTGCACGTCACCGGTACCCACCACGTGCGGCACTGGGACCATTTCACCGCCGTCCGCGCCTGTCTCGGCCCCCTCAACGCCTTCCAGGCCACCGCCCCCGCCGACGTACTGCCGCGGCTCGCACGCAGCCTCACCCTCTACCGCGACACCCCCGCCGACCGCCCCCAGGTATCCGTCTATCCGATGGAGTCCGCCGCCGGACACGAACCCTCACCCAGGACAGCGGCAACGCTCACCGCCGTCCTGCGCGCGTGCGCCGAACACGTCGAGCAGCGGGCCGACTTCCCCCAGATCCTCACCGCCTCCCGCGAACGCGACACCCCCACCCTGCTGCGCTTCCTGGCATGGTCGGCCGACTACCACCGCGGCGCAGCCGCCCGCCTGGAGGACAAAGCCCACGCCTCCCGGCCCGCGCTCCGCGCAGCCGTGGCCGCCTGGTGGACCGTCGCCCGCTGGTTCACCGCCCACCCCTCCCCCGTCCTGCTGCTCCTGCTCGCCGACCGGGACGGCTCACTGGCCCGCCAGGTCGACGTACAGGCGTGGCTGGGCCCCTACTGCCTCACCGAAGCCGCCGGCGAACACGACCGCGCCCGCAACGCCGAGACCGAAGCCGCCTCGCTGCGCGCCCAGCAACGGACGCGGCGCGCGGTCCACCAGACGCGGCCCGCTACGTCCGCCATTGCAGGTTGAGAGTGGGTTTACACACTCCATGAAGCATCCATTATAGATAGTGCGAGCAGATCCCATCTCCCTCGCCCCCACCTCTCACACTCGAACCAGACTGCCGCACGTCGCACGCCACACCAGGGTGCGCACGCGGTCAACCCGGCCAGCACGCCACTGGCCGATGACTGTCGTCCTGCGCCCGCACTCCCCTTCGGCGGGCGCAGTACGACAGAACACCTTTCAAAAGGAGAGCATCCATGCCACAGGCCCACGCGTCCGCTCAGCTGATTGGCGACCGTTCCCACCAGTGCGACGCCACTGCCACCTACACCCACAACGGGGCCCGCGCGTACGTCCTGTGCTACGGGATCGGCTCCAATGACGAGGTACAGGCCTGGACCCGGACCGCCGCCCGCCGCATCGCCCGTGCCGCCGCCCGGCGCGGCGACGCCGAGGCCGGCCTCCGATCCGTCTACGACCGCTACGCCGCCGAACCCGAGCGCAGCTCCCCGTTCGCGCACCTCCCCAGCGCGTGTGCAGCTGTCGCCGTCACCACCCCCGGCCAGCATCTGACCGTGGCAAGGTGCGGCGACGTCCGCGCCTACACCCTCACCCCGGACGGTGCCGACCACAACTTGCGACGCGTCTTCAACGGCAGGCGCAACGTCGTGACGTCCTATCTGGGGGCCGTCGAATCCGACGACCAGCGCAAGGGCCAGTACGGGCACCCGGCGATCGAGGCCGCCACCGCCCCCGCGGACGCCTATCGCCTGCTGCTCGCCAGCGACGGCGCGTACGAGCCCCTGGAGGACTCGGCCCGCAAGCTCGCTCGCTATCTCGACTGGAGCCCCAAGCGGGCCGCCGACAGCTTCGTCTCCGCCGCGATCGAGCACGCCGGTAGCCACGCCGACAACGCCACCGTTCTGATCGCCGATCTCCCCACGGGCCCCCGGGTAGCGCGCACCCGGCGCATGGCGGGCAAGTAGCCGCAGGTCAGGACAGGATTCACACCCACCACATTGCATCTATTACAGATAGAGCGAGAGGGGGGTTCCCCTCACCCCGCCCCCTCTCGCACCCAACCTGACAACCCGCCAAGAGCGCGCTGCGCGCGGCCAGGAGGACACCGGTGCCCGACGGACGCCCCTTCTTCGTCATCGGACAGTGGTCCGGCCCCGACCTCACGATCTGGCAGATCCAGCAGGCGTCGGACGACCCGGACGAGGCCTACGAGGAGATCCGTTGGGACGCGTGGGACGCAGACGGAGGCGTCGAGATCGTCTACGCGGCCAGCGCCACGGAAGCCGAGGCGACCGCCCGCAACGAGGCAGCGCAGACGGCCGAGCGGATCCGCCAGGACCTGACACGCCAGCGGGCGCGGCGCAACCGCACTTCCCGCCGCCGCAGGAAGGTCCGCCACCACTACAGCCAGCACGCATCGCGGTCGCGCGCGGCCGCCGGACGAAGGAGAACCGCCCCGTGGCCACGTTCGCCCACATCACCCCCGCACGCTGCACCCAACTGAGCAGTGCCCTCACCGCGGCTGGCCTCGCCTGGACGGACAACGGCAACCAGGACCGCCCCGAACTGCTCACCTACACCGTCACCGACCCCCACCGGCGCCGCTGGACCATCTCCCCGGCCACCAGCAACCAGATCACCCCATCCCGGCCCGCGAGCCTGTGGCAGGCCAGCTGCGCAGAGCCGTTCCACCACAGCCCCGTCCTGTCCGCCCGGACCGTCACCGCGCACATACGCGACTTCCCCGCCTGAGCAGGACCCCAGGAGCACCCAACCGACCCCATGGGGCCACGAAGTCGAAGGAGCGAACAAGCCGCCATGCCACCGGAGTTGACCACACAGGAGCAGTTCAACACTTTCGCCGACGAGATCGCGCGCGAGTTGGGCACACACTGCCGCACCGCCCCCGACACCAAGATCACCCACATGCTGGCCCGGCTCATCATCGACAACGACGGACGCACCCTGAGTCTGCGCCAGCACGACTCCGACCAGCCCACCCGCCTCAAGGTCTACGCCGCTCTTCCGCACGGCGCCGACCTCCCCACCCCGTCGATCGGCGTCACGGCCACCAGCGCCCGACACATCGCACGACAGATCACACGCCGGCTGTACCCGCTGCACGCCGAAGCAGCCGAAGTGGCCACCCTGATAGTCGAGCAGAAGGAGGCCGAAGCCCGCGCCCGTCACACAGTGGCCGAAGCCTTGGCCCGGCCGCTCCCCGGCGCCCAGGTCCAAACGTTCCACCGCCGCACACAGGTGTCCTGGCAGCGCGCTCCCGAGCCCCAGGAAGAGCCCGGACCGGCCCAGACCGACAAAGTCCATGCAGTCATCGGGCCCTCAGGGGACTGGATCAGCGTCGAGGTATCCGGCAACCTCCAGGCAATCACCGCCATGCTGGCCACCCTCGCAGCCGCACAAGAAGAATAGAAAGCGCAGCTCAAAGGCCGGGTTCACACCCACATAAATTCCTCTATTATAAATCTAGGCGGGGCCGGTCGCCCCCTGCACCCTCAGGAGACGCCATGCTGGAATCGCTGTTCCGCACCCTGCTCCCGCCCGTGATCCGGCTGACCGCTCGCGGTCTCACCACGGGCACCCCGCCGCTGCCGCCGACCGCCCGCGAGGTATTCGGCCCCGACCTCACGGCAGAGCAGGCCACTACCTACAACCGCGGCCGCGTGGCCACCGCGACCGCGCTTGCTCTGTACCGCAGCGGCCAGAAGGCCGAGATGCTGAGCGATGACGCACTCGACAGCGCCGTGCGCGCCCTGAAGTTCCCCTACTCCCGCCCGAGCGCAGAGACCCGCGCCGCCATCCGCGCCGCCCTCGGCGTACTGGAAACCGATCCGGCCATCACGCTCTTCTGACCCGCCGACCGGCGCCCTACCAAGGGGCTGCCCCACAGACCGCCCGGCGGCAGGACATGCGACCGCGCCACGGCGCACCGACTCGCTTCCTGCCGCCGGGCCCGGCACCACCGAACAGACAGACGCACGAGGCCGATTGCACACCGCACCCCGAACCGGAGGAATCCCCGTGACCGCCCCTACGCTCACGACGGATGACGTCACGGTCACGACGGACCACGCCGGCCGTCCGTACGCCGTCATCCTCGACGCCATCGCCCGCCCGCTCACCATCGCCTCGCTCAAGGGCATCGACCCCAAGGCGCGCGGCATCTTCTTCGAGTCCGACCCGCACCCGGCCGACTCCTGGGCCGCGACCACCGTGCGCACCATCTTCGAGGGCCTGCTCGCCTCGCCACTCGCTCACGAGGACGTCCACACCTGGGGCCTTGGCCAGTACCGGGAGTTCGGCGCCGGCACCTTCTACGGGTTCATCGTCGGCGAGAGCGGCTGGGACCCCGAGGCCCGTTGGTGGCGCGACCAGGAACGAACCAGCGACCTGTGTATCCGCGGCACCGCATCCATCGCGCCCGCATGCCGCCGAGCCCTCGCCGGGACCTGCACCTTCTGACCGCGCCACCCACGCCCGACACCCGCCCATCCACGGGGCGGCCGTTACCCGATCCAGGCCGGCCGCCCCGCAGGAGAGCCAGCCATCAGCGCGACCCCGCCCCCCAACCAGCCACGCCCGTGGATTCCCTCCGAGGACTTCACGGGGCCCTGTGAGTCCTGCGGCGTGCCCGCCGGGCCGACCGCACTGCGACACCGGATACACCGCCGAAGACGCACGGCGGGACAGCGAACGCCGCGAGCAGCAGCGCCCGCCCACCGGCTGAGTCCTTGAACCGTCCACGGAGCACCCGGCCCGTCGGCGCAGCGCCCGGGAGCAGGGCCCTGCCCGATGTGCCCACCGCCGCCGGCCTGGCATCTGGCCCGCGGCGGTGCCGAGCTCCGCGAGGCCGATCGAGCCGAGCCCGGCGACGGTCCAGACCGCCAACGGTTCACGCCGTGCGAGCTGGGCAAGCCCACCGCCCAGCCGCTCCGAGAACGCCGACCGCCCCCTTGCCCTAAGAGAGATAGCAGCGTGTTCCCCGAACCCGAACCCGCCGAGCATCTCCACCTGAATCCCCACCCCAACTGTATCTGCGCACGACTCCCGTGCCGTAGCTCCGTACTGTCTCCGGGATGCACCACGCAGGAATGCTCTCCGGTCGCATTCACCTGGCACGACGCGCACGTGTGCCGCAGCCAGCCCCGCCCCTGAGACTCCCCGAAGGAATCCCCGCCGCGACCGGGACGCTCACCTAAGGCACGCGTTCGACACTGCCTCGGTCAGATCCTGAACGCTCTCTGTGCCCTGTGCGATAGCGGCTGTGCCCCGTCGTCCGGGGCGCAGCGTTGTCCGGTCCCGGGTTCGGGGACCACCGTCCGGTGGGCACCACCGCGGCTGACGTCCGCGCCGCGGGGCCGCCAGCAGCCCGCCCGCTGCAACCGCAGGTCGGGAAGCTGTGTCTCTCTTGGCATGGCATTGAACCGGGGGCCGCGATCAACTGGAGATGATCGAGAACTGCGGCTGTGGAGGGTCGGCCGGGCCTTGTCCGTCACCTTCGTCGCCGCGGTTGTGGTCTCTGGGGGCGTCTTCTACGGCTTGGTGTCCCTGCTGGACTTCCGGAAGATTGGCGCCACTGCGACACTCGACGCGAAGACTCTCTTCGACTTACTGAAACTCTCCTTCGGCGTGGTCGCCGGGGCCGGCGCGCTCGTTGCCTTGGTTGTGGCTTACCGGCGCCAGCGCGTTGACGAGGCCGGTTCGCACCGTGAGGCCACCCGGCTCCACACCGAGCGTTTCTCCCAGGCCGTCGACAAGCTCGGCTCAGACTCCCCTGCCGTCCGGCTCGGGGGTGTCCATGCCCTGGCCGGCCTCGCTGATGACGCACCCACGCAGGACTTGCGCCAGACCTGCATCGACGTTTTGTGCGCCTACCTCCGGCTTCCTTTCACCCCCGACCCCGGCACAGACCCGATCCACCTGGACGGGCACCACCAGTACTTGGCCTTTCGCACGGTTCGGCACACCATCCTGCGTCTCATCGGCGATCACTACCGACGTCCCCAAGGCACCCACCGCTCATGGCAAGGCTGCGACCTCGATCTCACCGGTGTCACCATCGATGGCTACATGAACTTCAGCGGCGCAGTCTTTCCCTCCGGTGGCGGGGTGGACTTCGGCGGCGCGACGTTCAACAGCGCGGTCTTCTTCGACCGCGCGAGGTTCTCTGGCGGCACGGTGAACTTCGGCGACGCGACGTTCTCCACAGCCGTGGTGTCCTTCGATCATGCCCAGTTCTCCAGCGGCAGGGTGTCCTTCCGGGGCGCGACATTCTCCGGCAGCACGGTGTCCTTCGGCGGCACGGTGCCCTTCCACGGTGCAGAGACCATCCTCGACTGCGCGATCTTCTCCGGCAGTGTGGTGGACTTCGACGAGGCAATCTTCTCCGACGGCAGGGTGTCCTTCCTCGGCGCAGTGTTCGCCGCTGGCGCCGTGTCCTACGGCGACGCGACGTTCTCCGGTGGCACGGTGTCCTTTGACCGCGCGACATTCTCCGGCAGCACCGTGTCCTTTGACCGCGCGACATTCTCCGGCAGCACCGTGCGCTTCATCCGGGCAACGGGTCCAGCCCCCTGGGGGCTTCTCTATGCCGTCGGCACTCCTGTTCCTGAAACAATCACCCTTCCTCCCGGCTGGCTGGTTTGATCTCAGCGGCCTGAAACTGTGGGCGCACCGGCAGCTCGCCACCGCCGGGGTCCCGTTGCAGTGGCACGTCCAGGACCACCGCATCAGCCTTTGTCCAGGGCCGCTACCGCACCCACGTCGTGCTGAGCGGGTCCGATGTCGCCGCGGTGCACGCCGAGTGCGCCGGCGCGCTGGCCGCCACCCATGACCAGATACTCGCCGAGGACCGGTTCCACCGGGCCGTCAACAGCGGCGGCACCGTAGTCGACGTGCCTGGCCCAGCACACACTGGTAGCCGAGCTCGCCAACCCCCAGCTGACGTACCGCCTCCTCATCCCCTGCAACCTGCAGTGGCCCGCCCGTGCCACGGCACAGGAAGGGTCGATTTGGCGTGCAGGGATCAGACACAGCTTCCTACCTTGTGATTTATCCACTCGTCTTCGTCGGTGGAACAGGTGATCTGTGGTGATCATCATGCGGAAGACTGTGTGCGTGACGCTTCCTACTCCGCTTGCCGCTGCTGAAGAGATCTACGATCACCTCATTGATCAGCTCAACCTCACCCTGCGCCGGCCCGGGATGTTTGGGGGCGAGGTGGCTTTCAGGATCCTGATTGACCACCTGCTGTTCGTCGAGCGCCAGCCCGAGGCGTGGAACCATCTGAAGCAGAGTTGGGAAGAGCAGGGGCTCTGGACCCCCATCGGCCCCAGCGGGGCCTTCCAGGATGTCTTCCCCGCGCAGGCTGACTGTTACGAAGTCGCCTCGGTATACGCGGAGTTCGCGCAGCGACGCGGCTGGCTCAAGCCCGATCGAGTTCTCACATCTGAGGAGTACGAGACCCTCACAGGCCGAGTCCGGGGGTGGGCCGCAGTTGACCGCACCTGGGCTGACGTGACGGCGGAGTTCGGTCCTCCCTCTGTGATGTTCGGAGGGAACAATCCTCTGTACGGGAAGACGCTCGGCTACCTCTCGGAGGATCCGCAGCAGCCGACGGTGGTCTTCCACCTGTGGAACGGCAGCGAGCCGGGGGCCGAACCGTGGCCGCCCGAGCATGCGCAACCGTTGCTCCTCGCAGTGCGTTTCGGCGGCGGCTCGTTCCGCGGATCGTTGACCTTCACCCCCGAGGGCGAGCGGAGAATGCCGACGATCGGGGATTCTTGCCTGCCGTAGTAGCGGGTCCGGCGGCGAGCGCAGGTCACCCACATGGGGATTTCCAAGACAGCGGACCAGCCCCCGCATGATTCTGGACCTCCAAGAGGTACAGGACGCGACGCGAAGGCCGTGCTGGTGAGCGTGGTGGAACAGGGCGTGCTGGGCGAGCCGGGAACAGTTCTGCCCGCGCCAGTTCCCCTATCTGCGGACAAACCCGCGTAGACCTGCGTGCGTGGAGAGCCACCGGCCCAAGGGCGCAAAAGCACAGGTCAGAGGGGGGTTCACACGATATTAATAGCATCTATTATGGAGACATCGCCAAGGGTCTCGCCCATATCGACCACACAGAAGGGCACCGTTCATGACGCCTCCGGAGCTGGCAGCGCTGCTGTCCCAGCCGACAAGTCCCCTGCTGCGCGAAGCGATCCGCAGCCTCCCCCTGGACTCACTGAAGGCACTCGTCATCGAAAGCCTCACAGCGACGGAAAACGCGCTACAGCACGTCGTCGTCGACCGGGTCGCCGCGTTCGTCGCCGAGCACGAGGGGGACGCCCCCGCGCCCGTGGCCGCCTACTTCACACCGACGGAGCGCCGGGCAGCGGAGAGCCTCACGTGGAGCCCGTTCATCGCGGCGCTCGCCAGCACCGAGGAGATGCCGGAGCTGCGGCACGCCAGCACGCGGGTCGTCAGCGTGCCAGTAGGCGAGTCGGAGCTGACGGATGCCCTGTTCGCCGACCCGGAGCTATCCAAGACCCTTGCCGACGAGCCCGGCCACCAAGACGTCCTGCGCGTCCACCTGCCCACCCGCCAGGTCACCCGCCTGACGATCTGAATCACCCCGCCGCCAAGCGCCCGCGCACCCAGGGAAGGACGACGAGACCGCATGCCCGTTCCGCTCATCTGCGACTGGTGTCACGAGGGCCGCTACCAGGTCAGGGCAGCCGACACCTACGCCTGCCAGGCGTGCGGCAACCAGAGCACCCGTGCCGCGCTCCCGGTCGGGGACCACGAGCGGCTTGTCACGGCCGCGGGCATCCTTCAGATCCTGGACGTGCCGGACGGCCATCAGGTGATCACCCCCGACCGGCGCTGCTACGCCCCGCACCTGGGCGCCTCCCTGACTCTCGCGCTGCGGCTGCACCGGGCGCGGCGCACCGTGTTCTCCCGTCC
Organism: Streptomyces sp. NPDC056738; assembly: GCF_042790435.1. Classification (NCBI taxonomy): domain Bacteria; kingdom Bacillati; phylum Actinomycetota; class Actinomycetes; order Kitasatosporales; family Streptomycetaceae; genus Streptomyces; species Streptomyces sp. NPDC056738. Next base: position 13,790 of record NZ_JBHTZF010000024.1, read on the forward strand.
CGAGGAGGCCGAGGCCGCCGACCTTCCGGCACTGCTTGACGCCGACGAGTCCGGCCCCTGGGTTCTCTCCCCCCTGCAACTGGGCGCCCTCACCCGCGCCATGGACGTGCGCAGCGCCGCCCTGCCCTCGGCGGCCCGCCAGCATCCCGAGTTCGACGCCGAGGTGCGCAAGGCCCACGCCGACAGTCAGCGACTGCCGACCAACGACTGAACCGCAACGGCTCCGCTCCTTCTGACGCACACCGACCACAGCACACCGACGGGAGCAATCCGCCGGCGAGCAGACCCAGGAGACCTCCCTTGCTCCAGCACTCTGTCTACGTCGTCTACGGGGTGGCCATCGAGCCGCCCGAGGACCGTCGGGCCCTTGACTCCGCGCTCGCAGCCCAGCGGCTGGCGGCCGAACTCACGGGCGCAGACTGCGCACACGTCGCCCTGTTCAACGTCGGCGACACCGACCACGTCATCCTGGGGACCACCCAGAAGTCGCTGGAATCCAACGAACTCCTGCCCGCCTCCGATCTGGTGGCCCAGCCGGTCGGCAGGAAAGCGCTGTGGCGCATGGTCGAGGAGCTGGGGCTGACCGTTCCGGTCGGGCCGGACTGGCTGCTCGTGCACGACCTGGACTGAACAGCCTCTGACGCATCCCTACAGCCCGGCCCGGCCAGCCCCCCGGCCCGCATCACCGCAGGTCAAAGGGGGGCTAGCCACACACCATAAAACATCTATTATGGATGTTGTCACCGGGTGCTCGATACCCCGCCGCCATCGCAGATGCGGTTCCTGACAAGGAGAGATCCCTATGAGCACAACGCTTTCCCCCGTCCCGGACGCCTCCGTCCAGCAGGAGGAGGCCACTCCGCGCATCGAACTACTGGACGCCTCCCTGCTCGTGCGGGACGAGTTCAACGCCCGCGAGCACGACACCGAGCCGGACGACAAGCTGATCACCTCCGTCAAGGAACTCGGCGTCGAGGAGCCCATCAGCGTCCGGCCGAGGGAGGACGGCACCTACGGAGTGTTCAAGGGCTGGCGCCGCGCCCAGGCCGCGCAGATCGCCAACGCGACCGCCGAGCAGGACGGCCGCCCCGTCCGCACGGTCAAGGCGTTCGTCCGCGCCGACCTGGCGGGCAAGGACGGGTACACCCGCTTCCTGTCCCTGGTGGAGAACGACAACCGCCAGGAGATGAGCGCCCGCGACACCCTCAAAGCCCAGGAACTCGCTCTCGTCGCCATGGACGACGTCGACCAGGCCAGGGCCGCCAGGGCGATGGGCCTCAAGCGCGAAGCGGTCAGGTACCTTCGCACCGCGCAGAAGCTCGACGACGCGACGCTTCGGCAGGCCACGGCCGGAGGCATGGACCTGGAGCAGACCGCCCAGCTCACCGAGGTCGAGGACATCCCCCGGGCCACGCAGCGACTCCTCAAGGCCCTCGCGAAGGACCAGGAAGAGGGCCGGGGCGGGCGCGGGCACTGGGACCAGGAGTTCGCCCTGCTGACGGAGGAGCAGGCCAGCGTCAAGGCCCGCGAGGACGCCGTCGCCGCCATCAAGGAGTCCGGCGTCACCCTGGTGTCCAGTCTGCCCTACGGGCAGAAGCAGTCGGTCAAGCCGCTGGCGGATCTCACGACTGGTCTCGGGGCCCCGCTCAGCGCCGACAAGCACCACGCCTGCCCCGGCCACTGCGCCACGCTGGACGAGGACAACCAGCCCGTCTGGCACTGCGCAGACCCCTCCGCCCACGGCCACAAGGTCCGCAAGCAGCCCAAGCCTTCCCTCACCGCCGACGAAGCGGAGCGGGCGGCCCAGAAGTCGGCCGAGCGAGCGCAGGTCGTTGCCTGCAACCGGGCATGGAAGGCCGCAGCCGGACCCCGCCAGCAGTTCGTGACGCGTCTGGTGCGCGGCAAGAGCCTGCCCGACGAGGCCCGCCTCTTCGCCCAGCAGGTGCTGCTGGACCTGCCCGGCTTCTACGGCAGGTGGGCCGAGAAGGGCGACACCCAGACCCTGGCGGCCTTCCTGGGGGCGAAGGACGACGAGCGGACCGCGCCGTCCGAACTCGCCGCCACCTTCCCGAAGGCGCGGCTCGCGAACCTGGTGTTCGCCCAGGTCGCCGCCGCCGTCGAGGCCGACATCCGTGGGCCGAAGGTCTTCGACACCTTCCTGTGGAAGAAGCTCCACCCCCGCCAGGCCGCCTACCTGCTGCTCCTCGAAACGCTCGGGCAGGCCGACAACGGCAGCTACGCCCTCTCCGAGGTCGAGGAACAGGCCGTCGCCGCCCACCGGCCCAAGACGCCGGACGCCGCCTGACCACCGCACGCACCACGGCCGGGGCACACCGTGCCCCGGCACCGCCCACCCGAACACCGCCCTGGGAGTTCGTCATGCCCTGCCCCACCCCTGCCGACCCCGAGGACTCCACGGTCCAGCGAGACCAGCCCCTGCCCCTGGCCCACCTGCGCCACCTCCTCCGCACGGACTGGGCCGGAATCCCGGCAGGACGCTGGTCGTCCTGTCCGGTGACTTGGACTGACCACCCCGCACCGTCCCGTCCCGAGCACCTGCCGGGACCGGCCGACACCAGGCCGCCCAGCCCCGGTCGCCAGATCTGACGCCCGGCACCCCCTCCCCACCAGGAAGAGCCCCCTGCCCATGACCACCACTCTCGACGAAGTCCGCGCGTTCCTCCGTGACGTGCCCGACACCGAAACGCTCACCGCCGTGCAGGAAGCTGCCACGTCGCGGCTGCTCGAACTGGACGCCGCACGGCGCCCGGTCATCACCCCCGGCCGCACCGGAAAGATCAACAGCGACATCCGACCGGCTGCCCTGCGCAACCTGACCGGCACCGTCCAGCAGCCCAACCGCACCAAGACCAGGTTCGACTTCCTCCTCACCGAGGAAGCCACCACCCGGCTGCGCCACCTCCAGGACCCGTACGACCCCCGCTTCAAGATCCCCGAGGGCGTGAAGCGCTACCGCCTGAACAAGGAGCCGGCCACATGCATCGAGCTGGACGAGCCGACCGACTCCTAGGCACTGCTGTTCCGGGGGCAGCCCAACGGCTGCCCGGCCGCACCGCCCGCCCCCACAGTCCCCGGAAGGGACCATCCCCGATGCGTGTCCACCTGCACCGCGCTCAGCGCGACTTCCTGCTCGGCTGCTTCGAGTCGAGCCACCCGCCCGTCCGAGGAGGCCCCTCACTGCTCGCCGCCGTGCAATCCGCCGGCCTGGTGCGCGAGCACTGCAACGTGAAGCGCACCAGGCTGGCGGAAGACCTGCCGATGGCCCTCAGGTGACGCCGCACGGCGGGCGGCCCGTCCCAGTGCACGACTCTGCTCCATCTACGCCTCCGAACTCGTCGGCGAACCTCGTCCGGGAATCAGGCATAGTCCCAGCAACGGGTGTAGAGCCGCGGAATCCGGAACGTCGACCTGGTTTGCGTGCCCTGCTGCTCCATCACGCGTTCGAGGAATCCCAGGCGCTCCAGAAGGCGGACCTGGTCGCCGATCTTGCCCTCCCCGCTGTCGAACAGCTGTTCCACCTCGGACAGCGTGAAGCTGATGAGTTTGCCAGCCCGGCAGTTCAGCACGAACGTCGGCGCAACCTTGAAGTCGTTGACCACCTCGGAGAAGCTCAGGTCGGACAGTTTCGTCATGGCCCGCTGCACCGCATCGGCGGAGAACAACGGGACTGCGGCGACGACGGCGTCAGGTCGCGCCGAATACTCCCGGGCCAAGTGCAGCAGGAGCACGGCCAGGCGCGGGGAGATGTCGCCGTTGCCATCCCGCAGCGAGTCAACGAGCCAGCGGTCGACGGGCTGGCTCTCGATCTCGACCGGGAACAACACCTCCAACGCTGCCCGCACCTCGATCTGTTCGTCGGCAACACGCAGCCTACGGGCGAGCCGGGCGAGCGGTTCGTTGGCGAACACCCGGCGAATCAGCACCTGCAACCAGTCCTCTTCCGACCAGTCGAGCGCAAGGGACCGGGAGACCAGCTTGTTTTTCTCCTGGAGGTCGTACAGCTCGAACAGGTCCGAACGCAGGAACACCACCAGCCCGATGCTGTCCAGCAGGGATACACGGCCCTCGGCCTGCAGCAGCGCCTGGACCAGTGCCTCCTGCCGGCCCCGGTCGTACTTGAACGTCTCGTCGATGCGGTCAAGCAGTACCACGACGCGGCGCCCCGCTTGTTTGAGCAGGTTGTCCGTATCCTGCAGCAGCGACTCGACGTCGAGGAACGACCCGCCCGGCCGGGTGCCGACGGGAAGCGTCGCCTCGAAGTTGACTGGCCCCACCCCAAACTTCAGCGTCGTACCGCCCAGCAGGCGGGCGGCCGCGCGCATCGCCCGCCGGGTCTGGCTGGGTGGCTCGGTGGGCAGCCCGAGGGCGGCCCGCAGATCTTCGGCGTTGCGGCGCAACGCCTTGGGCGCCTCACCGGGGACAGCCGAGGCCACCACGGCAGCGGTGGCCACGAGCCACGCCGCGCGCAGCGCGTCAGCGTCCAGCCAGGCGTCCTTGTCGACGATGCGATGCAGCAGGTCGCCAGCATTAGCGACTGGGAAGGTCTCGACGGACCGTTCTTCCGCGAGCTTGAGGAAGATGGCGCTCTTGCCCGAACCGCGGTTGCCGATGACGATGGACCGCTGCTGGCCGAGGATCCGGTCCAGGCTGTGCCGCCCAACGAAACTCGCGTCAAGCAGGTCGTCCCGTTCCGCCTCCTCCGCACCGAATTTGAGCTCGGCCAGCCGGAACGGCCGCAAGAAGACCCGCCGGGACAGCACAGCGTCCTGGACGGAGGCATGAAAGAGTGCCACAGTCCCGGCTGGCTGGTCGACGATGAGCAGGCTGAATTCCGGCAGGATTCTGCGGAGTTGGCTTTCTGGGATGCGCAGCTTCCCGGCCAGCGCCGAAATCCGGTCCCGGCCACCGGCGAGCGCGAGCTCCTCCAGGACCAGACCGTAGAGGGCCGGATCTGGGGAAGCGCTGAGGGCACCATCGACCTGCCATGCGAGCAGATCTTCCAAGCGATCCCCGAACACCACCCCGGGTGCCGTAAGGTCTTGCGCGCGACGGGCCGCCAGGCGAGCAATGAGCGCATTTCCGTTCGCCAGCCTGACGATAGTGCTGACGACATCGTCCGCGAGGTTCGGAGCGGATTCCCGCAGCATGGCGACCATGTCCCCCTCAGTGAGGGGCCCGAGTTCAAGTACATCGAACCGAACGAACCGGCGGAGCTCGATGCCGGGGCCGGGGCGTGACGCCACGACGAGCCTCCAGCCGTTCAAGGCTTCGCTCAGCTCCTCGACAGCGGCGGCCGTCCGCCGTGGGTAGCGCGACTCGTCCAGGGCGTCGAGCAGCAGTACGGGCGTTTGCAGCCGCTCGGCGGCCCGGTTCAGTACTGCTGTGCTCTGCCGAAGCGAGTCGCCCGCCGACGCGCGGATCGGCCGCTCGACCTCGAAGGCGCCCGCCACCCGCGTGATCTCGTCCATGATCCTGGCCGAGAGGTCATCCAAATCGAAGTGTCTCAGGCTGACGAGGAAGGCGGCCCGGCCCTGCCGCTGCAGGTCGGCTTCGAGCTGCTGAAGCAGCACGGTCTTGCCAACACCCGGGCCGCCAATGACGAAGACTCCCCCGCGGTCCGGGTTGTCGAGGTGGTGCAGGAGGTCGACGAGTTCACGGCGCTGAAAGGATGCCTCCACGCCGATCCACGTTAGCGGATCAGGCGGTACCCATGGGGATCTGACCGGGCCAGCCACCCGGACCGGACGGACTCTCCTGCGCGACGCAAGCGCGCCGACACCCGGGACCTCGCGGGGCGCTTGTCGCGGGCCTGGCACGCGGAGCACATGCCGGACGGGATCCGCGTCCCGGTCGAAGTCGTCGCCTCGCTCGCCCAGCTCGTCGACACACCCGGAACCGAGGCGGCACTCAGGGCGCTGGCTGTAGAAACGCTGTGGCGTCTGCTAGAACGCGTGTGGGCGGTCCGCTGGATCGAGCAGACCGAACTGGCCGCCTGGGCGGCCTCGTTGCACCAGTGGTTGATGATGCAGCCCTCCCCGGATCAGGCCCGCCCCGTGGCCGCGGTGGCGCACGCAGCAACTCGATGGCGGATTACTGCGGCTGCCCGGTGCCCAGGACACCCAGGCGCGCCAGGAGGCCGACCCGCTCGGCGCGGTCCACGCCGCACCGCCTCCGGAGTCCTGGTCATGCCCGGGCACGTCGGGACGATCTACGCCGTGACCAACGCCCTGTACGCCGGCAGGGCCACCGTCCGCACCCCGAAGCTCTTGCCGGACGGCACGGTCTTCAACGCCCGGACAGCACAGAATCCGCCGCCAGGAGCAGGGCCACCGGTACACCCAGGAGCAGCTCATCGCGCTCGGAGCTCCGCGGCCGCGGCCGGGCGTCGACCTCGCCTGCTGGCTGCGTGAGGCCTTGGCCACGGTCGGCACTCGAGCGTCCGACACTGCGGCGCCCACCGCTGGCTCTTCCGCCTCCGCCGGAAGCGTCGCGAGCGCGAGGAGATCCGGCTCGGTCTGCCAGCGCAGCAGCGTCACCCCAAACAGCCCGACCTCGAGCACCTTGCTTCCTGAAGGCCGCTTGTCACAGCCCGTGAGGTCCAAGCCCGCATCCCTCCCACCACCCTTCAGCGGACCGCCTGAAAGGCATACTGAGCGTCGTGGCCACCATCACTGAGCTCCTCCTGCAGGTCGCCGCCGAGTCTGCAACATCTACGGATGCACGGCTGCGGCGGCTGCTGTACGAGGGCAACGCTCTCTACCACCAGGGGCTTGGGGAGACGCGCAGCAAGATCGCGGATCGCTCCCGCGAGCTGTCCACCAGCCAACTGTGTCTGGACAGCGATGAGGCCGGGTTCCCTGGTGCCGAGAACCGTGAGGAAGCGTTGAGCCGACTGGCTCTGGCCTCGTGGCAGCACACGCCGGGCGCAATGGCGTTCGCGGAACTGGCCGCACATGCTGCGCGTCAGGGTGTCTGCCTCCTAGCGGAGAGCTACTGACACTCCGAAACCGTCCGGAATGTTGAGCCGGCCCCTGGACACCCTTCCAAAATTGCTGCCATTATGGGCTTTGGGGCCGGAGGGGCCGGCCCGATCTCTCGCTCAGAACGGATGCGACCACCATGGCCGGCAAGCCGAACAAGCAGGACCCCGTCGACTCCACGGAGCTCGCCGCGGAACTCGGTCTCAGCGCCGGTCGCATCAACTCGCTGTACGCCGAACGCGAGAAGAACGACTTCCCCGCACACGTCGACCAGCGCGGCCGCGCGCGCCTGTGGGATCTGGCCGAAGTCCGCGACTGGTACGAAAGCAGGAAACCCTCACGCCTGCAGGAGCTTTCGCTCGCCGGCGGGGATCCGGATGAACTCCTGAACGCCGCCCAGGTCGCAAGGGTGCTGGGCTACAAGCACCGCAGCCAGATCACCACCTACCTGGCCGAGCACCCAGGCTACTTCCCCGAGCCCGATGAGGTCGAGGAACTCGGCACCTACAAGCGACAGAAGTGGCGCCGCCGAACCATTGCCGCCTGGCGCGACAGCCGGCCGGGCAAGGGCAAGCGGACAGGCTCGACACGGCAGGCACCGGCACTGCCCGATGTGCCGACCGACGGCAATCCTGAGGAGCTGCTGTCAGGAACGCAGGCCGCGGCCCTTCTCGGCTTCAAGAGCCTCAACTCCTTCAGCAGTTCCCTCTCCCAGGGCAACCTGCCGCTCTTGGAAGAGACCGACGGACTTTCCGACCGCGGCAGGCGGGCATGGACGCGCCGGCGCATCCTCGAGCAGAGAGCGCAGCGTGGCCGATAGAGCAGGTTTGTACACTGCCTTCACAATCGCAGGCTTCGGGTGATGAGGTTCGTTGTCCTCGCTTGGGCCCGAAGACTGCACGATGGCCGGTATGACGCGGCTCGCCACCACGCCCACGCCGGGCTTGAACCCGGCGCGAGCCGGCCATCGCTCATGGAGCCCCGCCCAACCGGGCGGGGCTCCACCTGTTTGTGCGTGCGACTGCTCTGGGGAGGCGGCCCTAGGGCGGCCAACCGAACTGCTCTGTGGCCAACCGAGCTGCGCAGTGAGGCGCAAGCGTCGACGGACACGAGGCAACAACAGGGCCCTCTGACACCGCTCTGCGAATTCCGTCACCTCCGGAGCCGCATTTCGTCGGTTGCCCAGTCCGGCAGGTGCCGGTCGGTGCCGTCGCTCACCGTGAGTCCACGATCCGGTACTCGCGGGCCGCGGGGCTTGCCCGTCGGCGCGAGCTCGGCGAGCGCTTGGCCCGGTATTCGTCCGTGATGACGACCTGGCTGGCCGGGTGTCTGCTTGGGTTGATCTTGTAGGAGGCCATGAATCCGGGCCTGAGCAGCGTCTCGACGGTGTGGGCGCTGGGGAACGCGACGAGCACGCCGCCGGTGGCAAGCTTCAGCGCGTAGACGCTCGGGTCTCTCGGGGGCTTGGCGAATACCGGTTGGTGGCGTACTTGCTGTTGTCCTGCTTGTCGCGGTCGGCGTACAGCTTGAAGGCCGCCTTGGGGGTCTGCCGCACGATCGGGTGACATCGCTGTGCCCAAGCCTTATCCGCAAGAGTTCCGCGAGGACGTCGTGCGGGTCGCGAGGAACCGCGGCCCGGGCGTGACGGTCGAGCAGGTGGCCGCCGACTTCGGCGTCCACGCGATGACGCTGTGGAAGTGGATGCGGCGCGCGGACATCGACGAGGGCGTCAGGCCCGGGTGAGCAGTCAGGAGAGTGCGGAACTGCGGGAGGCGCGTCGGCGGATCAAGCTGCTGGAGCAGGAGAACGAGATCCTGCGCCGGGCGGCGGCCTACCTGTCCCAGGCGAACCTGCCGGGAAAAGGATCTACCCGCTCGTGAAGGAGCTCGCCGGGGACGGAGTGCCCGTCGCGGTGACGTGCCGGGTGCTGAAGCTCGCCAGATAGCCCTACTACCGGTGGCTCGAGCAGCTGGTGACCGGCGCCGAGTGCGAGGAGGCGTATCGCGCGAACGCGTTGTTCGCCGCCCACCGTGACGACCCGGAGTTCGGTTACCGCTTCCTGGCCGACGAAGCCCGCACGACCGGAGCGATGATGGCGGACCGGACCGCGTGGCGGATCTGCCGGGACAACCGCTGGTGGAGCGTGTTCGGCAAGAAGCGCGGCAGGACCAAGAAGGCCGGCCCACCGGTCCATGCCGACCTGGTCCGCCGGAACTTCACCGCGCCCGGCCCGAACCGGCTGTGGCTGACCGACATCACCGAACACCGCACCGGAGAAGGAAAGTTGTATCTCTGCGCGATCAAGGATGTCTTCAGCAACAGGATCGTGCTGGTTGAAGCGGTCACCTCAGCGTGGCTCGGAAGGTTTCCATGTCAGGCGGGGGTTCAGGGATAGCGCGGGAACCCCTGGCTCTGCAGTTCGTTGCCGAGAGCATCGATGGTCTCTTCGGGAACCTGGCCTATGTCGGTGGCGGTGGGCGTGGTCGTTAGGCTCATTTCGCTTTGGAAGGAGGTCAGGGCGGTACGGGTGTTGTTGCCGAATACTCCGTCGAGTCCGTGCGGGTCAAATCCGAGCGTTTCCAGTGCTGTCTGGAGGCCGACGGTCAAGTTGAGCGGGACGGGAAAGTTACCGGAGCGCATGTTGGCATCGAGGGCCACCCCTGCGTTGTAGACGAGTTGTGTCAGGTCGCCTGGGGGCGGATCGGCGTTCCAGCTGGCCAGGGTGAAGAGCAGGCCGTTTCTGACGTTTCTGGGGATCACGCCCGGGTTGCCCGTTTCAGTGATCTTGCTTTCCCGTGCCATGGTCAGCCAGTCCTGCTGTCGGGCTGCGGCCTGGAATTTGGGGAATGCGAAGGCCGGCCCGAGTGCCCAGGCCATGCTGAAGAGGCCCAGTTGCGCGTCGGCCGGCCACTCCTCCAGGTCCTCGAAGTCAGTGCGGCCAAGAAGGTATGGCTCGAACTGTGACAGCTTGCTGCGCACCAGGTCGTCGATGGTCGCGTTGCTGATCCGAAGCCGTGTGATGGCTTCTTTCGCGTTGATCGTGGCGTGAGCGGTGTTGCTGAATTTGACAGTCCTGTACTCCTGAAGGATGTCGCTGCGTGAGGCTGGTTCCAGGGTGTCCTTGTCGTACCAGTCGAGTGTAAAGATGTCCGGCAACGGCTTGAGATTACTACCGAAGTGCTCCGGATCGTCGGCGTCGAGGAGGTTGCCGACGCCGGTCGAGACAAGACTCTTGACGTCCAGGTACATGAACTGGACGCGGCCTTCCAACGGCGCGCTGAAGGGAAGGAAGGCATCCCAGACGCTCTGGTGCATGATTCCTCTTTGAGAAGGTTGCGGCTTTGTCAGATCCGTCCGACCCAGGTGCAGGCGGAGCCGCTGCGGCAGTACCAGCCGCGGGGGCTCAGATTCACCAGAGTCGCTGGGTCTCCTGGTTCGGGTCCGTAGCCTCGGTCAGGCTTCGCCATGATCACGGTGACGGTGCCGTCGACCACTACCTTCTTCACTGGGTGGAGGGGTGACTCCTGTGGTTCACGGCGGTCAACCGCCTTGGTCTGAGCCGGAAGGTCGAGTCGCATGGGAGCTCCTGTGGGGGGGGTGAGCCGCTATGGCCGTATGGACTTTTCAGCGGGCCCAAGGCCAGGCTTGCTGGACCAGCCGCTGCGGGCAGTCGACCGCGTCACGTGGAGACGCCGTACAGCGTCTGGTAGCAGAGCTGCCGGGCAGGGCCGGTCAGATCAGCGCATCGCGTTTTGGAGGCTTCGACGCCGGTCCCGTGGGGGCTGGCCGACGGCTCTGAGCGCTGGTCACGCTGAATGGGGCGGGATTGGATGGGCAGCGTGCTGGTTGGCTGCGACGTCTTGCGGGTCATCGTGTGCTCCTCGTGCGGATGGGTTCCTTAGCGGTCCAGGAACTGGTGGACAGGTGCCAGGCTGACGGGGAGTTCGTCACTGACATCGATGGTGAACTGGTAGACATACTTGGCCCGCGTGTCGTTTTCCGGGTCGAAGAAGCTCACCTGGACGTCTTGGCAGTCCGATCCCGGACGGCAGTACGGGCTCTTCGTCACACGGATGGTGTCCAGGGCGCCCAGGCGCGGCTGCTCGAAGGTGCCGTCCGCCCGCCTGGCCCGGTGGGTAACTCCCGGGGCCAACAAGCCTTGCTTAATGGTGGACCCGAACAGGAAACCGTTGGTCCCGGCAAAGTTCAGGGCACGGTCGGCCGAGCTCTGTCCCAGGTTGCGGAACTGGTAGTAGACCTTGTACAGGAACGCCTTGACCTGCTCGCGGACCTCGTCGTCCGGCAGGGCACTCTCCTGAGCTGCGCTGGCCGCTGTGCTGACCGCTTCCAGGATCGACTCGACGAGGAGAGCCTCGTTCCAGGCACACACGCCGCGGCTTTTGACCTCGACCTCGGGAACGACCTGTCCGGTAAAGAGGCGGATAGTTCGTCCGGTGAGAAACCCGGGAATGGAGACGCGGGAGACGTAGTTGCGGTCGCTCTCGGCCAGCAGCTGTCCCCGCAGTATGTCGCGGAATTGCCGGTAGATGACCGATACCGGCGGGTGAGCGAGGTTCTTCAGGAGATCCCGGAGGTCACGGGTGAGGTTCTCGCCGTCGACGTCGATCTCGATGCGCTCGTTCCAGTCCATGGCCACCGGCGTCTCCGCCACCAGGGCGTAGACAGGCGTGCCCTCCTCCATATTCAACGTCCAGACGACCTTGTCCGACGCCCAGGGGTTCTCCGCGAGGTAATCGGCGAGCTGACGTCCGTCGTGAGGGTTGGCCGGCGATTCGATGTCTGTGTCGCCCTGCCGATAGACCGGATTCTTCATCTGCTGGGTGAAGCCGTCTCTTCGCGCTTCGGTTTGGTAGTCATACCCGAGCGTGCCGATGGCGTAGATCAGCTGCCGCTGTGGGGCACCGCTGCCGTTCGTTCCACACTGGCATTCCGAGGCGGAGCCCCCGCCGCACCCGCACGAGGGACGTACCCCGGGGCTTCCTGCACCTTGCCCATGCCAGGTTCCAGCGGATGCTTCAGCCGTCTGCGCAATTGGTGCAGGCGTGTCGGCAAGTGCACCCGCCGGGCAGCCCGCCAGGACATCGTCTCCGCTGGCAGCCCGCACACCGGCGGCGTACTCGCCGGGCGGTCGTACAGCCGCGGGTTGACCGGCAGCCGCCCGTGCCCGCTCGCCGGATGCCGCGTCAAGTGCAGCCGCACCATCGCCTGCGGCGTTGGCATCCCCGAGTGAGCCCGGAGCGCCGACTTCATCAGCTGTGCCAGCAGTGCTCCCTGCTGGCTCGGCCGGCCCACGCGATACCGGGCTCGTGTCAGGCGTCGCTGCATCGAGGTTCGTCATGGCTGTGTCTCCTATCGCGCTGATCAAGTCGTAGGCGCGTGCGGCGTTCAGGTTTCCGCCGAGGTAGCGGCGGCATGCGGGCGCATCGGCGGGCTGGCACAGTGCGTCGGACGCGGTGGTGAGGATGGCGTCGCCGACCGCCTTCGGATCGGCACGGCGCCCGGCTCGCAGTTGTGTATCGACGAGGAGCGCGGCCACGCCGGCCACCAGGGGTGCGGCAAAGCTGCTGCCGGTGACGGCTGTCCGGCCGCCCCCTGGTGCGGCGCCTTCGATGGACTCGCCGGGGGCAACGACGCCGTGCGTGGCGTAGGCAGCACCCCAGTTGGTGATCTGCAAGGGTGTGCCGTCTGGCCCGGTTGCACCGACGGCGAGCACGCTGGGCACCGCGGCAGGCACTTGCAGGCAGTCGCATCCGTCGTTTCCGGCCGCCGCGATCACAAGGACTCCGTGGTCCTCGCAGAGCCGCAGGGCACGTCCCAGCAGCTCATCCGCCTGTCCGTCTGGTGCGCGCTCGCCGCCGCTGATGTTGATGATCTGGGCACCTTCCTGGACGGCCCGCTCGATGGCCCGGGCCAGATCCATCTGGGGGACCCGCGCCTCATCTCCGTCCCGGAATACCGGCAGCAGCAGCCCCCGGCAGTGCGGTGCGATGCCGGCCACGCCTCTATCGGGCTGCCCGAAGACCAAGCTGGTGACGAGGGTGCCGTGCAGCGACATCGGCCCAGGGCCCGGCGCCTGGGTCACGAGTGTGTCGATTCGTGTCAGGTCGGCGCCCTCAAGGCAGGGCTGGGACAGGTCCACCGGCCCGTCAAGGATGGCAACACACACCTCGGGGCTGCCGAGGAGCTCTTCTTGAGGGGCTGCCACGCCTCGAAGTACGGACCGGGCTTCCATCCCAACTCCCACATGCTCGTCTTGCTCTGCCTCCGAGCATCCGCCGGCCCTGTGCGGCATCCGTTGTCCCGGCAGTGCAAGAGGCGTTCTGCGATCGTTGTCCAGGCATGAACCCCACGTTCTTGACGCAGGTCGGACAACGATCGCGGAGGCGTCTCCGAGAACGTGAGGACAGGGACGCGGGCCTCGGGCGGAGCGGAACGACGGCTATACCCGGATGCGTCCGGCACATGCCACCTGCACAGTAAGAATGTGTTGCGGAACGAAACTGCGAACGAACCGTCCCTTGAGCTGCTGGGCGACTTCGGGCTCGTCTGCTCTGGTCACAGAGTGCGCATGCCTATTGGAGTCCAGCGCTTGCTGGCGTTCCTGGCGTTGCAGAGCGACGGAGTCCATCGGGGCGCCGTCGCACAGCAGATGTGGCCCGACTACCCCTGCCCCCGGGCCGCCGCCAATCTCCGTTCAGCCCTGTGCCAGGGACGACGCGCCAGCTACGTTCCCCTTGTCGACTGCATTGGACAACGATTGAGGCTGTCGCCTCTGGTCCGTGTCGATCTCCATACGGTCGGCGTAGACGCACGGAAAGTCGTCGACGGCCTGGACCCTCCCAGTGACACAGAAGCCCTCATCAACGACCTCACGCGAGAACTGCTCCCCGGCTGGACCGAAGAATGGCTCGACCTGGACCGAGAACGCTGGAACCAACTGCGCGTCTACGCCCTTGAGGGCCTAGCACAACGCATGCTGGCCGCAGGGCGATACCTTCCCGCACTTCAGGCGGCCATTGCAGCCATCGCCATCGACCCCATCCGCGAGACGGCCCACCGCATCGTCATCGAAGTTCATCTGGCGGAGGGCAACGTGGCGAGCGCCGTACGGTCCTACCAGCGCTACTGCGACTTCCTCTTGCGGGAACTCCGCGTGAACCCCTCACCGCAGATGACCAGCCTTCTACAAGGCTTGCTGTCCACATAGCACCGGATCAGGATGCTGCAGCGACGTTGCCATGACGCTCCTCGAACGCTGCAGGGGATACCTCCACAACGGTCCCGGAGAAAGCTGATGAACCTCAGCAAAGTCCTCGTTGTTCTCGAGGATGCAGGTGCCTCCCGCACGATGGTCTATCGGCGGGATGACCAGAAGGGAGATGAGTGTGGTGGACACTTATTTCGGTCAGGAAGCGGACCGCAGGCCGGCCGGCCTTTCCATGCCCCTCCAGGCGCCGCCTGTCTACCGCTCCGCAGTCGGAGCAGCGGGTGCCGCCAGTGCTGCTGGCGTCCAGGCCGACGGCATCGGATCGTGGCTCGGCGGCCTCGTGGACGACTGGTCGCACGCGATTCCTGGATCTGGACCCGTCGGCGACGTTCTGGGCTGGCTCGGCCTCTGAGGAACGAGGTGCCGGCAGCCCAAGCGGCTGCCGGCGCCATCCCGCAGTCGTCGTCGCGCAACCGTGGACCCCTGCCAGGCCGAGCAGACACTCGTACAACGTCGGCCGCTGGGGCGTGAGAGCCGATCGGCGGCAAGGGCAGTACGGCCGCGCCAGAAGATCACCGTGGCGGGCCGTGCCCCAGCGACGCTCTCGCTCTGCAGAGCGAAGCCGCTGTACGAGCAATGCCCAGGCCAGCTACCGGCGACATGAAGAACACGGCCCTTGCGTCAGATGGCGCTAGCACGGCAACGCCGACCCGGCAGCCTGCCGCTCCAGCCGACCATCGCCTCCTTCATTCACCGCACAGGACAACAAATAAGGGAGCATGATCATGAAGCAACCGACCGCCTGCACCAGGGAACGAACCCGCCCAGCCGCTGCGTCCAACATGCCGCGGCAGACACCGCCCATCGATCGAACCGAAGCCGCCGCAAGCATCACCAATGCTGCCGCCGGCGTTGAAGCGAGCATCGTCGCGCCGCCGTTCGACTGGAACAAAGTGTGGACAGGGATGGGTACCCCCCCATACACCCCCTTCGGCGGACTCAACGCTCCCTACATCGTCTACTGACCAGTCGGGAGCGACCCGCTCGCAGCGCGTCCCCGAGCTGAGTACGACCGGCCTCCCGCTAGACCATCCAGATCGCGAGCTCCCGGCGACGAAGCTGAATTTCGCCTACTCGGTCAAGCCCTTCAGAGTGCGGCACCTGCCGCTTTCAGCCGGTGCCTACGACCCCGGCGCTCGCATCCCCGACACCGGCCTACAACCCACACAGTCCGACGGCCGCAGAGGCATCCCCACAGCATGCTAGAAGCGGCTGGATTGGCCGCCGAATACCGGCGCCTCTCGCCCGAACCTTCAGACTGTGCCTCCAAATGTTCAGAAAGGGAAAAGGTGAGCGCAAATGGACACTCGCCGCGCTCAAGGACCAGTAGAAGAGCACGCGAGCCCTTCCATGCCCACGCAGGCACCGCCCGTCTACCGCTCCTCAACAGGTACGCCGGGCACCACAAGCGCCATCGCCGGCGTCGAGCCCACAGGCCTCCTCGACCTTGCCCGCTTTCTCGACATCGACGTTGGCTTGGGCCCCTTCCATGGCGGCCTGCACATCTGATGGAGCCACGCGATCGTCATTCGGACATTGATGCCGGTCTCCTCGAAGACCTCGCATACAACGCCTGCCATGGTTCCTCGTCCAGCTCCAGGACACCGCCGGGTGGCTCCCAGGTTCCGTCGTCTGCCCGGCGGATAGAGCGGATCCTGCCGTCTCCGCGACCGCTGATTCCCGTGACAGATACAGAGTGCCTCGGTCCTGCTGGCTGTGACGGAGTGTTAGGGCTTCTTAGGCGTCAGATGCCGGCGGTACCGCTGCCGCGGCCAGCCCCAGGGCCACAGTCGGGGGTGGGAGGGGGCAGGCTTTCGACGACGTGCACGGTGCGGGGCGGGCGGGACGGCGTTCCCGGGGGCGGGTGTTGGCGAAAGACAGCTGGATACAGCCGCTCTCGAGCGCGGTGGCGTCCACGCCGAAGCCATTCCGTCCGACCTGATGGAGGCCCGTCCCGCCAGTCTGACGATCCTCGGCTGCCTTTTGGGCGCCTGGGGCCCACGCAGACCACTCGGGCAGAGTCGAAAACCAGCCACATTTTGCCTGACGATCGCGAACACGCTCCACCTCCTGGGCGCAGGAAGTACGCAGGAAACCCATCTGCCGCCGGGCCGCCAGGCCCTCAAGCGCGGCCCGTTGGGGCGGCACGAGGTTTTACGCCAACACCCCACGAGCGCATCGAATCTTTGTGCGGGTCTGTGTGTCCTGCATAAGGTGAAGCCGCGCATGACGTGAAACCTGACCAGTTTCGTGTTCGCGCATGTCATTCGGCGGCCGGGGGAACACCGTCGCTCACGGGGATGGGTTGTATTTGCCATGCCGTCATACGGCTTGGCGCATGTATCGATGCGGTTGGTTCAGCGTGCTTCTGAGCAACCCTCAGGATCGGAATCATCGCTCCCCTTTCGTTCGACCGTTCCTCGGGCTCGTACCCCCCAGTGAACGCAGAAAGGGATGCCTTCTTGCACCCCAGACCATGGTTCCGGCTGCCCGCGGCGCGAAGATCGCGAAAGCGCACCTCCGCCGTCACCTCAGCGGCTGCGCTGGCCGTTCTGGCCGCTCTCGCGGTGCAGCCCGGCTCGATCAGGCCCAACAACGAGCCGGTAGCCGACTCCTACCCCTGGTACGACGACACCACTGCCGAGCAACTGCGCCAGGACCAGTGCCTGATGGCCGACGTGCTGCGTCTCGGCGGCCCGTCGATGGCCGCGACCGCCCAGGACGGCCTCAACCAGACGCCCGACAAGCTCCACGTCCTGGCCGACCGCAAGAACTGGGAACGGACACCGCTGGCCGTCGCGTACAACAACGACCGCAACGCGGCGGGCAAGGAGATGGACGCCCTTTCCTCTCAGCGCGACGGGTGGAAGAAGCCTCTGGACGGTCTCGCGACTCCCGGCGGGTTCACCGACACCGACTTCCATCAGCCGCCCGACGGCGACAAAAGCTTCTACTCCCAGACCGGCCTGTCCGCCTGGGTCGCCGACCGGTTCTGGAAGAGTGACTCCGACTTCTACGACGACGCCACCCCGAAAGCTGACGACACGACCCTCAGGGCCGTCGACCAGGTAGGCAACCCCCTCTACGGGAAGGACCCCGACCCCACCGGGACGACGCAGGCGGAGTGGAACCGCGCGCTCGCCGAGCGCAGCGCCTTTCAGTGGATGCACGGGGGTCCCGCGGCGAACGCCGGCACGGACGACGCCCGTCTCTTTCTGTCCTCCGGTGGTTTCCCGCACAGTGCGCCGCAGCCGGGCACGGCGGAGTACCGCATAGCCGTCGAGGACGTGAAGTCCCGCTTCGCCGCGTGTGGCTGGCGGGATCCGCTCGACCCGGACGGCGTGCTGGGTGACATCACCTCCACGGCGGCCGGCGAGTGGCAGCAGGAGGTCACGTCGCAGGCCGCTCAGCGCAATCAGATCCTGGGCGCGAACAAGGACGCGGTCAATGCCCTGTCCAAGGGTGCGAAGGCTTTGAGCGACATGCTGGGCCAGTCCTGGAGCGCCGACCACCTGACCCGGTGGCAGGACTACTGGATGCCGGGCGGTCTGGGCTGGGTGGGCGACAGCCCCACCGTCATCGAAGTGCACGCCGCGAAGGACAAGTGCCTCGACGTCCAGGGCGGTAAGAAGGACAACGGCACGCCGGTCCAGGTCTACACCTGCAACGGCTCGGCAGCGCAGAAGTGGGTGCTCCTGGGCAGCGAGGACAAGCTGCACCTGCAGAACGTCAACTCGCTCAAGTGCCTGGACGTGGCCGGAAACGACACGGCGAACGGGACGAAAATCCAGATCTCGTCGTGCAAGGAGTCCACGTCGCAGACCTGGGCGTCCGAACTGCGTGGCGCCACCAGTCTGAAGAGTGTCGGTACGGGCAAGTGCCTGGACCTGCACAGCTTCGACAACGGCAACGACGCCAAGCTCTACACCTGCAATGACAGCGCGGCGCAGCAGTTCGACATCAAGCCGTCCGGCCACAACGGCACCGGACAGCTCGACTACCCGGAGAAGGCGCAGTTCGACAAGGCGAAGGCCGGTGTCGCCGCGGCGCAGGCCGGTGCGAAGAAGCAGCTCGCTGTCCTGAAGGCCCAGCTGGCCGCCGTGCAGAAGGCTTCGGCCACCTCGGACACGGCTGTCCAGGACGCCTACGGTATCGCTGACACCAATGGTGCGCCGCGTGGGCGTGGTCTGCTGGTCGGGCAGCAGAAGGACCAGGTCACTAAGGGTGCCGCCGCCGCTCTCGCAGCGTTGGTGAAGGCGGGTGAGACGGCCGAGGCTGCCACCCGTGCCTCCGCTGGCGACAGTGCGACGCTCGCGCAGCGGGCGCTGGCGCAGGCCGCCCAGTCGAAGGCGGAGTTCCGCAAGAAGGCCGCCGAGACGGCCGAGCTTCAGGCGAAGGCCGCAGCCGACGCGGCCAAGGTTCACCGGGACAACGCCAAGAAGGACAAGGAGACCGCGCAGGCCAAGCTCGCCGACGCGCTGAAGGCCGAGGGGGACGCGAAGGCGGCGGCCGCCGACGCGCACGCCAAGCGTCTGGCTGCGGAGGCCGAGGAGAAGACGGCCAAGGCGGAGAAGGAGACGGCCGCCGTCAAGCGGGCCGAAGCCGCCAAGCACAGGAAGAACGCCGAGTCCGAGGCGACGAAGGCGAAGGACGCCAAGGACAAGGCGGAGACCGCGGAGAAGACCGCCGGGGAGCGGCGCGACGACGCGGTCAAGGCGAAGGACCACGCCAAGTCCCTGCGCGACGACGCCTGGGACGCCGAGCAGAAAGCCGACGCCGCCCGCGCCAAGGCCGACGCCAAGGACGCCTACGCAGACTCTCTGGATTCCGGTGACGCGGCGACCGCGGCCCGGGCTGCTGCGAACGACGCGGACGCGGCGGCCGACGACGCCGAAACCGCCGCTGGCAAGGCTCGCTCCGAGGCTGACGACGCCACCAAGGCGGCAGCCGACGCGGATGCTGCGGCCACCCGCGCCGAGGCCGCTGCCAAACGCGCTCGCTCCGACTCCGATGCCGCCCAGGCCGACAAGTTGAAGGCCGACGCGGCCGTCAAGACCTCCACCAGCGCGGTCGCCGATGCCATCAAGGCCTCCAAGGATGCCTCTGGCGAGGCCAAGGCCGCGGTCAAGCTCGCCGATGAAGCCGAACAGCACGCCAAGGATGCCAAGACCCAGGCCAAGGGTGCCAGCGCAGAGGCCGTCAAAGCAGTCGCAGCCTCGGCGAAGGCCGCCGGCTACGCCTACGTCACCGCCCAGGCCGCCATCGACGCCGGCGCAGCCGCCAAACGGGTCGCCGACCCGGCCAACGACGCCATCCAGCTCGGCTCCGCCTACGTCGACACCGACTCCGCCGCGGGCCTGGTCGTCCTGACCGGACAGGGCTCGAAGACGATCGCCGACCAGCAGCAGGCGGTCGCCGAGGCGCACGCCACGAACGCTGCTGCCGAGGCCCAGGCCGCCAAGAACCTCGCCGACCAGGCCAAGGGCGACTCCAAGGAGGCCTATCAGCACGCGGCCAGCGCCGCCGGATACGCGGCGGACGCCCGCACCTACTCCAAGGACGCCCTCGGCTACGCAGCAGGCGCTGCCAAAGCCGCCTCTTCCGCAGCGGCCTCACTGGCCCGCACCATCGACTACGACACGCAGGCGACCACCGACGCAGCCGCCGCCGACACGGCGGCCAGCAACGCCGAGGGCTATGCCATGGACGCCCGCGACAGCGCCGACGCAGCCGAACTCGACGCCTCCGCCGCCCGCTCAGCGGCCGCCCAGGCCGAACAGGACGCCAAGGACGCCCGAGCAGCCGCCACTCGCGCCGACACCGCTGCGACCGAAGCCGAACAGGCTGCCAAGGACGCCGACAAATACGCCGAGGAAGCCCAGGAGGCGGCCGACAGGGCCGAGAAGGCGGAGAAGGCGAAGCAGATCAACGACGGAACCGTCCCGGACGAGAACGGCCACTCGATCGGCAACGTCTTCCACGTCATCGACCACATCGAGAAGATCGGCAATCCGGAGGTCATCAGCAAGAGCGGCGGCTGCGACCACTGGTGGGACCACCTCGCCTACAGGGGCAACTGCACGATCACCTCGAAGATCAAGTACAAAGAGGTCCTCGACCTGTATCTGTGCAGTGCGGAGGGCATCGACCCGCAGAAGCTCATGTGCCCGACCGAGGCCACAACGTATCTCGGCGAGATCACAACCGACGAACTGTCCCAGGAGGTCACGCACACCATCACGATCGCCGAGTGGCAGGACGGCGTCGATCCCATCGACATCCTCTTCGGCAGCTGGATCAAGTGCGCTCAGAAGTTCACCTCCGGTTTTCAGAGCGGCAGTTGGAGCGGATGCGCCTGGGCGTCCCTGGACGTCGCGAGCCTGTTCGCCAACAAACTCATCCGACCCATCGCGGAAGCAGTGCGTGCCGTGGACGCGGCGTTCGTCACCGGCATCGGCGTCCGGGACGCGCTCCAGGCACTCAAAACTCTCAAGGGCGTCGACGCTGCAGCAGTCGCCGCGATCGAGAGGGAGGTCCAGATCTACGAAGAGGCCGTGACCGCGTGTGAGAGGAACAGTTTCCCGGGCGGCACCCGGGTACTGATGGCCGACGGTACGCGCCGGCCGATCTTGGACGTTCGGGTCGGTGACCTGGTGCTGGCCACTGACCCTGCCTCTGGTCGCGCTCGGCCCGAGCCCGTCACCCACACCTTCCGGCATCACACGGACCATCTGGTCGACGTCTCTGTGGCCGACGGCGGCACGCTGACGAGCACGAGCGGACACCGGGTGTATGTAGCCGGGCACGGCTGGGTGCATGTGTCGGACCTACGGGTGGGCGACCGGCTCCGGACCTCGGACGGGGCCCTGCAGTCCGTCACCGCGTTGAATGACCGGCCCGGGCTGGCTCCGCGTCCGGTCTACGACCTGACCGTCGACGGCCTGCACACCTTCTACGTCCGCCCGCAGGGCGCACACTCCCGGGACGTACTCGTCCACAACTGCCTGAACCTGGTGCAGGACGAGGGCATTGAGGAGGCACATACCCTCAGAGAGCACGTGCGGCCTGGCGACAATGCCATGGCGGACGCGGCCGAAACGAAGGGCAGAGCCAGCCGGTGGAACGACGAAGCGACGGCCGTCACGAGCGTCCAGGCCGCGTTCGACGCCTGGATCAAGAAGCCGAGTAATGTGAAGCGGTTGGACAAGTGGCTCAATGAGCAGTCCCACAATCCGGCGTTCGATCCTCGGCACGACCTGCTCGACATCAGATGGCAGCTACGGGGCCAGGGGTCCCTCGGCCGCGTCTGGGTCAGGGACGGAGTACAGGGTGCGCGCACCGGAGATACGGTCGTCATCCAGCTCAAGTACGCGGGCAAGCACAAGCCCAGCAGGTTTGTTGTCTACACGTCCTTCCCGGAGTGAGACGATGACCGCGATGACAGAACAGGGCGAACCCGCAGGACGCGCCGGCGACGACGCGTTGATCCTGGACATCGGGCTCAGTTGGCTCGCGTCGAAGTCGGCGTACCCGTCGTGGCTGTCCGCAGAGGACTCCGACCGGTTTCTGCCCCCGAATCCCGTGGCCGCCCAGCTGGGTCTGGTCGAGGGAGCCGTCGGCACGGTGCACCGCACGATCGCCATGCAGATCGGCGAGGACGTACGGAGGCTGCTGGCCTCCGCACTGCCGGACCAGGTGCTCCGCACCGTATGGCTGGGAGCCACGAAGGGGTACTTCGACCCCGCGGCTCACGGCCTGAGCGGAAGGCAGTGGATGGCGCGGATCGAAGAGACCTGGACCGCGAGCGTCCGCGAGGCCGACGCCATGTTCGTCCCGCCCACGCCGCAGCCGGTGACAGACGCGGACCTGCGCAGGCGTGTTCTGGACCAGATCGGCACCGTCGCCGACGCCCTGGAACGGGCTGCTGACGAACGATCGCTGCCCGCTCTGGTCCCCGCACTGGAGCAGGTCGTCACAGGGGCCTGCGCGGATCTCGGGTTCCGGCTGTTCCTGCGGGCCATGAAGGAGTACTTCGTGTCCATCGACGAGAACCATTGCGAAGCCTTCACCGCCCTGGGTGAGCGCTTCGGCTACCCGGAGTTCCTCGTAGACGACAACCTCAACGTCGGATAGGGCCGACCTGGCCTGACAGCACACGGGTCCTGCCGAGCCAAGAGGTCACGGCTCGGCAGGGCCTGTCTCGTGAACCAGCGGGGACGGCCGTACCCCGCGGCATCGGTCGACGAGGAGGCCCAGGCAGTACGCCGTGATGCATGGTCGAACAGCCATAGCGACAGGGACGGCATTCACCTGAGCTCGACGGCGTAAAAGTCGCCGTTGAATTCCCACCCGTCAGTGCCTTCGCCGATATCGGCGACGATGACGTCGTCGATGAAGCGATCCTCGAAGTCGTCGTCGGAGTCGGCCGCCATACAGCAGAAGCGGTCTCACGACTGGAGCGAAGCGGGAGAAGGAAACCAGCACAGTTGGACCGCGCGGGCGGACAGCGCCGTGAGACACCCGGGGAACGGTCAGTCACGGGACGGGGTCGGCCCCTCCGGCAGGAGCATCCCGGACAGGAGGCCCTCGACGGCCTGCGACAGGATGTGTTCGAATTCCTCGTCTGTCACGTGCAGGCTCACGGGGCCGCCTCTGCGTTCGGGGCAGCGGATCTGGCAGTTGTACCCACCCTCCGCTGTCTCGGTGATGGACACGCACATATGCATCGGCCAGTTGCAGCCGTCGGCACCCCGTTCCAGATGCAGATGCCGGCGCAGCGCCGCGAGTCGATGGTGCGGCGGCACCGTGCGGCGGGGGCGACAGCCGTCGCAACGGAGCAGATGCGCAACGCTGCCTTTCAGGTTGAGGAACTCCTTGCCCTGTCCCTCTGCGGTGTTGCATCTGCCGCACAGCGGTCCGCGGACCAGGCCGTGTTCGTGACAGTGGTCCCAGACCGCAGCGGGCCGCGGCGGGTCGCACAGGACACAGAGGTAGTCGCTGGCCTTCGGCCCCCGGTCCCGGATCCGGGCGTAGGAAGTGCCTTTGAGTTCCTGACGGTAGGGGCGCAGGGTGGCGGTCGCGCACGCGGGGCACAGCGTCTTCCACCCGCTCGTGGTCGGGACACGCCAGGAGGAGTCCTGGCTGGGTGTGCCGCAGCCGCTGCACGGAGACAGGACCGTGCTCAGATCGTGCTCGGTCTCCTGCCATCGGTCGAGGATGAAGGCGAGGGTCCTGGGGATCAGCCAGGTGGCATCTGTCCAGACGAGGGTGGGGATAGGAAGCATGCAGGCGATGGAGTAACTACCGTAGTGCTGCAGGAGGTCGTGGGCGGTGAGACCGCACGGCAGTGCCCAGCCGGTCTCCTGTCGGCACCAGGTTGTCCCGCACGGGCAGCCGTTGCGGTGGCGCGCGGCAGCGGCCGCACTGCCGGTCACGTTCTGGATCTGGGCCCGCCAGCCCGTGGGCGCCAGCGTGTGGGAGTCGGCACTGGGACGGGGGTCGACGATGTCTGCCGGATCCCACTCGAGCGCGGCAAGCCTGCGGGCAGCTTCGCGGACGTCTGGTTCATGGAACTGCCAGCGGTTGGCGTGCTTGTATGCCCGCACCGGCTGATGCCCGAAGAAGACGGCGTCGTGCCCTGTGAAGCGCTTGCGCTTGAATTGCTCCGGCGCCACCGGGAGGGGGCAGCCACGCATCTCATCGATCAGGTACTGGACAGCCAGCTTCTGAGTGATCACCCCTCGAGCGTCTCATCCACGACTGACAACACTCCGCGACAGCCCATCGGCTCTGCTGCTTCGACTGCGGCCCGCCGCACCCTGCCCGCGCTCCGCACCTCGGCATCTGAGCCCATCGCGTACGGAGAGCAGGGCAGCGACGTCGCCGCGACCCGTGAACGACACAGGACCATCCCTCGCCTACGAAGGTGGGGGCCCGGCATCCTTCTATCGGGACACCAGATTGTCGCCGGGCCAGAGAGCACAGCCTGCTTCTACGCGAGCCAGTTCTTTGCCGATGGACACGAGCACCTCGATGCGGTCGGCGGGCCCATAAGTCCGGTACTCCCGGGACGCCAGGTCGTACGCACGCACTGTGCTGTGAGGACCGCAGCACACCAGGGTCCGTGCACGGGCCGGCAAGTTGAGACTGAGGGCGTCGCAGCCGCCGTCGCCGATAAGCCGCAGCAGATCACGGGTAACGGTCTGCCAGTCACCGACCTTCGGCCATGCGGCGCCCCCGCCCAGTTCGTAGGTAAGCGTGGCCAGTGGCACGATCTCCCCTGGCCTGCGGCCACGGGTGAGGCGGTCATAGATGTGCATGCCGTCCGGCTGCAGCACGTGCGGGTGCAGTAGTGAGGCTGCTGCCACCAGCGAGGTGTTGACCTCGCGCGCGCCGGCCCAAGGGAAGTAGGCCTCGTGGGCGAACAGCAGGTACACCTCGCCGACGGGTTGCTGGAGGCCGTTCTGCGAGTCGGGCATAAAGGATCCTCCTTCGATGACAGTGCAGGACGGCGCACTGGGACTGTCCTCTGGGCCCGGACAGACAAGGCCCAGAGATCTCTGCGTGTCGGGGCGTCGCGGAACAACGCGTTGGATATCTGCTGAGCTGCTCTCTCCCGCCGTCAACCCTGGCTGCCCCGGCCCCAGAGGCGCTCGAATCGCTGCTCCGGACACAAGCTGCGGCTGCTGGTCACCACGGCGCACCATGCCGACCGAGGCGGGGCGATGGCTGATGAGCGCAGAGACGATGGCGTACGTGCCTTCCATGCCGTCAGCTCACCCGACGGCCCCGACCAGGCTGACGACCGTCAGCCCCGACCACCGGTCTCAATCCGGCAACACAGCCTCTTGCCCACCACAGTTGGGAAGACCACCCCCCTCGGCCCTGTGCGAGCTTGGTTGTACATCTGCGTCAGCAGCGCAACGGGCAGCAACGGCGCCTACGACGGCTTCCGCAGATAGGAGAGTCCAACGCCGAGATCCCTTACCGTCCTGTATCCGGATTTCGGCTACAGATCCCGGCTCCGATGAAAGATCCGTGGGACACCGCCCGCAGCCTGGTTGGACTCAGACTCTAAGTTCGTATGCTCAGCGCGCGACTCTGATCGTTCCAGACAGGCGAGCGCCTTTCCACTCGGCGAAGAGCAGAAGCCGGCTCACTGAATTGCGCCTACTCAAGGCTCTCCCTCACGTCCGGGGAGCAGAGCGCTCAGCGAGGATCTGACTGGCCGTAGGGAGGACCATCCCCGCAGGTGCGGGGAGGAGCTTCTGCATGCCCCACGTGAAGGGACCATCCCCGCGGGTGCGGGGAGCAGTCCCAGGTCGCGCGTGGCGACCGGTTCCGCCGGGGACCATCCCCGCGGGTGCGGGGAGCAGTGGACCGGCCGTGGCAACCGGCGCGGCGGGTGGGGACCATCCCCGCGGGTGCGGGGAGCAGAACTCGTCTTCGGGGGTGAGGGGGCGTGTCTTGGGACCATCCCCGCGGGTGCGGGGAGCAGGGCCAGTCGGGCGCGCTGGTCTTCGGCGTCGCGGGACCATCCCCGCGGGTGCGGGGAGCAGTGACAGCCATGGTCCTCCGATCAGGGGGTGGTGGGACCATCCCCGCGGGTGCGGGGAGCAGCAGGTCCGCGAGCTCGTGCCCGTCCGAAACGCGGGACCATCCCCGCGGGTGCGGGGAGCAGGGAAGGCCACCAAAAAGGGGCCGGCCTCCTCGGGGACCATCCCCGCGGGTGCGGGGAGCAGACTGTCTGACCTGCGACGTTACCGGCAGAACAGAGAACTTTCATTGACTTCCATCGATTCCGGCAATCCGGGCACAATGACAGAACCATCAGTCGTGGCCCGGCAGAACATCCTCCAGCGCATCCAGCGGCCGGGTAGGCGGGTGAAGCCGGTGATCATCCATGCCACCAGGGCGACGGTGACGCCAAGTTGGGCAGCGGACAGCACGGATCCGTGCATGGGCAGGAACCTCCGGCGGGGAGGGTGAAGGGTGGGCGGCCTCGCGTGGCGGGGCGGCGCCTGGGATCAGAGCTCGGGCTTGGGGGGTCGCTGCATCAGTGCGGCGGCGGCCTGTTCGAGGGTGACCTTCTCGTGCAACAAGGCGGAGATTACATCGGTGATCGGCATCTCGACGCCGTGGGCGTGGGCCAGGGCGAGGATGGCCTTGGCGGACTTGACGCCCTCGGTGGTCTGCCGAGTGGCGGCTGTTACCTGTTCAATGCTCAGGCCTTTGCCGAGGTGGGTGCCGAAGGTGCGGTTGCGGGAGAGGGGGGAGGTGCAGGTGGCGACCAGGTCGCCGAGGCCGGCGAGTCCTGCGAGGGTGCCGGGGTGGGCGCCCATGGCCACGGCCAGACGGGTGGTCTCCGCCAGCCCGCGGGTAATGAGCATCGCCGCGGCGTTGTCACCCAGGCCCATGCCTGTGGCGATGCCGACTGCCAGGGCGATGACGTTTTTGACCGCGCCGCCGAGTTCGCAGCCGATGACGTCGGTGCTGGTGTAGGGCCGGAAGTAGGGGGTGTGGCAGGCCTGCTGAAAACGGCAGGCTGCTTCCTCGTCGAGGCAGGCGATGGTGGCGGCGGCAGGCTGGCCGATCATGATCTCGCGCGCCAGGTTGGGACCGGACAGTACTGCGACCCGGTTCGCGCTCACGCCGGTTACCTCGGTGATGACCTGGCTCGCCCGGTCGCCGCTGCCGAGCTCGATGCCCTTCATCAGCGACACGATCACGGTGTCGGGCCCGATGTACGGGGTCCATGCGGCGAGGTTGGTCCGCAGGGACTGCGCGGGGATGGACAGCACGAGGTAGTCGGCGCCATCCAGCGCGGCGGCCGGATCGGTCGTGGCCGTCAGAGAGGCGGGCAGCTCGATGTCCGCGAAGTAGCCGGGGTTGCGGTGGACGGTGTTGATGGAGTCGGCGATCTCGCTGCGGCGGGCGTGCACGGTGGCGGTACTGCCTGCGTCGGCAAGGATCTTGGCGACGGCGGTGCCCCAGGACCCGGCGGAGAACACCGCCGCACGGGCGGAACGGTGGCTCACTGCGGGGTTCCTTCGCTGTACGCGGCTCTGCCGCCAAGGTAATCGAGCTGGTCATCCTATCGGCCGCGCCGGCTACCACTGGGAAACGGCAGGGCGGTGCAGGGTCAGCAGGACGGCGCGACGGCCGGGCAGCGTGGGCGGCACCTGGTGCGCCTCGCGCAGCATGTTCCGTGCCTGGACCCCGCCAAGCTCGCGCCGGAGTTCGTCGGCGTGGGCGATCCACAGCCGGTAGCGCCGCTCCCATACAGCGGGCTCTGTGGGGCACTCGTCCACATGTTCCATCGTCAGCCCAGCGGTGCGGGCCCGCTCCTCCCAGACGGGTTCCCTGCCGTGCCGCAGCGACCGGGACAAGGCCAGCCGACGGCCGGCCGGGGTCAGGACGTGGCCGAGGGCGTCCACGCACAGGATGCCGTGGGCAGTGGAGTCGGGCAGGCCGCTGTCCTCCCCGCGGGCGCGGGGAGCAGCCGGACATCGACGACTCCCGGCAGTACGCCGTGGGACCATCCCCGCGGGTGCGGGGAGCAGTGGAGCATCAGCCGCGCGTTCGGGCCGGTCCTGGGACCATCCCCGCGGCTGCGGGGAGCAGGCTGTCTGATCTGCGAAGCTACCTGGCCAACAGAGCTTTTCCATTGACTTTCACTGATTCCGGCAATTCGGATGAAGGTACCCCTCCGTCAAGCTCTGGCGACGACATTCCCTGCCGTTTGTCTCCTGGAAGGTGCCCGCTGTCAGGCCGAAGCGCTGCGCCGGTCACATGCCGCGCTCTGGGCCGTACATCGGGGCCGGGCGATCGCCGGGTGCCATCGGCAGCGGTTCGAGCAGCACCGGGCCGGGGTAGAAGGCGGAGCTGTTCGGGCCGACCATGTCCTCGCCAACCAGATAGCGGTAGAGCCACTCGGAGAAGCTCATTCGGTACTCGTACCAGGATCCGTCATGGTCCACCGCACAGATCCGGCGTCCTGCGCGGTCGGGCAGCGGTGCCAGGAAGATGTACTCGCCGCGATCGGTGCTGGTGATCGGAATCAGGCCGTCCTTCGTCCCGAACCGCACTTCCTGCAGGTCGAGGACGACACAGATGTCCTCTTCCGGCTCGAGCCAGTCCTCACGGTCCCAGTCAAGATCGGCCCAGACCTGGGCGGTCTCGCGGATCCACTTCCCGAGGTTCCAGCGTTCGGTGGCCGGATGCGAGAGATACAGGTGCCCGTTGATCTGCATCGGGGCATAGGCGTCAACGACCGCCCTGTAGTCATCAGGGAAGTCAATGCCGATCTCGGCCTCCAACTCAGCCCATGCGCTGCGGCTGGTGAAGCGCTGTTCGCCAGGGCCGAGCATGGCGAAGACCTCAGCGAGATAGTCGCGCACCGGCTCTCCTCATCGAGTTCGGGCGTCAGAACGCCGCCTCATCGCCATCACGAACGCTGTGGCCTGCCGTGAGGGTAACCGGGACCAGCGACATCGCCTCGGTGGGGCAAACTCGCCCTGCTCAGGCGTTCTGCAACATGCTTTGCTCTAGCCCCTTGGATTCAGAGGTACGGAAGAGAACGAAGGGTGACAACCCCTACGATTGGCTACCGCTTCGGCCCGTGGGTGCCGTTGATCATCAGGGGGATGAGCGTGTCCAACCGTGTTCAGTCGCTGCAGCCGGGCGATCCACGTCGCATAGGGCCCTACCGTGTAGTCGGACGGCTCGGCTCGGGCGGCATGGGCACAGTGTTCGCCGCGGTGTCCGCCGCGGACGAGCGGATGGCTGTCAAGGTCATTCATCCTGCGCAGGCCGCGGACAATGAATTCCGCGCCCGGTTCCGGCGGGAAGTTCAGCTCTCCCTACGGGTCGCCGGCCCGTGCCTGGTACCAGTCCACGACGCCGACACCGAAGCTCCACTTCCATGGCTGGCCACGCCCTTCATCGCCGGCCCGACTCTTGACGGGCATGTGGCGATCAACGGCCCTCTGGCCGGGGCGCGTCTGTACGCATTGGCAGCCGGCACCGCGGCCGCGCTGGGCGCCATCCACGCCGCGGCCGTGGTCCATCGGGACGTGAAACCGTCCAACGTGATCCTCGCTCCGTCCGGGCCGCAGGTGCTGGACTTCGGTATCGCCCATGCGCTGGACGGCACCTCGGTCACCCGTACTGGAGTATTGACGGGCACACCGGGCTGGATCAGCCCCGAGCACTACCGCACCGGCGAAGTCGGACCGCACGGCGACGTGTTCGCCTGGGGAGCCCTCGTCGCCTACGCCGCATCCGGCCGTCTGCCCTTCGGCAGCGGCGCTGTCGATGCCGTGGCGTTCCGTGTGATGTCGGCTGAGCCGGACCTGAACGGCGTTCCAGCAGACCTGCTTCCCTTGGTCGAAAAGGCCCTGTCCAAGGAGCCGGCCGACCGTCCCTCGGCTGCACACCTCGCTACCGCGGGGGCCGAACTGCTCGCTGTCCAGGCAACGGCGATCACTCCGCTCGACAGCAGCCGGCAACACACGCTGATACCTGACCTGATCAGCAGCCTGCAATGGGATCAGGCACCCCAGGACGAAGCCTCCTGGCCCGCCCCGGCACGCCACGGAAGCCGGGTTCGCCTCTACGCGGCTGTCGCCGTGGCCGCAGCGGTCCTCGGCAGCGTCGGTGGAGCGTTCGCTGCCTCTCAGTCGTCCAACGACAACCACGATGCAGACCGTTCAGCACAGAGCGGCCGGGCTACCTCCGAGACCACCGTGGACACCGCCGCCAAGAAATCCACCTCTCAGCCCGAAAGCCCCGCCGCATCCACCCCCTCGGCGCGAGCCGCATCGCAGACCCCTCAGCGTGCCGTTGCCCCCTCCCCCGCCTACACCCGAAACGACACCGCGCAGCCCAATGTCGATGAATGGGTCAATGCCCGGGTACCGGCCACGGATGCGGAGAAGGAGGCTGCTCAACGCCTGGTCGCCGACGCAGCCCCCATCCTCCAAGGCGAGCAGTACACGGACCAGGACATCACCGTGACCTTCAACCCTGCAGCGCAGACGATGTTCGTCACCTTCGGACCCGCGGTCTACCCCGAAGGGCAGGACTACCAGGACGACACCGACTGGATCGACGTCCGTCGGAGCCTGATGTTCGGCAGCTGCTCCGAAGCCCAGGAGGACTTCCACAACGACCCCACCTGGCCCTACGGCCGCGCAGCCGTCGTCTACCGCGAATCCATGGCCAGCCCCATCATCGCCGACTTCCGCGACGTCACCCACATCGACAGCTGCCGCGTATGAACCCCTGAACCTCTAGGTCACAGGGTCGGCCGGATCGCCCGTACACGGGCCGAGGCGTGAGCCGCTCGTTATCGCGTAGGGCTTGTCGGTCAGATGCTCGTGGAGCTACGTGGAAGGCCGATGCTTGATGTCCTGCACGAAGTCTGTCCAGGCTTCGGATGCGACCGCTACGACCCCGTAGTTGCGGTTCTTGGTGTCGCGCACCAGGACGGTTTGCGGTGTGTTGTCGGCGATCTCAACGCAGGAGTCTTGGGAAGTGTAGCTGCTGGTACGCCAGTTCGGCTTTTCGGACATGGTGGGTGCCTTCCTAGTCGGCGGGCATCCAGTCAAAGTGCTGGATCGCTGAGAGGATCAGGTCTCGCGCGGCTTTGCCGTAGACCGCTGACTGCTGTAGTAGAGCGAAAGCCTTGGCGTAAAGCTCGATCTCTCGGGGTTGGGAGACGGATAGCTCGGCAGAGTAGGTCTCCACGAGGACGAGTTTGTCGTCAAACATCGAAAATGAATTTCCGGGCCAGATAGCAGCTGGTGCAGAGCGGGGCACAATACCGAGGCTGAGCCGCGGCAGTCGCATCACGGCTAGAAGCCGATCGAGCTGCCCTTTCATCGTCTCGGGGCCGCCGAAGTTGGTGTACAGAGCCTGCTCACCGAGCAGTACGTTGAAGATCCTCTCACCTTGGTATAGGTACTGCTGACGTTGAAGGCGTTTGGCTACGGCAGCCTCGGAATCGTCTGGGATCTCATAGTAGTTGACGACCTGTTCGAAGACATGGGCAGCGTAGTCGGTCGTCTGCAGGGTTCCCCACACGACGGTGGGGTGCCAAATGCGGAATACCTTGGTCTTGGCGTACACCGGGATAGCTTTGTGCTGTCGGCGTTCCGCTCCCGTCTGCAATTGACGACGCCATTCGAGCCAGAGTTCATCGACATGTCGGACGATCGCGATCAGGTCGCCCAGTTGATCAGTTTGGCCGGTGATCTCGCACCAGGTGCGGATGTCGTCTTCACTTGGGCGTTGTTTGCCGTGTTCGATGCGCGAGATCTTGGATTCGTGCCATGCGGTGGCATGGGCGAAGGCCCGGCCGCTGGTGTATCCGGCGTCCTTGCGGAAGCCGCGCAGCCGGGCGCCAAGCGCTTGCAGTGCCTCATCTACCTGTGTCGTCACGGATGGTTCAGGCTTTGTAGACGGTGTGAGGGATAGCGGCAGCCCAGAGCTGGTCGCGGAGTGCTGCGCACGCGGCGACTGCATCTTGGTCCACGATGAGTTGCGACCCAAGGACCCGGCCGTCTGTATCGAAGTGACCCACTGCAAGGAGCTGATCGTCGAACAACCACCAGTCTCTCCCATCGAGCGGGAAGGTCGTGGTCTCAGGCAGGAGGTGACGTGGAAGCCAGCGGATGTCCTCACCGGCCTCCGCGTTCAGTGTCGTGAGTGCATGCTCCCACTGGATGTAGGGAGTCACCGGCTCAGTGACAACGCGGACCCGGCGAATGGTCATGCCTCGCCTGGTGCACTGGCGCACGAGCTGCGTCCAGGGGGCGAGGTATGAGTGGTCACTGTCCCTGCCCCTGAGCCAATCGCGAAAAGGCGTGTCTTCGTCGGGAACCGAATAGTCGTCTCGCAGCTCAAGGTGGAAGGCGTCGCATTTGTAGCGTGCGAAGAGCAGGTTGCGCTCAGCGCTGGAAATCAGTTCCACTCGGTTCCTCCGCCAGGGCGGTGACATCCGACTTCGAGACCTCGACACAGGTCTCGTAGTACGGGATCGACATCTGTGTCAGGGCTTCCGTGTCGGTCACTACTTTGCCTTGGACGACGCACGTGCCCTGCGGGGTGAGGATCATGATTGGCGCCTGGACGCGTGTGATCGACGTGGCTGGCAGCCCGTCCTTCTCTAGATGCTCAAACAGTTCGGTGGGTACCTCAACCGCACTCTCTCCGTCGGTGATGTGAAGCTGCATCAACAGGTCGTTGGCGAAGATCTGCCAGCCCTGAACGACGTAGCTGTCCCGGTCAGTCGCGTACAACGTCGGGCAGTCTCCCCCAGTGGAGTTGTTGCCCAGGAAGCGTAACTTCACGGTCCGTCTCCCGTCTTCGTCCTTGCCCGAATTTGCTGGACACATCGATGGTCAGCGAGCCGTATGAGCCCGTCAACCGACATGCTGCAAACTCCTGCAAGTTCCTTGGGAGTTGCGCCACGACAGCCCTACCGTCGTCATCGGTCGCCACAGGCCCCGGCATCTGTACCGGAATTGAGGCCTGCGGAAAGGCGACTTGGAGAGCCCGGCCCTGTCTCCCCCGGCAGGGCCGGGCGGCCCACGCCAAAAGGGACGACTAACCATGACCGATCCGCCAGTGAACACCGCCGGCAGTGCTGTCAGCCCTCACCTCGCCGCACGCATCTCGCGCTACATCTTCCGGCCCAAGCACCGCACACTAGGCCCGGGGCCATCTCGTGCTCTCGGATCACGACGCAGCTCTGTCGCAGAAGCTGTCCCCAACCGTCCATCGCGTGTGCGGGATCTGATGATGGTGACATTCACGATCGCCTCAGGTGGGACCGGTGGCACTGTCTGTGAGCATGATGCCCAGCGAGTACAAGCTGTTCGCCGCCTGACGGCAGCTCACTTGAAGTACCAGGCGTTGGAGGAGCTCGTCGACGACGCAATCCTCGTCGTCTCGGAGCTGGTTACGAACGCTATCAAGCACAGCGGCGGAACCCAGATCACCGTCACGATGGTCATCAGGGACCAGCAACTGCAGCTCTTCGTCCACGACGAGGTACGGGACGGCGGCCCTCAACTTCGGGCGGCCAGTGAGGACTCCGAATGCGGCCGCGGTCTCTTCCTGGTCGACCGCATCGCTCGCACCCGCAGCGGCCGGTGGGGAATCGGTGATGCGGGCGCAACGACATGGTGTTCGCTCTCCCTCGCTGCGGAGCAATCGTGACTGCGCTCGACGCTGTGTTCCTACCAGGCCAAGTCGGTGATGGCGTGGACTGTTGGCCAGGCCGCGTTGCAGACGATCGGCACCAAGATCCTGCGAGGAGGCGGCAGGCTGAATTGCA
This sequence comes from Streptomyces sp. NPDC056738, assembly GCF_042790435.1. Taxonomy (NCBI): domain Bacteria; kingdom Bacillati; phylum Actinomycetota; class Actinomycetes; order Kitasatosporales; family Streptomycetaceae; genus Streptomyces; species Streptomyces sp. NPDC056738. Next base: position 47,421 of record NZ_JBHTZF010000024.1, read on the forward strand.
GCCCGCCGCCGAAGGAGAACCAGTGACCGCGGCTCTCCGGTACGGGCCACATCTGCTACCCGAGTGGACGCCGCCTCTCGACGCCGATGTACTGCATTCCCTGCTCGTGAAGGTCCGTCGATGGCAGCCCTTCGATGGCGAGGCCGTCTTCGACGACATCAGCGCTGTCCTGGACGAAGGCATGGTGAGCGAGGAACAAGTGTCCCCGCTCACCATGAGGCTGCATGGCCACCATTCGCGCTTGGTCGAAATCGCTGTGGCGTCCGAAGCCGACTTGGCCGACAGGATCACTTCGCAGCTCGTTGCCCAAGCACGCACGCTGCATCCCACAGCTCTGCCCGATGACTACATGGCGGCGGCGGGGCGGCTCCGCCGGACGGGCTGGATCGTCAACGCACTCTTCGAGCGCCTGATCGCCCTGGGCTGCCTGAGGGAGGCGGCATAACCAGTCCATGCCTCGCCACGACCACGATCACCAGCACGGAAGAAGGCAACTGCGTGAGCACGCCACCGGAGGGGGCCTGATCCCCTTCGTCATCCAGCGCCGCGGCGAGGAGGCCGCGCCAGCCGAGTTCGTCTTCACGCGTTCCGGCCCCGGCCGGTACCGATTGCGCTACCTCGACGAGGATCCCCGGGATCGCGACCTGCACGGCGTGCTGTGGGGCCGCTGTTCCTTCAACCCCGTCGACGACCAGGGCTCCCCCACCGGTGAACCCGAGTGGAAAATGATGCATCCCTTCCGCCAGCGCATCACGATGCAGTCCCTGCGCTGCCAGGTCTGCACCAGCCCCGCTCGCACCCGCCTCGGCACCGTGTTCCTCGCCGGGCCGCACGACCTCAACCCCGAAGCCGACACGGTACTGACCAACCAGCCTCCTGTATGTGCCCGCCACGTCAAAGCCGCCGCACGGCTATGCCCCCACCTCGCAGACCAGCCACGGGCCTTCATCGCCCGCAGTGCACCGCTGTACGGAGTCGTCGGCGTCATCTACGGCTACAGCCCCGAACACGGCGTCCACGTCGTCGCGCAGCCCGACATGCCGCTGCCCTACGGACACCCCAACCTGACCACCTGCCTGGCCTCCCAACTCGTGCGCCGGCTCTCCTCATTCACCGTCCTCACCGTGGACGAGCTGATGCGAGATCTCGACGCCACCCCATAGACCCCGCCTGGTGGCCCGGACGCTCTCCTCGGGCCCGCAGCCGCCAGGCGGCACCAGCCCCCGGCGCGGGGAGACGTACCCGCCACTCCCCTGGGCGGGCTACGCAGCCCCGCTCCCCGCGCCGGGCCCATCCCTGCAATCTCTGCATGGCTCATTTGCGTTCGCTGGTCAAAGCCGGCGTAGTCCATCCAGCACACGCTGCAGCAGCGACACGTCGGGGGCTTCTTCTCCATGCGATGGCCGGTGGATGACCACCAAGCCGGCTTCGGCCAGATCGGCCACCAGGATTCTGGCCACTCCCAAAGGCATACCAAGGAGTGCAGAAATCTCCGCCACGGACTTAAGTTCCTCGCACAGTTCCAGGATCCGCCGATGCTCTGGCAGCGTCGCCGCATAGGCCGCTGGCGTAGAAGCGGTGCTCACCAGCGCCTCGATGGCGATCACTTCCCGGGGACGTGTCCTACCTCCGGTCATCGCGTAGGGACGCACCAGCTCGCCTTGGCTCTCGACAGGATCACCAATCGTCGTCGCCCCAGGGCCATAAAAGGGCACCGGACCTGTACGCGGGCTAACGGATGCGCCGGCGCGAGGCAACCCGGGACCAGGGGTTGGGCGTCGTGACATCGCTGTCGGAGATTCTTCAGGATCTCCTGGGAAGGGAGCGGGTGACCGAAACGCTGTGACAGCCGACTGTGCCGGCTGTTGCCCTCTACGACTTCGTTCGACGGCGGTCGCCGCAAGCAAGAGGGCGTTCTTCAAGCAACGTTCGTCGTCGGTTGCCTGCGCCAATGAGTATTCGGCCGCGGCCAGACACCGAAGAGCGGACACCGCCCGTGGATGCTCGCTGCCCAATGCTGCGCAGATCCGTTGCACCGCGATGGCCATGACATCCGCCGCACGTGTCATTCGGTCGACGTCGTGAGAGGCAGCCGCCGACTCGCACTCCGCGGATGCCACTGTTACCACGGTCGACAGTGATGTGGGGTGATCGCGCCCAAGGAGCGGGACAAGCCGTCGGGCAATATCACTTAGCTCGTCCAGCAAGTGGTCAGCCTCTTGGTGCTGACTGCCCTCGCGCCGGATCTCCGCCAGAACGGCCGTGGCCAGGAACTGAGCATTCAAGTCACCGGGCGCGCTGGCGTCACCCGCTGCATGGCGGGCACGGTCCGCGTAGTCTGCCGCCGCTGCAAGATCCCCTGCACGAAGCTTTACAGCTGCCTGGTTAGCCAGGGCGAGCACAGATAGAACGCCGTCGCTCTCCGACGGCGAAAGCAGGCGGGAGGCGGCCGCCAGGTGACCGCGCTCACCGACAGCTACGGCAAGTTGATTGCGTTGGGAAACATCCATGCCTGACAGCGAAAAGGCATCTCCTCGCAGGTAAAGCGACACCCGATCCAGGAGATCATCGGCTGCATCGTGCAGGCCTAGTCCGTCCGCCAGGCTGACTAGGTAGGCGAGATCTTCGCCGGCCGACGGACGGCTGAGGAGTTCCAGGGCGGCTTGCGCGCCCGCCATCTTGCGCTCCACGACGGAACGCTCAGCATCCACGCCGCGTAACGCTCTCTCGGCGGAACGGATCGCATCTTTGAGGACGTCATTCATGACTGACCGCACGGCTGTCGTCCATGAAGACTTCCTTCAACGCGAGGTACCGCAGCTCGGCAATGCGCACGGGATCAAGGACGTTGCCGTCTGCGAGTTGCTGAAATGCCTGGATCACCGCCTCGACTCGGTCCGACTGGTGACGTGCCGGTGACGGTGCAGGCTGCAACGCTGGGGACGCATCGGACCTGACCTGGGGTGGTCGCAGTACGTCAAGGAGATGCACAACGTCGAAATGGTCGAAACGCTGCATCGCCTCTCTCAGAGTGGCGGCGAAGAGAACGTTGGTGTTGCGGCCCGCATCGCAACGATCGGGAACCTGCTCCAGCAGAATGCCTGCGACAACCGGTCTTCGTTTTCTGTCCCCTGTCTCAACGGGCCCACCCGAGTAGCCGGAGTAGTCACCGAGGTACTGATCGGTCGTCAATTGGAGTGCTTCGATCAGCGCACCGCCCTCGCACAGATAGCTCACGCCTGCATGGTCGACCTGGCCCGTGAGTTCGACGTCGTTTTCAGCCGGCCGGTACGGACCGCGCCAGTGCATTCCGGCGCGCGCGACGCCGGCGGCAGGTACCGGCTGTCTGACGTCGTGACCGGCGTCGATTTCGATCAGTGCGAGGTCGGCATCTTTGTCCCGCCGACGAACCTCACCCCGTACTTGGGTGCCGTCCGCCAGCACGATGTTCAGTTCCTCCTCGACTGCATTCAGTCCGCGCAGGCAGTGGAGCGCCGTGAGGACGAAGCGGCGCGTCACCAAAAAGCCGCCCCCCAACCGCTGCTGACCCTGGTATAGCTCGACCCAGTAGCCCTCGCTCTTCATGGCTGGTCCGCAACGCGCTCCACGGTGAGGGTCACCTCGAACGATGCCTCTGCGGACGCCTTGGAGAGAATGACGCCCGCTTCTGCGGCCAACGTCAGCCCGAACGTCACGTCCACACTGCTGACCTGCCAGCCGTGATGCACCGGCACCTGCGCCAGCGCTCGTTGCGTAATGGCAGACGCCTCAACGATGGCTTCCTCAACCTCCGTTGCGCGCTCGGCGAGAGCAGCCGTCGAACGCGTGCGTGTGCCGATCTGCCGACTTCCTGACGCATCGAGAACAACGGTCTCAACTCTGACTTCGGCCATGGATTCGCTTCCCCCGACCACGATGCGCGGATCACCTCCCAGGGAGCGTAGCCGTGCTACGCATCGTCTGCGAAGGCTTCCGCCGCTCCTACTTCATGGAGAACTGGCGGCATCGCCAAAGCGAGCTCCGAGGGGCTGAAGCAGCAGTCGGCGGCAAGAGCGCCGACGATGTCTGCCAGATGCACCTCAGCGAGACCAGGTCACAAACGGGCATCGAGCACGTCCCAAGAGAAGAGGGCCAGTACACGCACTGGTATCGGCCGGCCTGGGGCGGAGCGGTAGATGCGGCCCACGGGCCAAAGCCGCGCTCTCGAGGGCAATCCGATTGAGATGGCCAATCGTTTCAGCACCGCGATAGGTGCACCATATTCTCCAACCCCCAACACCCCTGTGAACGGGATTCCCTGGAACCCGCCCTTACGAGCAAGGGAGCCGACTACATTCGCCGTCCTCGATGTTGTCGACAAACAGAGGATGCCTTCATGGTGGTTCGTGACCTGCTCAAGGTGGCCGATGCGTTGCCTGGATCGGCTTCCCGAAACGGGTTGCAGCTGATCTCAGCATCGGTGGGCGGGGAAACCGGACTGCAGGCCTTTCTCAGCCCGGACCGCTACGACGTCGACGCTGTGGTGCGGCTGGCTGCCGCCTGCGGGGCCCGCATTCTTTACATGGACCTCGACCATTTCGACGCGAACGAGTTCGACGTCCTTTTCGCCGACGAGGAGGAGCCGATACGGCCGACAGGCGATGGCGTGCAAGGCAGCGTCCCCGCCGCACTGCGTCAGCGAGCGGACAAACTGCTGGCTGACGCGCGGCGCCGTGCGGATGCATTGGAGGCCGTACGGATCGCCTTCGTCGTGGAGGGCGTGGTGCACGAGTGGCAGATGTCGGCCGCCTGGGCTGATGACCTACACGCCCAGCATGCATCGCTCACAGACGAACTACTGCAGGCACACCGCGAGCAGTCCGGGTCGGACGAACCTGACCCTCTCGAAGTGAAACGGATTGCGAGCCTTCTCCAACAGATGCCGGCCGTCATCTCAGCCGGTTCACACAGCCTGCGATGCGCCGCTGCCGAGGAGGCCTTCCCTCCCCTGAACGGCAACGACGACTGGCGTCACCGCCGCCTGCTCCAACAGGCCCTCGCCCTTGCGCAGCAGGCCATCCAAAAGGACGCGGCCGACATCTACCGCACTATCGAGAACGCTCTGGACGACACTGCCGCCCGCCTGCTCAACCAAGGCATCCTGGACGACGTCCACGACGCACCGGCACGCCGAATCCTCGTCACGGACTTCCTCACCGAACTCACTGGCGGGCACCGGCCCAAACCACGCACGGTGACACTGCTGCTGGGCCGCCCCGCCGTCAAAGAGTTCCTCGCCCAACAGAAGAGCGCCGCCAAAAGCGAGGCTCAACAGGCTCTGCCGCTCTGATCGGCGAGCGGCCTGCGCCGGTAGCGGGCCGGGCGCAGCGCAGCGCAGCCCGTGAAGTGACGTGACGCGGGGGCTCGTCATGTCCCGGCGTCACGTCACCTGGGCCCTCAGAAGCGGGATCGCAGGCTGCGGCCCGTACTCGAGGAGCAACCGTCCGGCCGCGGCCTTCACGCCACCGCAAACGCCACGCGAAGTCAGTAGGCTGCGCCGGGTGAACCATGCACCCCAAGCTGCCAGCACCTTCCGCCTGATCGTCACGGGGGGAGGTACCGGGGGCCATACCTATCCCGCGCTCACCGCGATCCGCACCCTTCAGGAGCGGATGGCGGGCGAGGACAGGACTCTTGACGTCCTGTGGATCGGCACGGCTGACGGCCTGGAGGCGCGTATCGCCCCGGCCGAGGGGATCGCGTTCGCCACCGTCGCCACGGGCAAGATCCGCCGGTCCAGCAACCCGCTCAAGATGATGTCGACAGCGAACATGAAGGACATGGCCCGGGTCCCGCTCGGCGTGGCGCAGGCGAGAAAACTGGTGGCCGACTTCAGGCCGGACGTCGTCCTGGCTACCGGCGGGTACGTGGCCGTGCCCGCCGGCCTGGCCGCCCGCCTGTGCCGTCGCCCGCTGGTGCTGCACGAGCAGACCGTGCGTCTGGGGCTCGCGAACCGGAAGCTGGCAGGCTCCGCGACGCGCATTGCGGTCTCTTCACAGTCGACGGTGGCGCTGCTTCCGGAGGCAGTACGCGGTCTTGCGGTCGTCACCGGGAATCCGGTGCGCCCGCAGGTACTGACCGGGCACGCGGACAAGGCAGTCGAGGCGCTGGGGCTTCACGGCTTCGACCGGCAGCTGCCGACGGTCTACGTCACCGGTGGGGCCCAGGGCGCCCAGCAGATCAACGGAGTCGTCGGTGATGCGCTCCCTTGGCTGCTGGAACGCGCGAACGTGATCCATCAGTGCGGCCCCGACAACGTCGCCGGCCTGCAGGCCCACGCGGCCAGCCTGCCTGCAGAGTTGGCCGGCCGGTACCGTCTGGCCGGGTTCGTCGGCCCGGAACTGCCCGACGTCCTGGCGCTCGCCGATGTCGTGATCTCCCGCAGCGGGGCCGGCACGCTGTCCGAGCTGACCGCACTCGGAAAGCCCGCCGTATTCATCCCGCTCGCCACCTCCGCGGGCAACGAGCAGGCGCACAACGCCCGCCACCTGGAGGAGGCCGGAGCAGCCGTCGCCCTGCTCGGTGACGTCACCGCCGACCGGCTCAAGGATGCCGTGGGGGTCCTGCTCACCGACCCCGCGCGGCGCGCAGCGATGGCCGACAGGTCGCGGGAGCACGGGAGGCCGGATGCGGCGGACCGGCTCGTGGACGTCATCTTGTCCGCCGCATCCGGCTGACGCGCGCCGAGGGCTATGGGCGGCTGCGGATATGCAGCGCCGTGCCTGCCTCGATCAGTACGGCGCAGTCGTCGAAGGCCTCATCGCTGTGGCCCATCGGGTCGGGGATGTCGCGGTCGTCGAGGTAGAGGCCGATTTTGCGGGTGTTCTGCTCGCCGCAGATTGTTTGGAGCGTGGCGAGGACGGTGGCATCCATCGCCAGGACCGTATCTGCCCAGTGCAGCATGTCCAGGGTGATCTGCTGACCGCGGTGGTGGGTGAGGTCGTGTCCGAGGCGGCGGGCGGCGTTGACCATGGACGGGTGGGCGGGGTGGTCCTGCCATTTGCCGATCAGGCCGGCGGAGCGGACCGTCACGGCTGTGCCGCCCCTGCGGGCGAGCGCGACTTGGGCGAAGGGGCTGCGGCAGTAGTTTCCCAGGCACACGGTCAGCAGTTTGCGCATCACGTATCTCCGGCGGACTTGATGGCCTGTCCGAGAGCGGCGACTACTCGGTCAATGTCCTTCTCGGTGAGGTGCTGGTGGAAGGGCAGGCTCAGGATCTGTGCGCCTGCCTGCTCGGTGGCCGGGAGGGGTCGCCGCCAGGCGGCGAAGGCGGGCTGGAGGTGGTTGGGCGGGTAGTGGACGCCTACGGCGATGTTCCGGGAACGCAGTTCGGCGAATACCCGGTCCCGGCGGGCCACGCGGATCTGGCAGAGGTGCGGTACCGCGTGGTCGGCGTCGACATCGACGAGCCTCACGCCGTCCAGCGGGGCGAGGGCGTCGCGGTAGGTGTGCCACAGGCTGCGCCGGGTGTGCTCGGTGGTGGTGAAGTGATCGAGCTGGGCCAGGCCGATGGCGGCGTTGATGCCTGAGAGCTGGTAGCGCAGGCCGAAGCCGTCCACGCGGTAGGTGGTGGTGTTTGCGCGCTCGTTCTGGGACTGGGTGACGCCGAGGAGCCGCAGGCGGCGGATCGTGTCGGCTTCCTGGGGTGTGCGGGGGATGACCATGCCGCCCTGGCCGCAGGTGAGGTTCTTGATGGGCCCGAAGGAGAAGCAGGTCAGGGCCCCGGTCGCGCCCACCCGGCGGGTACCTGTACGGGATCCGAAGGCGTGCGCGGCGTCCTCAACGACAGCGATTCCGCGTGCATCCAACTCACCCTGGACAGCGGAGAGGTCGATGGCCCTGCCCCCGAACAGGACAGGGACCACGGCGGCAGTGGCAGGGCTGAGCGCCTCCATGACGAGCTGGTCGCTCACGCACAGCGTGGCGGGGTCGATGTCGGCGAACCGCGGGGTGGCACCGGTGGCAAGGATCGCCTGGACCGTGGCGCAGAACGTCATGGACGGGACGACGACCTCATGGCCAGGGCCCACTCCGGCGGCGAGCAGGGCGCTGTGCAGGGCAGCGGTGCCGGAGGCGACCGCCACGGCGTCGGGAACGCCGAGGAAGGCGGCGATCTGCCGCTCGAACTCCTCGGTGACGTCGCTGTGTCCGTACTGTCCAGAGGCCAGGATCCGGGCGACCGCCGCGGCTTCCTGCCCGTAGAGGTAGGGGCTGGCGTTGCGTGCGATGCCCGGCTTCGATGACACGGTCACGACGGTCCTTTCCTGGGAGCGGCGAAGAGCGCGAGGTCGGCGGCGTCGCCGACGGCCAGGGTCTCGACGTAGTTGGTCAGGAACACGCCCGCCCGGTAGGCGAGGCGGCCATGATCGACCGGGAGGCCGCACAGGCCGTTGACCATCTGCCCCACGAGATCGGCTCCGGCGGCTTCTGTCAGGGGGAAGCCGCCGGCGATGCGGACGTTGAGTTCCGTGATGCTGACCGTGCCGTCGTCGCGGATGAAGCCCTGGACGCAGCAGACTCCTTGCGCGCGGACGGCCGCCAGCACTCTCGCGACGAGGTCACGCACGGCGGGGGCATAGAAGGTGGTGGAGACCGCGGCAAGGCCTGCCTTCACCAGGTCCCGGCGGCGCAGGATCACCGAGGCTCGCCCGTTGCAGTCCACCAGGCAGTCCGCGGTGAACTCGGTGCCATAGACCCGCTCCTGCACCATGGGCTGAGGGATGAGCTCGCACAGGACGCGCGCGTGCTCGCGCCGCTCGACGAAGTGAACGTGCTGCGCCCCGTGGCCACACCGGGGTTTGACGACCAGCTCCGCCCCGTCGGGGACCTGGCCGATCGCCTCGGGCCGCCAGATGCGCGGCGTCGTGATGCCGTGCCCGGTCAGCACGTCGTGGAAGGCAGCCTTGTCGATGCAAGCGTGCACCGATGCTGCGTCCGGGAGCCACAGACGCACGCCGTCGGCGTCCAGCTGGGGTGCCATGGCCAGCAGCGGCGGGATGTCGTTCTCGATTCCGGCCACCACCGCATCGACGGACAAGTCCCGGCACAGGCCGGTCATGACGTCGCGGTAGCCGGGATCGTCGGCGAGGGGAATGACCTGGGGCACGGTGGCGGGCAACAGGAACCCGCGGGCGAGAGGGTTCGCGTCGGCGGCGATAACCGTGTGGCCCAGCCGGGTCAGGCTGCGGGTCAGCCCGAAGCCCGGGTTGGCTCCGACACCGGTGACCAGGATGCGGCGCGGGACGTGCGGGTCAGTGAGCACGAGCTTCCTCCCCTGCGGGTGCCGACACGGCGGTGGCGCCGGCCGCGTGCGGGTTGCGCGTCAGCGGTGCCCACCGGTCGGGGTTACGCCGGTACCAGTCGATGGTCTCGGCGAGACCATCCTCGAAGTCGCGCTCCGGCCGGTAGCCGAGGTCGGCGAGTTTCGTCCAGGTCATGGAGTACCGCAGGTCGTTCGACCGCCGGTCGGGTACATAGCTGACCGAGTCCCAGCCAGCGCCGGTCAGACGCAGGATGTGGTCGGTCAGCTCTTTGTTCGTGAAGTCGGTACCGCCGCCGATGTTGTAGACCTCGCCTGGGACACCGGCGCGCAGGACGAGGTCGACGCCGGCGCAGTTGTCCTCCACGTGCAGCCAGTTCCGCATGTGCTGGCCCTGGCCGTGGAGCGTGACCTGCTGGCCTCGAAGGAGCCGGGTGGCGAACAGCGGGATGATCTTCTCGGGGTGCTGGTGGGGACCGTAGTTGTTCGAACTGCGCGTCACACACACCGGGACGCCGTAGGTGTGGAAGTAGCTCAGCGCGACCAGGTCGCTGGCCGCCTTCGACGCGGCGTAGGGCACAGTCGGGCGCGGCGGGTCGGTCTCGTGCGCCGAGCCCTGCAGCAGCGGTCCGTAGACCTCGTCCGTCGAGACGTGCACAAACTTGCCGATGCCGTGCCGCATAGCCGCGTCCGCGAGGGTCTGGGTGCCGAGCACGTTCGTCGCCAGGAAGGCGCCAGCGGCAAAGAACGAGCGGTCTACGTGGGACTCGGCGGCGAAATGGACGATCGCCGTGTGCTCCCGCACGAGGGAATCGACGAGGGCGGCGTCGAGGATGTTGCCATGGACGAGCGTCAGCTTCGGGCTGAGAAACGCCTCACCCAGGTTCTCGATGTGCCCCGCGTACGTGAGGGCGTCCAAAACGGTCACCCGGGCAACGTCGTCGGCCTGCAGGATGCGCTTGACGAAGTGCGAGCCGATAAACCCGGCCCCGCCCGTCACGAGCACCCTTTCCAGGGATGCCTCCGCGAAGGTGCGCGGGTTGTCGGTCACGGGGTCCTCCCCCGTGCGCTGAGTGATGTACCGGATGGCGGGTCCGGCTGCGGTGCGATGCCCAGGACATCTGTCACGTCTGACCTCACTGGAAGAGTTGGCATGAACGAATCCGCTCGGCACTCCCGGGCCAGCGACGGATCGCGCATCGCCCGGCCGGTACCGGCGTCTGGCCACGAGGATGGGCTCAGCCGTTCGAGTCCGTCGACCAGTTGAAGGGGGTCCCCCAGGGGGTCCCCCTTGCCAAGGAGTCACCGCCGTTATGCACCGAGTGATTCACTGGAGGCGTGGAAGCAACGCCCCAGCACCCACTCGCAGTTGCGCGCCTTGCAGCCGGCCAGACGATGGATGCATTCGTCTCCGGCATTCATGACGCTGCCGCCCGGCGCGGTCTGCGCTCAGGCACGGACGAGGCACGGGTGCGCAAATGGCAGCGGGGTGTCACACCCAGCGAGGAATCTCAGATCTATATCGCCGAAGCGCTCGGCTGGTCACCAGACATCGTCCGTGCCGACGACTGGCCGAACTGGCTGCCGAACGGGCTGATCGCCCTCGGCCCCCGCAGCTCCGTGCCCGCCCTTCGAGAGGCCCTGCGAACAGCAATGGAACGCCGAACCTTCCTGACAATCAGCGGCGCCGCCGTCACCGCCCTGGCAGCAGACTGGGCAACCGGCTCTCCCGACGCCCTCACCCGGACCATCAACGACGGCAAACCGATCGGCGAGGATCTCGTCACCTACCTGGAAAACTCCACCACGCACCTCGCCGACCTGCCCACCGAGCAACGGCAGCACACACCCGCACTGCTGGACGCCCACTTGGCCACCGTGACCGACCTGCTCGAACACGGCCGCTACACACCCGGCATCGCCCTGCGCCTTCACACCCTCGCGGCATCCCTGTCCCAGACCATCGCCTGGCACCGCTTCGACCAAGGCCACCACACCCGCGCCAGCCAGCACTGGATCGCCGGCCTGCACAACGCCCACGCCGCCAGCGACCACAATCTGGGTGCAGGCCTTCTGGGTGACCTCGCCTACCAAGCCGCCTGGCAAGGCGATCACACCACCGCAGCTCGCATCCTCGAACACGCCCTCACCCGTGCCCAGAACCCCGCCGCCCGCAGCCTCCTCCAACTACGACTCGCCCGCACCCTCGCAGCACGCCATGGCCCCAGCGAACGAAACGCGATCCTCCGCGCCCTGGCCGCAGCCGAACTACACCTGAACGACGCCAGCACCGACCGGCCCGCCTGGTGCGCTTGGATGTCCGAAGCCGACCTCGCTGTCGACTCCGGACAAACCCTCCTCGACCTCGGCGACACTCGCCGCGCCCACCAACTGATCACCGAAGGTGAGCAGATGCTGCCCTCCGCCCGGGACAAGACCCGCGGTGTCTTTCTCACCTACCGAGCCGCAAGCTACCTGGACCAGGAGGAACCCGAACCGGCCGCAGCCGCCGCAGCCGAAGCCCTCCTCCTCGCCCGCCGTATCGGAGCCCCCCGCTGCGTCAAGCTCGTCGACGACCTCCTGCCGCGATTCGAGCCCTACTCTCACGCCTCAGGCGTTCCTGAATTCCTTCACCTCGCCGCGGCGTAGCGCGGTTGACCGCGTCGCCCCAAAGTGGGGGGCGTTTTGTATGCAGTCGCGCACGTGACCGCGCCCGCTCCCCCGCAGCCCGCCGGGAACAATCCGAGATCCATCCCTGCGGGCGCGGGGAGCAGTCGCCCGTGTCGAACAGGCCGTTCTGCTGCTGAGGATCATCCCCGCGGGTACGGGGAGCAGGACTACGAGGACATCAGCTGGTGACCGTCATCGGGACCATCCCCGCAGGTGCGGGGAGCAGACTGCGTGACCTCCGACGCTATCGGGTCGGCAGAGCGTTTCCATTGACTTTCACCGATCTCGGCAAATCAGTCAAAACGCCCCCCTTGCGCGGTCTCGCTTGCAGATCTACATCCATCACCGAGTCTATGAGGGGGTACCCCTACTGCCGGTGGAACTCCAGCAGCCTGCACGCTGGACTGCCGCGGTCGGACTCGTGGTCAGGCCAACCACAGACATCCCCAAGTGCTCGGCAGCAATGCGGAATCCCGGGTTATGCAGCGGTGAGCACGAGGCCCTGCGCAGTTGCTGGACCCAGGCCGCTACCCACATTGAGAAGCCCTCGGTCTTCAGCTGCGCATTCAACCCGGCGGCATGAAGCAGGACCGTCCCGGCTCCTTTCTGGAGGCGGCGCACCCGACGCACCGGGCAGCCCATCTGCGTCCCGGGGCGAGCGTTTAGACCGTCGCTGGAGCCAGCGCTTCCTACCGGGCGCCCTTGGTCAGGCCTGTGGTCGGCCCAACCATGAGGTCAACCATGGGTTTTTTATCCCCATCGTGTCCGTGGTCGGGGCTGCTTGGTCGGGGGGCAGGTCGGGGTCTGCAGGTTTCCTTCGAGGTCAGCAAGTACGTGATCTGACCTGGGGGTTTGACTATGTCTCCTGGCAAGCAGGCACTACGGCATGGCGGTTCCCCTTCACGGGTCGCAGGCGTAGAGCTGGAGAAGATGAGGCGCCGCGTGCGTGTGTCGCGCCTGGTCCTGCTTACTGCGATCACGGCAGGCCCCGTCGCCCTGGGTGTCGCAGTGATGTCCAGGCAGGCTCCTGCAGCGGCTGCCCCGTCGGATGAGAGGGCCTCGGTCTCTGTGCGCACTGCGGCTCCCGGAGCCGACCCGGCGGGCTATGCGCAGCTGTTCATCGACGCCTGGCTGCGCAGCAGCGCCGACAACGCGAGCAGTGCGCAGGCGCGGCTTGTGCAGTCCCTCGCACCTGGCGTCGATCTGCCGGATCCCATCGCCGGTGCGCAAGCGGAGCCGGCGTCGGTGACTGCGGTGCGCAGTGTGCAGCGCGGTACCGGCGTGTGGGCGGTGACGGTGGCTGCGCAGTACGCAGGCGGACAGCTGCGCTACCTCGTCGTCCCCGTGGCAGCCGACGCGAGCGGTACCTCATTCGCCGTGACCGGCGCCCCCGGTGTCGTGGCCGGCCCGGCGCGCGCGGAGGTGAGCCGGTCGCCGTATCGGGTGAGTGTGCCGTCCGAGGGCGATCTGGCCACAGCCATCGGCGAATTCATGGGGGCATACCTGACCGGGTCCGGGGAGGTCGACCGCTATCTCGCGCCTGGGGTGCGGCTGTCGCCCATCTCCCCCACTCCATACGCCGCGGTCACCGTTCAGGATGTGTCAGGCGCTGAGGAGGCTGCAGCCGACGAGAAGGTGCCAGCCGACGGCACGAAAGTGCGAGTCCTTGCCCAGGTGGAAGCCCGGGATGCCGCGGGTCGGTGGCCGCTGTCCTACGAGCTCACGCTCCAGGCCCGTTCGGGCCGTTGGGACGTTGCCGCGATCGAGTCCGGGACCGCTCAGGACGGTGGTGCCCGGTGATTACGGTGCACACTCTGCTGCTCGCCGGGCAGCTCAATGACCTCGGTGACTCGTGGATCAACATGTTCCGGCAGTGGGCGACCAAGGGTCTGCAGGCCGGTCTCGTCTGTCTCGTCGTCACGATCATGATCCAGAAGTTCAGTCTCAAGGCCGGCATCGGTGCCCTGCTCCTGATGGTGATCGCGCTCGGGCTGTACAACTCGCGCAACGACTTGGCGAGCATGTTCGAGGACGAGGTGAAGAACCCATCGAAGAGCGCACCCGCCGTCCCCGGCATCATCCAGTCCGAACTCCCCTTCTCCCGTAGCCACTCGCCGGACGACGGGGGCCGGCTGTGAGCGCCGCTGGATCAGCGGGGCGAGTTGGGCGCTTCTACACCGCGGCTCGACGCCATCCCTGGGTGCTGGGCAAGGTCGCTGACTGGAGGATCCCGCTTGGCCCCTACACGCCTGCGCAGATCGCGGTTGCGGTCGGCGGCGGCTTCCTGCTGGTGAAGACCATCCTTTGGTGGTCGTGGATGGGGCCGGTGCCGATCGTCGCGTGGGTGCTGGCGATCTGGGTGGTGCGCGAGCCGAAGATCGCCGGCCGGGCACCGATGCAGGCCGCCGTGGGCTGGATGCTGCTCGGCTGGCAACCGAGGGGAGGGCGGATCGGCGGCCGTGCAGCGCGCGACCGCGGTCCGCGGCCGCTGCTCGGGGCATTCACCATCGAGGGTGCGCCAGCGCCGGACCTCGCTGTGACGGCCCCGGGGGCTCGGTGCGGTGCCCTTCGGGCGCCGCTCCCCCAACCGGCCGCCGGCCGCTCGTCCGCGCGCCACCGCACGCAACCGGCTGCTCCCGCGGTTCTGGCCGGGCCGGTGTCGGGTGTGCAGCAGCTGGTCGCACTCGCCCAGCAGACGGGGAGTGTGCGGTGAGAGTGCCGATCCGCCACATCGCTGGACACCTGGTGTGGTCAACGCAGGGCAGCGTGTGGGCCCTCTACCGCCTGCATCCGGGCCCGGACACTCAGGGGCAGCGCGAGGAGACCATCCAGGGCACCTATGTGCCCGCAGCTGTCCGGGACGAACAGCTGGCGAAGGTCACTCACTTGGTACGGTCGCTGCCCGGGGCGCGGCTGTTCGGTCTGTGTGCCCAGGTCGACCCGGGTGAGATCGCCCTGCGGATGATCGAGGGCATCGAGCCGGCCGAGCAGGCACCCGGTGCGGGCTCCCACCCGTGGGTGGAGAACGTCGAGGCCGCCTTGGATCTGCTGGACGGCCAGGAGATGCACCGCCGCACCCTGTGGCTGGCTGTACCCCTGGAGAATCAGACCGCGGATGTGCGGGTGCCGGCGTCACTCGGTGCGGCGTGGGCCGAGATCGCGCCGCTGCTGGGCATCCGGCCGGTGCCCGTGGCCCGACGGGAGGTGAGCGCCTGCCGTGAGCAGGCATCCCGGGTGGAGGCCGCGCTCGCTGGCGGTGTCATCTTGCGCCCGGCCCGTCCAGCCGAGATCGTGTGGATGGTCCAGCACGCCCTGCACCGCGGTCTCGCGGAGCCCTTGCTGGCTGAGGCAGAGACCTCCGATCTGTACGCAGGACAGGTCCGTAATGGCGTGCTGCGCTCCCCCAGCTACGCCGACCTCGGCCAGATCCGCCTGCAGGAAGGCGGCCTCGAACCTGGTCTGGACGACGTCGAGGAGCTCAAGAGCACGGGCCGGATCACCAGGTCGGGCCGCACGGCCTGGTGGCGGCTGGACGCGAGTTCGCCGCTGGGGCGGCGCTGGCTGCAGGTCGAGTCCGACGCCGGAATCGGCTACCAGGCGCACCTGGTGCTGGCCGAGTGCCCACCCGCGGTCAGCCAGGACGCCGCGGATCTGTTCGCCCAGCTGGAGAGCCTGGACTTCCCCGTCGACTACACCGTCGACCTCACCCTCGTGCCTGCGGAGAAGGCGCGCGCTCAGGTACGGCGCAAGAAGAACGAACTGATCGACCAAGCCGACCAGTACGACGCCCGGCCGACTGGCATGCCCGCCTCGCTCACGGAGGCTGCCCGCGACCTGGGCGAGCTCGACGCCCGGCTGTCGCGCACCAGCGTGGAGGTCGAGGTGCAGTCGGTGAGCGTGCTGACCGTGTGGGGGCCGACCGCGGCCGCCTGCGACGCCCGGGCCCGCACTTTGGCCGCGCTGCTCGGCGGCGCCGACTACCGCGCGGTGCGCCCAGCCGGCCTGCAAGAATCCCTGTTCACCCTGGGACTGCCCGGAACTGTCCGGCCGGGCGTGGTACGGGAGTTCACCCAGCACCAGGTCAGCGAGGACTGGGCGCTGAACGGCGCGTTCACCGCTTCGGAGGTCGGCGACCCGGCCGGCATGTTCCTCGGCATCGACCTCGACAGCGGCACGACCCGCCCGGTGATGATCAACGTGGCGGACGCGCCCAAGGCCGATGCCTCGGCTTCCATGGGCATCGTCGGGGATCTCGGTGCGGGCAAGAGCGTGCTGCAGAAGCTGATCGCGGAGGCGGTCTGGGCGCGTGGTGGCTGCGCGATCTGCATCGACCGCACTCCGGTTCGCGAGTGGGCGGCCTTCGCCCGCACCGCCGCCGCGGGCCGCGTGCAGATCATCGACGCTGCTCAAGCCGAGGTGTCCATCGATCCGCTGCGCGTGTTCGATGGGCCCGAAGCCCGCCACTACGCCTTGTCCTACCTCACCCTGCAGCTCGGCATCGGCCCCATGAGTACCAGCGGGGAAGTCCTCCACCACGCCGTCGGCCAGGCTGCCGCGGGCAGCAGACCGTCGATGCACCGCGTCCTTGAGGCCCTCGAGGAGATGGCCACGACCGAGGCGGGCCAGCGGAAGGATGCGGCTTCCACTCTCGCTGGCCTGATCCGTGTCGTCGCCACCAGCCCGTTGGCGCGGATGGTGTTCGACCCGGTGCTGGCGCCGGTCCGGCTGGACGCTTCTAGCACCACCGACATGATCGTCATCACCACGACCGGGCTGACGCTGCCGCCCACGGCTGCGTTCGACAAGCCCGAAGTCCTGCGCCAGCAGCCGCTGGAGGCATTGATCGGCCGTGCGGTGCTCTATCTGATCGCGGCGATCGCCCGGCAGACCGCGTTCGAGGATCCTGAACGGTTCACTGCCGTGGTCCTGGACGAGCTGTACTGGCTGACATCCTCGGCCGAGGGCACCGCCCTGGTCCACGAGATCCTCCACGACGGCCGCAAACACGGCGCAGGGCTGCTGGCCGGCTCGCACGACGCCGTCGAACTCGGCCCCGACCGCGGATTGATGGCCTACCGGGCGCTCGCCCGCACCGCCGACCGCGAACGGGCGCGACGCGGCCTGGAGTTCGTCGGACTCGACCCGGACGACGGCGAACTGCTGCGGCTGGTGACCACCGGCCTGTCTCCCGTCGGACGCAAGGGCCGAGAAGGCGAGTTCCTGCTGACCTGCCCGCGGCAGAACACCGGCCGCATCAAGGTCGCCATCCCCCGTATCGAGCGGATCACCGCCTCCATCACCACCACTCCAGGACGCCGCGTGGGCACGGCGCCGCCCGCCGCGTCTGTGCCTGATGAGGCCGTGGCCTCCCGCTCGAAGGGGAACTCCGGATGATCACTTCTTCCTGGGACCGTTCCCGGCGCATCTCCGCAGTGGTGAGTGCGATCACCGTGACCGGCGTGGTCGTCTGCGCGGTGATCCTGGCCCTTGGGGTGGGCCTGCCGGAAGCGTGGTGGCCGCGCACCGGACAGGCCTTCGCCGCCGGCACCCGCAGCGCGCACCACGATCACTGCGCCTTGATCATCGGCCCGGCCAAGGCGTACTGCGAGCGCGGCATCACCAGCGCCGAAAACGGGCCGGGCGGGGCCGGTGCGGTATGGCGGCTGGGGTCTGCCAGTGCGGGTGCGGGTGCCCTGCTGCTGTGGCGGCTGCGGCACGCCTCTGGGCGGAGGCGGCGCTGACGTGTTCCGTCCAGATCGTGCGGCCTTGCGTTCGGCCGGTTTCGTCGTGCTGCTCGCCGGTGTGTTCGTCGTGGTCAACAGCCAGGTCGTCTACGCGGCCGGCAACACAGGCGAGAGCAGAGACTTGCTGTCCCCGTTGGATATCACCTCCTCCGAGGGAGTACCGATCAGCGGGTATGAGCTGAACGCTTCCGGGGGTTCTATCGTCGCGTTCAAGACGCAGGCCCTGGCCTTTGCCTTGTCCGGCCTCTTCACCCTGATCCGGCTCCTGGTCGGACTGGCGGGGTGGGCCGTTGAGGTGGCGTTCCGGTTCCCGCTGCTGAAGATCCTTGCCCGGCCGGCGCAGAAGGCAGCCGACACCTACACGAGCGTGGTCGTCGAATCGCTCGGGCTGAAGGGCCTGCTGCTGGCATGGGCCTTCGTCTTCGCCGGGTTCATGATCGTGCGCGGAAGGGTGGGCCGCGGTCTGGGTGAAATCTTCCTCACGCTGCTCATCGGGGCGCTCGCCTCCTCGACTCTCATCCGCCCCGACACCCTGCTCGGCGCCAACGGCCCTTTGGGCCAGTCCCAGCAGGTGGCCGCCGAAGTCGCCCGGCAAAGCGTCGCCTCCTACGACTGGGGAGGAAAGCTCGCCAGCACTGACCCGTGTGACGGTCTGGCCGGCGGCGCCGAGATCAAGTGTCTGCAGCGTGAGAGAGAGGGGCCCGTGTCCGCGGCGGAGGTGGCCCGGCCCCTGCAGGACTCGATCACGAACGCGTTGATCGTCAAGCCGTACATGCTGCTGCAGTACGGGCGCATCCTCGATCCCGCCAAGCCCGCCGACCGCAAGGCGTATGCCGTCCACCTGAAATGGATCACTGGCGGGTACAAGGTGGGCGCCCAGGTCACCGACGAGGGACGGGCCGCCTGCAAGAAGATCCACGGTCCGGCCAAGAAGTACTGCGAAAGCGGCTACGCCGAAGGCATCCCGAAAGCGGACGAGGAAGGCGGGGGCCTGCCGGCATTCACTCCCGGCGGTCAGCTCCTGGATGCTTCGACCGCGCTCGTCGACGACGAGGACCGCGAGTTCTACAGCTTCGTGCAGGACATGAAGCGGTCCGGCGCCGTCGGCAAGTCCTGCGCCGCCTACGCCGAAAAACCCACCTGGTGGCGCCTCGGCGGCGCCGCCCTGCTGCTGGTCGCCGCCGGGTTCATCTGCGGCATGCTCCTGTCGTCCGCGATCGTGCTGCTGGGCACCCAGGGCATCTGCGCAGCCGCCGCGGCCGCCGGCGCCGTCACCTTCATCGCGGGCATGCTGCCCGGGCCCGCCCGCCAGAGCGTGTGGAAGTGGCTGTCGCTGTGGGGGATCTCCGTCGTGGCCGTGGTCGCCGTCTGCGCGTTCGTGCCGTTCTTCGGCATCGCCATGGACGCCACCATCACCAACGGGCCCGACCTGATGGTGGAGCGGATCCTGTTGATCGATGTGCTGGCTATCGCCGGTGCGGCCGGGCACCGTCGCCTGCTGGCCGGCATCACGTCCTTTGGCCGGCGTATGGCGATGCGGATGCGGTACGCCAAGGTCGGCGGCACCCACTTGCCCGGCGACACCAGCGAACTCGGCGCTGCGCTCGCCATGAACTCCCCCGCCGCGCTCGGCGGCTACAGCGGAGGGTTACGGGCTTTCACCGGCGGCGGTGGCGGCCGGTTCGGGCTGCTGGGCACTCGCCGGCGGCTGATGGGTGCCCTTGCCTCGTTCAGCGACAGCACGGGCATGCCTGCGGACACCGGGGGGATGCTGGCCGATGCCACCGCAGAGGCCCGACGCGGACTGGCCCCTCTCACCGCGGCGGCCGCCGTGGGTGGGCTGGGCGCGCGGCTCGGTGTGAGGGGCGCGCACTGGCTGCTGATCGGCCGGCGCCCAGACCGGGAGCAGCTGGCCCGGTGGCGTAAGCCCACTGCCGACGGCGACGGCGACGGCCCGGGCACGGGTGGACCGTTGGATGGTGATGGCGGGAGCGGTGGTGTCGGCGGCAGTGGGCCGCGTCGACCTGGGGGTCCGCCCGACCGGTACCGCGGCGGGGACGGCCGCATCGTCGACCGCCGCTCGGACAGGACGCTGCACGACCAGAGGGCGGATCGCACTCTGCTGTCCACGCGTGCTCACAACCGTCTGGTGCGTCTTCGCGGGTATCGCATCCTGCACCGGGGCGGACGGGCCGCGTACGGGGCAACGGTCGGGCTTCCGGACAACATTCGGCGGGCCGGTTCGGGTGGGTCGCAGTTTGCGCAGGACGCCCGGCAGCAGGTGCGGGTGTGGGGCAACACCGTCCGCGAGGACGGCCGGGCCTGGGGTGATGCGGGCCGTCACGTCTCCGGGGTCTTGAGGGAACACACGGACGACCGTGGCGGGCCTGGTCCGTTCGTCGGCCGTCGCCGGCCGAGCGGGCCGTCGCCGGCCGCGGTCCACCGCCCGCCTGTCCCCCCGCGTCCTTCCGGGTCCGGCGGATCCAGGCGCGGTAGCGTCCCGTCTTCCTCACCGGCCAGTGCTTCAGCCTTGGGAGCCGGTGCCGCCCCGGTGACGCCGCCAGCCCCGACATCACGACGTCAGGCCAGCAGTACACCGCGGCCGCCGATGGGGAGTCGGCCGCCAGGGTCGGCTCTTCCCGGTGCCGGGAGCGCACGCAGCAGTACACGCGCCGAGGCGGCGGCCCGATGGCAGGAGTTGATGCGAAGGACCGCGCCGCCGGAAGCCGAGCAGCCGCAGCGGGGCGAGGACGGTGAGGAGCCGTGAGGCCGCCCGGGCGCCGCATCCGGCGGTGGGGGTGCATGGTGGCACTGTTGGCGTTCGCCGCTGTGTGCTGTGCTGCGCCGGTAGGGAATGCGATCAGCGCGTATATGGCGCTGAAGACGGGTGCGCAGGACACGGGCGGGATCGCGGAGGGTGGCAGCGCCGCAGAGATTCCGCCGCGGATGCTGACCGCCTACAAGAGGGCTGTCCAGGAGGTCGGACAGTACGTTGCTGGGTGTCGGGGTATGCGCTGGCCGGTCCTGGCCGGGATCGCCAAGGTCGAGTCCAACCACGCCGTGGGCCGCAGCATCGCCGGCAACGGCGACATCCGCCCGAAGATCTACGGGGTGCTCCTCAACGGCTCCGGCGCGGGCGGGAACACGACCGTCTTCCCGGATGCCGACGGCGGTAAGTGGGATGGGACCGCGAGCGGGGAGCGTGCCGTCGGGCCGTTCCAGTTCATGCCCGCCACGTGGGAGTCGGCCGGCCGGGACGCCAACGGAGACACGGTTGCCGACCCGCACAATGCCGACGATGCGGCCCTTGGTGCCGCTGTCTATCTGTGCGGGGGCGGCCGGAACCTGGGCCAGCGTGCACAGCTGAAGGCCGCGATCTGGCAGTACAACCACTCCAGCGCGTACGTGGCGAACGTACTGGGCTGGATCGACCAGTACACGGCGGCTGCCAACGCTCCGGACCTGAAAAACGTGTCGGGGAAGGTCCGGGCGGTGATCGAGGCCGCGCTCTCCCAGCGGGGTGTCTCGTACTCGTGGGGAGGCGGCACCGCCGGCGGCCCGTCGTACGGCGTGTGCTGCTCGCCGAGCGGGAGCAGCGGTGCGGGCACCAGAGGCTTCGACTGCTCGGGACTGACGCTGTACGCGTTCGCCACGGCCGGCATCCGGCTGCCGCGTACCGCAGCCGCACAGTCCCAGATGGGCAGGCGGATCCCTGCCGGCCTTGGCGCAGGCGCATTGAAGCCTGGTGACCTGGTCTTCTTCGCTGATATCCCCGGCCGGGACTCCACGATCTATCACGTCGGGATCTACCTCGGTGACGGTCAGATGGTCGACGCGCCACGGCCGCACACCGTCGTGCGCCTAGACGCGGTCACCACCATGTCCGGCTATGCGGGAGGGGCCCGCCTGCTATGACCGCATCCAGCCGCCCGCGCTCACCTGGCCTGCTACTGATCGCCACCGCGGTCCTGGCCGGGATGGGGCTGATCGTCCTCGACATGCCGCACACAACACCCCAATCGTCTGCCGTGACCGGCAGGGCTTCCCGACCAGATGTCCCCTCCTCCCCCGGCCTGCACCCCGCATCATCCATGTCACCGCCGACGGGGCCTGCCACACCGGCGAAGAGCACACGTGCGTCGGAGCTCCCACCGCACGGGGAAGGGGCGGCCGGCGACCGAATCATCCAGCAGACGCTGCAGACCGCCTGGCCCGCCGACCTCCCCACCCGCGATGAGACCCAGCTGCTCGCGGCCGGCCGCTCGCTGCTGCGGGCCGACGCCACCGGCATCGGCCGCAGCCACTGGCCGCAGATCTTCGACGACCAGACCCGGACCATCGCACCGGCGTTCAGCCGGTTCCGCGTCCAGGCTGCGATCGCCCGCCGCGACAAAGATCCGGACCGGGCGGTGGTGCACCTGGTGTGGGCCGGGGCCGACCGCGGCGGTACCTACACCGACCGGCGCCTTGCCGACTGGCATTTCGTCCGCACGTCAACGAAAGGAGACACCGCATGGATGCCACAGCCCCGGATCTGACCAGCCGGCCGAGCGGCATGGCCGCAAGCCAGGTGCTCGGCCTGTGGGGCGGCCTGGTCGATGCTGCCGACTGGCTCTGCACGCACTGGTATCTGGTCCCGTTGGCCACAGCGTTGCTGTGGGCTGCGGGTGAAGTCCTCGTGCGGCGCCTTGCGTTGAAAGCGTCTGCCGAGCGGATGGCGCTCGAGCTGGAGGCGGCCCGGCATTTCGACCCGGGCCTTGAGGAGATTTTCCGCCGCGGGGTCCAGCTGGCCCGCGCCTCGACCAGCATGCCGTGGTGGGCGCCACGTCGCACCAAGGCGGTGCAGATCAGGCTGCGTGCTGATGGTTCGCGTCCTTTGCGCTACCGGATCGAGGGGCCGGTCGGTGGTGAACGGCTGCTGTCCATCACTCCGTTCGGCCCGGCCGTCACCGTCACCCGGGCCCGTCCGATCACCGACAAGCCGCGCAAGCACACGGTGCGGGCCGAGTTCGTTCTGCGGGGCAGGCCGATCGCCCCGTTGCGGGAGGTGCCGCTTGAGCCCGACCCGCTGCAGCCCCTGGTGGACGCGGTCTGTGATCTGCGTGCGGATCTCGGTGACCTCGCCGAGATCCGCCTGGACATCCAACGGGCTCCGAAATGGGCGTTGCGGGCGCGGCGGCTGCACCTGATGCAGGCCGCGCGCCGCGCGGAGCGCCGTGAGGTCCGGCGTTCCGTTCACTGGATGCGCCGGGATGCGGCGGGGATCGAGGACTCGCTGGGCCGCCAGTTCTGGCAGGTGCTGGGCGCACAGGGCGGCTCGGGGACGCGGCGGCTGGTGATGCCGCCGGTGCCGCAGCGTATCGATCCCGACGAGGCGCTGGGCAAGCTCGCGCATGACGATCAGCTAGTGCGGGTGCAGCTGCTGGTCACCTGCGCCTCCGACATCGAGGGACGGTCCGAGGCGCGGCTGGGCCAACTTCAGGCCGCCTTCGACGTGTTCGGTGCGCAGTCGCGTTGGGCGATGCGCGGTCTGCGGCTCGGGCCGTGGCGGGTGGGTGCCGACCGGTGGCCCAGCCGTCGTTCTTTCGAGCGGCGGTGGAGGTATGGGCACTGTCAGCCGCCCCGGGCGAACTGGGTGCGGCTGGAGGAGGTCACCGGGCTGCTCAAGCCGCCGACCGTGCACTGCCGTCTGCCGCTGCTGGCGCCGGAGTTGCCGTCGTTCGAGTTCGGCAATCCTGCTCTGCTGCTGCAGGGCATCCACCGGGCGCCCGACGGGCGCCGCCGGCTGGTGGCCACCTATGCGGAAGAGACCTTGTTCGAGTGCGCGGTCGGCAAGGCAGGCGGTGGGAAGACCGAGCGTGCCCTGGCCCAGGCGATCGGCTGGGCGCATGCCGGCGGCGGGCTGATGTTCCTGGATCCGCATCGTGACTCCTGGCCGCGTGCTGCACCATTTCTTGCGCACGCTGAGCTGATGGATCGCATCGCCTTGGTCGACCTCAACGCGGTCGGCCCAACCCCCCGGGTCAGTTCGTGGAATCCGCTCGGCTTGCACCAGGGGCAGGGCCCGGCTGCGCATGAGGTCGTGGAGGCGGTCGCCGACGGTTTCGCCGCGGCGCTGGGCTGGGACGATGCCGCCGCCCCGCGCGCACTGACCATCCTGACCGCTGCGCTGTCCGTCCTTGTGGCCGTCAACCAGGCTGCCTGTCAGGCCGGTCGGCCCGAGGACCAGGCCACGCTCTTCCAGGTGCGGTCCCTGCTGACCGACCCCGCCTTTCGGGCCGCGGCGCTGGCCGCTGTGGGGGACCGGCTCGATGAGGAGATCCGCTCCTGGTGGCAGAGCGTCTTTCCGACCTTTCCCGCCGACGCGTTCGCTGTCGTTCTCAATCCGCTGGGCCGCCTGGCCGCCAACCCGGTCACCCGCGCCTTCCTCGGCCAGCCGGCCAGCGTCTACGACATCCGCACCGCCATGGACCAGCGCATGATCGTGTGGGTGTGCCCCGGCGGCAACGGGCCCACCGACCGGCTCCTGACCGCGCTGCTCGCCCACGACCTGCTGCGTGCTGTGCGCTCCCGACGGGACACCCCAGCCGGCCGGCGGGTGCCGTTTCGCGCCTACTTCGACGAGCTGATCACCCTGACCGGCGCCGCGCCCGAGACGATCGCCGCCATGTTCGAGGACTTCCGCAAGTACAAGGTGCACGTCCACGGCATGACGCAGTTGCTGGCCCGGCTGCCCGGCCCGGTGCGGATGTCGCTGACGCAGAACGCGTCGAGTCTGGCGACCACCGCTGGATCACGGACTGCGGTCGCTGCGATCACCGCCGAGTGGGGCGACCAGCCCAGTCCCGAGCAGGTTGCCGCTCTGGACCGCTACGAGCATTACACGACGCTGACCGTCCACGGCCGGCGTATCGGCCCCCTTCAGCTGCGCGGCCCCCATCTCGACGACGTATTCACCGACCAGGCCCGCCCCCGCAATGTCCCGGCCCTGGAGCACGCCGCCCGCACGGCTGCCCATGCTCTGCCGCTCGATCAGCTCACCCGCCGCGCGCCCGGCCATCTCGACCGCGTCAGCGCCCTTCTCACCCAGCAGGCCACGAGATCATCCGCGCGTCCCAAGACCCAGAGGGGATTCCAGTGACCAGCGCGGCAGCGGCCGCCGGACCGTCGCGGTTCACGCCCAGTCCCCTCGAGCCGCTCCCCCACCAGCTGCTGGCTGCCCTCGCTCAGCACCGTATGGCCACCACCAGCCAGCTTCATCAGATGCTGCGCCCCGACGCGAGTCGCCAGACTGTCTCCCGCCCGCTGAACCGGCTCCGAGGCCGCGGCCTGCTCGACCACGTCGTGCTGCCCAACTCGAACCGCACCCGGGCCTGGTACCTCACACCCGAGGGGGCACGGCTCACCCGGGACTGGCCCGGTCTACGCGGGCGCCCGCCCTACCCGATCACCTCGGCCACCGCAGCATCGATGAAGACCCCACACACTCTGACGACGCTCCGCGCCCACCTCGCCTTCGCGGCCGACGCCCGCCGCCGCGGGGATGAACACGGCCCTCTCGACTGGACCCCCGAGGTGGCCCACCCACTCGGTGACCGTGAACGCGTCATCGCCGACGCCGTCCTGCACTACACCCTCAACGACAGCCAACAGCGCCGAAAACTACGCGCTTTCATCGAAATCGACCGCACCACCATGAGCAGCGAACGCCTCGCAGCAAAGCTGATCGACTACGCCCGGCTCTGGTCCCATCACCCCCCGCCCGCCAACCGCCGACACCCCAACCCGCGCACCGAGACCGGCCCGCTGTGGCAGCGCTGGTATCCGCTCTACCCGCGCATCCTGTTCATCCTCACCGGCGCCTCCCCCCAACGGCTTACCCGCCGGATCGAAGACCTGCAGGACATGACGGCCCAGCACCCCCACGTCGCCGCCCTCGCCCGCGAGGTACCCCTGGGCGCCGCCACACTCGACGATCTCGAGGCCCACTCCCCCAGCGCACCCGTATGGATCCCGCTCGCGGGCAGCCCCGAACCCCGCCCCTGGCACACCCTCCACCCATGATTCGCTTACGCAAAGACAAATTGTGACTAGATTCAAGCCAAGTAGCGCCTGTGGCGCGTCAGTCAAGCCGAAAAGGGACGTGCATATGCGTAGTCTTTCAACTCCGCAAACAGAGCAAGACAGTCCGGCCGACTGCACCGCACTGCACTCTGCGGACGTCGGCATCGCCAGCGCACCAGCTCGCACCATGCCGTACGGGGGAGACACCGTGACACGAGCACCACGCCTGCAAGGGCGCACCACTCTTCGCTGGAAGCCCGCAACGGCCCTGTTCGTCGCAAGCGGCCTGATGACGCTCTCCGCATGCAGTAGCGGCGGAGACTCCGACGGTGCCGCAGAACAGCCGTCAGCCAGCAGCAGTTCGCCGCGCTCCTCGACGTCCCCCAACTCAGATCCGCAGACCGCTGGACGCACGGATGTACTGGCGGCTTACAGCGCGTTCTGGGTCGAGCAGGTGAAGGCTTACAGCCAGGCGGACATCAAAGGCACTGATCTCAAGAAGTACGCCACCAAGAAGGCACTTGGCCAAGCGATGGCCGACGTCCTGGTCATGCAGCGGGCAGGCACCGCCACAAAAGGGGCTCCCACACACCGGGCCGAGGTCGCATCCCTGACCCTGAACGGAGCGGTCCCGAAGGCGACACTGCGAGACTGCCTGGACATCTCCCACTGGAACACGATCAAGAAGAAGACGGGGCAGGTAAAACCGTTCCCATCAGCGCAGCCGCTGCGCTACATCACCACAGCCAAGGCGGAAAAGTGGGGCAAGCAGTGGCGGATCACAGAGATCATCCCTGATGGGAAGCAGACATGCTGAGGCACCCCGTTTCAGCAATGCTCCTGGCAGCTGCCGCGACCACCATCGGTATCACCCCCAGCGCCGCAAGCGACGACCCTGTCATCGGCGGTGAGTGCGAGGGCGTGGGCCAGTACGTGACCGTGTGTCGAGAGCAACCACGCTCACCAGGAAGCACTCACCACAGCAGACCTGGCAGCCACCCCGCAAAGGGTACGAATCCCAAACCGCAGATCTGCGCGGTGGAACGCCTCAACCCCCAACCCCCCGCGAGCGATCCCGTGTGGAAGGGGCATAAGCCCGGCGACGGTGCCATCTACACACGAGTGTGTATCAGCGACGCTCTCGGGGGTGCGGTTGGCGCCCAGATTGTCCCTCAGGTGTTCTGGGCGGCCGGAAACCCCGCTGTGAACGTGGATCCTGAGCAACTGGCGCGCGAGGCCGTCGATCGGATGCTGTTGACGGGCCCAGACGTCGCCAGCCCACGCGCCGCAGGCCGCTACGTGGTTGGCATGCCGATGTGGATGTGGGTCCGCCAGTCCCCCACCACATACGGACCCAACTCCGCATCCGCGAGTCTGGCTGGCGTAACAGTCACGGCTACCGCCAAGGTCACCCGCATCAACTGGGCGATGGGGGACGGATCCGCAGTGATCTGCGACGGGCCCGGCACAAGGTACGCGGCCTCTTACGGCAGGCAGGAGTCCCCGACCTGCGGCCACACCTACACGCGTACGTCGGCCGATCAGAGGGGCGGGAGGTACTCCGTGGCCGCCGTCGCCACTTGGACGGTCGACTGGCAGGTCAACGGCGCTGGTGAGACAGGCCAGTTCACCGAGACACGGCAGTCGCAGACGCAGGTGAGGATCGGCGAGGTTCAGGTCGTCCGGTAGGACCGCTGGAAGGATCACGACATTGAGTAAGAGGAAGGAATCGACAGCGGTCGCCGAGCGTGGGTTGCCGCTGACCGACGTGGCTGGCTCCGTCAGCCCGCCGCGGGTGTCAGCCCGGCGCCGCCGGCCAGGCATGATCGCCTTGTCGCTGGGGCTGATCGCGGCCGGTGGTGCCGGTGTGGCAGTCCTGCTGCTCCAAGTCGGGCACCGCACGCAGGTTGTCACCGTGGTCCGCGACGTGCAGGTCGGCCAGGTCCTCACCGCGAAGGATCTGGGCAAGGCATCCGTCGCCTTGGACTCAACGGTGAAGGCCGTCAACGCCGATGACCTGGGCCAGGTGGTGGGCAAGCGGGCCGCTGTGGAGCTGCGGCCCGGCTCCTTGCTGGCCCCTTCGCAGGTGACCCGGGACGATCTCGTCAAGGCAGGCGAGCAGCTGGTGCCGATTGGGCTCAAGCCTGACCAGGTACCCGCTACAGCTCTCATGCCTGGTCAGAAGGTTCAGCTCGTGCACGTCCCTGTGCAGGGTGAGGCCGAAATAGACAAGGCGCCCGACTCTTCGCCCCGGACGCTGCCCGGACGCGTGGTGAAGGCTTCGGGCGCTGCACCTGGTACTGGTGTGGTGGTCGTCGATGTTGCCACGTCCGCCGATGACGGGCCGACCGCTGCGGCGTGGGTGGCGGCTGGCACCCTGCGTCTGGTTCTTGCGGCCCCCGGCGGCCGCTGATGGCAGTGATCGCCTTAGCCGGGTGCAGCGGTTCGCCCGGCGTGACCACGAGTGCGCTCGCGCTGCTGCTGGGCTGGCCATTGGAGCCGGGGCGGCGAATGATTCTCGCCGAGTGCGACCCGGATGGCGGGGCTGTGCTGCACGGTCTGCTGCAGGGCACTCTCGGTGATCGGTACGGGCTGCCCAACCTGTCGGTTGCGGCTCGCAAGGGCGAGTTCGGTGAGGCGTTCTGGCGGCAGTTGATCGACCTGAACGGCGAGGACGGGCCTCGTGACTCGGCGCCGGATCGGCTGTTGCTGCCGGGCATCACCGATCCCGCGCAGGCCGCGAGTCTTGGCTCGGTGTGGAAGGCCCTGTCGCAGATGTTCCGGGGCATCGAGGCCGACCACGGTCACGATGTCCTGCTCGATCTCGGGCGCCGCGGTGCGTTCGGCCCTTCCGCTGTCCTGGCCGACCGGGCCGATGCCGTGATCGTCGTGGTACGCAACACCCTGCGGTGTCTGCAGTCCGCGCAGGCACGAGTGCGTCAACTGGATGAACGAGTCGGGGACGTCGGGCTGTTGGTGATCGATGAAGGCCCCTACCCGGCGGGCGAAGTCCAGCGCGTGCTCCAGGTACCGGTCGTAGCGACCCTCCCGTATGCGCCGAAGGATGCCCGTGTCCTGTCCGACGGTGATGAGCAGCCGCGGCATTTCACCAAGTCGAAGCTGATGAAGACCGCACGGACTGCTGGTGCGCTGCTGGTGCAGCGGGCTGCTGTGCGGCGTGCTCGTCTCGATCCGCGTGCGGTGCTGGCTACGGGGGTGCGTCGTGCGCGGTAGGCCTCTGCACGCCGATCCGACGGTGGCGCCGCCGCCTGGTCCCCGTCCAGGGACAGGGACAGCTGCGCCTGCCGGTGCTGCTTCAGCTCCGCACGTGCTGGGCCGCTCCGCGCCGCAGGTCACCGTCGACTATCGGGTGGCCCGGCATATCGCTGCTCAGGTGGCCAAGCAGCGTGAGGAACTGCTGAAGACCACGCCGGGCATGGACCGTGCGAGTGAGGAGCAGCGCTGTCTGGACTGGATCAACGAGGCGGTCGCGCTGTGGTCGGATGCTCAGGCGATGACGCCGCAGCAGGACGAGGCGCTGAGGCGCGGCGTTTATGACCTGCTGTTTCGTGCTGGGCGGCTGCAGCCGTACCTGGATGACGAGCGGGTCGAGGACATCATCATCCAGGGCCCGGATGAGGTGTGGTTGGACTACGGCGACGGTGAGCGCCGCCGGGTGGGCCCGGTCGCCGATTCGGAGGAAGAACTCCTGGAACTGTTGCGGGAGTTGGCTCGTGGATCGGGGCACGGCGAGCGCACCATCTCGACCGCGAGTCCGACGCTGGCGTTGTCGTTGCAGGACGGCTCGCGTCTGCAGGCGATCACGGGGCTGGGGCCGATGACGTACGCGGTGATCCGCCGGCACCGGGTCTCCCAAGCTGGCCTGGACGACCTGGTCCGACTCGGCGCCATCGATCCGGTCCTGCGGGAGTTCCTTGGCGCGTGTGTGCGGGCGGAGAAGAACGTCATGATCGCGGGAAAGCAGAAGGCGGGGAAGACGACGCTGCTGCGGGCGATGCTGCGCGAGTTCGATCCGGAGTGCCGGTTCGCGACCATCCAGACCGAGGATGAGTTGTTCGCCCATGCCAACGGCTACCACCGTCAGGTCGTTTCCTTGGTCGGCCGCGAGTCCAACGGGGAGCGCGACGCTTCTGGGCGCAGTGCTGGCGAGGTGAGTCTGCTGGATTTGATGCATCCGGCGTTGCGGATGTCGTTGGAGCGGATCGTGGTCGGTGAGGTCCGCGGGCCGGAGGTCGTGGCGATGATGCAGGCGTTGACGAACGGCTCCGGCGGGAATCTGTGCACGATCCATGCCCGGCGTGCGGACATCGTCTTCGACCGGATCGCTGAGTTGTATGCGCTCGCCCAGGGGAATCTGTCGGAGGCTCTGGCGTATCGGCAGACGGCGAACGGTCTGGACTTTGTCGTGTACGTCGATATGACGGATGAGACGCAGATCGGCGGCCGCCGTCACCGCTACGTCTCGCATGTTCTGGAGCTGACTGGGATCGGTGAGAACGGCCGGCCTGCGACGAATGAGGTCTTCTCCCCCGGCCGCGAGTTCGGTGAGCTGCGGGCGGTGCCGCGGATGGACCCGGGATGCATCGATGACCTGCGTCGGGTCGGCTTCGACTCGGCTCTGCTGCAGCAGCCGTACGGGGCGTGGGCGGGGCCGTTGCCGCTGAAGGTGGGGGTTGGCCGGTGATGCTGTTGTGGGCGCTGCTCAGTGGCATGACGTTGGTTGCCGGGTTGGTGGGTGTGGTCGCCGGTGTGGTGGGCACGACTGCTCCTCGTCGTGCGCCGCTGCGGCGCCGGTGGCAGGCCCGGCATCACGGGTTGCAGAGTGAGGATGCTCGGCTGCGGCGGGGGACGTTGGCTGCGGCGGGGAGCGTGGTGTTCGTCGCGGTCTGGCTGGTCTCCGGCAACTTCGTGGGCGGCGTGTTGCTGGGTGCGGCCGTGGTCGGCGTGCCGTGGCTGATCAGTCCGGGGCAGCTGGCGAAGGAGCGGATCGGGCAGTTGGAGGGCTTGTCCGAGTGGACGCAGCGGCTGGCTGGGCTGCTGCGTCTGGGGATGGGCCTGGAGCAGGCGATGATCACGAGTCGTCAGGGGGCGCCGGAGGAGCTCGCCGGGCAGATCGCCAACCTGTCGGACCGGCTGCGGCTGGGGTGGCGGCCGCAGGAAGCGCTTCGCGCGTTCGCCGAGGAACTCGACGACGTCACGGCGGACAAGGTGGTTGCTGCGCTGGTTCTCTCGGTCAACGACCGGGGCCCGGGCCTGGCGCAAGCGCTCGAGGACTTGTCCGGGACCGTCCGTGAGGAGGTTGCCAAGAAGCGCGCCATCGAGGCGGATCGGGCCAAGCCGCGGACCACGGTGCGCTGGATGACGATCATCACGGTCGGGGTGGTGGTCGCCGGGTTCTTCGTCCCGTCCTACACCCGGCCCTACTCCACTCTGCTCGGACAGCTGGTGCTGGCGTTTTTGACCGCCGGTTTCATCGGGGTGCTCGCCCTGATGCGGCAGCTGGGCAGCTTCCGCCGCATCCCGCGCTTTTTGATCCCCGACCCGGCCAGCACGGTCCGCCTGCCCGCCCCCGTCCCGGAACCAGATCATCTGCGGAGCGCGGAGCGGCTGTCTGAAGGAGCCGCACCGTGAACCTGCTTCCCGTCGTAGCCTCTGGCGGCATCGTCGGCGCCGGTGTGGCGCTGCTGATCCGGGAACTCCTGCAGCCTCAGCCCGCGCTGGCGGCCGCGCTCGCGCGCAGCGCCCCGGCGACGTTGACGATGCCCGAGGTGGAGCTGGACCGGGACGAGGTGTGGGGGCGGTGGCTGCTAACCCGCCTTGAGCGCCTGCCCGGGGTGCAGGTCCCGGTGAAGAACCTGGCGCTGCTGGGGCTGGGCCCGGGGCAGTTCGTGCTCAAGAAGGTTGCGTTCGCTGCGCTGGGGCTGCTGTGTCCGGTGATCGCGACGATTCCGTGGATCGTCGCTGGGGTGGGCCTGCCGTTCTATGTGCCCGCTGGGGTTGGGCTGCTGGTTGCGGGAGGGCTTTTCATCACCCCGGACCTTGCGGTGCGTGACCAGGCCAGGCGGGCGCGGGAGGATTTTGCGCACGCGCTGTCGGCCTATCTGGACCTGGTCGCGCTCAAGCGGGCCGCTGATGCCGGCCCGGCCGAGGCATTGGAGAAGGCTGCCGTGGTCGGTCGCGGCTGGCCGTTCCTGTTTTTGCAGGGTGCGTTGCGCCGGGCCCGGCTGGAGAAGATCCCGCCGTATCAGGCGCTCACCGAGCTCGCGGCGGAGTACGACCTGCCGGTCCTGGGCGATGTCGCGGACATCATGCGGGGCTCGGCGACCGACGGGGCCGCCGTCTACAAGGCGCTGCGTGCCCGCACGGCCGCGCTGAATTCCGAACTGCTCGCCGCTCAGGCGGCGGAGGCGAACGCTGCCAGCGAGAAGATGACCGCCCCGGGCGCCCTGCTCGCCGTTTTGGTGATGCTGCTGATGGCGTTCCCCGCGGTGATCCGCATGTTGACCGTCTGAGAGACCCCGTCGACTTATCTCAACGCCCAAGGAAGGAACGGATCATGAGGTACACCGCAGCCCGTACCTATCGTGCGGTCGGTTGGCTGACCGCACGCCTGCAGGAGGGCTTGGAGGATGCCCGGCGGCGGCCGGACCGTGGGGACATCAGCACCACGACCGTGATCATCTGGGTGGCTGCGGTCACCGGCGCTGTGCTGATCGCCGGAACCATCGCCGTGGTGGTCTCCAAGTACAACGGCAAACTCTCCGGCTTGTGATGTCCCCCTCCCAGAGGTTGAAAGGCTGGTGGCGGGGGCGGCGTTGGAGCGATGACCGCGGTGACACGTCGATCCAGATGGCGATCGTCTTCCCTCTCGTGCTGTTCGCCACGATCGCGGTCATCCAGGCGTCCCTGTGGTACTACGCGCGGCAGATCGCTGTGACTGCCGCCCGTGAGGGGGCCGCTGCGGCCCGTGCCTACCAGGCGGGGCCCGGCGACGGTGTGGCCCGGGCCCGGGATGTGCTGGAGCGGACCGCGGGTGACAGCCTCAGCGACTACAGCGTGCGTGCGAGCAGCGACGGGCAGCGGGTGCGGATCGAGGTGGCGGGTACCGCCCTGTCGATGATTCCGGGTGTGGCCGGGCTGCAGGTGCGGCAGTCGGCTTCCGGGGCTGTGGAGCAGTGGACGGTCCCGGGGCGATGAGCGGCGGGCGAAGGCGCATCTCGGGTGATGCGGGCAGTGCCGCGATCGAGGCTGCGGTCATCGTCCCGTCGCTGATCATGTTCTTGTGTCTGGCGATCGCCGGCGGGCGGATCGTCATCTCCGGGGCGAAGATCGATGCCGCTGCCGAGGATGCGGCGCGGGAGGCATCCATCCACCGCACCGCGGCCTCGGCCCAGGCCGCTGCCCGTGCGGCGGCCGCCGAGTCCCTGGCCGACCAGGGCATCACCTGCTCCTCCACCACCGTCCACGTCGACACGGGCGGCCTCAACGTGCCGGTCGGCCAGGTCGGGACCGTGACGGTGAGCGTGACCTGCACCGTCGGCCTGTCCGACCTTCTGCTGCCGGGCGCACCTGGTGCCCGGACGCTGACGTCCACCGCGACGTCGATCGTTGACGCGTACCGGCAGCGAGGGGACTGATGATCTTGCGGTGGGCGGGTGGTGCAGGCGACCGTGGCGGTGTCACAGTGTTCGTCGCGGTGTGCGTGATCGCGCTGATCGGCATCATCGGCATCGCCGTCGACGGCGGGGCCAAGATGGCCGCTACCGAGCGCGCCGACTATGTCGCCGACGAGGCCGCCCGGGCAGGCGGGCAGGCCATCGACCCGGCCCAGGCCGTCACCGGCAAGGCGATCACCGTGGACCCGCAGGACGCGACCGCTGCCGCCCAGGCCTATCTGCGCTCCGCCGGCGCCACCGGCACCGTTCGTGTGTCCGGGGACGGCAAGAGCATCGCCGTCACCGTGAACGGCTCCACCGACACGGCGTTCCTGTCGGCCGTCGGGATCGGCTCGCTGCCGGTGACCGGACATGCAACGGCCACTCTCCTGCACGGCGTCACCGCACCCGAAGGAAACTGATGCCCGCCACCCCCACTCCCGCCCGGTCGGCCGACGGCGTCCTGGCTGCTATCGGCCGGGCCGTGCTCAGCCTGCTCGTTCTGACCGCGACAGTCGGCGCTCTGCCACCGCTGCTGGCCTGGGCCACCCCCGTCATCTGGGCGGCCGGCCACGACGACCTGGCGCACCTGCTGGACCGGCAGGACACCGGAGGCGTGTTCCTGCTCGTGCTGGTGGCCATCGGCTGGATCGGGTGGGCCCAGTTCACGTTCTGCATAGTGCGGGAGCTGGTCGCGCAGATGCGCGGCCGCCGGTGGCACGCCCCGCGCGGGCTGGGTGCCTCGCAGCGTGCCGCGGCGCTCCTGGTTGGCAGCATCCTGGTCTTACTGCCCGCCAGTTCGGCCCTGGCCTCCGATGCGCAGGCCGTGACGACGACCGCCGGCGCAGCCCGCATGCCTGGCCAGGCCTCCCCGCGTCAGGCGGCATCGCAGAGCGGCCGGGATGTGCAGGTTGCTGCTGCGGGCGGGAGTTCGTCGTACACGGTGCGCGAGAGCCGGCCTGCGGAGAGTCTGTGGAGCATCGCGGAAAGGGAGTTGGGCGACGGCGAACGGTGGAGGGAGATCGCCGACCTCAACGAGGGCCACACCATGCCGGGCGGGCACGTCTTCAAGTCCAGCAGCTTCCTGCAGCCGGGCTGGAAACTGGCCATGCCGGAGCAGTCGGGGCGTCAAAGCCTGCGGACGCAGACTGAGGAACGTGGGGCCGCGAGCGTCGAGAAGGGCGAGCACGTCGTCACGGTCCGCTCCGGTGACTCCCTCTCAGCGATCGCCGAGGCCGAGCTCGGCGATCGCAACGCGTGGCCCCGCCTGTTCGAGGCCAGCCGCGGCAAGCCACAGCCGGACGGGCTGCTGGCCATCACGGATCCCGACCTGATCTATCCAGGACAGCAGGTCATTGTGGCCGGTACCCGCCTTCGCCCCAGCGGCCCGTCCACGGACCGCCCGGGCAGCGATCACACCGGCAGCAAGCCGCCCACCGGCACAAACCGGGACGGCGACGACGCTCCGTCCGCCGCACCGGGCCGCAGCACCACACCCACAGCCGCGCCCGAGACCGACTCGTCCGCTCCGAGCACACCGCCGTCCATCAGCGCCGTCCCTGAGCAGCCGGAACCACCCTCCGCCTCGCCCGACACCGTCGAACCGGCCTCGGACAGTGGCGTGTTGAGTCTGCGTACCGTTCTGGGAGCCGGTGCGCTGCTGGCGGCCGCCGTCACCGCAGCCCTCGCGCTGCGCCGGACGCTGCAGCGCAGGCGCCGCGAACCGGGCGAGACGATCGCCATCGCGCAGGAGACCGCGCCCGCCGAAGCAAAGCTTGCGGCGGCCGCCGAACCTTTGGGCACGGCCCGCCTGGACGTGGTGCTGCGCACAATGGCCCACAGTGCGGACCGGGATGGCCGGGAGGTGCCTGCGTTGCGGGGAGCGCGGCTCGATGCCCGCACGGTGCAGGTGCTGCCCGATGACCTCGCAGCTGCGCCGCAGGCCCCGTTCGTTGCGGGAAAAGCCGGATGGTGGCAACTCGATACCGACGCCGAACTTCTGGCCGAGGACGAGGCCCATACGGTTCCCGCTCCGTGCCCGGCCCTGGTCACGGTGGGCAGCACCGATTCCGGTGACCTCGTCGTCGCCGATCTCGCCCGGCTGCCCGCCCTGCTGCTGGACGGAGACCCGGTGCACGTCAGTGAGGTGTGCACGTCGCTGGCCCTGGAGCTGGGCATGAGTCCGTGGGCGCAGGATGTCGAGATCGTGGCCGTCGGATTCGGCGAGGACCTGCCGGTCCTGTTGCCGAACTCCCGGATCGCGCACATGCGCCAGGCGGCGCACGCCTTGCGCGATCTGACCGAGCGGCTGCTGGAGGTCCACCAGATGCCCGAGACCGCCCACCACCCGTATGTGGTGCTGTGTGCAGTCGCCCTGGACAGCGACACGGCCTGGCAGTTCGCCGACGTTCTCGGCAAGAACCTGCCCATTCCCGTCACGCTGATCGCCCCGGCCGGCACCACGGCAGGCCACTTTCCCGAGGCGGACATCCTCGCCGTCTCCGCGCAGACACCGCAGCGCTTCGACCCGCTCGGCATCGACATCCTGGTGCAGCGCCTGGAACACGCCGCCTACCAGCAGATCATCACCGCTCTCGCGGTGTCCGCTCATCCCGCCGACCAGGCACAGGGCGCCTGGCAGCACGTCCCCGGCCCGCCTGACCTCGAAAAGCAGGCCGCACCTGACGAGCACCAGCACGAGGACCCGTCCGGCGACAACAGCGCAGCCTTCTCAGCGAGGCGGAACGGCTCGACACCGGCCAGCTCGGACGCGGACGATGCCGTCTTCCCGGCGCTGCTGCAGGCGTCCGCCGATCCCACTGCCCTGACCCTGCTGCCCCCACAATCCACCGCTCCCGCCAGCGTCGCGGCCCGGCAGGGGGACGACGGCGCGAGCGGGAGCGAGCGGGACATCAGCGCGGCTGGGACACCACCCCGCGCCCCGGCGCCGGCTGAGGGCGCGGACGGTGGAGAGGCGGTACAGAGCGCTCGCGGGCCGGAGATCCGGGTGCTGGGACCGGTGGAAGTGGACGGGGTAGCGCACACCGGCCACGGCCCGCGCTCCGCCCAGCTCGCCGCCCTGCTCTACTTCCGGCCCGCCCGCACGGCCGATGTGCTGTGCGCCGACATGGACCCCGTCAGCCCCTGGTCGCCAGCCACCCTCAACGCCCGCCTCCAGGGCCTGCGGCGGGCACTGGGCAACGATCCGAACGGCGACCCGTACGTACCGCGCCGCCAAAATGGCGACACCCCATATCGGCTGGCTGATGGTGTGCGCTGCGACTGGACACGTTTCCTTGAGCTCGCCGAAGGCGCACTCCCCCGCGGCTCAGAGTGTCTGCCCGATCTGGAGGAGGCCTTGTCTCTCGTGCTGGGTCGGCCCTTCGGTACACGGGCGCCTGCATGGGCGCTGCCGTTCCAGCAGGAAATGATCACCCGGATCGTCGATGTCGCCCACACCGTGGCAGCCCTGCGTACCGCAAAAGGCCCGCATCACGATCTCGTCGCCGCCCGGAAGGCCATCGCGACGGGGCTCGAGGTCGACGAAACGGCAGAGCTGCTCTACCGGGACCTGATGGTCCTCGAATCGGCGGCCGGGAACCGGGGCGGCCTGCACACTGCGATCGCCCGCATCCAGCAGGTCAACGCGGCTCTCGACTGCTGCCTGGAGACCGAAACGGAACAGCTCATCAACGAGCTGCTGCACCGCAGAAGCAACGAGGAGCCAGCCTTATGACCGCGGCCGCCAGGAAGAACACGGGAACAGTCCACCCTGCCAGACTCGGCCGCCCGCACAAGCTCCTGATCGGCGTGGTCGTCGCCGGTGCGCTCATCATCGCCGGCATCGGCTTCGCCGGTTCGTACGCGGCGGTCCGTGAGCTGGCGTTGCAGAAGGGTTTCGGGAACTTCAGTTACGTCTTCCCGATCGGCATCGACGCGGGTATCGGCGTCCTGCTCGCCCTCGACCTGCTGCTGACGTGGATCCGTATCCCGTTCCCGATGCTGCGCCAGACGGCCTGGCTGCTGACGATGGCGACGATCGCGTTCAACGGCGCGGCGGCCTGGCCGGACCCGCTGGGCGTGGGCATGCACGCCGTCATCCCGGTGCTGTTCGTTGTCTCGGTCGAGGCGGCCCGCCACGCGATCGGCCGCATAGCCGACATCACGGCCGACAAGCACATGGAGGGGGTCCGCCTCACCCGCTGGCTGCTCTCCCCCATCCCGACCTTCCTGTTGTGGCGCCGCATGAAGCTGTGGGAGCTGCGCTCCTACGAGCAGGTCATCAAGCTGGAGCAGGACCGGCTGGTCTACCAGGCCCGTCTGCACTCCCGCTTCGGCCGCGCCTGGCGCCGCAAGGCCCCCGTGGAATCGGTGATGCCGCTGCGGCTGGCCCGCTACGGCGTGCCCCTCGCGGAGACCGCCCCGGCGGGCCTCGCCGCGGCCGGCATCGACGAGTTCATGGACAACAGGTACCCGGGCGCCGCTGCTCTGCCGGACTACGTCTTCAAGCGCAACGGCATCATCACCGCAGTCGGTGAACTCCACGCCGCAGAAGACAAACAAGCTGCGGCGAGTGCCCAGCTCGATGACTTCGGCGATGGAGAGCCAGCCACTGAAGGGACGTCAACAGACTCCACCCATCTGAAAGACGGCTTGGTCCACGGCCGGGCCCCGACACCACCCACAGACGTAAGAGCGCACCCAGCTAAGGAAATGCGCAACAGGCGAGTGAACGCGGACATCGAAGAACAGCAGGGGCCAGAGGCGAGAAACGACAGTGGTCTCTCCGTGGTTGACCGGTACTACCTCGCCTGGAGGGACTACCAGGAGCTGTACGGCGCACAGCCCTCGGGCAAGGAGCTCTCCGCACACCTTGTCAGCAAAGGCGTAACTGGCCGCGACGGCAGCCCAGTCAGCCCCTCCACGCTGCGTCGGTACTTCCTCCACTTCCGCATCTACCAGATCTGGGCAGACCAGCGACTTGAGAAGACCGTTCCCTCACCGCACACCGTCGCTCAGATCTGTGCCCAGCACGGAATCACCGCCCAGTACAACCGGGCTATCACCACCGACGACATCCTCAACCACGCACACGACTACGAACGCCGCTGGCAGACAGTCAGGACCCGGCCGAGTGACTACCGGCCCAGCCAGGCCGTATATGCACCTGAAGGGCCGCCCCGGCGCGATGGGTGACGGGTCAGGGCGTTGGGGTGACGGCACGTGCATGACCGCCGCGCCACTCCACCCATCGCGGATCGTCCAGGACCTCGTCGGGGTCCGGGATGGCGGCGTTCTCGAGGAACACGACCAGATCGTGATCGCTGTAGGCGATGCCCAGGATCTGGTCCCGGCCGCGGCTGTGCACCGTGCCCTCCGGTCTCCCGTACGGGAGACCCGGTGCACGCCGGTCATCCACCCAGCCGAACTCCAAGGCGGAGGACTCGCAGACAGCGTTTCTTCAGCGCAGCAACGTGGGCGTATGAGAGGCGTCCAGCCTGGCTTCGAGGAGCCCTTCCAGACGTCGGGAGCAAAGGGCGCCCAAAACGGCCGAGGCTCTCCCGACCCGTCGGCGTCACTGTCACCGGATTTAGAAGATCGTCCTAGCGAGCGAGCGGGCAGCCCCGACGAAAGGAATGCCGCTGTCTGTCCCCGGAGGTGGCCGGACGAGCGGCGATGTTGGGCGTGACTGGACGGCTTGCAGGCGGTCGCCTTGACGTGGAGAGGCGACCGCCTGGTCCTGCCGTCGCTGACCACAACGGCAGAGAGCCGCCCTCGCCAAATCTGAAAGCGAGAGACGACGTGACGCCTGAATCGTCCCGCAGCCGTCTGCCGCCGGGGCGGCGACTCGCCCAAGGCAGTCGCCACCGGCAAGGACCCATTCGTCTGCCCTCGGAAGGGCCGGTGCATCCGCTTCGGGCCCCCTCCCCCTGTGCCGCATCCACGTGGCGACGGCGTTCTCGCTGATGCAGGCTGACGTTGCAGTCCAGCGCCGACTCACCCTCCGATGCCGGGCCGCCTCACCGATTCCCGGCCAGCATCTGTCCCTGGTGTCTACGGGGCATTGGGAATCGGGGGTTTTCGGCCCGGCTGGGTAAGGGGGTGCAGGAACAGCAAGCGGGCGAAGGCATCGTCCAGCAGACCCCGCAGCGCGAGGCGGGCTTGATCGTTGTTGTAAGGCGACGGAGATCCTGCGGGTAGGTCTCGCCCGGCGCCGCCGGGCAAGCTCGATACGTCCTGGATCGTCATGTCGTGAGCAACGAGACACAGCCCGAAATCCGTGTGCGCCGAACGGGTACGCGTACCAGCTCGGCGCCGACAGAGCCCGCCGCTGGACCTTGCTAGCCCTGCCCGCCCATCGCCTGGGCCGTTGACCCCAGACTGGCACTGTCCGGTGCGAGCCCGGAGGGCTGCCACCTCGTCCAACCGGCCGACGCGACATAACGTCAGACTTCAGGTTTCCGTGGTGGCCCTTTGGATCGCAGCGGGCCGTACCGACCGTGCACCTCGTTCACACCATGCGCGTCGGCTGCCGCCCGCCCGCCACGGCCGACGCGCTGCCTTACACGTGCTGCTCTACGGCTGTGAAGGGGCCGGTCGCGGAGGTCACGCACATGTCGACGACGGTCTCCTCACCGGCCGCCGAGCCGGACAGGCAAAGCCGTCCGCCCTGGTCGCGCAGATCGAGGAAGAATCGCGTAGCCGTACCGGACTGCTTGAGGCCGTGGATACGCTCGTCGACATAACCGAGGCCGTTCAGGATCGCCCTGACCTTGGCGGGGGTGGGATCCTCCACATCCCACAGCGCCTGCGTAATGCGCTCCTCATGGAAGCTGCCCGCGCACCAGTCGCGAGCGTTCAGCTCCACCTCCGGCCCCCCGATGGGGGCGGCCGGCTCGATCGCATCATCCGGCGGTGTCTGCCCGGACGGCAACACCTTCGTCGGACCGGTCGGAGGCACCGTGGGCGCAGCGCTCGGCGGGCACTGCTGCGCGACCTCGCTCAGCATCGTTGCAAAGGCCGTGCTGGGAGCGGGCCCCGACGGTGTCGGCGGAGCTGCTCTGCGGTCCGCCGGCGTCTGTCTTCTCTGTGCCGCAGGCAGTGAGGGTCAGCGCGGTGAGGGCCGCCATGCGAGCAGGGGGCGCAGGCCGTGCGGGGAGCGGGTGAACGTGCTGTTCAGGGCCGGGGTTCGTATCATGCGCCCAGTCTCCGGGCCGCCAGCCGCCACCACGTGAGTACAAGTACTCACGTGGACAGAGGTACTTGCTCAACTTCAGGTGAGACGTGAGCACACATCAGCCATCAGATGCGACCGGTGCTGTCGGCTCTCAATTCTCCTGAACACCTACCTCGCGGGATCTGCCGTTGGCCCTCTCCCATGCTGGCCGCCGCGCAACAGTGCGCGGGGAAGGCCGCCCCGCTCGAGCGGCGGCCCGCGCCCATTTCCGGGCAGGTGCGCGGGCCTTTCACTCCTGTGCCCCGCTGAGGTGGCGGGGTTCCTGGTCCGCTGACCATGATGAGCAGCGGCGGGCGGCCTGGATCGACTCCACCCCCCGAAGTCCCAGGCCGCCCTCCACGTCCAGCAGGCCGTGGGCCAAGCCGACTTCCACAGTGAGCGCGGTCGGGAAGTTCCCGAGCTCCTGGGACAGTTCGGAAGGCGCTGCGGGCCTACTGGAACCGGGCCGGCGTCTTCACTGTGGCCAACACGCCTTGTAGGGAAGGGTGTAGCGAGCGGCGGTGTTGAAGGTGGGGCCGAACAGTTCGCAGATCATCGTGTCGTACCCGACGTCGCGTCGTTGAAGCCCATGCCGGCGATATCTGTGCGGGACGATCCGCCTCGTGGCCCCGCCTACATCAAGCGACTGATCTGACAGCGTGGTCACCGGCCGCAGATACCTCAGCGACGAAGTCGCTGAAGGCAACAATCCGGGTGCGGCGTGGGCCTGGCATGAGACGACGGCTGACCGCTGAGGGTGAGATGGGCAAGGAGCGGAGCTTCGCGTGCCAGCCCGGAAGCCCATCAGTAGTCCTCGGGAGCGCGGGGGGCATCGGAACCAGCCCGGGCGTAAAGCTCTCGGATCGCGTCCACAAGTGACTGATGGTCAGTGAGGTCGACGTTGTCGCTGTCGACTGCGTAACCGACGAGGCTGAACATCTGGTGGATGAGGCGGGCGTATTTGACCGGTGTCAGCAGGGCCAGCGTCGGACCTGGGTCTTCGTGGAAGAGGTCTTCAGCGTGCTGCCGTGCTGCTGCTTCCGCTTCTCGGTGAGCTTCTTCGGCAGCCACTGTCTCGATGAGCCGAGCCGGCCACGGAATGTGGACGGGGGCAGGGTCCCGTTCGCCGTTGCGGCGCGCATGCAGCGCCGCCACCTTGTTGGCGCGTGTGACTTTGGGGCAGGAGTCGGCCCGCTGCTGAAGCTCGGGGACCGCGGCCAAGCGGGAAGCCAGGTCGATGATCTCACTGCTGTGCTCCGTCGCCCAGCGCTGCTCCGCTTTGCGGTCTCGCTGGGTTCGGGCGACTTCGACACGGTCGCTCTGAGTCAGAGGGTGGCCCACCATGCCGTCAATGTCCTGACGTAGCTGGAGGTAGCGGCGTTCCGCTGCCTGTCGGCTGCGCACTTCCAGGGCGGGAGCAATGCGTGACCAGGTGATGTTCCGGCGACGGGCGTCTGCGATCAGTCTCGGCTCGTCGATCTGGAGTTTGTCCCTCAGGGCTCGCTGCACAAGCAGGGCTGCAAGCAGGTCGGTCTCCTTCACCTCGTCCAGGGCGCCGTACTCGATGGCCTCGAGGATGCGGTCATATTTTTCCGCGATCTCTTTCAGGGTCCCGGTGTGGTCGAGAACGCGAGGGATCCCGGCCAGCTCGCCCATCCACAAATCAGGGTCGAGGGCTTCTGGGTCTCTTAGGTGCTGCCATGCATCGATTCGGTGCGTTTCAGAATCGGGCCGCCGAGAATGTGTCGTCTTAGAGACGACGCTTTTTGTCGTCCTCAGGACGACGCTATTTGATTCGGACACAGTGAACTCCAATTGGAATTGGTGAACGTGAAAGCTACTCGCTGCCGTCAGGGGCAGTGTCCTGCCCCTGACGCAGGGTTCTACGTCGACGCCAGGCCTTGGCCAGAGCACTTGCTGCAGCACTGGTGACCAGCACCAAAACTCCAGAGATGTACTCCGGCCAGGCCTGGGTCATGAGGTGATCCAACATCGCAGTTCAGCGCGCATAGCAGTACGCCGACCCCCTCGTTCCGGTGACAAATACGTGTCGCACATTCCCCTGCGGGACAGGCGGATCACAGCCCTCGCCACAACTGCTATGACAGGTCACAGACAGGCGGCGCAAGCCGGTTCCGCCGAACATTCTTAAGCCTCTGGCAACTGCCTCACCGCCAATTGGATGAGAATCCAGGGGTGGCGAAGCCTGGCGAATAGTGCACCTGGATAGAAATGTCAGAAAAGGCCGGATTCCTGGGTGGCTGCACTTCTCGGATGTGATCAGCGATCTCATTGCGATCACCGCCGCAACCATGACAAGCGGAATCCTTGATTCGCAGCCAGTGACGCCCCTGAGAACCGAGAGTGCTCCAGGAGATACGTCGCATCTGGGCGACCTCTCACACGTCGCAGTCCGCACCGAACCGCCGCAGGTGACGCAATGGCCATCTTGTCGGGCGGAGCGCATGGCCCGACCATGCAGGAGCGGGGGGTAGTTGAGGAACGAACTGGGGGCTGCATGTCGTCAGGAACGGGCGGGGACTACTGGTCGGACAAGGCACTGCCCAGCGTGCTCAAGCACGAGCTGCTCAAGCGCTACCTGCCGCAGTTCGGCGGGATGACAGGCACGCGGTCGCACGATGGGCGCGTGGTGTATCTGGACGGGTATGCGGGCGAGGGCCGCTACGAGAACGGCGAGCCGGCATCGGCGGAGATCGCGCTGCGGGTCGCCTCCCACTTCCGCACCCGGCACGGGCTGACGGTGGAGTGCTTCTTCGCCGAAGCGCAGCAGAAGTCGTTCGAGCGGCTGGACGCGGTGGTCGAGCACTACCGGTCCGGCGGCGTGGTGGCACATGCCCATCGTGGTGAGGTCGACGGGCTTTTGGACAGTGTGGTCAGGCGGGCCCTGTTTGAGCCGCTGTTCCTCTTCCTGGACCCGTGCGGTCTGGTACTGCCGCAGGATCGGCTGGTGGATGTGCTGGCGCGGCAGCGACCCGGAAGGAAGCCGGCGACCGAGTTGCTGATGAATTTCAGCATGATGGCTGTATGGCGTCTGGGCGGGCACGTGCGTTCGCCGAAGGGCAACGAGAGGTCGCTGCAGCGGTTCGACGAGGTGTGCGGTGGTCCGTGGTGGCGTAAGTACTTTGCCGACGCGGCGTCTTCCTCAGCCAGGGAGGGTGCTGCGGAAGACGCCATCGAGGCGGTGGCAGCCGAGTACGCTCGCCGCCTGGCCAGGCGGACGGGGATGCTGGTCCAGTCGGTGCCGGTGTCGCACTCGCCACGCAAGCGGGCTGTGTACCAGCTAGTGTTCGCGACCCGCAGTCAGTACGGCCTGTGGGTGTTCGGGGATACGGTTGCCCGGGCGCGAGACGAATGGTGGAAGACGCTTCAACTGCGCGAAGAGAGCGATGACCTGGCGTTGTTCTCGATGGCGTCTCTGACGCGCCCCGACCCACAGGAGGTCGAAGCCAGAGCCGTGCCGAAGATCGCCGAGAACCTGGAGAAACTGCTGGCCCGTACTCGGCACCCGATCAAGCTGGTCGACCACACGCTGGAGATCTTCGGCGATTTCTACGGGCAGGTCACCGAGCCGGTGGCGCGCAAGGCGGTACGGCTCCTGCACGAGCAGGGCAAGACTCCCAGCAACGGTGTGGGCGTGAAGAGGACCCGTGAGATCACGGTCTTTCCCAAGATCTTCGCTGCTTGACCACATTGGGCCGGTTCGGTCACACCGCTGCGGGCAACGGCATCTGGTCCCAGGTGCGGCCTTCCAGTTCGCGGCCGCCGGCTTTCGGCGTACGGCCGCCCCACTGCTTGAAGAAGAACGCCACCTGCGCCTGCTGGCACGTATCCCGGATCTGGGTCACCCATGCTTCATCCAACGGCCGATGTCCCGGCCCGGACTCACCGCCCGCAATGACCCAGTCGATGCCCGAGAGCTCCAAACCATCCAGCGGACCCAGCAGTGGCTCGCACGACAGGAACTTCACCGCCGCTGGCGCCTGCCGCAGATCATCGACCCGCGGCAGCTCCTTCGCGCTCTCCACCGAGACGCCCATCCAGAGATTGTCCGGCCACTGAAGCCGGTCGGCGACCTGCCTCAATCGACGAGCACGCTTGGTGAGGACCTGGTAGGTGTGTTGCGGCGTATCCGCCATGACTGCGAACACACGGCGGACATAGTCGAGCGGGACCCTGGCATGGAACAGGTCGCTCATCGAGTTCA
The DNA here is from genome assembly GCF_042790435.1 of Streptomyces sp. NPDC056738. Lineage (NCBI taxonomy): Bacteria > Bacillati > Actinomycetota > Actinomycetes > Kitasatosporales > Streptomycetaceae > Streptomyces > Streptomyces sp. NPDC056738. The sequence continues at coordinate 92,314 of NZ_JBHTZF010000024.1, forward strand.
CAAACACGGTGCGTGGACTCTTCCATCCGTACGGCACCGTCAGTGCATCCGGATGCACTGTCAGCCCGAAACCGGGCCCGGACGTGCGCGGGTCGCCGTCGGCCTGGTACTTCGGGGAGCCCATCGCTTTCAGGCGCTTCGCCAGCGTCAACGCGTAGCAGTTGTCGCAGCCTTCGGAAACGCGGTCACATCCCGTGGTCGGGTTCCACGTCGCCTCGGTCCACTCGATCGAGCTGCGAACACCCACGACCGACCCTCCATCCCCTCGAACCGAGCCTGTTCACCCATACCGCTGGGGCTTGCCGTGCCCAACGACACGGCCCACAACCGGTACCTGCATCCAACCATTCGACTTCCGTACGGCTCTCTCAGCCCATGGATCGAGCAAACGTTCCCATGCTGAGGGGTGATCGGGCTGCCTCCCGGGATGGAGTTCGCTGCCGAGACGACGTGTCCGTTCGCCAAGGAACTGCACGACTCTGGACGTCCCTCTACAGCACACCGTTCATGGCGTTGTCTTCCCAGCCCTCAACGTCGTCGAAGTAGACCTCCAGGGCTGCGGAGTTCGCGGCCCATCCGCCGCGGACGGTGATGACCTGGCGGGGCGGCGTCGACGCCGCTGCCGCGGGTGGAGTGCCCAGTGTGGCGCACACTCAGGTCGGCACCGACCCCGGGCGAGGTAATGACGTCGCCGATGGCCTCCGGCTCCAGGGCGCATCTGGGCCCTGTTGGCTCGGTACGCGCCCTACAGTCCTTTGAACAGGGAGTTCCATTCCCATCCGCTGCCTTGTCAGGGGGCGAGCAGCATGTTCTTCATCCGGCCGATGACATGTTCCACCCGGGCACGGACCTTGCGATGCTCGGCGTTGTCGTCCTCCTCGGCCTGCAGCAGGGCCCGTCCCGGGCGTTTGCGGTGCGGTACCGCCATCCCGCAGTTGAGATAGGTGCCGTCACCCAGCATGGTCACACCCTGGCAGTGCCAGCTCAGCCCGGACGCCCGCCAGGCATGGGCATCCGCGGTCGTGCCCGGCACCGGACGGGCAGCTGCGATTACCAGCCGGGTCTCGGCATCCACGATGACCTGCACATTCGCCGAGAACCGGTAGTTGCGGCTGGAGGTCGCCACGCTCCGGTCCCGCAGCGGGACCAGCGTGCCGTCCACGATCCACAACCGATCCGCGGCATCCGCCGGACGGCTCACCGGCTCGATCGCAAGAAGTGGACCAGCCGCTGGATGACCCGGCACACGGTGGAGGAGGAGACACCGAACAGCGGACCGAGCTGCCGCATCGTGAGGTTGTGCGGTAGTACACCGCAACCAACAGCACCCGCTCGGCCAACGGCAGCGACCACGGCCGGCCCCGTAACGTGCCGTCGCCACCCCGTTACCGCACCACCTTGAGCAGACGTGCGAACTGCGTCACCCGCAACCCGGTGAACGTCTCCACCCACACCCGCTCTGCCCTTAACACCCCAGTCATACAAGGGAGATGCCCAGCTCAGAGCCTTGTGCAACACTCTTTAGGGGGCGACCTACTCGTGATCGGGTCGAACTCGTCAGCCACGATCAGCTGTTTCAGCTCCCGACTCTTGGCGTGGACATCGTGATGCCAGTTAGAGCCGCTGTTGCGGCGCTGGCGCCCTCAGCACCGAGGCATTCGTTGCACAGCTTTCGGAGCAATTGAATGAGCCAGCAGCCCTCAGCCGGACGGGGGGCTCGGCTGAGGGCCCTGCGCTCAAGCCCACCAGGAGGGCATCAAGCTCGCTCATCATGTCATTGACAGGCCAACCGTCGGATTGAGCTCGCGATCCAAACAATAGACGGAGTGTTGTACGCGAGGTACATAGGAGGCCGCTGCGCCAGGGTGTGTGCCTACAGAGGCCCTTCATGTCCCGGTCGGGCCAGGAGTGCGGCCCAATGCTGTTCAGGAACGCGGCCCCGAGCGTGCTATGGCAGCATTCGGGTCGATGTGCAGGCCGTCGTCGGCGAACTGCAGCAGCGGTTCGGGACGGTAGGTGCTCGCGATGAGCGACGGCTTGTCAGCAAGCGCGACCTTCGGCGGAGCAGGGCGTGCCGTCATCGCGGCGTTTCCTCTCCGTTCTCAGGGACACAGGGCGCGCCTGCGCCGGGGCGAGCGCGGGTGCTCCCGGGGCGGGCATGCCTGCGACCGCGGCGGGCGCCGCCGGGGCGGCCGGCTCCTGCGGAGCGGGGTAGAGCTCCGCGAGCTGCCGCAGCAGCCGCGTACATACGCCTCACGCTCCGGACCACGCGGCTCGGTCGGCTTTGTCAGCGACTCCCCGCCAGCGGCCACTCCGGCACAATCCCAGGATGATCGGCAACCGAATCACCTATCGCACGGCGGACGGCCTCCGCATACCCGGCACCTGGCGGCACGTCTTCATCCGCAACGGCGGCCACTATTTCCTCACCGACCTCTTCATCTTCGCTGACGGGCTCATCGACTGCTGGGGCTTGGTCACCGTTGTGGAGTTCGAGGAGAAGCTGCGCACCGGCTGGGTGGCGACCAGCTTCCCGGAAGGCGGCGAGGCTTCCGCACACGAGCTGGCGGACTGGAAGTTCTGCGAACCGAAGAGCTGGCTCGCGCCCGAGCTGTTGGTCGCTGAGGTCCGCGACACCATCGACCAACTGAACGGGCGGTCCGACTCGACCGGCCGCTGCCTGGCCGCCGTCGACGTCTTCCTCGCCGACCGGACCGAGGAGAACCGGGCCGCGGCCCGCGCCGCGTTCCTTAACATCCCGGAATCGCAGCGCCGCTACGCGCTGGGCGACATGGACAGCAAGGACCGGCCGCTACGGGTCCTGGTGGCAGGGCCCGGCGCCCAGACCTAGCTGCCGTTCGACGGAACGGTCACGCAGAAGGACTACGACAGCGCCGTCGCGTACTTCGAGGAGCGGGCCCGCTGGACGGCCGAGAGGGCCACTCGCGTCCCCGCGGACGGACCGGCGACACCGCACGCCCCCGCCGTCCAGCTCTACCACTCGTTCCCGGCGCAGCCGGTTGACGATCACCGGCATGCTCGGCCTGCGACACGACTACCCCGCCCCGATCACGGTCAAGGGAACCCGCTACCCCTCCGTCGCCCACGCCTACTGGGCCCTGTCGGTCGCCCAGCCGGAGACCCGGCTCGCGATCGCGGCAGCAGAGACCGCCGCCACAGCACGCGTGCTTGCGACTGAGGCCCCTCGCCGCGAGGGCTGGGAACACGCTCGAACCGCCGTCATGACACGCTTGCTGAAAGCCAAGTACGACCAGCACCCCGAACTGGCTGAGGTCCTGCTGGCAACGGACGACGCCACCGTGATTTACGACGACATGAACTCGACCTTCTGGGGCGACAACGCTGGCCGAGGCCGCAACTGGTCCGGACGCATCCTCGAACTCGTCCGCTCCGAACTGCAAGCACAACGAGCAGGGATTCTCGAGATGTGAAGCTGCCAGGTGTGCGACCTCCCTGAGTCGGTCAGACTTCGGTGAGACGGGTCAACGGGACCCAGAAGTGATGCGGCAGTGGATCTTTACCGCTCGGAGCGCCGTGTCCGGGCAGCTCGCGGATCGTTGGGCCAGAGACACCTCATGGTGCTAACTCGTCAAGCCACCAGTTGCGGTATTCGAACAGCGATCACTCATAGAGCTTCTCGGCGGGTGTGGATCCTGCGCGACTTACTCCAGGTAGAGAGCAGCCAGACGCGGCAGTCGGCGAGCCATCTCGTCTGAGTCCGAGAAGTCGAAGTTCCAGGCAGGGTCCAGCTGCGGGTAGCAGATGGTGAGTGTGCCCGGTGGAAGCTGATCACCGGTTGCCGTGATGTGAGCGTTCCATGCGATGACCAGCACGTCTTCGCCCTCCAGGTCGCTGCCGGCGGCTGCGGCGGCTTGAACTATGGGCAGTTTCGCCAGGGCGTCAGGATCAACGACGACGCGCTCGAAGACTTCACGACCCTGGGCGATCAGCCAGCCGCGGAAGTAGTCGAAGCCGTCGTCGGAGCATCCGCCGTTGGCGGTGTAGGCAGCGGCCCACAGAGGGTTGGTGTAGGACTCAATCATCAGGTCCCACAGCGCCTGCTCCGCGGTGATGATCTCCTCGACCGGCCGGGCGGCCAGCAACGAGGTCGCTTCGCGGGCGACCGCGTCGCTGTCGTGTGGGGTGATCGCCCGGTCGCGGGCCTCCGCGATGAGCTCCCAGAACTGCTCCTTGTTCATGGCGGGGAGCATGCCATCTCGTACTGACAGAAGGAGTTCTCGACCCTTGGGGATCAGGCTGCTGCCTTCCCCGCCTCCAGGCTCGGGGTCGGAAAGGCGACCAGTTCAGAGAGGGTCGTGTGCTCCTGGAGGCAGCGATAGAGCTGGCCGAGCATCCGGTTGAAGAGGCTGCGCAGGGCGGCCGCGTGCCAGTCTCCGTGGACGTCGCGTCGGCGACGGTAGTGGGCCTTGGCTCCGGGTGATCCGTTGGGGGCCGCGAAGGCCCAGAGATAGCCAGCATGGTTGAGCCGGTCGTTCTTCACCCGCCGTCGGATGATGCTTGACTTCTTGCCGGAAGCCCTGGTGATCGGCGAGGCGCCGGCATAAGCCTTCAGACCACGGGCGCCGGCGAACCGGCTTCGGTCATCGCCGATCTCGGCAAGCACCCGGGCGCCGAGTTGGACGCCAAGGCCGGGGAAGCTGAGGATGACCTCCGCGTCCGGGTGCTGAGGGAAAGCCTCCTCCACCGCCCTCGCGAGGTCGTCGGCGGCCGTGCAGGCAGCGTCGAGCTGGATGAGGAGGGCGAGCATCTGCTTGCCGAACGCGTCCTCGACCAACGGCGGCTGGTGGGCCCACACTGCCCGGAACACCTCGCGAAATCGGTCGGCCTCAGCCTCGATGCCCCGCTTGCAGCCGGCCCGCTTGAGCGCGGCATGAATCTGTGTGCGGCTCAGCTGCGCGGCCTGGGAAGGCGTCGGGGCGAGCTTGAGCAGCTCTCGCGCCTCGGGGCGGCAGAGGCCGTTCTGCCAGGTGGCGAAGGCGTCCAGGGCGGACGGGTAGTACTCGCGCAGAAGAGACCGGAGCTGATTGGAGTTCTGCTGACGGTTCCAGGTGGCGTCCTGCTGAGCCCGGGCGAGGACGGCGATCTCCCGGGCCAGATCGGTAGTTGGCGATCGCGGGACGGTTGCCGACCACCAGGATGTCGATGCGCTCAGTCAGAGTGCCGCCCTCTCGCGCGAGAGCCGCCACCGTCTCGGATGTGACGCCTTCGAAGCTCTTTGCCTCGTAGAACCGCACCTGTTTGCGGAGACGCACCACGTGGTGGACCTGAGGGGTGGCCATCGCGATGCGGCACGCACACAGCCCTGGTAGCGCGACAGTCACCACATCCACCGGGCCCTCGGTGCCGACTGAGCGCCCTGAAAACCGATGTGAACAACCGTTTCGTTCAGAGGGGTCGGCGATGACTGAGCACGCACCCACTCGCATCAATCACTGCCCGCGAACGATGATCCGCTTCCCGTTGGGAGAACGTCCACCATGGCCTCTGTACTCATTGCCAATGCCCAGCCCTTGCAGCGCCGCGGACTGCGCATGCTCTTGGCGGAGGAACCCGACTTGACTGTCGTCAGCGAGGCCTCGAGCGGGGCTGCGGCGGTCCGCATGAGCGCCGCACTGTGCCCCGACGTCGTGGTGACAGCAATATTTCCGACTCGGACGGCACCGAGACCATCCGCCGCATCACACGGCTTCCCGCCCTCCCCCGGAACTCCGAACTCTCCGGAACACAAGGGAACCGCCCACGCGTGCTGATCCTGACCCCCGCCAGCGACGAGCAGCGTGCCTACGCCGCTCTGCGCGCCGGTGCCGGTGGATTCCTTCTCCACGACGCCACCCCCGGCGAACTGACCGCGGCCATCCGTGTCGTGGCCGCCGGAGACGCCGTCATCATCCCCGGCCTGACCCGCGCTCTCATCGACACCGTCCGACAGTTGCAATTCGCGCTCCCTGCCGAGCGGGAAGTCGGGATCGGCAGGCTCACCGAGCGGGAGCGTGTTGTGCTCACCGCCGTCGCCTCCGGCTGGTCCAACGCCGAGATCGCTGCACGGCTGTCCATCGCCACGACCACCGTCAAGGCCCACGTCAGCAGCATCCTCGCCAAGATCGGTGCCCGCGCCCGTGTCCAGGCGGTGGTGTTCGCCTACGAAGCGGGCCTGGTGCGGTCGGCCGCCTGAACAGCCCCAAGTCCTGTTGCGGCCTTCAGTTGGTCGACCTCTGCGGGAGACCCCCTCCGACCTGGAGATTGCCGAGCAGGTGAACCGCCTGGTCCCGCTGTCGCGCCAGGCCGGGGACCTGGTGGTGTGGGTGCTGCACTCTCCGAGCCCGGTACCGGCGACGTCTTTGACCCGGCTCCCGGCCATGGAGGAGCTGGAGCGAGCGGAAGGGGTGTGACTTACCACCACCGCGGTCAGCCGGGACCCTTACTGCACCGGCGCGTCCACCCCGGCCGGAGCAGTCGCGCAGGTCGCCGTCGCGTATCCGCACTGCCTCGCCATGAGCCGGTGCTCGACAACCCGGGAAGCTGTCCATCACGCCGCCGAGGGATGAGCACTGATGAGCACCCGCCAGGTCCGTACGGCACGGCCCCCACCGCCACGGCGGTGTCAGGGCAGGGGCCAGTGGCGCAAGGCGGCGTCGGCCAGCTCCTGCAAGTCTTCGCGGGCGACGCCGCTCGCGGCCTGGACAGCGATGCCGTAGGCGAGGGTGGTGAGGTAGCGGGCCAGGAGGCCGGGGTCGGTCTGCGGGGGCAGATCGCCGTCATCGACGGCGCGCTGGAACCGCTCGCGGATGCGGGCGTATCCGGTAGTGCGCCAGTCGACGAGGAGGGAGCGGACGTCCTGGCCGGACTCGCTGGTGGTCAGGGCCCCCTGGACGCCCAGGCAGCCGTGGGGGTGGCCCGCGCGGGTGGTGGTGCGCACGGTGCCGGCCAGAATGGCGGTGGCGACGCCCAAGGCAGTCGGCTGCTCTAGGGCCTGGGCCAGGTAGGCGCTCGGGCCGTCGGTGTAGCGCTCCAACACCTTGCGGAACAGCTGCTCCTTGTTGCCGAACGCGGCGTACATGCTGGTGGTGGAGATACCCATCGCGTGTGTCAGGCAGGCGGTGCTGGCCCCCTCGTAGCCATGCTGCCAGAACACCAGCATGGCGCGCTCAAGGGCGGCTTCGGCGTCGAATCCTCGCGGTCGGCCGATCGGGCCGGTCGGTTTCGTCTCCACCCCCACACCCTACCCCTTCCACAGTGATCGCTACAGAAGTGCTACGGTCCACTTCTGCAGCGATCACTGCAGAAGTGGAAGGAAGGGGTGGCACACATGGGACTGCTCAACGGAAAGAACGCTCTCGTCACCGGGGGCAGCGCCGGCATCGGCTTGGCCAGTGCGGTCCGGCTGGCAGATGAAGGCGCGCACGTCTTCATCACCGGCCGGCGCGCGACTGAACTCGACGCGGCCGTCGACCTGATCGGTCCTGCGGCCACTGCGGTGACCGGCGACATCGCGAACCTGGACGACCTGGATCGGCTCTACGCCACCATCCGCAGCCGGGGCGGGGGCCTGGACTGCTGTTCGCGAATGTCGCCGTCGCCGCGCTCGCTCCGCTGGCGCAGGTCACCGAGGAGCACTTCGACACCCTGTTCGGCATCAACGTCCGTGGCCTGCTGTTCACCGCCCAAAAGGCTCTGCCGCTACTCAACGACGGCGCCTCGGTGATCGTGAACGGCTCGACCAACGGGGACGTCGGCGATGCGGAGCTCGGCGTGTACGCGGCAACCAAGGCCGCCACGCGCTCGTTCGCCCGGACCTGGGCAAACGAGCTCAAGGGACGCGGCATCCGGGTCAACACCCTCACCACCGGCCCGGCCGACACCCCCGCCCTGGCGGGGCTGACCCCCGACCCGGAACGGTTCAAGCAGCACCTTATGACGCGGGTGCCGCTGGGCCGGCTCGGGCGCCCGGAGGAGGTGGCCGCTGCCGTGGCCTTCCTGGCATCCGAGCAGAGCAGCTTCATCACCGGTTCGAGCCTGTACGTCGACGGCGGCCTGAACCAGATCTGAGAGGCGGACCCCATGCCCACCATCGCGATCATCGGCGCCGGCGAGGTCGGCGGCCAGATTGCCCGGGCGGCCCTGGCCCACGGCTACAGCATCGTGATCGCCAACTCGCGCGGACCGGAAACCTTGCAGCACCTAGCCGCCGAACTCGGGCCGTCCGCGCGGGCCGCCAGCGCCGCGGACGCCGCAGCCGCCGGGGATTTCGCCGTCGTGGCCGTCCCACTGAAAACGGTCAACAACCTGCCGGTCGACGCCCTCGCCGGCAAGATCGTATTGGATACGAACAACTACATGATCTGGCGCGACGGTCACTTCGCCCGCATCGACTCCGGCGAGACGACCGTACTCGAGATGCGCCAGGAGCACCTGCCCGCCTCCCAAGTCGTCCAGGCATTCACTCATATCCAGGCTCCCCGCATCACCACCGCCGGGCGCCCAGCGGGCGCCCCCGACCGGCTGGCGCTTCCGACCTCCAGCAACTTCCCCGACGCCGTCGACCTCGTGACCCGGCTCTATGACAAGTTCGGCTTCGACACCGTCAACAACAGTCCACTGAGCGCCTCGTGGCGCACGGCTCCCGGTCAACCCGCCTGGGCCGCGCTGGCACACCAAATGCGCGACGAGCTCATCGCCAACCTGGACCGCGCACAGCGCCCTGCTCCGCCGTGACGCTGACCGGCGGGCCCACTCCGCGACCGTCTGGCGCGGCCGCGGCGGGCACCCCCGCTCTGACCCTCCACGCGTGGCCCCGATCCAGAGCCACCCCATAGAAGGGCCCCTCACATGTCCGACAGTGATCTGCGCACGTTCTACCGGCGCTACCTCGAAGCGCTCAATGCCCACCAATTCGATGGCATGGACGCATTCATCAACGACCGGACCACGTTGAACGGGGAGCCCGCCACACGCGACGACCTCCTGGCCGTGCAACGGCATGACGTGGATGCGGTACCGGACCTGCACTGGGAGTTGCAGGAGTTGCTCTTCGACGGGGACCGTCTGGCCGCGCGCCTGGTCAACACCGGTACCCCCGTGAAGCCCTGGCTCGGCGTGGCTCCTACCGGCGCCTCGTTCGAGATCGTCGAGTACGCCATCTACCAGGTCCGAGACGGGCGGTTCGTGCACATGACCGCCCTGCACGATGCCAGTGAACTGCGCCGGCAGCTGACCGGCTGACCTGCCAGTTCGCGCCTGCCCCACTGAGACATGTCCGCATATCGAGAACGGCCCGCTCGGGCACTTCACTTGCGAGGATTTGCATGACCATCACACTGATCACCGGAGCCAACAAGGGCATCGGCTTCGAGACCGCCCGACAGCTGCTGGCGGTGGGCCACGTGGTCTACCTCGGCGCGCGGGACGTCGAGCGCGGACAGCGGGCCGCGGCGGCGTTGGGCGCGAGATTCGTGCAGCTTGACGTGACGGATGACGCCTCCGTGAACAGCGCGCTCGCAGCCATCGACGCGGCCGAGGGCCGGCTCGACGTTCTGGTGAACAACGCTGGCATCTTGGGGGACGGAGCCCTCGACGGCCCCACCGCCCTGCGCGCCTTCGACACCAATGCGGTCGGCCTGGTGCGGGTCACGGAAGCGGCCCTGCCCCTGCTGCGCAAGTCCGCGAACCCCACCGTGGTGACCGTCTCCAGCAGCGCCGGATCCTTCTGGGCTGTGACCAACCCGGGCCGTCCGGAGTACGCCTTGCCGCTGGCGCTGTACTCGGCGTCCAAGGCCGCCGCCACCATGCTCACCGTCCAGTACGCCAAGGCCCATCCGAGCATCAAGTTCAATGCTGTTGAACCCGGCACCACTGCGACGGACCTGACGGCGGCCTTCGGTGTCGGCAGGTCGCCGGAGGAGAGCGCGAGGGTCGTCGTACGTCTCGCCACAATCGACGCGGACGGCCCGACCGGCACCTTCCAGGACGAAAACGGGGAGGTGCCCTGGTAGGCAGGCCAGCGCGGCTGGGAGGGCCAGCCGCACCCTGGCCGGCGGGTCAGCGGGCACATCCATCCGGTGTCCCGTCCCTGCGGCGTGCGGCGCCGCACGCATCCTCGACGTCGTGCACGCGGACCGCCTCGCCCCACCCCATCCACGACAGAGCGCTCTTCGCCATGCACCTCATCGCCCGCCACCCACACGACGAGCTGCTGTCCAGCAGGCAGTGCATGGTGCGGACCCTCGCCGAGTGGGGCGAGGGTCCGACGCGAGCGCTGGTCGGCCGGACCCGAAGCGAGGGCAGGAAGCTGACCGGTGCGGTGGTCTGCCACCTCGGACCAGGTGAGAGGTCCGGGAGTGCGGTGGGCACGCCACCACGTGTGAAGGGACCGCCCAGGCGCTATCAGGTCTGCGGATTTGCTTGCCCGATGGCGAAGCCCCTTTCCCCGTGAAGGCAACGCGACGACAGCGGGTGCCCCAGATACGGGCGAGCGGCATACAGCCCTTTCCCAGCCGGCCTGTGGTCCGTCCCGCTCGGCGCCCCGGTGAGTTCACTCCGTTCATGGGGCTCCGTATCGCCCGAAGCGCGCCTCGACCGCCTAACCGGCCACCCGGTGCTGCCGATCGTGCCCCTGCCAGAAGGCGGGCTTCGGCCCTCGCTCAGTTGTGGACGCGCGGGCCGTGCGCGCCCTTGCACCTCACACCGCCCCGGCTCCAACGGCGCCCACGCTCCCGGAAATCCGCCGATGGATGTCCGCGAGCATGTTGCGCATCGCAAGGTGGAAGAGCTCAGCCTCGTGCTCCTCGAGGAACGAGGTGTGTCCGAACACCTCAAGGACGACCATGCCGTGCATGCGCCCCCACGCCTCCATGAGCAGGGCGATCGCGGGCGGCGGGAGGACTCCCGGCCCATCCGGGGGCAGGTGCTCCAGGTAGGCGCGGAACTGGGGCGAGAGCGGGGGCATTTCGGCCGCCGCGAGCTGCTCCATGCTGAAGCCGCCGAAGAGCTCACGCTGGAAGATCGTACTCATCCGGCGGGCGGCAATGGTGGAGGCACCGTCGGCCGGGGCCGCGTAGCCCCGCAGTGGTGTCCCGAACAGGAGCTTGAACCGCTCTGGATGGTCGACAGCCCAGCGCCGGTAGCCCTCGGCCGCGTCCAGCAGACGCGACACGAACGGCCGGTCCGCCACCGAGCCCGCCGCAGTGCCCCCAGCGCCCGCGGTCGAACCGGCCGTCGAGTCGACGGCGGCCTCGACTGCGGCGAACAAATCCTCGTACCCCTTGGCGACGAGCATCGTGACGAGCGCATGCCGGTTGGGGAAGTAGTGGTAGAGCGCCTGCACGGTCATGCCGAGGCTGCGCGCGACGGCCCGCAGGGACAGCCCCTCAGGACCGTGCTCGGTGATGTGCAGTTCGGCGGCGTCCAAGATCTCCCGCACCGCTGTGGCCCGCCGCCGCTCCCGCAGCGTGGGCGGAGCGGATGAGGCGGATCGAGCGGCCGGAGCGGAAGGAGCAGGCGGCGCGGACTGCGCCGGCAGGGCAGCGGTCTTCGGGCGTTCAGGTACGGGCATGCGCCCACCCTACGGCGCATATCTGACGCTTAAACATAAACCGAGCACTGTCAGGTAAATCTCGCACTGCCAACTTCCCCATGGCCTCCCCTAGCGTCGTCGCCGTCCCCGCAGACACATGACCTCAAAGGAGATTCCGCGTGTTCGAACGCATAGCCGAGCTGGCGATCCGCCGGGCCCGGCTGGTACTCATCGTCGCCGTCGTGGCGACAGCTCTCATGGGTGCCCTCGGTAGCGGCGCATTCACCAAGCTGCTGGGCGGCGGTTTCGATGACCCGGCTTCCCAGTCCACCCGGGCACGCAATCTCATCGACAAGAAATTCGGCGGCGAGACCAACCTCGTGCTGCTGGTCCGCGCCGGGGGCGGCCGGGTCGACACCCCGTCCGCCGAGCAGAACGGCAAGGCACTGGTTGCGAGCCTGAAGAAGGAGAAGACGCTCGCAAACGTCGTCTCCTACTGGGACAAGCGGAGCACCCAACTCCTGTCCAAGGACGGCCGCGAGGCCATGGTCCTCGCCCATGTCAAAGGCGACCCGACCCAGCAGCAGAAGAACGCCACGAGCCTGCTCGACGACTACGACGGCACGTACAACAAAGCCCTCACGGTACGAGCCGGCGGGGTGGCCGCCGTCGGCAACGACATGTCGACGCAGGTGGTCGAGGACCTTGAACTGGCCGAGCTGATCGCGATCCCGCTGACCCTCATCCTGCTGCTGTTCGTCTTCGGCAGCATGGTCGCCGCACTGCTGCCGCTGGCCATCGCCGTCATCGCCATCCTAGGCTCGTTCGCCGAACTGTCCCTGCTCGCCGATGTCACCAGCGTCTCGAACACGGCGACCAACCTCACCACGGCTCTCGGCCTGGGACTGGGCATCGACTACGGCCTGTTGATGATCAGTCGGTTCAGGGAACAGCTCGCGACCGGCGCGAGCGTGGAAGACGCCGTCCGCCGGACGGTGCACACCGCCGGCCGCACTGTCGCGTTCTCCGCCTCTACCGTGGCCGCCGCACTCGCGGCGCTTCTCGTCTTCCCGCAGTACTTCCTGAGGTCCTTCGGCTTCGCCGGGGTCGGCGTCGTCGCCATCGCGGCCGTCAGCGCGCTGTTCGTCATGCCGCCGCTGCTCGTCGTCCTGGGGCACCGGGTCAACAAGGGCCAGGTGCCGTGGGCGAAGACCGCGAACGTCACCACGCGCGTGTCCATATGGGCGCGGCTGGCGCGTACCGTCATGCGGCGGCCCGCGCTCACCGCGCTGCCCGTCCTCGCGATCTTGCTGGTGGCGGCGAGCCCGCTGCTCGGCATCACCTTCGGCACCCCGGACGAACGCGTGCTGCCCAAGGACGCCGAGAGCCGCCAGGTCTCCGCGACGCTCCAGAAGAACTTCAACGGCAACGACAACGCCGCCCTCCAGATCGTCATCGGCCAGGACGTGGGCAAAGCCCCGTTGGATACATACGCCGATCAACTGTCCCAGCTCAAGGGCGTAGTACGGGTCGAGACCAGCACCGGCACGTACACCCACGGGCAGGAATCGGCGGCCGGTCCCGGCAGCGCCAACCTCAGCCGCCCCCACGGCCAACGGATCAGCATCGTCAGCTCCTTGACGCCGAAGTCCGACGCGGCACAGAGCTTGGTCGGCGACGTACGGGCGCTCACCCCGCCCCCCGGCATCCACCCGCTGGTGGGCGGCATCGACGCCGAACTGGTCGACGCCAAGCACTCCATCAGCGGCCAAATCCCGCTCGCCATCGGCCTGGTCATCCTGACCACGTTCGTCCTGCTCTTCCTGTTCACCGGCAGTATCGTGCAGCCGCTGCGCGCCCTGGCTCTGAACGCGATCACCCTGGTGGCGACGCTCGGCATCATGACCTGGATCTTCCAGGAAGGCCATCTCTCCTCCCTGTTCGGCTTCACGGCGCAGCCGATGGAGATGTCGATGACCGTGCTGATGTTCTGCATCGTCTTCGGTCTGTCGATGGACTACGAGGTGTTCGTCACCAGCCGCATCAAGGAACTCCACGACCAGGGCGAGGACACCGAGTCCGCCGTCACCAACGGCCTCGGGCACACCGGGCGCATCGTCACCGCCGCCGCCTGCCTGCTCGCGGTGAGCTTCTTCGCCTTCGGTACGTCCAAGCTCAGCTTCATGCAGATGTTCGGCCTGGGCAGCGGGCTGGCCATCCTCATCGACGCCGTCGCCATCCGCGGTGTCCTCGTCCCGGCCGCGATGCGCCTGCTCGGCAGCTCTGCCTGGTACGCGCCCAGCTTCCTGCGCAAGTTCCACAGCCGGTTCGGCCTCAGCGAAAGCGCGCCCGAGCCCACTGCCGCGCCCGAACCTGCGGTCTCACGGGGTTGACTCCGGCCCACAGTGTCCTGCCCGGCGCGGAGTCCGGCCGGGGCGAGACCGCCCAGCGGGCCGCGAGCCTGCTGACGAGGCAGCGCCCCCGGCCGTCCTCGGCGTGCAGATAGTCCAGGGCGCACGGACCGGCGGGGCGGGCGGCAGCTGCCGCCCGCC